>WNVL01000008.1:0-174071 GCA_034421775.1 Clostridium perfringens | reverse complement strand
GGTGTGGCTCAATTGGCAGAGCAGCTGACTTGTAATCAGCAGGTTATCGGTTCAAGTCCGATCATCAGCTCCAAAGAACTTCAGTTTGACTGAAGTTCTTTTTTATTCTTTTAAAGAATATTTCGATATTTAATTTATTTATGCAAAAAAAGTATCTCTTATCTTTTAAGTAAGATAAGAGATATTTTTTCTTTTCTGAAGATTTTTCTTTATTCTTATATCATCTCCATAAGTTTTAAATAGAACAAAGTTTCCAAGTAGTCTTGAAGTTATTCTCTCTGCATAAGCCTGTTTAAGCTCAGGTAAATTTAAATTTGTTGATATAATCATTTTTTTATTTAATAATATCTTTTTATTTAGAAGAGTAAATAACTCAGTGGTTGAAAAATCAGTTATTTGCTCTGCTCCCAAATCATCAATAACAAGTAAATCACAATTTATAAGCAATTCTTCTAACTCGTGATCATTATTAAATCTTATTTCTCTAAGATTTCTAATAAGCTCATCAGAAGTTCTATAAACTACAAGAAATCCATTATCTAATAATTCTTTAGCTATGCAATAAGTCAGAAATGTTTTTCCAGTACCAGGACTTCCATAGAAAAGTATATTTTCATTATGTCTATTGAATTTTGGAATGTATCCATTAATCATTTTATCTATAATGATTTGCATATTTTCTCTTGGAGAATACTTTTCATTTCCTTTGTTTATAGAAGAAAAAACATTTATATCAAATTTTGAAAAGTTATTTAATTTTAAAGCGTCTGCCATATGAGAGTTCTCATAGTATATTTCTACAAGTTTTCTTTTGTAGCAAACACATTTTTCAACACCTATATATCCTGTATCCTTGCATTTTTCACATTTATAATGCATATCTAAATAATCTTTTGAATATCCATTCATAGCAAGTAATTGATCTTTTTCATCTCTAAGATTTTCAATTTCTTTTCTTAGTTTTTCAAAAGTTTCCTTTTCATGCTTTCTTAAAGCAAGCATTGAAAGTCTTAGAGAAAGCTTACTTATTTCTCTTTCATATTCAAATACTTGAGGTATTTTTTCTTTTATTTCTTTTTGTCTATTAGCTAGATTTGATTTTTCTTCTTGACGGATTTTTTCGTACATATCCATCAATTGACTTTTATAACCTTTAATCATTCAGTATCCCATCCTAACAATTGTTTTTCTAAGGAATCATAGTCATAATCTCTTTGGGTAAAGTTTGCTTCTCTAGCTGGTTTCTTTTGAATTTGAGAGTTGTTTTTATTAAATGGTTTTTTGATGTTTGATGGCTTTTTAACATCCTTTTTAGCAACATCATCAAGTGTTTTTATACCGTCTTTAAACCATTTAGCTAAAATACCATCTATATATTTAAAATCAGCCCTATTTAGTCTTTCAAAGCATATATCACAAGCTTTAAGTATTAACTCAACAGAGAAGTTGTAAGTTAGAAGCCATTTTTCCATCATAGTTTCTTGTGGCTTCATTATCTCAGTATTTTGTATTCCTAAATACTTAAGAATTTTTCTTATTTTAACCCATTTATCTTCTGTTTTAGTTATGTAAGCTTGAGCTTCCTCTATTGATTTTATTCCAGCATTATGCCAACCAAGAGCCACTGTTTCTATGTATCTAACATCTTTTTTTCCTTTAGATACACAATACTCTATTAATATTAATATAAGCTCAGAGGAAAAATTAAGCTCTGTTTGCCAAGAAAGATAAGTAGTCATTTCCTTTGTTGATAAAGGTCTACATATAAGTTTTTCTATATCTTTCAGCATATCCTTAGTGTTATTTTCATCAAGAGCAGATAATAAATCAACAGAATTTTGACTTGATGAATGATTGCCTTCCGATAAGTCTAAAAACTCTATTTTAAAGTTATTCATTTTATCTATAGGAACTAATTTAATAACACCTTCTTCATGCCAATAATTAAGAGCATTCATTATATCTGATTCTAATAGGTTTAAATTTGTTGCTAAAATTGAAGAATTAACCCCAGGTTCCCCCGTAAAGCTATACTTTATCATTAACAAATAAACCTTAATAAATTCCCCTCGAGCTTTAGGCATATATTCTTCTATGAATACATTACTAACAGGAGTAAATTTAGTGGCTGAGTTTTTTAACATAAAAGTACTCAAGAAATAACCACCTTTCTAGTTTTGTATAAATAGTCTAATAATTAAAGATTTAAAATTTTAGACTATGTTTAATTATATCAAAGTGTCTTTTCTATAACAACAAAGTAAGCTCCTATAAAATATAAAAAATATTTTATTTGAATGAATAAATTTTATTTTAATGGGCACATTAATTTACGTGTTTAATTTTAAACTAAAATTTTTATTAAAAGGAGAATTTTGAGTATGAGTATTTCGGAGGGTGAGGGGAGAAACTTTATTAGAGTTTTTCTTTCTACCTTAATTATTTTATTTTCTACAGTTAAAACTGAGGTGTTTGCAAATTCTTTGTATGCAGAAAAGGGAGAGTTTGAATATGTTGTTGAAGGGGTAAGTTGTATGGCAAATATTTATGTTGAGGCCTATGAGTTATCCTTAAATAATAATGTGGTAGGTTATATAGATAATCCAGATACTGTAGAAGATGTTTTAAATGAAATCAAAGAAAAATATGTGAAAAAAGCTTCTGAAAGTGGAGTTTTAGTTAAATCGGTAAATTTTGATACAAAAGTGGATTTAAAAAAGAATAGTGTTTTATCTCAAGATATAAATTCAGTTGATGAAATTTCATCTAAAATTCTGTTAAGTAATAAAATTCTAGATGAACCTTTAGTAGAAATAACTGTTGAAGCCGAAGTAGAAGAGGTTGTACCAATAGAGCCGGCTGTAGAGGTTGTAAAAGTAGATGATAAGTACTTAGGTGATAATACTGTTGAAAATGGGAAAGAGGGGGAGAAAAAGATTAAAAAGAAAATGACCTTTGTAAATGGAAAAGAAGAAAGTAGTGAAGTAATATCTGAATCAATTTTAAAAGAGGCAGAGAGTACTAAGGTTTACAAAGGAATAAAGGATCCTATTAACTCTAACATGACTTTCTTATCACATCCAACGAGAGGTGGCGTTGTAACATCTATTTTTGGAGAAAAGAGCAGAGGAGGGCATAGAGGAGTAGATATTGCTGTGCCAAGTGGAACGCCTATAGAAGCGGCTTGTAACGGTGTAGTAAGCTTTGTAGGATATGATGATATATATGGAAACATGGTTATAATAAAACACGATGATAACACAGAAACCTTATATGCGCATGCTAGTGAGATACTAACTGAATCGGGAAAAGAAGTGAAAAAAGGTGAGACTATTGCAAAAGTCGGTAGTACAGGAAGAAGTACTGGGCCTCACCTACATTTAGAATTGAGGTATAAAGGGAATCCTATTAATCCTATAGATTATATAAATTAATATTATATATTTTCTAATAAGAATGATAAATCAATGACTCCTTCTCCAACAGAATTCGAAGGAAGTTCATATTTATTGTTAGAAGCTATTTTTAATAATGAACATAAATCTTTATAGCTTAGTTCTGGCTTAGACTCTAAAAGTAGTGCACATACTCCAGATATGTAGGCGCAAGCTAAAGAAGTTCCTTGAAAAACGGTGTAGCTACTATCCAATTTATGAGGATATAGCTTTATGCCATTTTTCTCAGAGATATATTGCTTATCTGAGTTTAAGCACATTATATTAGCGCAAGCGGCACAAAAATCTGGCTTTTTCAAATTAGAATTTCCAGAGGAAGAAAATTTAAAAGTTGTTGTTGGTGCCTTTGTAGAGTCTATACCACCAACTGTTATACACCAAGGAGATAATGCTAAGCCCTGAATAGTGTTATCTCCTTCTATGCTTCCAGAAGGAACAACAGGAATAATATTTTTACTAACAGCTAGTTTGAAAATATCATTAAAATAATCTGAAATTCTAATATTATGGCTAGTAAGTTCAAATGGCAAGCATAAAACTCTTATAGGGGTGTCCTCTTGATATATAAGAGTCTGAATAGCAAATAATATATCTGAGACATATCCTTTGCCAGTAGCATCAAAAGCTTTAATACAAGAAATTTTAGTGTTTTCTGCAATACCTTTAAAGACAAATTTAGAAGAATAACCACTACCACATATAATTCCACTTAGAGCTGTTCCGTGACCATTGTCATCATAAGGATAAGAATAGTTATTTAGTAAATCTAAAAACATGTCTATTTTATTTTTAGGATTCAATAAATCTTGATGAGGATAAACACCACTATCAACTAATCCTATAGATATATTTTTGCCAGTAAAATTAAAAGACTTATTAGAAGGAAGTCTATTTGCTGTTCCGATGCTAAGACCACAGAGCATAGCATGATCATCAAAAGAAATAAATTCTATTTCAGGATATTCAATTAATCTATTAATGGCTTTTGGCGTAAGAATAGCGCAAATCAAATTTAATGATTCAATTTCTCTTACAATAGTACCTTTTAATTGAGGCATTTTCTTTACCATATCTTTCATAAACTTCTTACATTTGATTAGAACTCGATACTTAGTATAATAAGAGCGATTTATATAAATTTTTAGATTGCTATCCAATTTTTGTTTTAATGAAAACATAATAAATACTCCCATATTATTTATTATTTTATAATATATGAATGGGAGTATGATTTTGACAATGTATTAACTTTTCCATTTAAAAATGATAATTCCTATTATCATTATTATAATTCCAAGATAGTTGTGTGCAGCAAATCTGATTTTTTCAGTATCAAAAAGAGCGAAGGCATCAATGATCCCTGCTGTTAGGAGTTGAGATATTAAAATTATAGATATACCAAAGGTTGGTCCTAAACTTCCTACAGCAGCCATAACAGTATAGGTTATAACAACTCCAATAGCCCCGCCTAAGAGATATATTTTATTTACGGAGCGAATCTCAGAGTAGTTTCCACTTCTTAACATAAGCATAATTAATAGAGCTAAAACAAAAGCAGATCCTTGTACTATGGTGTTGGTTTCCCATACTCCTATTTTTTCTGAAACTCTTGTGTTAAAAACTCCTTGGATACTCATAGCTGCACCTGAAATAATTGCTAAAATAATACCAAGCATAATAAATCACCTCAAGCTTAGTATTCCAAAATAAAAAAAAATAACTCTCTAAATTTTAGAGAGCTATCTTACAACAATCATTTTTGAAAAAATTTTCTTCTATTTGATTTATTGAAAAACCTAAACTTATTCCTAAGCTTATAAAATCTTCAAATAATGTTTTATAGTGATCAATAGATGGAGATATTATTAAGTCATTTACATCTATAAGTAAAGTTAAAAATTGATCGCTTAAACAATAATCATTTGGTTTAACTATTAGTGTCTTTAAGCAAGTATAATTTTTATTTAAGCCTATAGTAAGGATTTGTTTTAAACAATCGATGTATTTTTCTAAAAGTAATTGTCTTGAAACTCTAGATTTATTATTATCATTCCAATAAATAAAACATTTTGTTTCATCTGCTAATTCGCTTATCTTAACTTGAAGTGCTAAGTACATTCTAGTAGTAACCTTATATGTACTTAAATTATTATCGATAACAAGTTCCTTGTTAAACTTATCTTGTTGAATAAAAAAATTATCTAACTCCATGAGTATATCCCCCTATCTTCTTAAGCAAAAAATGCTTACTAGTTAATTTTACAGAATCTTTTCACAATTGAAAAGATTAGAAAACGAATACAAATCTAAAAAGTTACGAAATGTTTAATTTACAATTATTTTAACCTAAGGTAATTATATATATGCTATAAAAATGTTAATATAAATAAACATAATATGAACTATTTAGTAATTTCTTAGATCGTATGATTTTACAGGGATTTCTCTTTTGTTATTTTGAAATCTCCAAAGCTCTATTTTAGAAATTTTTAATATGTTTTTCTTAGAAGATTCTCTTAAATTAAAAACAGTAGGTTGTGCATTATTCTTTTTATGATGTTCTTTAAAGTTAGTGTTATTTATAGGAATATATAGAGGTGAATCTATACGTTCTCTAATATTAAAACCATGTAACTTTAACATGTCATTAAATAATCTATGCATTTTTTTTATATAACCTTTGTTTTCAATTTGTAAGTTTAGAGCTTTGTTAGTACTTTCATTAAATTCAACACTACCAGTCAACTCTATCCTAAATTTTTTATAAGGTTTAATTAGTTTAAGAACCACTTCATCTAGTTTATCTAGATTAGGGTTGTCAATTGTTTCAAGAGGAATGTGTAAACTTATATGATTTCTTGGTAATTTATATTTTCTTAATAAGCCTCTTTGAAGTGATTCAAGGGATTTACAAGATTCCTCGTCGAACAATGCTACTAAATAATATTTCATAACAAAACCTCTCTTGAATATTAGTTTGTTCCAAATAAATACAAACTTTGTTATAAATTATAACATATAGAATTTTTAAAAAAAATAATAAGAGAGAAATTTCAGAATAAAAAGTATTTTTAGACAATATGGATTGGTTAAATTTTAAAAGTAATGAATAAAAAAAATCTTTAAATATTGGCTTATTATGATATAATGAAAATTATGAGTAATACTTTAAATTTCACCGTTTAGCCAGTTTAAATGTGGTTAGATGGAATTAAAAAATTAACTAAACAAGAATAAAAAAAGAAGAAAATGGTAATTGTATACATATAAAAAATTAGCAAGGGTGAATTGTATGAATAGATTAATTATAAATGGTGGTAAAGCTTTAAAGGGAGCTATAGATATAAACGGCGCTAAAAATGCGGCCGTAGCTATATTACCGGCGGCTATACTAGCTAGTAAAGGTGAATGTATTATTGATAATGTACCAGACATAGCTGATGTACATTGCTTAGAAAGAATAATTAAAGGATTAGGATGTAGTGTTGAAAAGTTAGATAACAATACATTAAAAATAAATGCAGAAGATATAAAAACAGTTAATGCCTGTGGAAATGATGTAAGAAAAATGAGAGCTTCTTATTATTTTATAGGTGCACTTTTAGCACGCTTCAAAGAGGCTAAAGTTGAACTTCCAGGTGGATGTCCAATAGGAGTTAGACCTATTGACCAACATATAAAAGGATTTGAAGCATTAGGAGCTAAGGTTTCAATAGAGCATGGTGCTGTAAATATAATGGCTGAAAAATTAGTAGGAACAAATATATTCTTTGATGTTGTAAGTGTTGGAGCTACAATCAATCTTATGATAGCAGCAACATTAGCAGAAGGTACTACTGTATTAGAAAACTCAGCAAGAGAACCACACGTAGTTGACGTAGCGAACTTCTTAAATGCTATGGGTGCTAATGTTAAAGGCGCTGGAACAGATGTTATAAGAATTAAAGGTGTTAAAGAATTAAAAGGATGCAACTATAGCGTTGTTCCTGACCAAATAGAGGCTGGTACATTTATGATAGCAGCGGCGGCTACTAGAGGAGATGTAACAATCCAAAATGTTATACCAAAGCACTTAGAATCAATTTCAGCTAAGCTTTTAGAAATGGGAGCTAAAGTAGAAGAGGGAGACGATAGTGTTAGAGTTTATGTTGATGGAGAATTAAAAGGAGTAAATATTAAAACTGCTCCATATCCAGGATTCCCAACAGATGTACAACAACCAATGTGTACACTATTAGCCTCAGCTCAGGGTAGAAGCATAATAGTTGAGACTATATGGGAAAACAGACATAAGCATGTAGATGAACTTAAAAAAATGGGTGCAACTATAAAGGTTGAAGGAAGATCAGCTATTATAGATGGCGTAGATAAACTTACAGGAGCTGTTGTTAAAGCTACTGACTTAAGAGCAGGGGCTGCAATGGTTATTGCCGGATTAATTTCTGATGGAGTTACAGAAATAACAAGCATTGAGCATATAGATAGAGGATATCCTCATATAGAAGAGAAGTTTAGAATGCTTGGTGCTGATATAATCAGAAAATAAGAACAAAAAATGGGGGAAATATATGATTTTTTGCTCACTATACAGCGGAAGTAGTGGTAATAGCATATTAGTAGGGTCAGAAAAGACAAAGATACTAGTAGATGCAGGGTTATCAGGCAAGAAAATAATAGAAGGCTTACAAGCAGTAGGGCAAAATCCTAATGAGATTGATGGTATTTTCATAACTCATGAGCATAGTGACCATATAAAGGGTGCAGGTATATTATCAAGAAAATTTGATATACCTATATATGCAAATGAGCTTACTTGGAAAGCCATGGAGAAATCCCTAGGAAAAATAAAAGAAGAGAATATAAAAATTATGCCTAAAAGAAGTACAATGAGTTTAAATGATTTAGACATAACGTCATTTAATACTCCACATGATTCTGTGGCTTCTACAGGCTATACTATAAAACACAAAGGCAAAAGTGCAAGTATTGCAACTGATATAGGAACATTTACAGAGGAAATATTAAGAAATATTAGAGAATCTGAAGTGATTTTATTAGAATCAAATCATGATGTTCAAATGGTTAAGTTTGGACCATATCCTTATGACTTAAAAAGAAGGGTACTTAGTGAAGTTGGACATTTGTCTAACGAAGATTGTGGAAAAGCTATCGTTGACATTATGAAAACTGATAAATATAGAAAAATAATATTAGGTCATCTAAGCAATACTAATAATGTGCCAGAATTAGCTGAACAAGCTGTTATTAATGTGTTAAATGCACATAAAATTAATATAGGGAAAGATTTAGAGCTTAAGTTAGCAGATAGACATAAGCCAAGTAGTTATATAAGTTTTTAAGTAAGGGGAATTTATATGAAAAAAGGGATGATTTTATTAATTCTATCATCTTTTTTGTTAGTTGGATGTAACAACATAAAAGTAGACAAATTAGCAGCTAACAATAATGAGAGGGTAAAAACAATAGCTAATGATTTGATAGGTGATATTGATTTATCTTTATATTTTGATGGTACTAAGGATGAAGCACATCCTAAAATAGAACAACAAGAAATTCTTGTAGATGGTGATGAAATTCTAGGGCAATATTTAATTCAAGCACTTATTCAAGGACCATCTCAGAAGGGAAGCTTAGCACCTATATTACCTAAAGATACAAAGTTATTATCTTTTGATATAAAAGATGATATATCAATTATAAATTTAAGTAAAGAAGCTGTTGTTAATATGAGCTTAGCCAAAGAACAAGCGGCTTTAGAGGGAATAGCAGCAACAATAACTCAAATACCAAGTATTAATAAGATTAATATACTTGTTGATAATCAAATGATTAATTCATTAGGTGGTAATTTTGATATTAGTAAACCTTTCTCAAAAGAAGATATACCTAATTTAAAGATAAATAAGTAGGTTGTTTTGTAAAAAAGTGTAAACAAATGATTTCAGATGTATTAAAAATATATATTTATATATTTATTAATTAGTAAAATATTGAAAAACATTGTCTAAATTATTATAATTTTGATATAGAGTTGATTAAAAAAGGAGAAGGAAGTATGAGTTTATATAAGCAATGGACAGACATGGTTGTAGAATATGTTAAGGTTAAGGGAGAAGCTGCATTCTGGAAAGAATATAGTGATGTAGAAACTAGAATATATAAAGATTTATTAGCTAATCATACAGAAGTTAAGAAAGCTACAATTGCTGATTTAGCAAAAGAATATGGTACAACAGAAGAATTCGTAATGGGATTTATAGATGGAATAAACGATAGTTTAAAAACTCCATATGATTTAGAGAAAGTTGAGAGCGATACAGAGTTAGCATTTGATATAGACTTCGAAAGCTTATACTACAATATGTTAGATGCAAAAGCAGATTACTTATTCAACTTACCTCAATGGGATTCTATATTCTCAGGAGAAAAGAGAAGAGAAATTCAATTAAGATACAGAGATTCAAAAACTATAAGAAATGAAGAAGTTAAAGTTGGAAGAAATGATCCTTGCCCATGTGGAAGCGGAAAAAAATATAAGAAATGTTGTGGAAAATAATTTCACTTTTGAAATAGGTAGACTTTAGTCTACCTATTTTTTTATATATTTTTAGGATGTTTTATTGTGATATAATTTAAATATTAATCTATTTAGAGGTGGTTTGTATTATGGATAAAAATGTTTTGTGGCTAAGAGAATGTAGAATTAATAAAACTATAAAAGCTTTAGAAGCAAATAGAATGAACGGATATTTAGTTAATTCAAGAGAAGAACTTATAAATAAGATTGAAGAGTTAACTAATAAAGGGGATGTAGTAGCCTGTGGAGGCTCTATGTCATTATTTGAAGCGGGAGTTATAGAACACCTTAGAAGCGGAAGATATGAATTTTTAGATAGATACAAAGAAGGATTAAAACCAGAGGATATTAAAAATATATATAGAGCATCATTTTCGGCAGATGTTTATTTTGCAAGTTCAAATGCAATTACTGAAGAGGGTGAAATATATAATGTTGATGGTAATGGAAACAGAGTTGCAGCCATGCTTTATGGACCAGATAAAGTTATAATTGTGGCTGGATATAATAAAATTGTTAGTGATTTAGAAGAGGCTATAGAAAGAAATAGAAGAATTTCTGCACCTACTAATGCTAAGAGATTAGATAAGAAAACACCTTGCGCTAAGATAGGAACTTGCATGGATTGTAAGAGTCCAGAAAAAATATGCAGAGAGTATACTCTAATAAGAAGCCAAAGTAATCCAGATAGAATACATGTAATATTCTTAAATGAGGAATTAGGATACTAATTTTAGGAACTGTTCTAGGTAAATATTCATTCTTAGCTAGTCCTTCAGACCTAGCTAGAAATCAATACTAGTTTAAGACATAGCTTAATTTTGAAAAGTGAGGACATTTTAAAATGTTCTCACTTTTTATTATAAATCTAAGTTTAACAAATAATAATAATTATATAAAATTTATTATTAAATGTATTGCTTTGCAATTATTAAATTTTGAAAATAAATAAGGTCTTCTTATTAAGAAATTAATATTTATGAATTGTAAGTATAATATAATAGTATTATAATATGAACATAGTTCAGAAAGAGGAGATAAAAGTAATGTCAAAAGAATTAATTATAGCAATCATATTTATGAATTTAGCACTATTATTTTATAGTATAGGGGTTTGGTCTGAGAAGATACAAAAGACTTTAAAACCATGGCATTTAGCATTTTTCTATTTAGGTTTAATATGCGATACTACAGGAACTGGTGCAATGGAAAAGATAGCTGGTGGAATAAATTTAAGTTTCCACACAATTACTGGAGCAGCAGCTTTAATATTAATGTTAGTACATGCTGTTTGGGCTACTATAGTCCTTATTAAGAAAGATAGAAATATGATGACTAAGTTCCACAAATTTAGTATAGTAGTTTGGGTAATTTGGTTAATACCTTTCTTTACTGGAGCTGCAATGCATATGCTATAGAATTGAATTTTTTCAAGAGGGAGTTTTTACTCCCTTTTTTATTTAATTTGAATTTATTATATAGAAATAAGACTAAGGTTATGCAAAATATTAAGTTTGCATGGCCTTTTATTTTTTAGAATAGTTCAAAGTTTTATGGTAATATTATTTGTAGTAATGCCTAGGAGGAGAAAAGATGAATATAACAGTTATTTCAGTAGGGAAGTTAAAAGAAAAATACTTAAAACAAGCTATTGATGAGTATTCAAAGAGATTAAGTAGATACTGCAAATTAGAAATAATAGAACTTCCTGATGAGAAGACGCCAGATAATGCATCTGAAAAAGAAGAACTTCAGATAAAAGAAAAAGAAGGTAAATTAATACTTTCAAAGATAAAAGATAATATGCATGTGATTGCAATGGATTTAAAAGGAAATGAAATAACTTCAGAGAAGTTTTCAAAATACATAGAGAATTGTGGAGTTATGGGAAATTCAAACATTACTTTCGTAATAGGTGGAAGTCTTGGATTATCACAAGAAGTAATAAAAAGAGCAGATTATAAACTATGCTTTTCTAAAATGACATTTCCACACCAATTATTTAGAGTAATGCTTTTAGAACAAATCTATAGAGCTTTTAGAATAATGAAGAATGAACCGTATCACAAGTAAGGGATACGGTTTTGTTATAGAAATTATAAAATAGTCTATAAGTAAATTGGAGAAGAATTATGAAGATAGTAATGTACTATAAGAATATAACTATTGGAGTTAAACGCTATCGTCATATTTAAATAAAAGTAAATCAATTATTTAATAAATTATAGGTTTCTTTTGTAAAAGCCGATGAGACTGCTATACCAAAGATACTATCCTCTATTAATTAACACACATTTATTTATACGATTTTACATATATTTGTGAAAGTTTGCAAAATATATCTTATGTATATAATTTTAAAAATGGAATGTTAAAATGAGGTGATTTTGTGAAATCAGTATGGAGTGAAAGTTGTAAATTTAGAAAAAGAAACGGTTTAAATAAAGATATAAAAACTGATACTTTAATTATTGGCGCTGGAATAGCAGGAATATTAACGGCATATATGTTAAAGCAAAATGGTAAAGACGTAGTTTTAATTGATGCAGCTGAAATAGCAAGTGGAAATACAAAAAATACTACTGCAAAGATAACATCTCAACATGATTTAATTTACAATAAATTGATATCAGAATTTGGAGAGGAAAAGGCTAGGCAATATGCAAAGGCAAATGAGCTTGCTATAAAAAAATACAGAGAAATTATTGAAGAAAGAGGTATAGACTGTGACTTTGAAGAGAAGCCAGCATATGTTTATTCTCGAGATGAAATAGATAGTCTTAGAGATGAGGTAGAAGCCGCTAATAGAGTTGGTATTAATGTAGAATTCGTAGAAAAGGCTAATCTTCCTTTTGAAATTAATGGAGCTGTTAAATTCAATAATCAGGCACAATTTAACCCACTTAAATTTTTAAAAGATATTTCAAAGGATTTAGTTATATATGAAAACGCTAGAGCGCTAGAAATTAAAGAAAATTTAGTAGTTACAAAGGGTGGGAATATAACTGCAAATAATATAGTGGTAGCAACACATTATCCAATAATGAATGCACCTGGATATTATTTTATGAAAATGCATCAAGAAAGATCATATGTTATAGCTTTAGAAAATGTAAAAGATATTGATGGTATGTATATAGATGTTGATAAAGCTGGATACTCCTTTAGAATGTATAAAGATTTACTTTTATTAGGTGGCATAAAGCAAAGGACAGGAGATAATGAAACGGGTGGAAGCTATGATGAGCTAAGAAGGGTTGCAAAAGAATTGTATCCAAAGTCAAAAGAAAAGTATCATTGGTCAGCTCAAGACTGTATGACTGTGGATGGGATACCTTACATAGGGAAATATTCTGATGAAACGCCTAATATATATGTTGCCACAGGATTTAATAAATGGGGAATGACAAGTTCTATGGTGTCAGCTATGATAATATCAGATATGATATTAGAAAAAGAAAATGATTTTTCAGAAATATTTTCTCCAAAAAGGTTTGAGTTATCATCATCAATAAATAATATAGCTAATGATTTAATTACGACAGCTAAGAACTTTATTGCGCAAAAAATATATATTCCAAGTAGTGATATAGAACATATTAAGAATGGTGAGGCTGGAATTGTTGAATATAATGGAGAGAAGGTTGGTGTTTATAAAAATAATGAGGGAAA
The DNA here is from genome assembly GCA_034421775.1 of Clostridium perfringens. Taxonomy (GTDB): domain Bacteria; phylum Bacillota; class Clostridia; order Clostridiales; family Clostridiaceae; genus Sarcina; species Sarcina perfringens_B. The sequence continues at coordinate 160,346 of WNVL01000008.1, read as the reverse complement.
AGAATTTATTGTATCAACAAAATGTGCTCACTTAGGATGCCAACTTAGTTGGAATGCAGATGAATTAACATGGGATTGTCCATGTCATGGATCAAGATTTGATTATAAAGGACGATTAATAGGTAGTCCAGCAACTAAAGACATTATAGATGATTAAATTCAATTAAATGTTTAAATGAGTTGATACTAGAGTAAAAATAATAAAGAGGAACCGAGTCTATATGGATGAGGTTCTTTTTTCTGTTTACTTTATAACTGAATGGTAATATAGTATTATAATTTATACACTATATAGATTTAAAAGGAGTAATAATATGAGTTATTGTTTTCAATGTGGAACTAAGTTAATAAATAAGCAATGTAATAATGAAGGAGAAATTCCATATTGCAGTAAATGTGAAGTGTTTCGTTTTCCTACCTTTAGTTCAGCCATAAGTGCAATTATTTTAAATCCTGATAAAAATAAAGTATTACTTATACAACAGTATGGACGAGTGGATAATATACTTGTAGCAGGATATATCAATAAAGGTGAAGATGCAGAACAGACTTTAGTAAGAGAAATAAAAGAAGAAACAGGTCTTAATGTTAAAGATTATCAATACATGAAGAGTAGATATTTTGAAAGAACTAACACACTAATGTGTAATTTCATTTGTACAGTAGATAGTGAAGATTTAAATCAAGTTAATGAGGAAATTGATAAAGCACAATGGTTTACTTTTAAAGATGCACTAGAAAATATTAAAAGTGAAAGTTTAGCAGAAGAATTTTTAATATATGCTTTTAAAAAATGAATTACATATAATTTTATAAAAATAAATTAAATGAATTAAGTTATATTAACTTAGAAGCTTATATCTTTATTAATTAGAGATATAAGCTTTTTTTATATAAATAAGAATCCTTAGAAAGATATTTTTTTAAATATCTCGTTGAAAAAAATATAAGAACAGTATATAAAATTTTATAAAAAATAATAAAATCCAAAAATAACACATTATTAATACATTATTAATGTTTCGTTGATGTTATAAGTAAAGAAAAATATAAAAATAGAGGTAATGCTACATAGAATAATAATATAGATATTATTTAAGGGTAATGATGAATATGGGGAGGTTATTTAAATGATTAAAGGAATCATATTACTGGCGATATTTATGGTTATAGCATTAATTGTTGGAAAATTAGTTTCAAAGCTTAATTTACCATCTATACTTGGATGGCTACTAACTGGTATGGTAATAGGTCCACATGCACTAAACTGGATGAATAGTAGCATAATGGATGCAGGTTGGTTTCATATTATAAGTAATGTTGGAGAAGTTTTAGTAGGTATGTTAATTGGTGCTGAGTTAATAGTAGAAGAGCTTAAGAAGTCAGGAAAACAAATATTGACTATATGCTTTTTTGAAGGTATGACGGCATTTGTGGTTGTTACAGTGGCATTTTTAATATTTGCGGATATTCCAATATCTATAGCTTTGATATTTGGAGCAATTGCTTTAGCAACAGCACCAGCACCATCTTTGTCAATAGTTAAGGAGTATAATGCTAAAGGGCCGGTTTCGAAAACTTTAATACCTCTTGCAGCATTAGATGATGTATTAGCACTAATTGTATTTTTCTTAGTTATAGGTGTAGTTTCAGGAAGTATGACCGGAGAATCGGTAAATATTATTTCTATATTAATGATGATAATATTGCCATTAGGTATTGGAGCAATTACAGGTATTATAGGAGCTAAAATATTACAAAGTAAAAAATCTAAAGAAGTAGATGACTCAGATGAAACAGAAAATAAAGTTTTATCTAATAAAAACTCTAAGTTAGAAATTTTATTAAAGCTTGCATTTCTTATAGGTATTACAGTTATTATTGGAAGATATGTAAATGATAATATACTATCAATAAACTTATTGTTATCTGGTATATCTTTCTTTGCTATTATCGTAAATAAAGTTGAAAAAGAAAGATTAAATGAGATAATGGAACTTATTAATCCTATAATAAGCATAGGTTTAGTTGTAATGGTAATAAATTTAGGAGCACCACTAGACTATAATTTAATATTTGGTGCTGGATTACTTACTGTGATATATATAGTATCTCGTGGAATTGGTAAGATAGTAGGTTCTTATACAGGTGGTAAGTTAGTAAAAGCTGATGATAAGGTGTGTAAATATTTAGGTTTATCTCTTTTACCTCACTCAGGAGTATCTCTTATATTTACAGGAATTGCAGTCGAGGCATTATTACCATTTGAGTCAGAATACGCCATGATGATACAAGGAACTATTGCAGCGGCAGCGGTTATAAATGAGATTATAGCAGTGTTTTTAGCTAAACAAGCATTTAAAATGTCTGGAGAAATTGAAGTGAAAGAAAAGGTTAATACAGGAGGATTAAGTACCTAGAAAATAAAATATATAATAACAAGATATAAAAGTAGATTTAACCATCTACTTTTATATCTTTTTTATTTTATAATCCAATCTTCTTTGCATCTATATCACTTTTATCAGTTTTATGTTCTTTAACCATATTATTAAAGATATTTTTTGACCATTGATTTTATATCTCGTGACCATTAGCTGAAAAACAAAAAAAATATTTTAGAGAATATTATTTCATATAGTGGTCAACATATAAGTGTAAATAAAATAAGTAACCACATAAACATGTATTACTTATTTTACAATTAATATCTAATTATTCAATCAATACTTGAGAATTAGATATAGTTCTATGGATTAAGTTAAAATAATAATTTTAAAAGTGTTTTGTAAAAAACATAATTTTATCAAAGGAGGAAATCTTATGGGAAACGAAAATAATAAAAAAGGTGAAGGCAGCATATTAAAATGGATAGGAAGATTCTTTTTAGTTGCAATAGTTTTATTAGTAACATCATTTGTAACTCCAGGGTTTTCAATAAAAGGATTTTGGCCATTTTTAATAGCTGCTGTTATAATATCAGTGTTAGATTATTTAGTGGAATTATTTATGGGTGTTGATGCATCACCTTTTGGTAAAGGAATAAAAGGATTTATAATTGCTGCAATAATAATATACGTAACACAATTCTTAGTTCCAAGCATGAGTGTATCTATTATAGGAGCATTATTAGCTGCCTTAGTTATAGGAATTATAGATGCAGTAATTCCTACCAAAGTTATGTAATTTTGAATATTTATATCACAAAATTGAGAGTACTAAAAATTATAATTTATTAATTGCTGTTAACTTAGTTAGCAGCAATTTTTTTTATTTTTAATATTTATACTTAAGCACATAAAATCTTAAAATTTATACTTTAATATAAAAAATATAATTGGGGGAATCAAATTTAAAAGGCGAGGAAAAATAAAAAAAGTATTTGCAAATAAATTTAAGGGGGTACTTTATTATGGTGGATTTAATGATATTAAGTGGGCTAGTACTACTTATATGCATAATATCTAGTAAGATTTTTTATAAATGGGGCGTGCCTGTACTTTTAGTATTCATTATAATAGGAATGCTATTTGGATCTGATGGTATTGGTGGAATATATTTTGATAACTATAATATTACCTATTCTTTATCATCAATAGCCTTGGTATTTATAATGTTTTATGGTGGATTTTGTACTAAGTGGAAAAAGGCAAGAGCTGTGTCTGTACCTGCAATTATGCTATCTACCTTAGGGGTTGTAATAACAGCAGGACTTACAGGTTTATTTTGCCACTTTGTATTGAAAACAAGCATATTTGAAGGATTATTATTAGGATGTATTGTTGCTTCTACAGATGCAGCTTCAGTTATGTCTATTTTGCGTTCAAGAAACTTAAAGTTAAAAAATAATATTGATACACTAGTAGAGTTTGAAAGTGGAAGTAACGATCCAACTGCATATATGCTAACAAGTGTTATGTTAATTCTTATTACGAGCAATGAACCAATAGGTATTGGACTTGTTGGTATGATATTTAAACAAATAGTTTTTGGGGTAGTAGTTGGTTTACTTTTATCAAAGCTTGCAGTTTTTATATTAAGAAAAGTGGAATTTGAAATTGAGGGATTATACCCTATATTCACTGTAACAGTAGCTATTTTAGCTTATTCAATCAGTGAATTTTTAGGCGGAAATGGATACTTAAGTGTATTTATTGCTGGTATAGTAATGGGAAACTCTAAAATACCTCACAAGAAGAGTTTAAATCAGTTCTTTGATGGACTGTCATGGATAATGCAAATAATGCTATTTTTCATGTTAGGACTTTTAGCATTTCCATCACAACTTCCAAGTGTCGCATTTGAAGGAATAGCTATTTCAATATTTTTAATATTGGTAGGAAGACCAATAGCTGTATTTGCAATATTAAGTTGGTTCAAGGTTCCAATAAAAGAGCAAGTATTCATATCTTGGGTTGGACTTAGAGGAGCAGCTTCATTAGTTTTTGCTATATATGCAATAACTAGGACTTCAGCAATTGAAAATGATATTTTTCATATTATATTCTTTATTGCATTATTCTCAGTAGCAATTCAGGGAACATTAATACCATGGTTTGCAAAGAAATTAGATTTAATATGCAATGAAGAGGATGAAGAGGAAAATAAAGAGAAGCTTAAAAATAAGATAAAAGATTATATATTTGAGGTCAAAGTTGGAGAGAACAATAAGATTGTAAATAAAGCTATAATGGATTCAGAAATTCCAGATGAAATTTTAATTGTTATGATAAAAAGAGGAAATAAGGTTGTTATTCCAAAGGGATTTACCATTATTGAACCTAGTGATACATTGGTTTTAACAAGTGAAAATAGTGAGATTATGAACAAATTTTTAGATGAAATAAAATAAGATAAAATTTATTACTATATAGAAAGGGATGATTAATCATCCTTTTTTATATTAATATTTAATCTATGTGATGTTATAATATTATGGATAAAAAAATAGAAGTACAAGATAAGAAGAAATGAGGATGTTTTTATATGAGCAGATATGCGATACTTGCAAATCCGGGACATAATCGTATCTATTTTGATACAGCACTTAAGATTGCAGTCTCAGAATTAGAAGCAATTTCAGAAGCTTATGATATGGAGATTAATGAGATTGAAGAAGGTGACTTAGGACTTCCAGCTTCAATATGTTTTAGCACAAATAGAGAGCTTAAGGAAGAGGATTTTAAAGCATTAGGTTTTTCATCAATTTATTATGCTTTATTTGAAATATTAGAAGGCAATCTATTAAGACCTATTAGTGTACCTGATTTTCATACATTCCCAGAGAGTATGGTTCAAATATTAAAATACAATGGAAAGACTAATGAGCAATTTACTAGACTTATGGTAAACCTTGCTTTAAGTGCGTGTAAAACTGGAAGTAAAAAGATAACTTTATTTGACCCTATGTGTGGTAAGGGGACAACCTTATACGAAGGTTTTATAAGAGGATTTGATGTTAAAGGAATTGAGATAAATGAGCAATGGGCTCAAGAGATTCAAACATATATTGTTAGATTCTTAAAAGAAGGAAAATATAAGCATAAAACACAGAAATCAAAACAATCTGATGCTAGAGGGAAAAAGATTGCTAATGTATTTACTTTAACTGCAGCCTCAGAGAAGGATGCTTTTAACTCAGGAGATGTTCAATCATTTCAATTGTTTAACTCAGATACTAGAAAAGCAGATCTTCTTATTAAGAAAAAATCATGTGATATTATAATATCTGATTTACCTTATGGAGTGCAGCATGGAAGTAAAAATGATAAAGATTCTCTTATGGAGAGAAGTCCATTAGGGCTTTTAAAAGAAGCAATTCCAGCATGGCATAATGCTTTAAAAACTAAAGGAAGTCTTGTTTTATCATATAATGAATTTACTATGAAATATGATGATGTAGCTGTTGTTTTAGAGAAAAATGGCTTTAAGGTTTTTGATGAAACACCTTACCACAATTATTTACATAGAGTAGATCAATCAATAAATAGAAATTTAATAGTTGCTGTTAAAGCTTAATAAAAAGAGAATTGTCTAAGACAATTCTCTTTTTGTTGTTAAAATTAATTTAACGCTAATAGATTATATAGTTTTTATATATTTCCAATAGTATAATTAATAGTAATAATTTGTAATAAAAATTAGGTGTTTTAGGGGGATAAATTATGAAAAAGAAGTTTATTATTGCGGCTATAATAGGAGTGGTTATTATTGGAGGAAGCACAGCCGTTGTAGCTCTTAATAATAGAGAGGCTATTAAAGTTCAAAAAGAAGAATCTGTTAATAATGAAGAAGCTTCTAAAGAAGTAGTAAAAGATAAAGAAGAAAATACAAATAGTGATGAAATTTTAGAGGAAAAAGACGATAATGAATCTAAAACTGAGAAATTAGATAATAAGAGCGAAAATAATAGTGATGATAATAGTTTCCAATCACAAAGTGAAATTAATGAAAATCCTAAAGAGCAAACCATAGATGAAGGGTATGAAATTTTTTATAAAGCTAGCGATGCTTATAATAGAGAGGACTTTGATGAAGCTGTGAGACTTTATGAAACTATTAATAATAGAGATGCTTTAGCCAAGGTTGAATCTGCGAAAGATATGTTTTATTTAGCAAAAAGCATTAGTGATGAAATAGATAAGGGACAAAAACTATATAATTCAGGAGAGTATATTAAAGCTAAAATGTTTATGAGTAAGCTTATAAGAGGGAATTATATGACACCGAAACAAGAAGCAAAAGCAAATGAAATATATGAAAATGCAAAGGCTAAAGTTACTCCTGAGGAAGAAAAGAAAGTTCAACAAAGCTTTACTTATGAAAAAGCATTAGAAATACTTAAAAATAATATAGGAGATGATACTAAGAATAATTATAAGTATTCAGATGAATATATAGATGAAATTAATGGATGTAAAACAATTTATATAAATGTAACTAGAGAAAATGTAGAGTCTGCAGAAATGTATTTAGTTGGTTCTGATGGAAGTGTAATAACAGGTTCTTAATTTCTAAAATTAAGGAGTATTCAATCAATTATAAAGGTATAGAGAGATTAGAGGAATTTATCTTATTAAATCTTAAGATTTGTCATTATTGCTAGACTATGATATTATATAAGCCTATAAGTAAATCCCTATATGTATAAAAGGTTTATGCTTGTTTATACTAAGGAGAATTTAACTAATGAACGGAGGAAATGTAGAATGGATAAATTACCAAATTGCCCTAAATGTAATTCTGAATACACTTATGAAGATGGAAATCTTTTAGTTTGCCCAGAGTGCGCTTATGAGTGGACTCCAGGATCTGAAAACGCAGATGAGGATGTATTAGTAGTTAAAGACTCAAACGGAAATATACTTCAAGATGGAGATACTGTAACTATAATAAAAGACCTTAAAGTAAAAGGTGCTTCATCAGCTTTAAAGAAGGGTACAAAAGTTAAAAATATACGTCTAGTTGAAGGTGATCACAACATAGACTGTAAAATAGATGGATTTGGAGCTATGAGCTTAAAATCAGAGTTTGTTAAAAAAATATAATTTAATTAGTAATTAATCAAAAAAGGAACATAATAAGATTATGTTCCTTTTTATTTTTTTTAGTTAGGATTTAAGTATTTCTTAAAAATAATAAATAATATTCAAGAAAAAGAATTAATTAAGTTGTATTTATATATAACACAGTGATTGGTTAAATTAATTAAAATACTATAATTTGAAAACGATATATCAATAAAAATCTATAAAATCATTCCAAAAAGGTTTATTTGTAAACTAATTTTTGATACTATAGTAATTAAGAGTTCAAAAGACTCTCTTTAAATTTGTAATTTAAAATAGAACATAGGGGTTGTGTTTAGGTTAACTTTATTAAATGGAGGTGTGTAAATGAAGTGGAGTAATATTTTAAAAGTGTTTAAGAGAGATCTTAAAGCAATAATAAAAAATCCAATAGCACTTTTAATAATAGGTGGGGTATGCTTTATACCATCACTTTATGCATGGATAAATATAGCAGCATGTTGGGATCCTTATGAAAATACAAGTACAGTTCCAATAGCTGTAGTAAATAATGATAAGGGAGCTTCATTCAATGGCAAAGAAATGAATATAGGAGATGAGGTCATTGATGAATTGAAAAATAATCATAATATTGGGTGGAAATTTGTTAATACTAACCAAGCAGATATGGGACTAATAGATGGTACTTATTATGCAATGATAGAAATTCCAGATGATTTCTCAGAGGATTTAACTAGTATTATGTCTGAAAGTCCAAAAAAACCAGAAATAATATATAAAGTTAACACAAAAGCAAATCCTGTTGCTGGGAAAATAACTGAAGTAGCAGAGAGTACTCTTGTAAATGAGATAACATCTAATTTTATAACAACTGTTAACGAGACTGTATTTTCTTCATTAAATGGAGTAGGATATAACATTGATCAAAATAAAGAAAATATAATTAAATTGAAAAATTCTATAATAGCTATAGATAAAAATATGAGTTCTATTAAAAATATGCTTAACAATATAAATAGTAACTCATCAAACTTAAGCACATATTTACAACAAGTGCAACAAACAATGCCTTCAATAACAAGTGGTTTAAACAATATATCACAAGGGGCAGAGAATACAGGTAATTTAATAAATAGTTCTAAAGAGTCCTTAAATAATACCTTTGATAACATTAGATTAAATTTAACAGAATCAAAAACTTCATTAGATAAGGTTCAAAATAGTTTAGATGAGCTATCATCAATGGCAAGTGATGCTGGTTCTGCTAAGGCCAGTGCTGCAATAAATAGAGCTATTAGTGAAATTAACAAGGTTGATAATAGTGTTACAGCTGTAATTAATTTCTTAGAGGCTGTTAATAAAACAAATCCTAATGATAAGATATCTAGTATGATAACTTCATTAAAAGGTGTGCAAACTTCATTAAGTGAAGAAAAAAATAAACTTAATGACTTACAAAATAAAGTTAATAACGGTCAAAATGTAGATAAAGGGTTAGTTAGTTCAATAAATGATTTAACTAAGCAAATAGAAGGCCAAGTAGGCAATGCAATAAATAGGTTTGATAATGATACAAGACCAGCTTTAAATACAATGGCAGATGGACTTGTTAAGGCTACTCAAGGGGCATCAGATTTATTAAATAAAGCTAATGGATTAGTTGATCAAATAAATAATTTATTAAGTACAGCTAATCAAGGAGCTCAACTTGCAAATTCAACATCAGAGAAGCTAAAAGATAGTTTAGATGAATTTTCAGGTGTTATAAGTGAGTTAAGTTCTAAGCTTCAAAATGTTAGCGATGATGAACTGGGGAAAATAGTAAGCATTCTTCAAAGCAATCCAGCGTTTATGGGAGAGTTTATTGCGAACCCATTCAATATAAAAGTTGATGCAATATATAAAGTTGCAAACTATGGATCAGGAATGGCTCCTATATATTCAGTTCTAGCACTATGGGTTGGTTCATTAATATTAATATCTCTATTAAAAACAGAATCCGCTAAATTTGAAGGTAGTGAGAATATTAATTTAAGAGAAAAACATTTTGGAAAGATGTTAACCTTCGTAAGTTTAGGAATAATACAAGGATTTATAGTAGCTTTTGGAGATAAATTCCTTTTAGGAGTTCAAACAGTTAATACAGCATTATTAATATTTATATCAATGTTTGCATCAGCTATATTTACTATAATCGTATTTACTCTTATGTCAGTATTCGGAAACTTAGGTAAAGCCTTAGCTATTATACTTATGGTTTTACAATTAGCAGGAAGTGGTGGATCATATCCTATACAAGTTGATCCATTATTCTTTAGAATAATTCAACCAGCATTCCCATTTACCTATGCTATATCAGGATATAGAGAAGCTATAGCCGGACCTTTAGTAAGTACTGTAATCTTAGACTTTATTGTCTTAGCTTTAATGGGCTTAGCATTTATACTTTTAGGATATCTGTTAAAAGGACCTTTAAATGCTAAGGTTAGAAAGTTTGAAGAGAGTTTTGAGAAATCTGGAATAGCAGAATAAGCTGTATTTTAAGAGGTGAAATATGAAGAAAATTTTTAAAATCTTTAGAAGAGATTTAAGAAATACAAGAAAAAATCCAGCGGCTTTAGCAGTAGTCATTGGGTTATGTATAATACCATCTCTTTACGCATGGATTAACATTAAAGCATGTTGGGATCCTTATGTTAATACAGGAAATTTACCAGTTGCCGTTGTCAATAATGACAAGGGCGCTGTGGTAAATGGTAAAGAGGTAAATGTAGGTAATGAGATAGTAGATGAACTTAAAAAAAACAATGCTATAGGATGGCAGTTTGTAGATAGTTGGCAAGGAAATTATGGATTAAATGAAGGTAAGTACTATGCAATGATTGAGATACCTTCAAACTTTTCAGAGGGATTAACAAGTTTAACTACGGGAAATCCTCAAAAACCAGATATAATATATAAGGTAAATGAGAAGACAAATGCCATAGCAAACAAAATAACAAATGTTGCTAAGGATGAAGTTACGAAAGAAATAAAATCTAACTTCGTTGATACAGTAAACAAAGAAGCTTTCAACCTTTTAAATCAATTAGGTGGAAAACTAGAGAGTAATAAACCAGAAATATTACAGATAAGAGATACTTTAGAAAATGCCAATAATAGCTTAAAAGAGATTCAAGACTTTATTCAAAAAGCTAATGGTGATTCAAAGAATTTAAGTACTTACTTATCTAGTGTTAAAAGTGATTTACCAAAGGTAACTGAGCAAATAAATAACTTACAAAATACTGTTGAGGCAAGTAAGAGTTTAATAACATCAACTCAACAAACAGTTAGTTCGGTTTCAAATAGTTTTAGTAGCGACGTTATAACAATGCAATCAATGAATCAAGAGTTACAAAGCTTACTTACAAAGCTTAAAGAATTAAGTACATCTATGGATAATTCAAAAATGATTGAGACTGTAGATAAATTAGTTAAATTAATAGATTCATTAAATAAAGTTATAACTAGCAATATAGAAGCATTAGAAAAAATTAATGCAGTGAAACCAAATGATTCAATAAGCAATTTAATAAATAAATTAAATAAAACAAAAGATTTAGTAACAAGTGAAAGAGAGCAATTAGTTGCTTTAAAAACAGCTTTATCAAATAATGAAAGTAAAGAAAACATAGCTAAAGCAATAGATTCTATTTCAACTGTAAGCAATGAAATAAGTTCATCTTTAGTGAATGTTTCAAATAGTTTTTATAGCAATGGTATGCCGGCTTTAAATACTATAGGAGATTCATTAAAGGGTGGATTAAACACTGCAAATTCAGTATTAGAGACAACAAAAATTGTTGTTCCTCAATTAAATGCCTTAGCTACCTTTGGAATTGCTAGTAGTGATGTCGCTAGCCAACAAGCTGATCAAATAACAAGTAAACTTAGTGAATTCCAAGATGCAATAAGTCAATTAATAGAAAAAACTTCAGGTTTAACAGAGGAAAATTTAAATAATATAATTGATATTATGAGTAAGAACCCTGAAGAAATAGCTTCATTTATATCAGCTCCTATATCTGTTAAACAGGAAGATGTATATGATGCAGGAATATTTGGAGTAGGTCTAACACCTTTCTATACTACTTTAGCGATTTGGGTTGGTTCATTATTACTTACATCACTATTAACAGCTGAATGTGAAGATTTTGAGGACGGAACAAAGCTGAATATTCTTCAAAAACACTTTGGTAAGATGTTATTATTCCTAGTAATATCATTAATTCAATCAGTAATAATTGTTTTAGGAGATATGTTCATATTAGGAATACATCCAGTAAATGTGTCATTAATGTTTGGTTTCGCTATAATTAGTTCAATAGTGTTTACAGTTATGATATTTACATTGGTATCACTGTTTGGAAATATAGGTAAGGCAATAGCCGTAGTTATAATGGTATTCCAGGTAGCAGGGGCTGGTGGTATTTATCCAATACAAACAAATCCTAAAATATTTGGAGTGCTACAACCATTATGGCCATTCACTTATGCTATAGATGGATTTAGGGAAGCTATAGCAGGTCCGATATGGGATACTGTGGCAAAAGATATGAAAGCATTAGGTATATTCTTGTTAATATTCCTTGTTTTATGTGTTCTTAAAAAGCCATTCCACAAAATAACTGAATTTGTAGATCACAAATTTAGAGAATCAGGATTATAGAGTGAAAAGAGTAAAGAGTTAATCTTTACTCTTTTTTGTTTTATAAAAATCTCAGCAAATTATAATTAACAAGGAATATATGGTAAAATAAAACAAGGAAAATATTTCTTGTTAATACGAGGTTTTTTTATGGGGAGAAAAGAAAAATGCTTATATAAGCAAGTTAGCATAGAGTATAAAGATATTATTGATGTTAGAGAAATAGGATATTATGCTACACCTGCATTTGTTGCAAGATATATAGGAAAAAGGATTAGAGAAGTAAACAATCAAGGAAAAACATTATTAGATCCATGTTGTGGAAAGGAAGAGCTAACAGATTATTTTAGTGATTTAGGAATAAAAACCATTGGCATGGATTTAATAAAATATAAGAAACATTATAGATGTGAATTTAAAAAGGAAAACTTTATTAAGTACTATTGTCTTAATAAATATAAAGATGAATGGGATTATGATTATTATATTGCTAATCCACCATATAATTGTCATGAAGTAAACTTCATAAGGAATAATAAAGATAAGTTAAGAGAGTATTTTGATGAGGTTGGAGTACATAACATGTATAGCATGTTTATGGCGGCAATAATAGATAAAGCAAAAGAAGGTGCCGTTATTGGTATTATTACTAATGATTCTTTTTTTACAGCCAAAAATCATAAAGGACTTAGAAAGAAGATACTCAAGGAATGTTCTATACAAGAAATAACTATGTGTCCTAGAGAACTTTTTCATACACAGGGGGCTGATGTTGGGACAAGCATACTGATTTTAAGAAAAGGAACTAAGTATCAAAAAGATATTATTGTAAATAATAGATCAAAATCCTTGGATGAGTTTAAGGAATTATTGATGAAAGATACTGAGAAAGAAGATAAAGAAAGGCATTATAGCTTAGATGAAATTATCCTTCATAATAAAAAGGACAATTTAGAGTTTATAATAGAGTGCCCTAATGATATAAGGAAATTATTTAATAATACTAGATTAGGGGAAAAATTTAGGTGTATAACTGGAATTTCTACAGGAAATGATAGGGAATATTTATCTAAATACAAGGAGAATGAATTTAATATTCCTTTTTATAAAAATCCAGGAAAGGATAAGTTTTATACAGATAGAGAGATATATCTTCATGAAGATTTTTTAGAAATAGAAAAAAGAGTTTCGAATTTTAATGTTAGAAATAAAGAAATGCTATATAAGGGCGGAATAACATGTTCATCTATGGGCGTTTCTTTTAATGCTTGTATATTGCCTAAAGAAGCTACTTTTGGAGTTAATCCTAATATAATATGTGAATCGGAGGATGTTTGGTGGTTATTAGCCTACTTAAATTCATCTCTAGTAACTTATCTTGTCAGAGGAGCATTAATAAGAGGCAACATGATAACTTCAGGCTATGTATCTAGGATACCGCTTTTAAATTTTACTAAAGATGAAAAAAACAAGCTTATATATTTAGCAAAAAAAGCGTATAAGCTTAGACAAAAAAACTCTAATATAGAAGAAGAGTTATATGCCATAGATGAAATAGTTAATCATGTTGCCAAAATATCAGAAGAGTCTAAGGCATTTATTTTAGAATTTAAAAAATATTTAGTTAAAGTCACTTAGTTTAGTCTAATTTTATATGACAGTAACCATTAGGATTCTTTTTTAGGTATTTTTGATGATATTCTTCAGCCTTATAATAGTTTTCTAATGGTTTAACTTCTGTCACCACTTTTTTAGAATAAGACTTTTGGATTTCATCTTTACTATCTAAAATGTCTTTTAAATCTGATGGATCCACATAGTAAATACCAGTTCTATATTGGCTACCAACATCATTTCCTTGTTTATTCAATGATGTTGGATCTATTATTGTCCAGAACTTGCCTAATAACTCTTTAAGAGATATTATATTTTCATCATAAGTTACAAAACAAACCTCAGCAAAATAGGTATTTTTAGTACATATTTCTTCATAAGTTGGATTTTGAGTGCGACCATTGGCATAACCAACTTCTGTACTTATTACACCATTAATTCTTGATAGAAATTCTTCTACACCCCAAAAACAACCACCAGCTAATATAATTTTTCTCATAATAAATCACCTCTATAAATTATTGATTTAAATTAGGAATAATGTTGGTTATATAGTGTGTAAAAACCTAGTAATATTATTCAATTGTTTTTATTATTTTAGCTGGATTTCCACCTATTACTACGTTATTAGGGACATCTTTAGTCACAACTGCTCCAGATGCTATAACAACATTATTTCCTATAGTAACGCCTGGGTTTATAGTAGCATGTCCTCCTATCCAAACATTATCACCTATTGTTATAGGCTTACCAAATTCAGATTTTTGTCTTTCAATAGGATCTATTGGATGAGTTGCTGTATAAAGGTGAACACCAGGTGCAAGGAAACAGTTTTCTCCTATTGTAATTTTACAAACATCAAGCATAACACAATCAAAATTTGCATAGAAATTGTCGCCTACTGATATGTTATATCCATAATCACATTTAAAGTTAGGTTCTATATATATTTTTTCACCAGTTGAACCAAATAGCTCTTTTAAAATATTACTTCTCTCTTTAAATACTTTATCAGCATCCTCTTCATTATCAGGAAGATCTAAGTTATTGAATTTTTGAAATAAAATTCTTGCTCTAAATCTACCTTTGGTTAACTCTTTATCCTGAGGATCATAAGGTAATCCCGCTATCATTTTTTCTTTTTCTGTCATAGTCATATATAATTCCTCCATAATATATTCTCAAGTTCATTTTAGCAATAACTTATATATTTTTCACCATTTAGGTATAAATATACTTAAACATTTCATATAATGAATAGCTAATATTATTTTTGAGGTGTTAGGAAATGTTTGATCCTAAAATATTAAATTTAGAATTTAGAAATGGAATTAAAGATGAAAATCCAATAGATGGGAGAAAGTATACACTAGTTCATAGTGATGAAACTGGGGAATTGTTTCTGACAACAGCATTAACATATGCATATGATAAAGTGAACTTAATGAGAAGAGATGAAGTTTTTGGTGACTGGAAGAGAATAGATGATAGATTTATTTTAAAGGTATATGTTTATGTTGATGGAATGGGTGGTAGAGAAGAAGCTGCAAAGAGAAATACGATTTTTAGAAAGGAGTTACCGTTAGCTTTATCAGCAATAAGATATGGTGATAGAAAGTTCTTAGAAGATCATGATGAATTATTAAATAGCAGCATAATAGTGAGATTCATATCTGCTTATGAAGAGTTTAATAAAGTTGAGAACTATGGAACCATTAATGATTATAGTATTAGAATGGAATCTAATAACAATAAGGAAGAGACTTATATGGAAGAAAGTATTTTTAATGATAAGGACCCTTTAGTAAATGAATTTATAGTTACTCTTTTAAATCCATACATCAAGGAAGAGGTTATAAAGTTATATAAAAAAGATATGTATTATTGTTTGAAAGATGTACAAGTTCTAGAGCTAATTAAGGGTAGAACAGATAATAAATGTGAATTTAATTATAAAATTTATGTTGGAGTTAAAGTTGGTGAAACACAACCAGTATATAATAATCTTATAATTCAATTCTTAGTAACACCTAATAAAGTTACTACTATTAGTGTTATAACTCCTAAATAAAAAATTTAACGTTTAAATTTTATAATAATATTGCAAATTTTAATTTTATGCATTATAATTGGTCTTAAATTTAAAATCGAGTATATATCTTTTATTAAGAATGGTGGAGGGACTGGCCCTATGAAGCCTAGCAACAGCTGATTATCATAAATCAGAATTGTGCTAAATCCTGCAAGGAGAAATCCTGAGAGATAAGAGATTACAGGGAGATTTGTGTAATTTTTTATTATGCATTTAGAGCTATTTCTTTGTCTTAAGGACTAAGAAATAGCTTTTATTTTTGGGGATAATTATTTAATAAAAGAGAATGAGCTAAGAAAAAGGGGGCTTTAAAATGAGTAAAAATTTTAGTAAGGATACATTATGTATAAGAGGAGGATTTAATCCTAAGGCTGGAGATCCAGTAACACAGCCATTAGTACAAAGTACGTCATATAAGTTTGAAAGTTGTGATCAAGTAGCTAATCTTTTCGATTTAAAAGAGACTGGACATATATATACCAGAATAAGTAATCCAACAGTTAGCAATTTGGAAGAAAAGTTCTTGGCACTAGAAGGTGGTGTAGGTGCAGTATCAGTATCGTCTGGACAATCTGCAGTATTATTAGCCGTTTTGAATATTTGTAAGGCTGGAGAACATATAGTAGTTTTATCAACGGTTTATGGAGGAACATTCAATCTTTTAGGAGCTACCTTAAAAAATTTAGGTATAGAGGCGTCTTTCATATCACCAGATTGTAGTGAAGAGGAGTTACATGAGTGTATAAAGGATAATACCAAACTTATTATTGGAGAAAGTTTAGGTAATCCATCTTTAAGAATTTTAGATATGAAAAAATTCTCTAAGGTTGCAAAAACTAATGGAATTCCATTAATAGTAGATAATACAGTTGCAACACCATATTTATTTAATCCACTAGAGTATGGAGCTAATATAGTTGTTCATTCAACTAGTAAATATTCAGATGGTCATTCATTAGCTCTTGGCGGAATAATTGTTGATGGAGGAAACTTTAATTGGAACAATGGGAAGTTTCCATGTTTAGTTGAACCAGATGAAAGTTATCATGGTTTAAAGTATGTAGAAACTTTTGGGGAAGCCGCTTATATAACTAAGCTTAGGGTTACCTTACTTAGAGATTTAGGATGTACAACAAGTCCATTTAATGCTTATTTAACTAATATAGGTTTAGAAACATTGCATCTTAGAATGGAAAGACATAGTTCAAATGCTTTAACATTAGCTAAATTCCTAGAAGAAAATGAAAATGTAACTTGGGTTGACTATCCTCTTTTAGAGTCACATAAAGATTATGAATTAGCTAGGGAGTATTTCACAAAGGGTGCTTCTGGTCTTTTATCTTTTGGAATAAAAGGAGGAAGAGAGGCTGCTAAAAAGTTTATAGATAACTTACAGTTAGCTCAGTTAGTAGTTCACTTAGGAGATGTTAGAACTACTCTTTTACATCCAGCTAGTACAACACATAGACAGCTTTCTTCAGAGGATTTAATAAAAGCCGGGGTAACTGAAGATTTAATTAGGGTTTCTGTAGGAATAGAAGGAATAGAAGATATAATAAAAGATTTTGAGCAAGCTTTTAGTAAATTAGGTGATGAATAAATGGGCTTATTTTTCAAATCATTAGAACTTGAGGGGATAAGAATATTAGGTCTTAATGAGGTATTCTCTCAGAAGGAGTGCAAAAAGAAAAGAAAAAGAATAGGGGTCTTAAACTTAATGCCATTAAAAGGAGAAACAGAGGCTCATATATTAAATATGTTATATAAGTGTGGAGAAGATTTAGATATTGATTTTATAAGACTAGAATCACATAAATCAAAACATACCTCTGAAGAGTATTTAGAGAAAAACTATAGAACCTTCAATGAAGTTAAGAATAAGTTAGATGGAATGATTATAACGGGGACTCCTTTAGAGAAGTTAGATTTTAGTGAAGTTTTATATATTAAAGAGTTAATTGAGGTTTTGAATCACTTAAGAAAATATGAGAAGAAAGCTCTATATATTTGTTGGGGAGCACAGGTAGCCTTAAATCATTTTTATGGAGTTAGAAAAGTTGTTTTAGATAACAAAGTCTTTGGAGTCTTTTCGCATGAAATACTTCAAGAAGAAGATATTTTAAATGGAATAGAAAATGGATTTAAGGCACCACATTCAAGATATTCAACTTTAAATAAGGAGGATGTTTTAAAAAATAAAAATATTGAGGTTTTGGCTGAAAATGAGCTAGGGGAATTTAGCTTTTTAAAAGGAAAAAATAATGATTACTATATATTAGGACACTTAGAGTATGGGAAAGATGTACTAAAAAAGGAATACTTAAGGGATAAAGCTAAAGGAGAATTTATAGAGATTCCTATAAATTATTTCCAAGGAAATGATGAAAGCAAGGATATAATATTTTCTTGGGAAAAGACTGCTGAAAGAATATATAAGAATTGGATTCATGGTATAGCATTTAACTAAAGCAATAAGCATATTTTAAGGGGGAATATTTTATGAATAGTATAAAAATTGCATTACTTGGGTTAGGTAATGTAGGTAGTGGAGTTTGGAAGATATTCAATGCCAATAAAGAGGAGATTGTAAAACGTTCCGGCTATAATATTGAAATTAGCAAAATATTAGTTAGAGATATCAATAAGAAGAGATGTGTTGATGTTCCAAAGGAACTTTTAACTACAGACTATAATGATATTTTGAGTGATGATGATATTAAGATTGTTGTTGAACTTATTGGGGGAATAGAACCAACTAAAGAATATATAATTAACGCAATGAGAAGAAAAAAACATATAGTGACTGCTAACAAAATGTTATTAGCAATTCAAGGAGATGAGCTGTATGAGGTTGCTGATAAAGAGGGTGTAGGTTTAAACTATGAAGCAAGTGTTGCGGGAGGAATCCCTATAATAGCTGGGATAAATGAGAGTCTGACTGCCAATAAGATAGAAAGTCTTTATGGAATAATAAATGGAACGACAAATTATATTTTAACTAAGATGCAGTTTGAAGGAAGTAGCTTTGAGGAGGCATTAAAAGAGGCTCAAGAAAAAGGATATGCGGAAGCAGATCCAACATCAGATATAGAAGGGTATGATGCGCAATACAAACTATCAATATTAGCATCACTGGCTTTTGGAACAAAGATAAATACAGAGAATGTATATAGAGAGGGAATAACAGGAATAACAAAGAGTGATATTGAGTGTGCAAACCAATTTGGGTATGTAATAAAATTATTAGGAATTATTAAGGCGGTAGAAGGAGAATTAGAACTTAGAGTTCATCCAACAATGATTCCTAAAAGACATCCTTTAGCTAACGTCCATGATTCATTTAACGCTGTATTTGTTAAAGGAAATGCTGTGGGAGACTTAATGTTTTATGGAAAGGGAGCAGGAGACTTGCCTACAGGAAGTGCAGTTGTAAGTGATATAATTTCAATACTTAGAAATAATATAAGCTTAGAAGCAGAGGGATTAGTAACAAAGAACAATCTTTGGGTTAGAGAAACAAGAAGTTTTGATGAAATAAAAAGTAAGTATTATATGATGATATCAGTTGAAGACAAAATAGGAGTTTTAGGAACTGTAACTAATGTATTTGGAAAGAGTAATGTGAATGTTAAGTCTATTGCTCAAAGAGAGGTTGAAAATAATTTTATAAAGTTAGTATTAACTACTCATGAAACTAAAGAAGAAAATATAAATCAAGCAATTAGAAGATTAGAGCAATTAGAGGAAATTTGTACAGTTCATAATGTCATAAGAATAGAAGATTTTTAAATATAAAAAAGAGATTGTCGTAATGACAATCTCTTTTAATTTCTAAAATAATAAGTGTGCTACAAGTGCTATGACTGGTAGTGTAACTAGTGTTCTCATTAAGAAAATCATGAATAACTCTTTTAGGTTTAGTGGAATTTTTGATCCTAAAATAACACTTCCAACCTCTGATAAGTATATAAGTTGAGTTACAGAAACAGCAGCTACTACGAATTTAGTCATATCACTAAGAATAGTTTTTGATGCTATAACTGATGGTAAAAACATATCTGCAAATCCTACTATAACAGTTTGAGAAGCAGCAGCAGCTTCAGGAATTCCTAATACTTTAAATAAAGGAATGAAAGGAATTCCAAGCCATTGAAATACAGGAGTATATTCAGCCACCATAAGAGCTAATGTACCCATTGCCATAACTACAGGTAAAACGCCTATCCACATTTCAATTACGTTTTTAATCCCATCAGAGAAGAATTTCTTTATACTACTTTCATTTTGAGCTTTTTCAACAGCTTTAGCTAATCCAAAGGTAAATGGAGTAAATCCTTCTGGTACATTTTCAACATTCTTAGGTTCTATATTATTGTAATAAGCATCTGGTTTCTTGCTAAGAGGCCAAATTCTTGGAAGAATTATGGCAGCAACTACACCGGCAAGAGTAACCGTTAAATAGAATGGAATAAACATATTCTCTAATCCAACTTGTGATAAAACAACAAAGCTAAATGTTATTGAAACAACTGAGAACATTGTACTAACTATACAAGCTTCTCTTTCTGTATAAAAACCTTCTTCATATTGTCTTGAAGTAAGCAATACTCCAATGGTTCCATCACCTAACCAAGAAGTCATACAGTCAATTGATGAACGACCTGGTAATTTGAATAATGGTCTCATTACTTTAGTAAGCAGGGCACCACAGAATTCTAATAAACCGAAATTTAAAAGAAGTGGTAGGAATAATCCTGCAAAGAAGAATACAACTATAAGTGTTGGTAATAGGTCATTTAATATAAATGCACCTGTTGACTCAGATGTTACTATTTCTGGTCCTATTCCAGTAAAAGCTGATATTATAAACAATCCACCTAATAATCTTCCTATTGCCCAAATCCAATTAACATTTAATAATGAGTTTAAAAATTCATTCTCTATTATAAATTTCGGTTTGAATGCTTTAGTTAATATTGTTAATGAAGCAGCTATTACAACAACTATTGTTGATAATATAGGTAAATAATCTCCAATTATTCCTTTAAGTTTAGTTGTAAGAAATGCTACTGGTATTGTTATATTTCCACCATCGTTTATAGGAACCATAAAAAGAATTACACCTAATAACGACGGAATTATGAACTTTAGTAAATCAGACGATTTATATTTAGTTTTCAAATTTAGTCCCCCTTTTATGAATAAATCAATTAGTACAAGCTTTATTATACATAATATTATGCAAAAATTCAATGAAAATATGCATAAAAATAATGAATATTGTATAAATATTCAAAATTAGCTGATTATATACATAATTTACCTTATTAAATAGTTTTATTAAATGTGTAACATAGGTTACCGAGTTTAAAGTATAGCGGAGATATAATTGTAAATGTAAGGTGATTAAAAGAGTCACCGAATAAAAAAGAAACTTAAAATTAGAATTTACATATAAGGATAAATTGAATGGAGGAATTTAAAATGAGTATGTTTTGTTTTCAATGCCAAGAAACAGCAGGATGCAAAGGCTGTACTGTAAGAGGAGTTTGTGGAAAAACTGAAGATGTAGCAAAAATTCAAGACCTTTTAATTTTTGTTACTAAAGGTTTAGCTACAGTAGCTAATGAAGGAAGAAAAGTAGGATTAGTAGATAAGAAAATAAATAGAATGATAATAGATAACTTATTTATAACTATTACTAATGCTAACTTTGATTTTAAAGCAATAGAAAAAAGAGTTAAAGATACTTTAGCAGCAAGAGAAGAATTAAAAGAAAGAGTACAAGCTAAAGGTGGAAATCCAGTTGGAGCAGACTTCAAAGGATGTGCAACTTGGACAGCTACAACTAGCGAAGAAATGATGGCAAAAGCCTCAGAAGTAGGAGTTTTAGCTACAGAAAACGAAGATATAAGAAGCTTAAGAGAACTTATAATGTATGGATTAAAGGGATTAGCAGCATACATGGAACATGCTATGAACTTAGGACATGATAAAGAAGAAGTTCATGCATTTATGGCAGAAACTTTAGTTAAAATATTAGACGATTCATTAAGTGCAGATGAATTAACTGCTTTAGCTTTAGAAACAGGAAAATTCGGTGTTGATGGAATGGCATTATTAGATGAAGCTAATACTTCAACTTATGGTCACCCAGAAATAACAAAGGTTAATATCGGAGTTAGAAATAATCCAGGAATATTAATATCAGGACATGACTTAAAGGACTTAGAAATGTTATTAGAGCAAACTGAAGGAACTGGAGTAGATGTTTATACTCATGGTGAAATGTTACCAGGACACTACTATCCAAAATTCAAAAAATATGCTCACTTTGCAGGAAACTATGGTAATGCATGGTGGTTACAAAATAAAGAGTTTGCATCATTCAATGGTCCAATATTAATGACTACAAACTGTATAACACCAGTTCAAGATTCATACAGAGGAAGAATCTTTACAACAGGTGCTGTAGGATATGAAGGATGTACTCATATAACAGCTGATGAAAATGGACATAAAGATTTCTCACAAATAATAGAGTTAGCTAAGACTTGCAAAGCTCCAACAGAGATAGAAACAGGAGAAATCGTAGGTGGATTTGCTCATAATCAAGTTCTTGCTTTAGCAGACCAAGTAGTAGATGCTGTTAAATCAGGAGCTATAAGAAGATTCTTCGTAATGGCAGGATGTGACGGAAGAGCTAAATCAAGAGATTACTATAGAGAATTCGCTGAAAAATTACCAAAAGATACTGTTATATTAACAGCAGGATGTGCTAAATATAAATATAACAAGTTACCACTTGGAGATATAAACGGAATTCCAAGAGTTTTAGATGCAGGACAATGTAATGACTCATACTCATTAGTTGTAATAGCTTTAAAACTTGCTGAAGTATTTGGAACAAGTAGTGTAAATGAATTACCAATAAGCTATAACATAGCATGGTATGAACAAAAAGCTGTAATAGTATTATTATCATTATTACACTTAGGAGTTAAAAACATTCACTTAGGACCAACTCTACCAGCATTCTTATCACCAAATGTAGCTAAAGTTTTAGTTGAAAACTTTGGTATTGGTGGAATCACAAACGTAGAAGATGATATGAAAATGTTCTTAGGAGAATAGTTGATAGAAAAATGTATAGAGTTAATATTTAACATTATTTACATTAATAAAGAAAAAAGACTAACACATGTATGTTAGTCTTTTTTCTTATTGTTTGAGTTTTTGCTTGAATTATTATTTAAATTATTATTTGAATTATTGTTTGCTTTAGCTTTTAAGCTATCAAAATAGGAAAAGCTAGCAGAATATACTACTATGTTAGAACCTAAAGCAATAAGAAAATTGCCTAAAACATTAAGCTGGTCAGCGTTATATCTAGTAGAATAATCTTTAGCTATTAGAATGCAGAGAAGATTAAGTTGATCAGGAGATAAGTTAAAGAGTTCCATGTAATATACTCCTAAATTTTCTATATAATTATTATATAAAAAAAATCCCTTATTGATATTAATAAGAGATTTTAATTTATAGTTTAAAGCTATATTTGAGTTGCGTGAAGTATAAAATATATTAAAAAGATTGCCGATATAACGTACATAGGGATTGAAACGTCTTTATACTTCTTTGTTGCTAACTTACAAATAGGATAAGCTATAAATCCAAAAGCAATACCATCAACTATACTAAATGTTAAAGGTATTATAGTTAAGGTAATAAATGAAGGGAAAGATTCTGTAAAGTCTTCAAAGTTTATTGAAGCTATATTTTGAATCATTAATCCTCCAATTATTATTAATACTGGTGCTATTGCTGCATTTGGAATAAGTGATATAACTGGTATAAAGAAGATTGATATTAAGAACAATAATCCTGCAAATATAGCAGTTAAACCTGTTTTACCACCAGCAGCTATTCCGGCAGTACCTTCAACTGTTGAAACTGATGGACTAGTACCACATATACCACAAACTATTGTAGAAAGAGCAACAGCATTAAGAGCCTTTTGTCTTTTACTAGGTTGTTTTAACATACCATCAATTTGTCCATGAAGTAAGCCTATATTTTCGAATACTAAAACTAAAGTTAGTGAGAATGTTGCAATCCAGAATGAAACTGAAGATATTTCACTAAAATCAGCTGACATAAACACTTGTTTGTATTCACTGAAATTAGGTAGTGAAAATTGGAAGCTTGATAAATCAACGATTCCAAATAATATTGATATTACAGTTCCAGATAAAATTCCTATTAAGAATGAACCAGGTACATTTTTTATAAATAAAACTAGCATTAGTATCATAGTTATGAAGAAAACAATGACTTCTTTAGATGAAATATCACCTAATGTAACAAGTGTCGAAGTACTTCCTACTACTAGACCAGCTTTTTGTAATCCTAAGAAAGTAATAAAGATACCAATTCCAACAGTTATTGATTCTTTCAATGAGTTCGGTATTGAGCTAGTTAGAATTTCTGCTAAAGGTGTAACCGCTACCACAATGAACAATAATCCAGCTACTATGACAGATGCTAGAGCTTGTTGGAAAGTAAGACCCATAGTAGTTACTATGGTATAAGTAAATAGTGCGTTAATACCCATACCAGGCATTATAATAAGTGGAGCATTACTTAGTAGTGCAACTAGTACACATCCAATTAATGATGCTAAAACTGTAGCTATTATAAGAGGTTCAACGGGGACACCTCCATCACTAAGTATGCTAGCATTTACCACAATTATATAAACTGCAGCAAAAAATGAGGTAAGACCAGCAAGTAATTCTGTTCTTATATTTGTTTCATGTTCTTTAAGTTTAAAAAAGTTTTTCATCCTTTCTCCTTTTCAAAAAATAGCGCCCTCACCCTCCCACATCATAGATGCAAGTGTTATTATATCATATGTTAAACGTTTAATAAAGTTTTTTGAAATAAAGGTTTACAGAAAAACCTTGACAATTAAGTAAAAAACATAATAATTATTTTATTAAGGATTTTTTAGAGGGGAATGTTTTTATGAAAAAAACAGTTTTAATAACAGGAGCCACTAGTGGGATTGGATATGAATTTTCTAAGATATTCATAGAAAATGAATATAATGTAGTTTTAGTAGGAAGAAATTTAGAAAAATTAAGAGAATTAAAAGAGTTTTCGATGAAAAAATCTGTAAGGGCTTACATATATAAGGTTGATCTTAGTCTTAATGAAAGTATAGATAGTTTATATAAAAAAATAAAAAGTGATGTGGGAAGAGTGGATATACTAATCAATAATGCTGGTATAGGATTCAATGGAGAATTTAATGAAATAGATTGGCAAAAGCAATTAGATGTAATAAACGTAAATATTATAAGTTTAACAAAATTAACGAGATTATTTTTAAAGGATATGATAGATCAAGGCGGTGGAAAAATCTTAAATGTTGCATCTACGGGAGCATATCAACCAGGTCCATTAATATCTGTTTATTATGCAAGCAAAGCATATGTTTTATCATTTTCAGAAGCGCTTAGAGAAGAAGTTAAAGATAAAGGTGTTGATGTGATTACATTGTGCCCAGGAGCAACAAAAACTAACTTTTCAAAGAGAGCAGGAAAAGGAGATTTAGATGTGGCGATGAGTGCCGAGAAAGTTGCTGAAATAGGATATAAAGCTTTAATGAAAAATAAGGCTATATGTATTCCAGGTTTCATGAATAAAATATTAGTTTTTTTATCTAAGGTTTCACCTACAACTTTAAATGCAAAAATCGTTAAGAAAATACAAAGTAAGGCTATAAGTAAGAAATAATTGAGAATAATAAGCTTATAAATAATTGAATTAAAATTAAATGATATATTAAGGAGGAAATTATTTATGAGTAATGAAAATTTATTCCCAAGACAATTCCCAGTTCAAAATCAAAGTATTCATCCAGGAGTAGAAAGTGAGATGAATCCTCTACCTATATATGAGTTACCTGAATATATAAATGATGGTAAGAGATTAAAAAATAAGGTGGCTATAATTACTGGAGGAGATAGTGGTATAGGAAGAGCAGTAGCTTTAGCTTATGCTAGAGAAGGTGCTAAGGTTTGTATTATTTATTTAACTGATAAAGAAGATGTAGATGCAAACAAGACTAAGGAACTTATTGAGAATATAGGAGCCGAGATACTAGTTTTAAAGGGTGATATATCCAAAATTGAATTCTGTAATGAAAGTGTTAAAAAGGTTATTGATAAGTGGGGGAAATTAGATATATTAGTTAATAACGCTGCTGTTCAACATGATTCTAAGACCTTAGATGATATAGGACCAGAGCAGTTTGAAAATACATTTAAAGTAAATGTTTTTGGAACCTTTTATATGACTAAAGCTGCTTTAAAACATATGGAGTGTGGAGCTAGCATAATAAACACAACTTCTATTGTTGCTTATAGAGGAAATGAGACTCTTCTTGATTATTCATGTACAAAGGGTGCTCTAACAACATTAACAAGAACTCTATCATCTATGCTTGTTCCAAAAGGAATAAGAGTAAATTCAGTTGCTCCAGGTCCTATATGGACACCTCTTATACCTTCAACTATGGGTGGAGGAAAGGTTGCTAACTTTGGAAGTGACTCTCCTATGGGAAGAGCTGGGCAACCAGTAGAATTAGCAGGCGCTTATGTTTTCTTAGCTTGTAATGAATCATCATATATATCAGGTATAACAATACATATAAATGGTGGAGAAATTATAAATGGGTAGTTTCACGATTTAAAATATTAGAATATAATATACTTATAATTTAAGGAAGAAAATATATTTGTAAATAAAAAGGGGGAAACCTACAAATGAGAAAAACATTGAAAGATAGTAAGAGGATAGTTGTTAAGGTTGGAACTTCTACATTAACTTATGAGAATGGAAGTACAAACTTAATGAGAATAGAGAAACTATCTAGAGTAATTTCTGATATATGCAATATGGGAAAGGAAGTTGTTCTTGTTTCATCAGGAGCTATTGGGGTTGGAGTTGGAAAGCTTAGACTTGAGAAAAAACCAGAAAGTATAAGAGAAAAACAGGCTGTTGCGGCTGTTGGACAATGTGCTTTAATGCATATATATAATAAGTTCTTTGGGGAGTATAGTCACGTTGTAGCACAAGTTCTTTTAACTAGAGATGTATTAGAAAATGAAAGAATGAAAAATAACGTATGTAATACCTTTGACACTTTATTAGAAAAAGGAATAATACCAATAGTTAATGAAAATGATGCTATTTCAATTGACGAAATAGAGAATATATTAAATTTTGGGGATAATGATAATCTTTCTGCTATAGTTGCTACTTTAGTAAAAGCAGATACATTAATAATATTATCTGATATAGATGGATTCTATGATTCAGATCCAAGAACTAATAAAGATAGCAAAATGCTTAAAGAAATTTATGAAATAACTCCAGAGATAGAAGAGTGTGCAGGTGGAGCTGGAAGTAATAGGGGTACAGGTGGAATGATAACCAAGCTTTCAGCAGCTAAAGTAGCAACAAACGAAGGAATAGATATGATTTTAGCTAATGGAGAAAATCCAGAAATATTAGTAAACATATTAAATGGTGAAGATATAGGAACTATGTTTGTTGCTAAAAAGGGGGAATAAAATATGAATAATGAACTTATTATAAAAGGTAAAAAAGCAAAAGAAGCTTCTTATGAACTTTCTGTAGCATCTACTAATGAGAAGAATAGTGGACTATTAAAAATAAGTCAAGCATTAGTAAAAAGATGTGATGAAATATTAGAAGAAAACAAAAAAGATATTCAAAAGGCCATTGAAAAAGGAACATCTAATGCAATGTTAGATAGATTGAAACTAGATGAGGAAAGAGTTAAATCTATAGCTAATGCTGTTGCAGATGTTGTTAATTTAGATGATCCAATAGGAGAAGTTACATCAATGTTTAAGAGACCTAATGGGCTTAGAATAGGAGTTCAAAGAGTTCCATTAGGAGTAGTTGGAATAATATATGAGGCAAGACCTAATGTAACTGCTGATGCTGCTGCTTTATGCTTAAAAACAGGAAATGCTGTTATTTTAAGAGGAGGTAGTGAGGCCATAAATTCTAATTTAAAAATAGTTGAAATTATAAGTGATGCTTTAAAGGAAGTTGGACTTCCAGAAGGCTCAGTTCAAATATTAGAAGATACTTCAAGAGAAACTGCTACAGAATTTATGAGATTAAATGATTATTTAGATGTTTTAATTCCAAGAGGAGGAGCAGGGCTTATAAAGGCCGTAGTAAATAATGCCACTGTTCCAGTAATAGAAACTGGTGTTGGAAACTGTCATATATATATAGATGATGAAGCTGATATAGATATGGGAGTGAATATAATAGTAAATGCTAAGACATCAAGACCTGCTGTATGTAATTCTGCTGAAAAATTATTAGTTAATGAGAAAATTGCGGAAGAATTCTTACCAGTAGCAATAAAAGCTCTAAGAGAAAAGGGAGTTGAAATAAGAGGTTGTGAGAAAACTAAAGCAATAGTTAGTGATATAAATGAGGCAACAGAAGAAGATTGGGGAAAAGAATATTTAGATTATATTCTTGGAGTTAAGGTTGTTAAAGATTTAGATGAAGCTATAGAACATATAAATAAATATGGAACAAAGCATTCAGAGTCAATAGTAACTAAAAATTATTTTAATTCAGAGAAGTTCCTTCAAAGAGTTGATGCTGCTGCAGTATATGTAAATGCTTCAACAAGATTTACTGATGGTGGAGAATTTGGTTTTGGAGCTGAGATTGGAATAAGTACACAAAAGCTACATGCTAGAGGTCCAATGGGACTTAAGGAATTAACAACAAATAAGTATATAATTTATGGAAATGGACAAATAAGATAAATTATAAAAGGGCTTTTTAAATTAAAGTCCTTTTGTTTTATAAAATCAATAACTTTTTACTAAATAATTAACTTTTAAATATTGTATAATATTTATAAATATTTTTTTATAAATATTAATATATGATAATAATTATTTAATGGTGTAAAAGCTTTTAAATTTTAAAATTATAATTTTCTAATTGGAGGCTTTAGATGAGAAAAATCGATGATGTTTTAAAAGCGGTTATTTTACTCGAAGAAAAAGAAGATAGGGGAGTAACAGCAAGTGAAGTTGGTGAATATCTAAATTTAGATAGAGCAAATGTAAGTAGATATTTAAACAAATTGTATAAAGAAAATAAAATTAAAAAAATAGAGGGAAGACCTGTCCTTTATAAATTAGGAAAAGATGAAGAAGAAATTGAGAAAGATATTAAGATTATCGAGAATGACAAAGAGCCTCAAGAAGAAAAATTAGGTATCGAAGTTGAGAATAGTTTAGATAATTTAGTTGGAGCAAATCAATCCCTACAAATTCCTATTCAACAAGCCAAGGCTGCCATACTTTATCCACCTTCAGGATTACACACTTTAATTTTAGGGGAAACTGGTGTTGGTAAATCTATGTTTGCAGAAGCAATGTACTCTTTTGCAAAGGAATCTCATGTTTTAAATGAAAATTCTCCCTTTATAAGATTTAACTGTGCAGATTATGCAGACAACCCTCAGCTGGTTATAGCGCAAATCTTTGGAGTTAAAAAAGGTGCATTTACAGGTGCTGATAGAGATAAGGATGGATTGTTAAAAAAGGCCAACGGCGGTATTTTATTTTTGGATGAAATACATAGACTTTCTCCACAGGGGCAAGAGATGTTATTTACATTTATAGATAAAGGTGTTTTTAGACCTTTAGGTGAAACAGATAAACAGGAAGAAGTTAGAGTTCAGATAATAGCGGCCACTACAGAGGATCCGAAATCATATCTATTACAGACTTTTACTAGAAGAATTCCTATGACAATAGTTTTACCTCCTTTAAGAGAAAGGACTATTAAGGAAAGATATGAGCTTTTAGAAGAATTCATAAAAGCTGAATCACTAAGACTAAAAGCAAGTATATATATAAATAAGAATGCATTAATATCTTTTTTATTATATGATTGTCCAAATAATATAGGGCAATTAAAGAGTGATATTCAATTATCATGTGCAAAAGCATTTCTAAATTATAAATTTAATAAGAAGAAATATATAATAATAGAGCAATCAGACCTTCAATCTATAGTTAAAAAAGGAATAATGAAGCTTAAGGAAAATAGAGAAGAAATAAACAGACTATTTGATGGAGTTGAAGATGTATTACGCTTTTCATATAAGGAAAACTTAAATAACAAAAATTTAAGTAGTGAAAAGAAGGAAGAGGGAGAATCATTTTATGAGACTATAGAAAATAAAATAGATAATTTAAAAGATAAAGGTGTTAAAGAAGAAGAAATAACAGATATCTTAAATGTTGATATAGAAGAGTATTTCAGAAAGTATATGAAAAATCTAAAAGGCAATTTTCGAAAAGATGAGATATTAAAAATTGTTGATAGTAGAATTGTTGAAATTGTTGAGAAAATATTGGCATATGCTTCAGAAAAATTAGATAGAGAATATGATGATAAGGTTTATTATGGGTTGGCTCTTCACCTTCAAGGAAGTATAGAACGTATTATCAATGGAAATAAAATTTATCATCCAAAGCTTAATAGCATAAGAGCAGATTATAATAAGGAATTTATTGTTGCTATGGATGTTGTTAAGATAATTGAAGATGAGTTTGGTGTTCAAGTGTCTTTAGATGAAATAGGATATATAACAATGTTCTTAGCGGCTGATTCAGATACTGTTAACAAAAAAGATAATCTTAAAGTTGGAGTTTTAGTAATAATGCATGGAACAAGTACTGCTAGTTCTATGGCTGAGGTTGCTAATACTTTAATTGGTGAAAATCATGTTGAAGCTTTAGATATGCCTTTATCTATGAAGGCAGAGGATATGTTTGAAAATGTAAAAAAGAAGACTAAAGAGATTGATAGAGGTAAAGGTGTTTTAATTTTAGCTGATATGGGATCTTTAGTTAACTTTGGTGAAATTTTAAAAGAAGAATTAAATATTAAGATTAAAACTGTAGATATGGTAAGTACGCTTTCTGTAATAGAGGCGGGAAGAAAAGCCTTAAGTGGAAGAGATCTAGAATCAATATATCAATCATGCATAGATATAAATAAATATGGTGTAAGAAGTGATAGAACGGAAGAAGATAAGAAAGAAATAGCTATAGTTACAACTTGTTTTACAGGTGAAGGGTCAGCTGAAAGATTAAAGAAAATAATAGGTGAAAAACTTCATAACATAGATAACGTAAATATAATTCCTTTAGATATTTTAGATAAGGAAAAATTCTTTAAAAAATTAGAGTCTGTAAGAAGAGACTATATTGTATCAGCTATAGTTGGAACTGTTAATATGTTTGTTGAGGATATACCATTTATATCTGCAGCTGAAATATTTACTGATAAGGGTATAGAAAGATTAGATGATATAGTTGATAGAGAGAGCGATTTTAACAAAGTATGCGAATCTTTAAAAACACAGATTAAAGATGTTAATTGCTATAACTTAGTAAATTATATAAGAACTTTTATAAATAATGTAGAAAATAGCTTAGATATGAAAGTTGAACCTGCTGCAGAAATAGGAATATTAATGCATATTTCTTTCTTAGTTGATAAGTTAAGAAATAATGGTAAAGAAACAATGTTTAATGGACTAAATGAATATAGAGCTAAACATAATAAAGAGTTCATTATGGTAAAAAGAGCATTAAAAATAATAGAAGTTGATTACAGTATAAATATAGGTGACAATGAGATTGCTTATATAGTTAAGATGATATTAAATAATAGAGTGTAGAATTTAGTTAGTGTGCTAAATTATAAAAAGTGTGTATAGTGTGTACACACTTTTTTTTTATGCGTTAATCTATCTAAAAATGCCTTAAATACTAGCTTGGATAATATTTTTTTTATTTTAAAATAACACAGAAAAGTTGGCACGATAATTGCTTTAATATATAGCATAAGATAAAAAAATAAAATTAAAAACTAAATTAATGATAGATTAAGTTGTTTATTAGAGGAGGAATTTATTATGAAAAAAATATTATTAGTATGTTCAGCAGGTATGTCAACAAGTTTATTAGTTACTAAAATGCAAGAGGCTGCAAAAGCTAAAGGCGTAGAATGTGAAATAGAAGCAGTTGCAGAAGCAGAAGCTAAAAATAGAATAGATGAAATCGATGTATTATTATTAGGACCTCAAGTTAGATTCTTATTATCAAAATTCCAAGGATTATTAGCTCCTAAAGGTGTTCCTGTAGAAGTTATAGATACAATAGCTTACGGTACTATGAATGGTGAAAAAGTATTAAACAGAGCTTTAGAAATCGCAAAATAAGATAACTAAGAGTATTAAAAATATATTAGGTTATTGAAGAGTAGCGAGACGGGAATTTAAGGCAAAAGGAAGTGTGAAAAATGGAAGAAATAATTATGAATTTAATAATCCACAGTGGAGAGGCTAGAAGTTATGCTATGGAAGCTATGCAACTTGCTAAAACTGGAGATATAGAGGGAGCTAAAAACTTAATAGAGAAGTCAGCTGTTCAATTAGGTGAAGCTCATAAATCACAAACGGCTCTAATCCAAGGTGAAGCTGGTGGAGAAAAAGCAGAAATATCAATGTTATTAATTCATGCACAAGACCATTTAATGACTACTATGACATTAAAGGACTTAGCAAATGAGATAGTTGATTTATATCAAAAAATAGAAGAAAAATAATTCTATTATCCTTATTACTCACATAAATAAGCTCTAATGTTTTAGCATTAGAGCTTATTAAATATATTCATAAGGAGGAAGTTTCAATGGAGTATATTATAGGTGTTGATGGTGGCGGAACCAAAACAGAAGCTGTTGCTTACAATTTAGAAGGAGAAGTTTTAAAAATATCATTAAAAGGTTTTGCAAATCTTTTAAATGGTAAGGATGAGGCTTTAAATAATATATTAGATTCTATAAAAGAGCTTATTGATGAGTTCGGAAAAGAAGAGTTAAAAGGTATTTATCTTGGAATAGCAGGAATGGAAGTTGGAGATAACACTAAATACATATTAGATGCAGTTAGAGAAGCTTTTAATATAGAGGCATCACTTATGAATGATGGTGAATTAGCTTTAAAAGCAATGTTAAAAGGTGAAGATGGAATACTTGTAATTGCAGGTACTGGTTCAATCGTTTTTGGAATAAATGATGGAAAAGTAGCTAGATGCGGTGGATGGGGACATCTACTAGGTGATGAAGGTAGTGGATATAAAATATCTATAGATGCTTTAAAGAATATTCTTTTTGAAGAAGATAATTCCATTGAGAAATCAGATTTAACACTTGCAATAATGAAGGAATTTAATTGGAATTCTGTTGATGATATAGTTGAATTCGTTTATTCATCATCAAAGGATGAAATAGCTAAGGTAGCTCCTATAGTATCAAAATTTGCTGAGGGGGGAGATAGTTTTTCGATAGGAATATTAGAAAAAGAGGCTATTGCTTTAGCAAAAACAACACAAAATGTTTATGAAAAACTAGGTTTTGAAAAATGTTCAATAGGGCTAGTTGGCGGTGTTGTGCGAAAAAGCAAAATTATGAGAAAAACATTTGAAAAATGCTTAAATGAGCATATAAATGTTATTGATTTTATAGATGAGAGTGTTTCGGCGGCAAAAGGCGCTTATTATATAAATTTAAAAGAAAGAAATAAACAATAGAGGAGAGGTCAAAATGAGAAGATTAGGAATATCAGTTTATCCAAGTCATAGTCCAATAAATGAAATAGTTGATTATATACATTTAGCAGGAAAATATGGATTTAAGAGAATATTTACCTGTCTTATATCTGCAAGTGATAAAAGTACTGAAGAAGTTATAGAAGAGTTTAAAATAATGTTAAAGGCAGCCAATGAAGAAGGAATGGAAGTAATTGCTGACTTAGATCCAACTGTATTTAAAAGTTTAAATGCTTCAATTAATGATTTAAAGGTATTTAAGGATATGGGATTAAGCGGAATAAGACTAGACATGGGATTTAGTGGACAAGAAGAAGCTTTAATGACATATAATAAATATGGTTTAAAAATAGAACTTAACATGAGTAATGGAACTAAATATGTAGATAATATAATGTCATACATGCCAAATAAGGATAATTTATATGGTTGTCATAACTTCTATCCTCATGTTTACACAGGACTTGAGTATAATCACTTTATAAAATGTTCTGAGCAATTTAAAAATTTTGGATTAAAGACTGCCGCTTTTGTTAATTCACCAAGTGCAGATCATGGTCCATGGCCAGTTTCAGAAGGATTATGTACTTTAGAAGAACATAGAAATCTTCCGATAGAAGTACAGGCTAAACATCTTTTTGCAACTGGATTAATTGATGATGTAATAATAGCAAATGCTTTTGCATCAGAGGAAGAATTAAAAGCTTTAAGTGAAATAAATAAAGAAATGATAATTTTAGATGTTGAACTTGTTTCAGATATACCAGAAATAGAAAGAAAAATAGTATTAGAAGAGCCTCATTTTAATAGAGGGGATGTTTCTGCTTATATGATAAGATCAACTCAAAGTAGAGTTAAATATAAAGGACATAGTTTTCCACCATTTAATACTCCAGATATAAGAAGAGGAGATATTTTAATTGACTCTGATTTATACACTAGATATGCCGGTGAACTTCAAGTAGCACTTAAAGATATGAAGAATGCTGGAAAAACTAATGTAGTAGGTAGAATTAAAGAAGATGAAATATTTTTATTAGATTATATAAAACCATGGATGACATTTGGTTTTAGATTAAAAAAATAGTTTCCCCAATAATTGTATTATTCCTAATATAAAGAAGTGTATTAAAGTTTTTTTAATACACTTCTTTTTAATTTAATTATATACATAGAAAGTTTTATTGATAATTAGGCTGTAAGTTTATTTAAACTTGAATTTAGCTACGTGAACTTTAAATAATTAAATTAATTTTTATAGTTGTTAGTACTTAAAATTGATTAAAATCCAAGTACTAGTGTAAAAATGCTAAGATTAATGCACAGAATATGAGAAATTACTACAAATGGCTGTGTGTGTAAAGGTTTTTTTGCACAGAAAAAATTAGTGTGTAATCAATTTCTATTAAAAATTCTAGTGAAAATGGGAATTAAGGTGATTTTTAAATTATTTTAGTTTTGGCACGATAATTGCTTTAATAATTAGTGTAGTCAAAAGAGAAGGATAAGGAGGTTTAGGAGAAATGAAAGATGGTTTAAAAATTGTAACTATTGGCGGTGGATCAAGTTACACTCCTGAATTAGTTGAAGGCTTTATAAAAAGATACAATGAACTACCTATAAGAGAATTATGGTTAGTTGACATAGAAGAAGGTAAGGAAAAGTTAGAGATAGTTGGTAATTTAGCTAAGAGAATGGTTGAAAAAGCTGGAATACCAATGGAGATACATTTAACTTTAGATAGAAGAGAAGCATTAAAGGATGCAGATTTTGTAACTACTCAAATGAGAGTTGGATTACTAGATGCAAGAATAAAAGATGAAAGAATTCCATTAAGTCATGGAGTTATTGGACAAGAAACTAACGGTGCTGGTGGATTATTTAAAGCACTAAGAACTATCCCAGTTATCTTAGATATAGATAAGGATATGGCAGAACTTTGTCCTAATGCTTGGATTATAAACTTTACAAATCCAGCAGGTATGGTAACAGAAGCTTTAATTAGATATGGAAAGAACAAAAAAGTTATTGGATTATGTAATGTTCCAATAGGAATGGAGAAGGCTGCTGCAAAGGTTTTAGGTGTGGAGCATGATAGATTAAGAATGAACTTTGCAGGACTTAACCACATGGTATTTGGAACAGAGGTATTTGTTGATGGAGAAAATATGACAGACAAGCTTATTGATGCATTAGCAAATGGTGAAATTGGACAAATAGTTAAAAATATTTCAGATTTCTCATGGAATCAGGACTTTATAAGAGGATTAAATGTTATGCCTTGTCCATACCACAAATACTACTTCCAAAGCTCAAAAATGCTTGAAGATGAGTTAAAAGAATTCTCAAAAGGAGAAACTAGAGCAGAAGTTGTTAAAAGAGTAGAGTCTGATCTTTTTGATCTTTACAAGGATCCAGAGCTAGATATAAAACCACCTCAATTAGAAAAAAGAGGAGGAGCTTACTATAGTGATGCAGCTTGTAGATTAATACATTCAATTTACAATGATAAATGTGATATACAACCTGTAGATGTTAGAAATAATGGGGCTATAGAAGGCATTGATGATGATTCAGCAGTTGAAGTTTCATGTGTAATAACTAAGGATGGTCCAAAACCATTAGCCGTTGGAAAGTTACCTGTAGCTGTAAACGGATTAGTACAAGAAATTAAAAGCTTTGAAAGATTAGCTATAGAAGCAGCTGTAGAAGGAAGTTATGAAAAAGCAGTTTTAGCTCTAGCTATTAACCCATTAGTTAGATCAGATGAATTAGCTAAAACTTTAGTAGATGAGTTATTAGAAGCTCATAAAGATTATTTACCACAATTTAAACATTATTTTGAAGAGAAAAATAAATAAAGAATTTATCTAGGTTATCTAAAAAGAAATCATCTTAATTAATTTATTGAATAGATAACCTAGATGTAATAAATAATAGGAGGAATTATACATGAAAAAGTTTTTTGAATTTATGGAAAAATACTTTGTTCCTGTTGCTGCTAAAATAGGTGGACAAAGACACTTAGTTGCAATTCGTGATGGTTTCGTAACTATTACTCCATTAATCATAGCAGGATCATTTGCAGTATTAATAAACAACTTAGGTTTTAAATGGTACCAAAATCTTATGAACTCTTTCTTACCAGCTAACTGGAAAGATTTCGGAGGATCAATTTGGAATGCTTCTTTTGGAGTAATGTCATTATTAGTAGTATGTACAATATCATATCATTTAGCTAGATCATATGATAAAGATGGTATGTCTTCAGCTATGGTATCATTAGGATCATTAATTATACTTTATACATTTACACCTGATGGAAATATTCCAATGACTTACTTAGGTGGTTCAGGATTATTCGTAGCAATCATCGTTGCGATCGTTGCAACTGAGATATTTACAAGATTACTTGGTAATCCAAAACTAGTTATTAAGATGCCAAATGGTGTTCCACCAGCAGTAGCTAAATCATTTGCAGCTTTATTCCCATCAATCATAGTATTAGTACTAGCTGCAGCTGTTAAATATATTTTCGTTGGATTTGGAGTAACTAACATTCATGAATCATTATTCATGTTAATTCAGAAACCTTTACAAGGAGCTCTTTCAAGTTATCCAGGATTAATGATATTAGTATTTATGCAACAATTATTATGGTTCTTTGGATTACATGGTTCAAACATCTTAGCGCCAGTTATAAATGCTGTATTATTACCTTTAACAGAAGCAAACATGCATGCTGCTCAACAAGGATTAACTCCAGAATTTATAGTAAATAGCCAATTCTTAGATTCATTCGTAAATATGGGTGGATCAGGAACAACTATAGCACTATTAATAGCAATATTCTTAGTAGGTAGAAAGAGTAAGACTCAAATGATGATAGCAAAACTTGGTGCAGCACCAGGATGCTTTAACATCAACGAACCAGTTATATTCGGTATGCCTTTAGTATTAAACCCAATATACTTCATACCATTCGTACTTGCACCAATGGTTACAGGTTCAATTGCTTACTTCTTAACATTTATAGGATTTGTTCCTAAGGTAACAATTATGGCTAACTGGACAATGCCACCAGTATTTGGAGCATTCCTATCAACTAACTCATTAATGGGTGCATTAACAGCACTTATTTGTATAGCAGTAGCAGTATTAATTTACATTCCATTTGTAATGATTGCTACAAGAGAAGAGTTAAAATTAGAACAAGCACAAAACAACTAATTTAATATAAAAAAAGCACTTTGATTAATTTCAAAGTGCTTTTTTACTTTTTAGAATAAATAGTAGTATTTATATTTAATAATATATTATATTTTTGATAAACTAAATTTAAAATGATTCTTAGAAAAGTTTTGATTTTCAGGATATTTTAAAATAAAAATAAATTCAATATCAATTCTAATTATTAATTTTGGAGGCGAATTATGAGGTTAAATAAGGACTTTTTTAATAGAGATACACTAATAGTAGCAAAAGAATTATTAGGAAAGATTTTAGTTAGGAAGATTGATGGAGTTATATTAAAAGGGAAAATTGTTGAAACTGAGGCTTATATAGGAGCCATAGATAAGGCTTCTCATGCCTATGGAGGAAAAAGGACTAATAGAACAGAAACTCTTTACTCAGAGCCAGGAACGGTTTATGTGTATTCAATTTATGGCATGTATTATTGTCTAAACCTAATAAGTGAAGAAAAAGATGTGGCGGCAGGGGTTCTTATTAGGGGAATTGAGCCTTTAGAAGGAATAGAAAAAATGAGCCAATTGAGATATAAAAAAACTTATGAAGAACTATCAAATTATGAAAAAAAGAATTTTTCTAATGGACCATCAAAATTATGTATGGCTTTAGGAATAGATAAGAGGGATAACTGCATAAATACTATTAGTAGCGAAGAACTTTATGTTGAAGAAGATTCCTTAAAAAAACAAGTGTTTTCTATTGTTGAGTCTAAAAGAATAGGGATAGATTATGCTGAGGAGGCTAAAGATTTTTTATGGAGATTCTATATTAAGGATA
The DNA here is from genome assembly GCA_034421775.1 of Clostridium perfringens. Lineage (GTDB taxonomy): Bacteria > Bacillota > Clostridia > Clostridiales > Clostridiaceae > Sarcina > Sarcina perfringens_B. Next base: position 121,625 of record WNVL01000008.1, on the reverse strand, counting down.
ATAAATTTATATCTAAGAAATAATAATTAAATTTTAGTTTTTATTTTTGATTCAAATTTTAACAGAAAGGCATCTACGCTATAATATTTAAATATTTATGGGGGAGTTTTTATGGGGATAAAAGATGCTAATAAGCAATATATAAAATTTGATACTTCTGTTCAGGTTCTTAAATATGAGGTTTTAAAAAGGATAGCAGAAAAAGAGTTTAATGGTGTTTTAAAAAAAGAAAAACTTAATATAGCTAAGGAAATCGTAGATGATTTAAAACCTAATGTAAGATGCTGTATATATAAAGAGAGAGCCATAGTTGAGGAGAGAATGAAGCTTGCTCTTGGCGGACATAAGAATAGAGAAAATATGATTGAAGTTATAGATATAGCTTGTGATGAGTGCCCTGTTAATAGATTTATAGTAACTGACGCATGTAGAGGATGTTTAGCAAAGAAATGTAGAGATAACTGTAACTTTGGAGCCATAAGCTTTGATAATAGAAGGTGTAAAATTAATTATGAAAAATGTAAAGAATGTGGAAAATGTAAGGAGGTTTGTCCTTATAATGCTATAGCAGAGGTTAAAAGACCGTGTATGAGGGCATGTATTCCTAAGGCTTTATCATACGATGTTGATAGTAAAAAGGCAGTTATAGATGATTCTAAGTGTATTCAATGTGGTGCTTGTGTTATAGATTGTCCTTTTGGGGCCATAATGGATAAATCTTATTTAGTTGACGTTATACGATTGTTGAAGAGTAAAGAAAAAACTTATGCTATTGTTGCACCGGCTATATCGTCTCAGTTTAATTACAATAAAATTGGTAAGGTGATTACAGCTATAAAGAAATTAGGCTTTGATGATGTTTTTGAGGCTGCATTAGGAGCAGATTTGGTAGCAGTAAATGAATGTAATGAGTTTAAAGAAAAGGGGCAAGTTGAATTTATGACAACTAGTTGTTGTCCAGCATTTGTTTCTTATATAGAAAAAAATTATCCAGAACTTAAAGAATGTATATCTACAACTGTATCTCCTATGGTTGCTATGGCAAGATTAGTAAAATCACAAAATAAAGATGCAAAAACTGTATTTATAGGACCATGTATTGCAAAGAAGATGGAAGCTACTAGAAAAGACGTGGATGGAGATGTGGATTATGTTTTGACTTTTGAAGAGCTACTAGCTTTACTTGATTCTAGAAATATAAAAATAGATGAGTGTGAGGAGAGCAAAACAAAAAATGGCTCTTTCTATGGAAGACTTTTTGCTAGAAGCGGAGGGGTTACTGAGTCAGTTAAACATCTCATAGATAGTGACGGTATAGATATTGATTTTAGACCAATAATAGGGGACGGAATCAAGGATTGTGATATGAAACTTAGACTTGCTAAACTAAAGAGAGCACAAGGAAATTTCCTAGAAGGAATGGCTTGTAAAGGTGGGTGTATAAATGGACCAGGATCTTTAAACCATGATATGAAAAATAGCAAAGAAGTAGATAAATATAGTCAATTATCATCCTTTGAAAAAATAAAAGATACATTAGTTGACATTAAATTTGAAGATTTAAATCTAGAGAAAAATAAATAAAATATTACAATATAACTGATGTAAATATTAAAAAATAAAAAAGCCTTTACTTAGTTGATTTTGAATAACTTATAAAGAGTTTAATCTAATGCTTAAAGCATTAGAGTGATTAAAATCCTTTTAGTTTTCAAGTTAATAAGTAAGGGCTTTTAAATTTTGCAAGATAAAAATTAAATTAGTTGTAATGAGTTAAAAGTATTTTAATTGGCTTTAAAATTAATTTTTTTACTTAGAAGCAAACAAAAGAATCAATTCTCCTTAAATCAACACCAAAGAAAACCCATCTGAATCCAGCCCATCTCCAACCAGAAACTGATCTCCTATCAACTCTAGTTAAATAAGCCCAGTAATTGCGGCCATTATTTTGCCAAATATAAGTGAATCGAAATAGACAGCCTCTTATAGATCCTGGACTAACAGCTTTTGTAGCTCCGCCTCCGCCACTAAATGTTGCGTGTTGAACTCCGGTATCTTTTTTGGATGGTATATGAGAAGGTGGTGGCCCCATTGGTGAAGGAGGTTGAGGATTTTGCCAGTTAGTAGGTGAAGGTAACATGTTTGCTACATAGCCTACAGGTGCACTATGAACAAAATCATGTCCCATATCTTTTATTGCGTAAGGTAAATCCTGAGCTATTGCTGGGATATTGGCAATATTGTCTGGTATATTCTTAATAGCTGTAGGAATTAGTGAAAATTTTGAATTTGATTCACTTTCCCTAGCCCTATAATCTTCGATATAATTAGATTCATAATCAGGACTATAATCTTCAATATAATTATAACTAGATTCATAATCAGAATTATAATCTTGGATATAATTATAATCAGGACTATAATCTTCAATATAATTATAATTAGATTCGTAATCAGGGCTATAATCTTCAGTATAATTATTATTTATATCTCCTATGTCTCCAAAGTCATTATAATATCTTTCAAAAAAATTTTGACTTTCTTCTGGAATAATTTCAAATTCACCAACTTCGTCTATTTCTTCATTATCATTGAAAAACCTAATAAAATCATTTGGATATATTATTTCCATAAGTATCTCCTATAAAATTTTTACTTAGTACTAAATTATGCTTATTTTTGTTTAAAGGTGAATTTTATAAGTAGATTTATTAAATTTAATAACTACAAAAAATGTAGAGAATTGACGAAATAATTGTAGAATTTCAATGAATTCCATTGACAAAACGCTCTATATGTATAATAATTATAATTGCTTCAATAGGACAATGAAGTAGGTATAGGTTTGAAATTAAGTTAAGGTGCTAGGTGTTTTACATCTAGCACCTTAACTTTTTACTTGAAAATAAATTTTCTTATTTAAAACTTTTTAAATATGCTTGACTATATAAATTTAATAAACTAAAATTGATAATAAGAATTTATCAATAAGATAAAATACACTTTAAATTGGTCCCGTGAGGCCAGAAAGAGGTATAATTATGTTAAATAGAATTTTTTGTTGTACAAAAAAACATATAGAATTTAAAAATGAAATAGCTTTGTATTTTAATACAATTCCATATAAGAGATATAAAGAGGTAGTAGAGTGATTGATTTTTTTAGGCAATCGCTCTAATACCTCTTTCTTTTAATTAAATAACATTTAGACGATGGCAATGGAATTAAGACCTTTTAAAGTGTGTTTTTAAAATATGATTTTAACTAGGAGGTCTAGAAATGAAAGCAAAGCTTATATTAGAAAATGGTGTAGTATTTGAAGGTAAAGCCTTTGGATATTTAAAGGAGTGTGTTGGAGAGGTAGTTTTCAACACAGGGATGACAGGATATCAGGAGGTTTTAACTGACCCTTCTTATTATGGACAAATAGTAACTATGACATATCCGTTAATAGGCAACTACGGAATTAACTTAGAGGATTTAGAATCTAAGGAACCGAAGGTAAGAGGATTCATAGTTAGAGAGAAATGTCAGTATCCAAATAACTTTAGATGTGAGTTAGAGCTTGAAACTTATTTAGCTCAAAACAAGATTTTAGGACTTGATGGTATAGACACAAGGGCCTTAACAAAAATCTTAAGAAATAATGGAACAATGAAGGGAATCATAGTTTTAGATAATTCTAACTTAGAGGATGTTAAAGAGAAGTTAGAAGCTTTCTCAAACAGAGATGCAGTTTCAATAGTTTCAACTAATGAAAAATATGAAATCTCAGGAGAAGGAAAGAATGTAGCTATAATCGACTTTGGAATAAAACAAAACATCATTAGAACCTTTGTTAAAAGAGGATGTAATGTTACAGTATTCCCTTATGATGCAAAGGCAGAAGAAGTTCTAGAAATAAATCCAGACTTAGTATTCTTATCAAATGGACCTGGAGACCCAGAAGATATGGGGGATGCAGTAAATGAGATAAAGAAGATTGTTGGAAAGAAACCAATAGTAGGAATATGTTTAGGACATCAATTATTAGCTTTAACTTTAGGTGGACAAACTAAGAAGCTTAAGTTTGGTCACAGAGGATGTAACCATCCAGTTAAAGATTTAATAAATAACAGAGTTCATATAACATCACAAAATCATGGATACTATGTTGCTACTTTACCAGAAAATATGGAAATAACTCATGTAAGTATGAATGATGGAACAGTTGAAGGAATGAAACATAAAGAGTTACCAATATTCTCAGTTCAATTCCATCCAGAAGCATGTCCAGGACCAAAGGATAGCGAATACATCTTTGATGAGTTTATGAAGTACGCACTATAAGGAGGAAATAATATGCCATTAAATAAAGATATAAAAAAAGTTTTAGTAATAGGATCAGGTCCAATAATAATAGGACAAGCAGCGGAGTTTGATTACTCAGGTACTCAAGCTTGTCAAGCTCTTAAAGAAGAAGGGGTTGAAGTTGTACTTGTAAACTCAAATCCAGCTACAATAATGACTGATAAGGAAATAGCAGATAAGGTTTATCTTGAACCTTTAACAGTGGAATTCGTAGAAAAAGTAATAGCAAAAGAAAGACCAGATTCTCTTTTAGCAGGAATGGGTGGACAGACAGGATTAAACCTAGCTGTTGAGCTTTATGAAAAGGGAATTTTAGATAAATATAATGTAAAAGTAATAGGTACTTCAATAGAATCTATTAAAGAAGGGGAAGATAGAGAACTATTCAGAGATATGATGAATAGAATTAATCAACCTGTTATTCAAAGTGAAATTATAACTGATTTAGATGCAGGTATAGCTTTCGCAAGAAAAATAGGATACCCAGTAATAGTTAGACCAGCTTACACTCTAGGAGGAACTGGTGGTGGAATAGTTAATAACGAGGAAGAGTTAATAGAGACATTGTCATCAGGCTTACAATTAAGTACTATAGGACAAGTTCTTTTAGAGAAGAGTGTTAAGGGATGGAAAGAGATTGAGTACGAAGTAATGAGAGACTCTTTTGGAAACTGTATAACAGTTTGTAACATGGAGAACATTGACCCAGTTGGAATACACACAGGGGACTCAATAGTTGTTGCTCCAAGCCAAACTTTATCAGATAAAGAGTATCAAATGCTTAGAAGCGCATCAATAGATATAATAAATGCTGTAGGAATTGAGGGTGGATGTAACGTACAGTTTGCTTTAAATCCACATTCATTTGAATATGCAGTAATAGAGATTAACCCAAGGGTTTCAAGATCTTCAGCATTAGCTTCAAAGGCAACAGGTTATCCAATAGCAAAGGTTGCAGCTAAAATAGCTTTAGGATATGGATTGGATGAAATAAAAAATGCCGTTACAGGAATGACCTATGCTTGTTTCGAACCTTCATTAGACTATGTAGTTGTTAAAATTCCAAAATGGCCTTTCGATAAATTCCAAGGAGCAGATAGAGCTTTAGGAACTAAGATGATGGCTACTGGAGAAATAATGGCTATAGGAAGTAACTTTGAATCAGCTTTCTTAAAGGGTATAAGATCATTAGAAATAGGAAAATATTCATTAGAGCATAAAAAGTTTCAAAATCTTTCAATGTATGAGTTAAGAGAAAGGGTAGTTTCTCCAGATGATGAGAGAATATTTGCTTTAGCTGAAATGCTAAGAAGAGGATATAGAATAGACATGGTTTCAAAAATAACTGGAATAGATATATTCTTCTTAGAAAAGTTCAGATGGTTGGTTGAAGAAGAACAAAAGCTTAAGCAAAGTACAATAGATGATTTAAATAGAGATTGGTTATATAAATTAAAGAGAAGAGGATTCTCAGACAAGGCAATAGCAGATATGTTAAGAGTTTCTCCAGATGAAATTTATAGACTAAGAGATATATGGCACATAAAACCTACTTATAAGATGGTTGATACTTGTGGTGGAGAATTTGAAGCAGTATCACCTTATTACTATTCAACATATGAACAATATGATGAGGTAGTTGTTTCAGATAACAAAAAGGTTGTGGTTATAGGATCAGGTCCTATAAGAATAGGTCAAGGTATAGAGTTTGACTATGCATCAGTTCACTGTGTTATGGCCTTAAGAAAGCAAGGAATTGAAACAATAGTTATAAACAATAACCCTGAAACTGTAAGTACAGACTTCAGTATTTCAGATAAACTTTACTTCGAGCCTTTAACTGAAGAGGATGTTTTAAATATCATAGATAAGGAAAGACCAGATGGAGTTATACTTCAATTCGGTGGACAAACAGCTATAAAGCTTGCTAAGTTCTTAAAAGAGAAGAATATTCCTACATTAGGAACTACTTCAGATCAAATAGACTTAGCTGAAGATAGAGAACAGTTTGATGACTTACTAGAAAGATTAGATATAGCTAGACCAAAAGGAAAAGGTGTATGGAACCTTGAGGAAGGATTAGAGGAAGCTAGAAGATTAGGATTCCCAATCTTAGTTAGACCTTCATTCGTTCTTGGTGGTCAAGGTATGGAAATAACTCATGATGAAGAAGAGTTAACATACTACTTAACAAATGCCTTTGAAAAAGATTCTAAAAACCCAATACTTATAGATAAGTACTTAATGGGAAGAGAAATAGAAGTTGATGCTATATCAGATGGAGAAGATGTTCTTGTACCAGGAATAATGGAACATTTAGAAAGAGCAGGAGTTCACTCAGGAGATAGTATAACAATGTATCCAGCTCAAAATATTTCAGAAAAGATAAAAGCAGATGTTTTAGAATACACTAAAAAGTTAGCTTTAAGTATTGGAATAAGAGGTATGATAAACATTCAGTTCATAGAGTTTGAAGGAAAGCTTTATGTAATAGAAGTTAACCCAAGAGCTTCAAGGACAGTTCCTTATATATCAAAGGTAAGTGGAGTTCCAATAGTAGATATAGCTACTAGAATAATGCTTGGAGAAAAATTAAAAGACTTAGGATATGGTACAGGAGTTTACAAAGAGCCTGAATTAGTATCAGTAAAGGTACCAGTATTCTCAACTCAAAAACTTCCTAATGTTGAGGTTAGCTTAGGACCAGAAATGAGGTCAACAGGAGAGGTTCTAGGAGTAGGAAGAAATGTTTGGGAAGCATTATACAAAGGTTTCGTAGCGGCAGGAATGTACACAGGAGCTATAGGTAAAACAATCTTAGCTACAATTAAAAAACATGATAAACCAGAGTTTATGGAGCTTGCTAGAGACTTAGATAAGTTAGGATATAATTTTGTAGCAACAGAAGGAACAGCTAAAGAATTAAGAGATGCTGGCATAGATGCTAAAGAAGTCAGAAGAATAGGAGAAGAATCTCCAAACATCATGGATCTAATAAAGAATAAAGAGATAGACTTAGTTGTAAATACACCAACTAAAGCTAATGACTCTAAGAGAGATGGATTCCATATAAGAAGAGCAGCCATAGAAAGAAATATTGGAGTTATGACTTCATTAGATACTCTTAAAGCCCTAGTAGATTTACAAAAAGAAGGAGCAGATAAGAGAGATTTAGAGGTATTTAACTTAGTATAGTAAATACGATTCATATAAAATTTTAATCCTACTTAACTTCAGAATATTTGGAGTTAAGTAGTTTTTTTTATTTATTATTAAAATTACTGTTTTTTTAATATGAGTTAGATTTTTTAGATGCTAAATTATTTTATATTTAAGAGATATATTTTTATTTTGATTTTAGTGAAACTATGCTTTTTAGTTATTTGTAGTTTGAAATTTTCCTTTTAGTTAGGGCTCAGTTAGTTTTCTTAAATTTGTGAAGAAAAAATAAGTGATTTGTGGATAATTTTTATTTAAGGTAAATGTTTTATACTAACTGAGCCCTTAGGCGTTAAATTTTCTATATTTTAAGCAATTTATGAAAATAAATTTAGAAAGAAGCTTAATAGAAAATCAAATGTTAATTTAATTGTAGTATTTTTGTGGATAAAATATATTAAAATTTATTTTGAAACAAAAAAGCTGTGAGAAAATATAAATTTTTTCTTTTGTGGATAAATATTTTTTTAGTTCATTGTGGATAAAATTAAAAATTTGATTCTGTGGATAATTTTTTGATTTTAGAAATGTGTAAAATTAAAAATTAAGAATAATAGGCTTGTTTTAAAAAGCACTTAGATATTATACTATAAAAATATTAATATTCAAGATAAAATTATAAATTATTGGGGGTGATTTTTATGGAAACAGCTAAAAGCGTGGTGAAGAATTTTTTCATAAAAAGTATTTTGCTTATAATTTCAGTAGTCTTAGCGGCGATATTTTATAAGCTAATAGTAAAAGAATATATAGGTGTTTTTATAAAAATAGATTTGAGTGGTAAAAAAGGTTTCATAATATATAACTTTTTTAAGCTAACAAGTGTTATGCTTATTTATCAAGTTTTCTTAACAACAACTAGAATGAAAACTTCAAAATTATTTAAATTGTTTTTATTTGGATTGTATGCAGGAACTATGTTTATACTTTTATTTGCTAGACCGAAAATGTCTAGAGGGTTCCAGTTAGATCCATTTGCTGTTTTACATGGCCTAAGAGGCGATAAGACAGGTCAATTATATCTAATAGGTAATATTATATTCTTTATGCCGATAGGCTATATATTAAGGAAATATAACTTTGTACTAGCTTTCATATTATCTGCATCTATAGAATTTAATATAGAGCTTGCTCAATATGTATTTAAAAGAGGGTACTTCGATTTAGGTGATATATTTATAAATTTAGTAGGAATATTTATTGCTTATTTCATTTGTAAAATTGCTCATTTTATTAAAGAAAGTATTCATAAAAGAGAAGAAGATGATGAAGTTAAAGATATTTCTTAAATATTAAAAAATAGTACTTATTATAGGAAAAAAATAGAGAAATATACATAAAAATAAAGAAATAAATAGAAAAAAGGATGTAAAAAGAATGTTTACATCCTTTTTTTCTTGACAAGCGAACATATGTTTTATAGAATTAAAAAGGGACAAGGGAACATAAGTTCTTATTAAATTTTTAGACAGCTTAGGAATATATATGACGTTAACATAATATAATAGCATATAACAAATTTTAGGGGGTTAATTTATATGACTAAGAGCAGCGGTATGTTTGTAAAAATAAATTATAAAATGAATGGAGCAAATAGATTCCAAGGTGAGCATAAAGCTAAAACCTATAAAGATACAGCTGTAAGCAAGTATGTATTATGTGGTGGGTCATATTTTAGGAATAGAGGAACTATAATATTTCATGCCAATAATTTCAAAGAAGCAGAAGATATTATAAACAATAATCCATTTGTTTTTTATGAAGATTATTCATTTGAAATAGTAAGTAAAAATTCAATAAGTTTAGGAAATACATATCATTAATATAAAATAAAGAAACCAATGAAAAATCATTGGTTTCTTTTTAGTTTAAAGTTATATATCTAATAAATTTCTTTTATAAGTAGAATAAAGTTCACTTAATTCACTCATATTTTTATCAACTTTGATTTGTAAATCCGAAGCTTTATCAAAATCTGATTCATTTATAGCATTTTTTAATTGAGTAAATAAACTTCTTCTATGGTAAGAATCTTTCATTGTAATATGTCTTAATTCATTAATAGTCATCCAAGTTGAAACATCAAGGTCTAATGCCTTGTCACAGCAGTGAAGTTGTTTAGCTTCTCTTATTTCTTTGATATATGAAGGAATTATTCTAGCTGTAATTTCTGTAGTCCATCTTTTTATAGCAGCTATTTTAAAGCTATTTATAAGTTTATCTGTAAATACTGAATTAACTTTTAATACTTCAAGTTTTTCAGGATATTTGTCAAATGCACTTAAGTTTTCATAAACAGTAGCAGGTGCTATTCCAAAGTATTCATTTCTTTGAGTATCTGTGAAGTCCTCAAATACATCTTCTTCACTTCTGTAAGCTCTAGATTTTTCTAAGTAATCTGCATCTTCACCTGGTTTTTTAGATAATTCCGCTAAAAGATCATCTTCAGTTTTATTATTTTCTAAAGCATATTTTATACCATCTAACATAGCCATGTAGCTTGATGCTATGCAAAGATAAGTATTTGTGAATGGGTTTGGTGATCTAAGCTCAAATCTAGTTGCTAGTGGGTTATGAGGATCTCTTATTAATCCAGCTAATATAGTTCTATTTCTAGATGGAATTTCAGGACTTTGACCTAATGATGTAACTATACAAACTGGAGCTTCAAATCCAGGTTTTAATCTTTTTAAAGAATCTGATGTAGCTGATATAAATGGATTCATTATTTCGTAATTCTTTAATATACCCATTATAGATCCATATCCAATTTTACTTAAGAAATGATTCTTAGTTGGATTAAATAAGTTTATAATTCTTCCGTCTTTTAATTTTAAACTTATGCTTAAGTGAGTGTGTTCTCCGCTACCAGCAACACCATCTATTGGTTTAGCAAGGAAGGTTACTTCTAATCCGTTTCTTCTGAATGTTTCTTTAACTAAGGTTCTTATAAATAACTCATTATCAGAAGCTTGCATAGCATCTGAAAATTTCCAGTCTATCTCTAATTGCTCCATTATGTGATCAAATTGACCTGAAGAAGTAAGTTTAGCTTTTACCCCGCCAACTTCTTTATGGCCCATTTCAGGCTCAAATCCATAGTCATCCATATATAATAAACTTTGTTCTAATGCAGTTCTAACATTTCCCTTAGTTCTTGTCCAATATTGTTCTTGTAGAACTTGAGAAGTTGAAAGTTCTTCAATTAAAGCCTTGTCGTTTGGTGTTTTAACCCAAAATTCTAATTCAGTTGCAGATGTTAATAGAAGATCTTCTATATCATCAAAATTTATATTTAAATCATTTAGTGTTTCTGGGTATTTTTTTAATAGTGAGAATAAATTTGATTTGAAAGTGTCAATTGAGTTCTTTAAGATATGTCTAGAGTCGACTGGTTTATCTTCGTGAATTAAGAAGCATGGTATTCTAAGAGTTCCTACTGGTCTATTAGTTAAAGGGTCTATGAAGTCATAATTGTAATCTACAAACCACTTACAATCTAAATCGGCGATCATATCTACCTTTGCGTTATTTAAAGTTGCGATTCCTGGAAGGACAACTGATGAACCGTCTGTTTGTACAGCGGTGCCGTGAAGAAAAGAATCTATATCTTTTAAAAATAACTTAGCAGGAATTTTTTCGTCAGTATCGTTACCGGCTAAGTCTACCCCAACTAAAGATACAAATTTTATTTCCGGGTGATCTTCAAAAATTGAAACTAAACTTTCTTTGTTATGATGTTTCTTAGAAATTGTAAATAATAAATCTTTACTCATAATTATTTAGAAGTACTACAATTATAGTAAGAAATTTTAGGATAATTGTAATAGCCCCCTGTTCACATCCTTTCATTCTTATGATTTGATAGTTGTTTGTTTGTTTTAGCACGTATAATAATATGAAATTTAGAATAAAATATTCGTTATGTAAATATTCTTAAAAAGATTTTATTACAATAGTATAGTACTGTCAATATATTTTATATTTTAATATAAGTGTAAAAATGAATTTTGATAGATTTATTTAATAGAAAGTTATAAAATTATCTTAAGATTATAACAAGTAATTAAAAGCGAGGGATAGCGATGCAAGAAGATTTAAATAATGCGCCTATAGGTTTTTTTGATTCTGGCTTAGGAGGCTTAAGTGTTTTAAAGAAAGCCTTAGAAATAATGCCAAATGAAAATTATGTATATTATGGAGATTCTAAGCATGCACCTTATGGGGAAAAAACTCCACAAGAGATAACAGAACTTTCATTTAATGCTATGGAATTTTTAATACAAAAGGGAGTTAAGGCAATTGTAATAGCATGTAATACTGCGACTTCAGCAGCAGCACATGATCTTAGAGAGTATTACAAACATATGCCTATAATAGGAATAGAACCTGCTTTAAAACCAGCAATAAGGCTACATGAAACTGGCTCAGTCATAGTAATGGCAACAAAGGCAACTTTAACTCAAGAGAAATTTAAGAAGCTTATGGATAACTATGGAGAGCATAGAGAAGTCATATCTCTTCCATGTCCAGGATTAGTTGAGTTTATAGAGTCAGGAGATTTAAACGGAGAAGATGTAAAAAGCTTCTTAAGAGAAAAATTAAATCCTTATATGGACAGAGAGATTTCAAGTATAGTTTTAGGATGTACTCATTATCCTTTTGTGAAAGATGTCATACAGGAAATCGTTGGAGAAAAAGTAGACATAATAGATGGAAGTGAAGGTACAGTAAGAGAGTTAAAGAGAAGATTAGAAGAAAATAATATTGAATCAGAATCAAAAGAAAAAGGTACATTAGAGATATTTAATTCATTAGAAGATAAGAAAATATTAGAGTTAAGTAAAAAGCTTATAGAAACTAAATAATAATTTAAGAATCTACAGACATATTAAGATACATACTATTACTTTTATGAACAATAATTTATTAAGTATTATCTTTAGTATGTTTGTAGATTTTTTATTTGTCTAAAAATTTTTTTATAAAAACTTTGTTAAAATGTTGACAAATTAAAGAGGGGTTGATATTATAATAAATGAAAAGAGAATTTTCAGAAAATTTAAACAAAGATTAATGGGAGTTATTAAAAAAGGGAGGATTTTACTATGAAGATAAATGTAAGAGAATTATTAGGAGATAAAATAAACGTTGAAGATGCTATAATCTTAAGAGATTATATTGAAAATAATTTAGATGAAAATGTAGAGTTAGATTTTAATGGTATAGATAGAGTTTCAACAACTTTTTTAACTTGCTTATTTACTGATATGATAAATAAAGTTGGAAGAGAAGATATTATTTCAAAAATAAATGTTAAGAATTTATCAAACTACAGTGATTATTCAAGAGTTGTAGTTGGAACTACTTTTGCATAACAGATAAGAATATGAATTATGCGGAAAAGATAAAATTTTATATTAAGTTGAACTCTGAAGGGGCAACATAATAGAATCTGTTTATAAGGATTCTTTATGTTGTCTTATTTTTTTGCTTAAATATTTACCTAATATTCCATTGTTAACAGAAATAATATATAATTTTATACAAAGAAGAATTAACATTTTAGTTTAAGTGAATAATACTAAATAGTTAAATTTGAAAGGAGAATTATTCATATGAATCCAATAGTTACAATAGAAATGGCAAATGGAGAAAAAATAAAATTAGAATTATATCCAGAGATTGCACCAAATACAGTTAGAAACTTCGTTAGTTTAGTTAAAAAAGGTTTTTACGATGGTTTAACATTCCATAGAATAATACCTGGATTTATGATACAAGGAGGATGCCCAGAAGGTACAGGAATGGGTAACCCAGGATATAGAATAAAAGGTGAATTTACAAGAAATCAATTCCCAAATAACTTAAAGCATTCAAGAGGAGTTATATCAATGGCTAGAGCTATGAATTTTGATTCAGCAGGAAGCCAATTCTTCATAATGCATGAGAATTCACCACACTTAGATGGACAATATGCTTCATTTGGTAAAGTTATAGAAGGTATGGACGTTGTTGATAAAATAGCAAATGTAAAAACTGACTACAATGATATGCCAGATGAGCCACAAGTTATGGCAAAGGTAACTGTAGAAAATGCAGAGGGTATAGAAGAGCCAGAAATCCTTTAATTTATAAATGTATGGGAGGTAGATTAGCATGAATATGCTTAATAATAGCAAGGCTATTCTAACTTATGGTTTAAATGAAAAAGAAACAAAAGACTTTCAAGCAACAGGGCACAAGGTTATTAATGTAAGTAGTGAAATGACTTCTATGAAAGTTAAAGACATTTTAGAAGGCTTAAAGTTTGAAGTTGTTTCAAATAAGAACTTTGATGAAAAAGTTCTTATATTCAGTAATTTCCCTGATGAAGAGTTACAAATGATGGTTTCAATAGCTAAGGTTATTGCAGAAAATCCTATAATGGCCGTAGTTACAGAAACATCTAAAGAATGGCAATTTAACTACCTTGTTGAGCATTTAATTGAAGAAAGAGAGTGGCACAGAAAGATGCAAGGAGGAAGAGCTTAAAATGAGTAGAGTTGGGGAAAGAATAAAAGAGGCTAGAAGCAAAAGTGGAATGACACAAAAAGCCTTAGCTAAAAAGCTAGGTGTAGCTGAAAAATTTATAAATGAAGTTGAAACAGGAAGAAAGATTATAAATGAGTCACTTATATCAAAAATATCAAAGGTTTTAAATACTGATTTAAATGATATAAATATGGTTGTTACTGATGAAGAGCTTCAAAAAGAACTTAAAGCTGAAAAACAAGTAAGACAAACAAAACCAGCGGAAGTTAATGAAGTTTGGAATCAAGCTTTCGGATCAGTTTTAAAAAATGTTCCAATTTATGATTACTCATTATCTCAAGTTAATGGATATAAACAGCTTGCTACTGCTTCTAACAAAATAGATGGTCATACAGCAAACAAAGTCTTTTATCTTAAAATAGAGAATAATGATATGACTGGATATAGAATTCAAGAAAATGACTTAGCTTTATGTTATTCCATAAAAGAAATAGAGAATAATGCTATTTGTTTAGTTGAGTTCAATGGTAAAAGAGTTGTTAGACAGATTAAAAAGCTTGATAATGTTAAAGTCTTATTAGTAAGTAATAATGGTAGCATGAGAACGGAAACAGCTAACATAAAAGAGGTTAAAGCTATAGCTAAACTTTATAGAATAGAATTTGATTTATAATACTTAAATAAAAAAAAGGACAGTTCTAATATTAGAACTGTCCTTTTTATTTTTTAAATAGTTTTTACGAAGGTTATCAAAAAAGAGAAAATCTGAATAAAATAGCTATAAGCAATATAATGGGCATGGAGGATTAGCGTTTGGTAGAAAAAAAAAATTTTTATAGTGATAAAAATTTTATAAATTTTGTTGTTGCTTATGATGGAGATATTGAAAAGGAAGTTGAAAATTTAAATGATGTTAGCGTTTTTTTAATTGATGATACTTATGCAATTATTTCTGTAAGAGTTGACGATTTTAGAAGACAACTTGGAAGTATAAAAAGTATAGTTTATATAGAAATTAATGGAATATACACTTTGAGTGAGAGCCCAGTAGAGGATTCGAAGGCACCAATATTCCACAATAATCCGTATTTAAATCTTAGAGGAAAAGATGTTATTGTAGCTATAGTTGATACTGGAATAGATTATTTAAATAAAGAATTTATGAGGGAAGATGATACAACCAGAATATTAAGGATTTGGGATCAGACGATAACTAGTGGAAAGGTACCTAAAGGATTTATTCATGGTAGTGAGTACTCAGAGGAAGAAATAAATAAGGCAATAACGGCTCAAAAGCAAGGATTAAATCCATATGATATTGTTCCTTCAAAAGATGAAAATGGTCACGGAACTAAAATGGCTGGAATAGTAGGCGCAAGGGGAAGAAATAGAGAGATTATTGGAATGGCTCCTGATTGTGAATTTATAATTATAAAATTAGAAGAAGCTGCCCAAGAATATGTAGATTTTTATTTTGCAAAAGGGGATACGCCTAAATATAGGAATACTGATATTCTTATGTCCCTTAAATATTTATACGAATTATCTTTTAGTTTAAATAAACCTATGGTAATATACTTACCTTTAGGTAGCAATATAGGTGATCACTCAGGTGATAGTGTGTTAGAAAGATATATTGATACAAAGATATCAAAGAGAAATTCATTGATTGCAGTTACATCAACAGGGAATGAAGGAAATTCTGAGACACATACATCAGGAGAAATAGAAAGAAGTGGAGATAGTAAAACAATAGAACTTTATTGTGGAAAAGAGCAAAGAGGATTATTTTTAATAATATATGCTAAACGTCCTAGTAAAATAAAATTGGGAATAACCTCACCATCAGGTGAAACTTTTGAGGATACTAATCCATATAGAACAAAACATATACTTTTAAGCGATTCACCTCCTTGGGTTTTTATTTATGAAGGAACTAGTGTGGAAGTTGCTTATGATTCACCAGATGAATTTACAGGTGATGAAAAACTTATGATAAGGATGACTGATGTTAAAGAAGGGATTTGGAAATTTAAATTAACCGGTACTTATATAGTTGAGGGAATATACAATGCTTGGATATTACAAAGAGAATTGCTTTCAGAAGATACAAGATTTTTAAGTCCAACACCATATACTACATTAACTATACCGGGAACAGCTTCAAGTGTTATTAATACTTCATATTATAATCAAAATAATGGTGCAACAGTATCAGAATCTGGAAGAGGGTATCCAAGGAATGATATCATACAGCCTATAATTACAGCTGGAGGAATAAATGCTTTAACTACTAGGCCTGGAGGTGAAACTGTGAGGGTTTCAGGAGCAAGCGTTGCTGGCGCCGTTTTGGCTGGAGGTTGTGCTTTAATTCTTCAGTGGGCTGTTATTGATGGAAATGATCCAGAAATGTATGCCACAAAACTGCAATCATATATTATTAGGGGAGCAAGAAAAAGAGCGGGAGATATTTATCCAAATAGACAGTGGGGATATGGAATTTTAGATATACAGGGAATTTTTAATAGTCTAATAAACAGATAAAGGGAGATTTATTATGGAAACTAAAACTAGTATTGGTATAGATTTTATAAACGTTATACCAGAACAGGTATTATATAACATTGTTAATGTTTTCTCTCCTGGGACTTTAAGTACAGGAGAAATAGAGTTAGTTGTTTTATATGGAAGTAATTTTTTGAGGTTTGAAAATTCAGTTGAAAAAATAGGAGCTAAGGTAGAGGATTTAGGGTATGGATTTGGAATATTAACTATAAAAATTAGTGATTTAAATAGAATAAAAGAACTTGAGGGGCTACAATATATAGAATTACCTAAAGTTTTATATACATCAGATTATGATAGTAATAGAGCATCTTGCATACCGTCTGTTTGGAACAATTATGGTTTAACTGGTAAGGATGTATTAGTTGGATTTTTAGATACGGGAATAGATTTCACTCATAATGCATTTAAAGATACGGATGGAAATACTAGAATAGAATATATATACGATCTTGATAATAAAACTGTATATGATAAAAATAAAATAAATGAGGCTTTAAAATCAGAAGATCCATATAGTATTATTCCAGTACAGGATTTATCGGGACATGGAACTCATGTTGCTGGAATTGCTTGTGCTGGTGGAAATATAAGTTATGATCGTTATGGAGTTGCATACAATAGCAGTATTGCTATGGTAAAAATAACAGCAGAAAAGCGTTTAACAGCAGCTTTAAGTACTCAGCTTATGAGAGGATTAAAATTTTTAATAGATAAAAGTAATGAACTTAATAAACCATTAGTTGTAAATATAAGTTTAAGTACAAATGATGGTTCTCATAATGGAAGTAGTTTGTTAGAACAATATATTCAAACAGTTACTAAATTACAAAGAGCTGCTATTGTTGTGGCTGCTGGAAATGAAGGAAATACTGCTCATCATGTTGGTGGAATGATAAGAAAAGAAGAAAATATAGACTTAAGTATTTCTAGTGGGGAAAGAGGAATTATACTTGATTTATTCATACCTGTTCTTGTTGATATATCAATTGAGGTAATATCACCAACTGGTATAAGCACAGGTCAGGTACCTGTGACGGAATCGTATAAAGAACGATTTGTTGGAAGAGAAAAAGTAGTTATTTATAGCACTGGACCTAAACCTTTTGATATACAAGGGCAAACTAGCATAACTATTTTACCTCTAGGAGACACAATAACTCCTGGTGAATGGAGGATTATTTTAAGAAAATTAAATGATTATGAAGGATATTTTGATATTTGGCTTCCTATATCAGAAGGCTTAAATGAAAAAACAAAATTTTTGCAACCAGTTGTTTATAATACATTAGGAATACCAGCAACGGTGGAAGGAGTAATTTCGGTTGGAAGTTATAATTATATAAATAATAATTTGTCGCCTTTTTCCGGTAGAGGGGTTGTTAGGCCTCAATGGATAATAAAACCTGATTTGTCTGCACCGGGAGAAAATATTTTGTCTACGGCTCCAGAACAGGGATTTGATACTAAAAGCGGAACATCAATGGCAGCACCACAGGTTGCAGGAATATGTGCTTTACTTTTTGAATGGGGAATAATAAATAATAATGATCCATTTTTATATGGAGAAAGGATTAAATATTATTTAGTTAGGGGAGCTAGGAGAACAATTGTTGGAAATGCTTATCCAAATCCAGACATAGGATATGGATTTGTTTGTTTAGATAAAACTATGGAACTATTGATTAATAGGAGGTAGTTATGGAGAGTACATCAAATAAAGATTTTTTAATAAATGATCCAGAAAGTATTAACTTTCTTATTGAATATATTGGGGATATAAAAAATGAAGTTAAAGATATGGATGGAGTTCAGGTTTTTATAATTGATGATACTTATGCAATATTGGCAATGAAAAATGTTGATTATGATAAAGTTATACAACAAATAAAAGGTATAGTTCTTATAGAGTTAGGAGGAATATATACTTTAAGCAACGAAACACCGATTGAGGCATCAAATGCTCAGACTTTTCATCAAAGTTCATATCTACAATTAACAGGAAAAGATGTAATTGTTGGAATAATTGATACTGGAATAGATTACTTAAACCAAGAATTTATGAAGAATGATGGAAAAACTAGAATACTAAACATATGGGATCAAGTAATAGAAACAGGTAAGCCTCCTAAAGGGATGGTTTATGGAACGGAATATAGCCAAGATGAAATTAATGCAGCTATAGAATTAAAGAGGAATGGTGGAGATCCCTATACTATAGTTTCATCTAAAGATGATATTGGACATGGCACAGAAATGGCTTGTATAATTGCTGGAAGTGGAAAGGATACAAGTTTAACTGGTGTAGTTCCAGAATGTGATATTGCGGTAGTTAGATTAGACCAAGCGTTTAAAAAGTATACAGATTATTTCTTTGCAAAAGGAGATGCTGCAAAGTATAGAAATATAGATATACTTTTAGCCATAAAATATTTATATAACTTATCATTCCAATATAATAAGCCAATTGTTATATATGTACCTGTAGGAAGCAATTTTGGAGCTCACGATGGAAGTAGTATTTTAGAAAGGTATATAGATGTGATTTCTAATAAAAGAGGAGTTGCTGTTGTAGCTTCTTCTGGAAATCAGGGGAATACTGATACTCATGCTGATGGAATTATAACAGAAACAGGACTTAGTAAAACCATGGAATTAGAAGTTGGAGAAGATCAGTATGGTCTTATAATGATTATTTTAGGTTATAAACCAGACAAGTTCAGGCTTTCAATAATATCACCTTCTGGAGAGATTGTTCAAAATGCAAATCCATTACCTAGCTATGCAGGGAAAACGAAATTAGCAATTCAAAATGGATATAAGATAGGTTTTATATATGAAGGTACTATTATGGATATATTTTATGATTCTCCATATGAATTTACTGGAGGAGACAGAATTGTTGTAAGAGCACAAAATTTAAAGCCAGGAATATGGAGATTTAAATTAACTGGTGAATATATAACTTTTGGTAAGTTTGATGCTTATATATTACAAAAAGAATTATTAGCTAAAGGAACAAAGTTTATAACTTCTTCTCCATATACTACCTTAACAATTCCAGGAGCCTCAGAAAAAATGATAACTGTAGCCTCTTATAATCAGAATAATAATGCTATACTTTCAGAGTCTGGAAGAGGATTCCCAAGGAATAATTTAATTCAACCTCTTATTGCAGCAGGTGGAATAAATGCTTTAACTGTTAATAATAAAGGAGAGAAGGTTTATGTTAGTGGAGGGAGTGTAGCTGCTGCTATAGTTAGTGGATGCTGTGCTATGCTTTTTCAATGGGGAATTGTTTATAATAATGACCCAACCTTATATGTAGCTAAGCTTCAAACATATTTAATAAGAGGAGTTGATACGAGGAAAGGAGATATATATCCAAATGAAGAATGGGGATATGGAACCATAAATATGATTAAGGTTTTTGATAGTTTAAGGGTAAATACGCTTTTTAATACGTAGCTATTTATTAACAAAAATAGGTTAAATTTCATAAACTATAATGTATTAATTTATAATTAGGAGAAATTTTATGGCTTTAGGTGGATTAAAGGTTCAATGTTTTAGTGAAAAAGAGAGATATATACCTATTGATAAAAGTAAAGTTACAATAACACCAACTTCAGAAGAAGGATTAGCTTTAGGAAATTCTATTGAATTATATACTGATGCAACAGGAAGTACTGATACTATAGAGCTTGATGCACCTCCTTTAGAATATTCAAGTGAACCTGGGAGAATACCATATAGTTTTGCAGAAGTTACTATTGAAAGAGAAGGTTTTTTGCCTACTACGATAAATGGTGTTCAAATTTTCCCTTCTAGGATTGCTTTACAACAAGCTCGGTTGCGAGAAAGTAGAGGTAGTTACAGACAGGAGGTAACAATTAACATACAAGCTAATAGATTGGTTGGTAATTTTCCTCCTAAAATTCCAGAAGCAGATGAAAAAGAGTTACCACCTCCAAAGGGAACTGTAGTTTTGCCAGAGCCAGTAGTTCCTGAATATATAGTAGTTCACAATGGAAGACCAGACGATAATTCAGCCGCTAACTATAGAGTTGATTATAGGGAGTATGTAAAAAATGTTGCCTGTTGTGAAATATTTTCAACTTGGTCTGAAAATACTATAAGAGCCAACGTATATGCCATAATATCCTTTACTTTAAATAGAATATATACTGAATGGTATAGAGGAAAAGGTAAGAATTTTGATATAACTAGTTCAACAGCTTTTGATCATGCATTTAATTATGGAAGAAACTTTTATGACAACATAAGTAAAATTGTAGATGAAATATTTGCAACATACATTAGAAGGTTTAATGCTAAGCAGCCATTATTAACTCAATATTGTGATGGTGTAAAGGTTCAATGCCCAGGATGGATGACTCAATGGGGAAGTAAGTATTTAGGAGATCAGGGGAAAGTACCTTATGAAATTTTAACTTCTTTTTATGGTGATAATATAGAGTTAGTAACTGCTAAAAAGGTAACAGGAAGTCCAAAATCTTTTCCAGGCTACACATTAACTACTGGTTCTTCAGGAGAACCTGTTAGAGTTATACAAGAACAGTTAAATGCTGTATCTAAAGCGTATCCTTTAATACCTAAGGTTGCTGTAGATGGAAATTATGGTGAAAAAACTAGAGAGGCAGTTAAAACTTTTCAACAAATATTTAACCTTCCACAAACAGGAGAGGTTAATTATGCAACATGGTACAAGTTATCAGATGTATTTGTTGCAGTGACTAAAATAGCAGAGCTTAGATCAAGCGTAGAGAAAAAAGTATTCTATCCTCCAACAATAATGGATAGAATAAGCAATGTTCCTAAAATAATTTATTAAAGATTAAAGCTGTACAAAGCATAGTTTTAAAAAATAAAATATGCCTTGTGCAGCTTTTAGTTTAATAGATGTACTTCTATAGTATTTAAGCTTGCTTTTTAAATTTAAAGAAATAAAAGTAAATACATTGAACAATGAAGACTAAGCTTAAAACACCAAACATTGGGTACAATGTAGTTATTAGATTGGAGAAACCTATTAGTGAAATTGGGAGCGCAAGTATTAGTACTAAAAAAATAGCATGTTTATATTTTAATTTAAAGCTTTTGCTAATAGTTTTGCTTATTGAATAAACATCTGAAACTTCTGTTGAGAACATCTCAGCTAATATTATCATTAAAAGCATTATTTGAATTGGCTTTCCAAATCTATCTGCAATATAAAGTAATGGAATTTCATACTTGAATATTTGAGGTTGGTTTACCATGAGCATTGAGTTTATAAAAATACATATAATAGTTAATAAAATAGAACCTAAAATAATTCCCCAAGTCATTATTTTTTTGTTTTTTATTTCATTACTTAAAGGAACGATTACACCGCAACAGCAAAGAATATTATATCCACAATATAGAATTCCAGAAGTAAAAACTCCGTTAGAGAGTTTAGGCTCAGAAGTAGTTAGTGAATTTATAGTAATTGGATCATTAGCAAAGGAAACGTAAAGAATCATAAGTGTAGTTGTTACAATAATTAAAGAGGGTACTATAATTGAATTTATTTCTACAAGACCATCAGTTCCTCTAAGAAGTATTACTGAAGCAATGATTGCCATGATTATTGAGCCTATAATTTTAGGAATACCAAAATATTGATTTAATAAGGCACCACTACCTGCAAGGATTATGGATGCACTAGATATTAAGTAAAGAGTAGTTATTATTCCAGTCAATTTACCTAAAATATTAGGACTAACAGTATTTATAACTTCATTATAAGAATTTAGATTATTTTTCATACTTATTCTAGAAATTATGTTACAAAGTACAATATAAAATAAACCTGTCATTAAAATAGTAAAAAAACTTTTATAACCATAAACGGTAAAAAAGTTTGTTATTTCTTTACCAGAAGCAAGTCCAGCTCCTACTATAGTTCCAATGAAAACAAAAGCTACTTGAAAAACTTTTATAATATTTTTCATTAAATCACCTCCCCTAACTAAATATATAAAATGTAGAGAAGGTTTATTCTTAAATAAAAAGGAAAAGTTAGATTTATAGTCATTATTCTATTAATACTTTTAAGCTATTTGGAAAACCTAAAATAGGACTTATTCTTAGAGTAGGAGTGATTATGAATGGTAAGAAAAGTTATTGCAACTTTAATTATGGGATTAATGTTTTTTTCAGTAGGATGTAATAAGGTAAACAGTACAATTAAGGAGCGTGAAGATTTAAGAAAAAGTGTAGAGAGTATATATTTTGATAATGAAATAGCAAAATCTATAGCTGAAAAGTATATGGAGGCTCTTAAAAATAAGGATTTAAACACTATAAAAAATTTATCCAATAAAGAAATTGATAAAAATATAATAATCGAACCAAGCGTGGAGCCTGAAATTACAGGAATAAAACAAGTTGGAGCAGCACAACTTGGTAACAAAGCTATGTTTAAGTTTAAGGTTACTAGAGTTAAAAGAGGTGAGCCTATAGCAGAATTAGAAGAATATTATTTAGAGGTTGGAAAAACTCAAGAGGAGGAATATAAAGTCTCTAAGTTAAAAGCCACTCAACTTTATAGTGTGTCTGAGGAAAAGAATGAGTTAAAGATAAGGAAAGATGATGAAGTTGAAATTAGTACACTTATAGATATTAATAGCATACCATATAAGGCTTATCCTAAAGTGAATGTTATAGATATTACTAAAGTAGATGTACCAAAAGAGGCTTTTTCAGCTGTAGAAATATCATTTTCTGGAGATAAGGTTGCTATATCAACCTATAAAGGAGAGGATTCATATATAGGAGTTATTGATGTTGATGATTCAAAAAAAACAGCTACCAAAGAAGGTGAGCATGAAGGGGGAAAAGAAGATAAAGATAAGAGTAAACCACTAGGGAAAAACCTTACTACTCTAGATATATTAAATGGATGTAAGGTTTCTAGTTTGAATTTTTCAGATGATGATGGATATGTGGTTGTAAACTATGTAAAAGGTAATTCTACAAGATTTAAGGTTTATCAAAGTGGCGGCAATATTATAGCATTAGAGTTAGATGATATATTTGCTGAAGAACACTATAATCTAATTTATGAAAAAATAAAAGATAATAATATTATTATGAATGTTACATCTACAGAAGACTCAGCACAGGCTGGAAATGAATTAACTGGAAGATATAAAATATCCTTAAAAGATTTTAAACTTCAAAAACTATAGTATAATAGAAGATAAGTTAATCATAAATATTAGAAATTTTATGATTAACTTTTTTTATTTTAAAGAAATTTGATTTTAACGAAAAGGTGATATACATGGAAAAAATAAAAACTTGGGGAGATAAAAGATATAATACTTTAAATAGATTTTTGAGAGAAAAATTTGGAGAAAAAGTATTTAAAATAAGTTTAGATGGTGGGTTCACATGTCCTAACAGAGATGGAAAAGTTGCTAAGGGTGGATGTACATTTTGTAGTTCAAAGGGGTCTGGAGATTATGCAGGGCAGAGAACTTTAAGCATTGGTACTCAGTTTGATAATGTTAAAGAGATGATGAATAAAAAGTGGAAGGAAGGAAAATATATAGCTTATTTCCAAGCATACACTAATACATATGCGCCTGTAGATGAACTAAGAAGAAAGTATGAAGAAGCCATAAACAAGGAGGGAGTTGTAGCACTAGCTATAGGAACAAGACCTGATTGCATAAATGAAGAAGTTCTAGATTTATTAGAAGAGATGAATAAGAAAGTTTATACTTGGGTTGAGTTAGGGCTTCAAACTATTCATGATGAAACAGCTAGAAGTTTTAATAGAGGCTATGATTTAGAAGTATTTAATAAGGCTATGGAAGGATTAAAAAGTAGAGGTATAGACACTGTTGTTCATTGTATATTTGGTCTTCCAGGAGAAAGTAAAGAACAGATGATAGAAACTGTGGATTATGTTGCGAGATGCGGAGCGCAAGGAATAAAGCTTCATTTACTTCATCTTATGGAAGGAACAAGAATGGTTAAGGATTATGAGGAGGGAAGATTAAAGTTTTTAACTCAAGAAGAATATATAGATTTAATATGCGAAGCTATAAGTAGAATTCCTCAAAATATGGTTATACATAGATTAACAGGGGATGCTCCAAGAAAGTTACTTATAGGTCCTATGTGGAGTTTAAAAAAGTGGGAAGTTTTAAATGCTATTGATAAAGCCCTTGAAGATAATGATATCTATCAGGGAAAGAACTTTGAAGAGTAATTAATTAAAGTGGGGGAAAACTTATGAAAATTGATGTTATAATTTCAGCAGATTATATAGATAGTGAATCTCTTAGAGGGAAAGTTGCTGTGGTTATAGATATGTTAAGAGCAACATCTGTAATCACTACAGCCCTTTCTAATGGAGCTAAGAGAGTTATTCCAGTAGTAAGCGTAGAGGATGCTTTTAATAGGGCAGAAGAATTAAAAGCGCTAGGAGAAGAAGTATTACTTGGGGGAGAAAGAAAGGCATTAAAAATAGATGGATTTGATTTCTCTAATTCACCATTAGAGTATAAAAAAGATATTGTAGAAGGAAAAAATGTAATAATGTCTACTACAAATGGAACAAGAGCTTTAAATCTATGCAGCAAGGCAGATAAAGTTATTATAGCGTCTGTTTTAAATGGACAAGCAGTGGCTAAATATCTAGAAAATGAAGAAAAAGAAGTAGTCTTTGTTAATTCTGGGACAAACGGTGAATTTTCAAGTGATGACTTTATATGTGCAGGTTATATCATAAGTGAGTTATGTAAAAATAAAGCTACTGAGCTTACTGATATAGCTAAAACGGCTAAGTATGTTTATGAAAGTAGCAATGGAATAGAAGACTTTATAAAGGATGCTAAACACTATAATATTCTTAAAAATTTAGGACTAGAACAAGACTTAAAATATTGTTCTACAAAGGATTTAATAGATTTGGTTTTTGAATTTAAAAATGGTGAAATAAAGCCTGTAAAATCAGATATAAAGGTAACAGTATAATACTATTTTATGGATTATTTTTAGAAAAAATGAATAAATTGCAGAAAGAAAATTTTATAAATAAAAACTACTTTTAATGCAATGTTTTTAAAACAAAAAGAAATATCTTGATAAAACATTTCAAAATATTTGCTAATTTTCAAATATTAATATTTTTTGTTTAAATTGTTAATAAATAGTTAAAAGGGATTGTTTGTTAATAAGTGTGCAGGAATATATTATGGTGATATAATTAGATATTTTATAAAGGGGATGTTTTGAATGAAGAAAAAATTATTAGTAGTTCTTATTTCTGCCATAATAGGACTACAGTTAGTTGGATGTGGAAGTTCTAATGATTCAGCAAAGTCAAACGCTTCAGAAAATAAGCCGGCAGCAACAGATAGCAATAAAAAAGTTGTTGATAATGATAGCTTAACTAATGATGTTGCCGAGGTTTATCTTGATGTTAAGGAAGAATATCTAGAAGTACTTCAAAACAAAGAGATGAGTGAGTGGAAAGAAGATAAGGCGGAAGCTTTAAAAGATTTAAATAATATTAAAGCTATGACTCCAAAGGATAATAATAATATAAATCAAGCGATAACTGATATAGAACAGTTAATAGATAAATATCAAAATGCTTTAGATGGAAGTGGAGCAGATCCAACGGGTATTCAAAATTTAGAGTCACAAATAAAACAATTATTATTTGATAAATAGCTTAAAAAAAGGGAGATTTAAGAGAATCTCTCTTTTTTATTTTATGGAAAGATTGTTAAATTTTTAATTTATTGAAAACAATTTCATATGGTGTTAAAATAAATATTGTAAAAAACAACATAAATATATACGTATATATTCAACTTGTGTAAGAGTAGTTAGAGTTAAACACGAGAAAAATTTAGTTTTTTTTTGTTTAGCTCTTTTTTATTTTATGCTTTTTTAAAACTAAATAGATTAAATTACTAGGTGGTGAATAGTCATGGTAAATCAATTCTTGGCTGAGCTTGTTGGAACTACGCTTTTGATATTATTAGGGGATGGAGTAGTTGCAAATGTAGTTCTTAAGAAAACGAAAGGAAATAATGCTGGACTTATTGTTATTGCTGTGGGATGGGCAATAGCAGTGGCGATTCCTGTATATATTTTTTCTAGAGTGAGTGGAGCTGTATTTAATCCGGCAGTAACTATTGCATTAGGTATAACCGGAGGGTTAACATGGTATCAGGTGGTATTATTTTGTATAGCACAATTTATAGGTGCTTTTATAGGTGCTGTCCTTGTTTATTTAACCTATTATACTCATTTTGAGTCTACTGATGATCAAGAAGCAAAACTTGGTACATTCTGTACTATACCAGCTATTAGAAATTATAAGTGGAACTTTTTTGCTGAGTTTATAGGAACCTTCGTTTTAATGTTTGGAATTTTAGGACTTGGTGATGCAAAGATGGTAGATGGAATGATGCCTATAGCTGTTGGTTTATTAATTTTAGTTATAGGAGTATCTTTAGGAGGACCAACTGGATATGCGATTAATCCAGCTAGAGATTTTTCACCTAGACTTGCACATTTTCTGCTTCCTATTAAGAATAAAGGAGGCTCAGATTGGGCTTATGCTTGGATTCCAATTGTAGGACCAATACTTGGAGCTATAGCAGGAGCAATTGTATATACAAGTATATTTTAAGGAGATATTAATTTGAGACAATTTTAAGGAGGCTATTTATAATGATTAATTTTAAAAGAATACTTGAGGATAACCCTATTGTTGCAGCTGTAAAGGATATGGAGCAATTGGACAAAGCTTTAGAAGCTGATGTTGATGTAATATTTGTTTTGTTTGGAAACATTCTTGATATTATAGAAATTTCAAATAAGATATCAGAGAAGAATAAGATTGGAATATTGCATATAGATTTGGTTGATGGACTTACAAATAGAGAAATTGTTTTAGAATATTTGAAAGAAAAAACTAAGTTTGATGGAATAATAAGTACAAAAGCTCAGACAGTAAAAAATGCAAAAAAATTAGGGTTGATAGCTATTCAAAGGGTTTTCATTTTAGATAGTCTTTCTTTTCATAGCACAAAGAATCATTTAGTTGATGAGTGTGATGCTGTGGAAATGTTGCCAGGATTATTATTTAAAGTTATTAAAGAACTATCAAAAACAATAAAGAAACCATTAATAGTAGGTGGTTTAATTTCAGATAAAGAAGATGTTATGGAAGCTTTAAAATCAGGAGCAACCTGTATATCAACAACAAAAGAGGCTATATGGAAGATATAAAATTAAGAGGTGATTGTTTATGGAAAAATATATAGTAGCATTAGATCAAGGAACAACAAGCTCTAGAGCAATAATTTTTGACGAAAATCAAGATATTATTGGAATAAGTCAAAAGGAATTTAATCAAATTTATCCTAGAGAAGGATGGGTTGAACATGATCCAATGGAAATATGGGCAACTCAATATAGTGTTCTTCAAGAAGTTATGGCTAAGTGTAATATAACTCAAGAAAATATAGCAGCAATTGGAATAACTAATCAAAGAGAAACTACAATAGTTTGGGACAAAAATACAGGCGTTCCAATATACAATGCTATTGTTTGGCAATGTAGAAGAACAGCAGATATTTGTGATGAGTTAAAGGAAAGAGAAGGTCTTGTAGACTATATTAAAGAAAATACAGGGCTTGTACTTGATGCATACTTTTCAGGAACAAAAATAAAATGGATACTGGATAATGTTGAAGGAGCAAGGGAAAAAGCTGAGAAGGGTGATTTACTTTTCGGTACAGTAGATACTTGGCTTGTTTGGAAGCTTACAAATGGTAAAGTTCATGTAACTGATTATACCAATGCATCTAGAACTATGATATTTAACATAAAGAATCTTGATTGGGATGAGAGAATGCTAAAGGAATTAGATATCCCTAGAAGTATGTTGCCAGAAGTGAGAAATTCATCTGAAATTTATGGATATGCTAATCTTGGAGCAAAGGGCGGAATAAGGGTTCCTATTGCAGGCATAGCTGGAGATCAACAGGCTGCTTTATTTGGACAAGCTGCTTTTAATAAAGGGGATGTAAAAAATACTTATGGAACAGGATGTTTCTTATTAATGAATACAGGAGATGAGCTTGTTCAAAGCAAATCAGGACTTTTAACAACAATTGCTATTGGATTAAATGGAAAAGTTCAATATGCTTTAGAAGGTTCAGTATTCGTTGGTGGAGCAGTTATTCAATGGCTTAGAGATGAATTAAGAATTATTAGTGACTCTAGTGATACAGAATATTTTGCAACAAAGGTAGAGGATAATGGAGGAGTATATGTTGTTCCTGCCTTCGTAGGATTAGGAGCACCTTATTGGGATATGTATGCTCGTGGAACAATTGTTGGATTAACACGTGGAACTAACAGAAATCATATAATAAGAGCAGCTCTTGAATCAATAGCATATCAAACAAGAGATGTGCTTGAAGCTATGATAAATGATGTTGGGTATGACATAAATTGTATAAAAGTAGATGGCGGAGCTAGTAGGAACTCATTCTTAATGCAATTCCAGGCTGATTTGGTTGGTAAGAAGGTTATTAAACCTATAATTACAGAAACAACAGCTTTAGGAGCTGCATATCTTGCAGGATTAGCTGTTGGTTATTGGAAAGATAAAGAGGAAATAGCTAAGTTCTGGTTTGCTAGCGAGGAGTTTGAACCAACTATTTCTGACGAAAAAAGAAATAAATACTACAAAAAATGGAAAAAAGCTATTGAAAGATCAAGAGATTGGGCTCTTGATGACTAAAAAGTAGTGGAAATGTTTACAGAATTGTGATATAATTAAAAATAAGTTAATAAGTAAATTTTGATTTTGTGTAGAAGAGAGAATAGAGCTAAACACAAAAAGGATATCCGTATGTCTTTTTTGAGTTTAGCTCTTTTTATTTTTATAAGAGGGAGCGATATTTAATGATTTATGATGTAGCAATTATAGGATCTGGAGTAATAGGTGGAGCAATATTTAGAGAATTAACAAAGTATAATTTAAAGGTCGTAGAATTAGAAAAAGAAAATGACGTTGCTATGGGAGCATCTAAAGCAAATTCAGCAATTGTTCACTCAGGATATGATCCAGAGCCTGGAACATTAATGGCAAAATATAATGTTGAAGGAAATAAGATGTTTGATAAACTTTGTGAGGACTTATCAGTTCCTTTTAAAAGAAATGGTTCATTAATTATAGGATTTGATGAAGATGACCAAAAAGAATTAGAGGTTTTATATAATAGAGGAATTAAAAATGGAGTAGAAGGAGTAAAACTTTTATCAGCAGAAGAAGTTTTAAAAATGGAACCAAACCTAAATAAAGAGGTAAAAAGTGCTTTATTCTGTCCAACAGGAGGTATTGTTGGTGCATATGAATTTACCATAGCTCTTTCAGAAAATGCTATTGATAATGGAGGAGAATTAAGATTAAATTCTAAAGTTGTTGGTATTGAAAAAGATGAGAATTTTAAAATAACACTTGAAAATGGAGATGTTGTAGAAGCTAGATTTGTAGTGAATGCAGCAGGAGTTTATGCTGATAAAATTCACAATATGGTTTGTGAAGAAGACTTCAAAATAACTCCTAGAAAAGGTGAATATTATGTTTTAGATAAGAGCCAAGGAAGTCTATTTGAAAAGACAATTTTTCAATGTCCAACTAAGCTTGGAAAAGGAGTTTTAGTTACTCCTACAGTTCATGGAAACTTATTAGTAGGACCAGATGCTATTGATACTGAGGATAAAGATTCAGTTTCAACAGAGTATGATGGGTTAGCTAAGGTTAGAGAAGTTTCTTTAAAAACAACTAGAGCAATTAACTTTAGAGAGAATATAAGAAACTTTGCAGGACTTCGTGCTATAGCAGATAAACCTGACTTCATAATTGGAGAAGCTAAGGATGTAAAAGGATTCTTTGATGTAGCTGGAATAAAATCACCAGGATTAAGCTCAGCTCCAGCTATTGCAGTTGATGTAGTTAAAATGTTAGGAGAAAGTGGACTAGCTTTAGAGAAGAAGGATAACTTTAATGAAAAAAGAGAACAAGTACATTTTATAGAACTTTCTTCAGAAGAAAAAGCAAATTTAATTAAAAAAGATAGTAGGTATGGAAGAATAATTTGTAGATGTGAAAACATAACAGAGGGAGAAATTGTTGATAGTATAAATAGAACTTTAGGAGCAAGAACTGTAGATGGAGTTAAGAGAAGATGTCGTCCAGGCTGTGGTAGATGTCAAGGTGGTTTCTGTGGACCTAGAGTTCAAGAAATAATATCTCGTGAAACTGGAATGAATATAGATGAAGTGCTTTTAGATAAAAATGGTTCATACATAATAAGTGGAAAAACAAAGTAGGAGGATTGTGGTTATGAAATATGATTTAGTAGTTGTAGGTGGAGGTCCAGCAGGATTAGCAGCAGCTTATGAAGCTCATGAAAATGGAGTAGAAAAAATATTAATTATAGAAAGAGATAAAGAACTAGGTGGAATCTTAAATCAATGTATTCATAACGGATTTGGTCTTCATACCTTTAAAGAAGAACTTACAGGACCTGAGTATGCTGGAAGATTTATTGATATGGTAGAAGGAACTAACATAGAAGTTATGTTAGATACAATGGTTTTAGAGATAGAAGGAAAAGTAATACATGCTATAAATACTGAAAGAGGATATTTAACAATAGAAGCAGAAGCTATAGTGCTTGCTATGGGATGCCGTGAAAGAACAAGAGGAGCCATAAGTATTCCAGGTGATAGACCATCAGGAATATTTACTGCAGGGGCTGCTCAAAGATTTATTAATATGGAAGGCTATATGGTTGGTAAGAAGGTAGTCATCTTAGGATCAGGCGACATTGGGCTTATAATGGCTAGAAGAATGACACTTGAAGGTGCTGAAGTTAAGGCGGTTGTTGAACTTATGCCTTACTCAAATGGATTAACTAGAAATATTGTTCAATGTTTAGAGGACTATGGTATTCCACTATATCTATCTCATACAGTGGTTGATGTTAAAGGTGATGGAAGGTTAGAAAAAGTAATAATAGCTAAGGTTGATGAAAATAGACAACCTATAAAAGGAACTGAAATAGAATTTGATGTTGATACATTATTATTATCAGTTGGATTAATTCCAGAAAATGAACTTTCAAAAAATGCAGGTGTTGAATTAGACATTAGAACTAATGGCCTTGTAGTTTCAGAAAGTATGGAAACAAATAGAGAAGGTATTTTTGCTTGTGGTAATGTTGTACACGTTCATGATTTAGTTGACTTCGTTACTGAAGAAGCAAAGAATGCAGGAAGAAATGCTGCTAGATATATTAAAGGTAAAAAGAGATTAAATAATTTTGTTGAAATAAAAAATGGAGAAAATATAAGTTATACAGTTCCTCAAAAATTTGAAATTGAATCTTTAGATGGAAATTTAAATGTATTTATGAGAGTTAGAAATGTATTTAAAAATAAACAAATAGTAGTTAGAGATGAAGAAGGAAATGTTATTCAAAGCTTTAAGAAACCTCATGTTGTTCCTGCAGAAATGGAGAGAATTACAATACTTAAGGATAAGCTTAAAGATGCTAAAGGAGCAATAACAATTTCATTAGAGGATGGTGAATAATAATGGTAAAAGAATTAATATGTATAGTATGTCCTAGAGGATGTCATTTAACAGTAGATACAGAGTTAGAAAAAGTTACAGGAAATACATGCAAAAGAGGAGAAATTTACGGATTAAATGAAGTTAAAAATCCAACAAGAATAGTAACTTCAACTGTTAAAATAGATGGTTGTGATAATATGGTTATACCGGTTAAAACCAAAGATCCTATTCCAAAAGGTATGATATTTGATGTAATGAAGGAAATTAATAAGGCTTCCATTAAGCTTCCAATTAAAGTTGGAGATGTTATCATAGAAGATGTTTTAGGAACTGGAGTTAGTATTGTTTCTGCAAAAACAGTTTCATAAAAAAGTAATTTAATTTATACAAATTATAGAGAAAAGAAGAAAGGTATCTGAAAATCAGATACCTTTCCCTTTTAATACATCTAATATTATTATATGTACATTATTAGGATAGAATATGCACTCCTAATTAGTGCGTAGCTTAAAATAGATAGTTAAATATTAAGAATATTTACAACTATTTAATGAGTGTATGCCATTTTTGTAAAGCACCTCATAGCAATAATATATTTTAATATTTAATTTATTACTTATCTTTTAAACATAAATTTTAGAGTGTATGCTATTTTTGTAAAGCACCTCTTTTTTTATAAGTAAAAGTTTAAGTTTTTAATCTTTTCTTGCTACACTATTATATTAACCAGTATTATTTTTAATATGCATTAAATTAAAAATTTTTTTAGAATACTTGGAATATAAAGAATTTTAAGTAGTATGATTCATCTGAATTCCAAAGTATTGGATGATCTGCACTTTGAGTTCTAACTTCTATTTGTCTTAAAGTTCTTCTTGCATCATGAGCAGCTTCGGCAACAGTTTTCTTTAATTGCTCTTCATCCATATAATGAGAACAAGAGCATGTTGCAAAGTAACCGCCTTCTTTAACCATTTTTATTCCTCTAAGATTTATTTCTTTATATCCTCTAATAGCTTGCTTAACAGTGTTTCTTGATTTTGTGAAAGCTGGTGGGTCTAAAATAACAACATCAAATTGTTTTCCTTCTCTTGACCAATCTCCTAAAACATCAAAAGCATTATGCTTTTCAAATTTAACAACATCTTGAAGATTATTAAGTTCAGCATTTCTTGTAGCACAGTCAACAGCATGCTGAGATACATCTATACCTAAAACTGATTTAGCACCTGCTATACCAGCATTTAAAGCAAATGAGCCTGTATGAGTGAAGCAATCTAGAACATCCATATCTTTACATATTCTATGCATTGCAGCTCTATTTTCTTTTTGATCTAAGAAGAAACCAGTTTTTTGACCATTTTCTAAATCGACTATGTATTTAACACCATTTTCAACTATTTCTATGTCAGTATTAAATGGCTCAGTTAAGAAGCCTTTTCTTTGCTCTAAACCTTCTATTTCTCTAGTTTTTATGTCACTTCTTTCATAAACACCTTTAGCGCCATATTCCTCAACTAGGATTTTAACAATTAAGTCTCTATATTTATCCATTCCAAGAGTTGATATTTGAATTACATAATAATCTTCAAATTTATCCACTGTTAGACCAGGAAGGAAGTCAGCTTCTCCAAAGATAAATCTGCATGAAGATGTGTCTATAACTCTTTTTCTATATTCCCAAGCAGTTTTAAATCTTCTCTTGAAGAAATTTTCATCTATTTCTTCATCTATGTCCTTAGTCATTATTCTTATAGTTATTTTACTTCTATCGTTTATGTAACCTTTTCCTAGGAAATAACCTTTGTGATTATAAACTTCAACTATATCTCCGTTTTCGTAGTCTCCGTCATATTCATTTATTTCATCAATGTAAATCCAAGGTCTACCTTGTTCAGCTTTTTTATTTTTCCCTTTGTGTAAATAAAACTTACTCGCCATTTAAATAGCTCCTTCCAAAATAATTCTTATAAGATTATAACATATAATAGGTTTTTCAATAGGTTTAAAATATATTTAGAGAAAAATAAATCAATATTTTTAGAATAAAGATTGAATTGTGAATATATATTTTTAATAAGAGTAATTTTAAGGATTGAATAAAATTGATAAAAACTATCATTATTCCAACACCTAAAAGACTAAAGAAATACATAAGAGTGTCTGATTTTAAAAAGAAAGCAAAGGCTTTTGTAACTCCAGAGAGGACTATAATATATGGGACTATAGGAACTGGTATAACAATAATATCTTTAAGTGATGTTCCGGCTAAACCTTTTGTCATAGGAAGCTTAATATACCATGGTATTGCCTATGAAATTTTAGAAAAGTGGTATGATGAATATGGTAATGACGAAGAAATCAGAAATATGATGATGAGTAATAAAGATTATTGGAATAATTTCTATATGAGATTTTAGGTTTTATTTTTACTTGAACAAGAAAAAAGTAGAATTTATTAAAAAAAATGTATATAATTATTGTAGACTTTATAGCTAGGGGTGCCATTTGGCTGAGAGATAACATTTTGTTATTAACCCTTAAACCTGATCTGGGTAATACCAGCGTAGGAAAGCCTGTAGAAAGTTTTATAATAGTATTTTTTATATTTAGAGTATTATAACTTTTTATAAATTAAGCTGTATCCTACAAGGATGCAGCTTTTGTTTTTTATTTAAAATATTAAAGACTATATGCTTTATGAAACTTTTAGGTAATCCTTATTTGAGCTATTAAGTTTAATCATAAGATTGAAGGAGATGTCAAATATGAGATTTACGGAAAAATTATTAAAAGAGGCAATGCCTATATGGGACAAGTATTTAGAGCACCCATTTATAAAAGAAATTGGAGAAGGTACTCTTAATAAAAACAAGTTCAAAGAGTATTTAGTCCAAGACTATCTTTACTTAAAAGAGTATGCTAAGGTATTTTGTGTTGGTGTAGTTAAAGCTAGAACTATGGAAGATATGAGATTTTTCTATGGTTCTACAAAAGGAACAATGGAGGATGAAACAGCAGTACATGTAGAATACTTAAAAGATTTCGGAATATCAGAAATAGAGGCTGAAAAAAGAGAGTGTAAAAGCACAACTATAAGTTATACAAGCTATATGAAAGGAATAGCCTTAACAGGTGAGTTAGATGAAATAGCTATAGCAACATTACCATGCACTTGGAGTTATAGCTACATAGGGAAACATATAGCTAAGAAATATGCTAATAAACTAGAAGAAAACTTTTTTAAAGCTTGGATTGATGAATATGCTTCAGATGGATTCACTGAGTTTACTGATAAATGGATAGAATATGTAGATAAAATTTGTTCAAATTTATCAGAAGAAAAGGAACAGAGACTAATAGATATATTTAAAAGAGCAAGTTTATATGAACTTGATTTTTGGAATATGGCATATAAAGAAGGTGAAGAGTAATGGATGTTTATTTAGTAGCCTTAATAGAAATTATAGTAGTAGCTTTATATATTTTAGATTTAAGAAAGCATAAAATAACAACGAAAGAAATAACTTTTATTGGATTAAGTGTAGCGATTTCCTATGTGCTTTATATTATTCCTCTAGTTAGATATCCTCAGGGTGGAGGAATAACTTTCTTTTCAATGTTACCAATAATGCTTCTTTCATTAGTTTATGGAAGAACTGTTGGTATTACAGGAGGATTAATATTTGGTATTTTAAAAATATTAAATGGAGCATTTATTGTTCATCCAGTACAGTTTTTCCTTGATTACATACTAGCTAGTATGGCATTAGGCTTGGCAGGAACATTTGGAATAGATAAAAAGTATAAAATTTTTTTGGGTTCATTTATGGCAGGTACTTTAAG
Source organism: Clostridium perfringens (assembly GCA_034421775.1). Lineage (GTDB taxonomy): Bacteria > Bacillota > Clostridia > Clostridiales > Clostridiaceae > Sarcina > Sarcina perfringens_B. The sequence continues at coordinate 85,435 of WNVL01000008.1, read as the reverse complement.
TACATTTATAAGTGTAGTTTCAGGTGTTGTTTTCTTTGGTCAGTATGCTCCTTCAGGTATGAATTTATGGCTTTATTCAATAATTTATAATGTAAGTAGCGCAGGCGTTGAAAGCTTAATAACTACCATAGTATTAACTTTAATGCCAGTACAATTATTAGCTAAGAGAATGAAACCATTATCTAATAGCATATAGGGAGTTCTCTCTTAATAGTTTGAATTTAAAGTTAGAATATAGTAAGTTAGAAAATCAATATAGAATAATTTAAATTAATAGAGGATTGTATCAAAGCTTAAAATAATAAAAATTATAAATTCTTAGTGGAATTCAGTAATTCTCAGAATATGTTTATAAGTTTTTATTTTAAGTTATTTTTGATACAATCCTTATTTTATTTTTGGAAGAAGTTTAACTTTATATTATAATGAAAATAAGATTTGTTTTGAAAAGGATGGATAACTGATGAATTTAATAACTCTTGAAAATATAAGTAAGAGCTATTCAGAGAAAATTTTAGCTAATAATATATCTTTAGGAATAAATGAAGGTGAGAAGATTGGACTTATAGGAGTTAACGGAACAGGAAAATCTTCTTTCTTAAAAATAGTTGCGGGAGTTGAAGAACCAGACGAAGGAACAGTAACAAAAGGTAGTAGAGTAAGAATAGAATATCTTGCTCAAACACCAGACTATGATAATAATGCTACTGTTTTAGAGCAAGTTTTCAAAGGAAACTCAGATGAGATGAGAATCCTAAGAGAGTATGAAGAATTACTTGAGAAAATGAATAAGGGCGAAGTTAAAGATAATGATTCTGAAAGATTAATAAAACTTCAAGGAAAAATAGATGCTTTAAATCTTTGGGACATGGAAAGTGAAGCAAAGAATGTCTTAACTAAGCTAGGAATAACTAATTTTGAAGAAAAGGTGGGAAACCTTTCAGGAGGACAAAAGAAGAGAATAATGCTAGCAGCTGCATTAATAACTCCTAGTGAATTACTAATATTAGATGAGCCTACTAACCATCTAGATAATGAAACTATAAGCTGGTTAGAAGATTATTTAAATGCTAGGAAAGGCGCTCTTTTAATGATTACTCATGATAGATATTTTCTAGATAGAGTAACTAATAGAATATTAGAATTAGATAGAGGTAGATTATTTAGTTATGATGGAAACTATTCTGTTTTTCTAGAAAAGAAGATGGAGAGAATAGCTATAGAAAAAGCAAGTGAGGAAAAAAGACAAAACCTTATGAGGAAGGAACTAGCTTGGGTAAGAAGAGGTGCAAAGGCTAGAGCTACTAAACAAAAAGCTAGACTTCAAAGATTTGATGAATTAGTAAATCAAGAAGGCTTTATTGAAAATGAGAATATAGAAATTTCTGTTATGGGAACAAGATTAGGAAAGAAAATAATAGAGATAGAGCATCTAAATAAAAGTTTTGGTGATAAAAAGATAGTTGATGATTTTAATTACATAGTACTAAGAAGTGATAGAATTGGTATTGTAGGACCTAATGGAATTGGAAAATCAACACTTATGGGTATGATTGAAGGAAAGATAGCACCAGATAGTGGAGAAATAATAAAAGGTGAAACAGTAAAAATAGCTTGTTTTTCACAAGAGGATACACATATGCATCCAGAAATGAGAGCTATAGATTATATAAAAGAGGCAGGAGAGTATTTACAAACTGCTACAGGTGAAAGAATAACAGCATCACAAATGTGTGAAAAGTTTTTATTTGATGGAACACTTCAATGGACAATGATAGGTATGTTATCTGGTGGAGAAAGAAGAAGACTTCATCTTCTAAAAGTTTTAATGGAAGCACCGAATGTTCTTTTATTAGATGAGCCTACAAATGATTTAGATATTGAGACTCTAAATAGATTAGAGGATTATTTAGATGATTTTGGTGGAGTTGTTATTACTGTATCTCATGATAGATATTTCTTAGATAGAATTTGTAACAAGATATTCTCTTATGAAGGAGACGGAAAAATAGATATCTATACTGGAAACTATGGGGATTATCTTCTAAGCAAAGAGGCAGAAGTTGTTGAAAGTAAAGAAAAAGAAGTAGCTGTGGATAAAAATAAAAAAGAGTCACCTGTGGATAAAAATAAAAACAAAGGTAAGGTGCTAAAATTCTCATTTAAAGAGCAAAGAGAATTTGAAACTATAGATGAAGACATAATGACTCTTGAAGAAAAAATAGAGGAGTTAGATACTTTAATGACAAAACATGCATCAGAGTATGGTAGACTTCAAGAACTAATGGAAGAAAAGGCAAAAGTTGAAGAGGAGTTAGCTTTTAAGTATGAGAGATGGGAGTATCTTAATGAGTTAGCTGCGCAAATAGAAGAAAACAAAAAGAATAGATAAAATTTATTATTATAGATAAGCTATTACCTAGGTAAATAAATTAAATTTATATAAATTTGTAGAATTTCTAAAGATTCGATTATATACTAAACTAAAGTGAGAATATACTTAATATTAATATATTGAGTTTGAGGAACAAGAGTTGGTAAAAAGGGGAGCGCTTATGCAAAAGTATTGTAAAAATCCAAATAATATAAATGTTTTAGTAGATCATGAAAGTGGAAGAGGATTTAAAGTTACTTTTCCTATTAATGAAGAGGGTGAAAGTAATATATTAGTTATTACTAGAGCTCCTAAATCACATAACATTAAAGATTTAAAAAAAGAATTAAATAGAGCTATAAAATATTTAATTAACAATGAAGATGAACTTGGAATAATAAAAGAAGTTAATTTTGTATTCCTATTTCCTGTTATTGAGTATAGCAAAGATGTTCTAGAAGAAGTTTATAATACCAAAGGAGAGCTATTCCTATGCGGAAATGATGGATTTATTGAGAATGGAGAGTACTTAAAAAATGACTTAATTATATTTGAAAGTTTAATAAATAGTACGCATATAATATTTGCTTGGGGAGAGCCAATGTCTAAAGAGATTAGAAAAGTATATGAAAGTAGATTACATTATCTTTTAAAAGGATTTAAGGTGGTTAAAAATAACTGCTTTGATTTAAAGAAATTTTATTTTGTAGGAACACTTACAAATCAAGGGTATCCTAGACATTACAGTAGCTGGTCAAAGAATTTACCATTAAATGAATTTGAAATTTAAATTAAAAAAGTACGAGCAATAAAGTATTGCTTGTACTTTTATTTTTATTAAAAATAAATATATTTTAAAATAAAAAAGAGTACCAAATGGTACTCTTTTAGGGAGATACAAAATTAAAACAGTAAATAAGTTTTGCTTAAAAGAATTATTGGTTGTCTTCAATTAATTCTTCAATTTTGTCTCTACATCTACAACCTCTACAAGAACCTTTTGTTGCACCAGTTTTTTCAGCTACTGCTTCAACTGTGTGTGCACCATTTTTGATAGCTTCTTTTATCTTTGCTCTTGAGATTGCTCTGCAGATACAAACTTTAGTCATTTTATCAATTACTTGTTGATTTAAATTATTGTTATCAGTCATACTATTTTTCCTCCTAATATATCAAAGTAAAACAGCACGATTAACAAAAGGGAATGGAATGTATTTGATGATTTAATTATAAGTTAGTTGATAAGAAAAGTCAACATTAAATAATAAAAACTATTAATTAATTTTAGTTATTTAACATATAAGTTAATACTTATAATTATTAGGTTGTACAAAAATAGATTTTTTATTAAAAAATAAACTAAATAAAAAATTAAAGCTTTCAAATATATGGATTTGTTTCGTTGACTTTTTAAAAGTGCTATTATATAATTTTTTTAAAGACTGTGAACAGGGCAAGTACTTATATAAAACCTTATCCAGAGAGTAGTTGGTTGGTGCGAAACTATAAGGATATTTAAGGAAAATCACCTGGGAGTTGGAGACTGAAAGGAAGAAATTCTTATTAAGTTATCCCGTATATCTACGTTACAGGATGCGAGCATGGCAAGTGCTTTTAATTACCTATCATAAACATGTAAAATTTTTAATATTTATAATTGAATTATATAGATAGGTTTGAACTTTAGGTGGTATAGCGAATATAACTTCGTCCTTTTAGGATGGAGTTTTTTTATTTTTCACTAAGTTTTGTCTAGATAAGCAATTATAAGTAAATAATTAAAATATTAAATAAGAGAAGGAAGGGAGTTTCAATATGTACAAAAAAGTTGAATTACCTAAGGGTTTTGTAGGCGTAGAAAAAGAAATTGCAAACCTTTGGAAAGAAAAAGATGTAATACAAAAAAACTTCGATATGAACCAAGATGGTGAATATTTCACATTCTATGATGGCCCTCCAACAGCTAATGGTAAACCACACGTAGGACACGTTTTAACAAGAGTTATGAAAGATATAATCCCAAGATATAAAGTTATGAAGGGATATAAGGTTATAAGAAAAGCTGGATGGGATACTCATGGACTTCCAGTTGAGCTTGAAATAGAGAAGAAGTTGGGAATTTCAGGTAAACCTCAAATAGAGGATTACGGTGTTGAAAAATTCGTAACTGAATGTAAAGATAGTGTATTCACATATGTTAGCATGTGGGAAAAAATGACTGAGCAAATAGGTTATTGGGTAGATATGGAGAATCCATATGTTACTTACCATAATCCATACATAGAATCAGTATGGTGGGCTTTAAAACAAATGTGGGATAAAAAACTTTTATACAAAGGTTATAAAACAATGCCTTACTGCCCAAGATGTGGAACAAGTTTATCATCACACGAAGTTTCACAAGGATACAAGGATGTTAAAGACTTAACTGCTATAGCTAAGTTTAAAGTTAAAGGAGAAGATAACAAGTACTTCTTAGCTTGGACAACAACACCTTGGACTTTACCTTCAAACGTTGCTTTATGTGTAAATAAAGCTTATGACTATGTAGAAGCTAAACAAGCAGAAGGAGATGAAATCTTCATCTTAGCTAAAGATTTAGCACCTAAGGTTTTAGGAGAAGGCTTTGAAATAGTTAGAGAATTCAAAGGTGAAGAGTTATTAGGTATGGAATATGAGCAATTATTACCATTTGTAACTCCAACTGAAGGAAAAGCTTTCGTAGTTGTTCATGGTGACTATGTAACTTTATCAGATGGTACTGGTATAGTTCATATAGCTCCTGCTTATGGTGAGGACGATAACCTAATAGGAAAGCAAAATGGATTAGCATTCTTAAACTTAGTTGACTTAAGTGGTAATTTTGTAGAAGAAGTAACTCCATGGGCTGGAAAATTCGTTAAGAAATGTGACCAACAAATAGTTGATTACTTAAAAGAAGAAAATAAATTATTTAAAGCTGAAAGACATACTCACTCATATCCACATTGTTGGAGATGTGACACACCACTTCTTTACTATCCAAAGGAAAGCTGGTTTGTTGCAATGACAACTTTAAGAGACAAACTTTTAGCTAACAATGAAAAAATAAACTGGTACCCAGATAACATTAAGAACGGAAGATTTGGTAAGTTCTTAGAAAATGTTATAGACTGGGGTATCTCAAGAGATAGATACTGGGGAACTCCACTTCCAATTTGGGAATGTGAATGCGGACACAGAGAGTGTATAGGAAGCATTGAAGAGTTAAAAACTAAAGGAATAAATGTTCCAGAGGATATAGAGCTTCATAAGCCATATATAGATAAGGTTCATTTAAATTGTCCTCATTGTAATAAAGAGATGAAGAGAACAGCTGAGGTTATAGACTGTTGGTTCGATTCAGGATCAATGCCATTTGCTCAACATCACTATCCATTTGAGAACAAAGAGTTATTTGAAGCGAACTACCCAGCTCAATTCATATCAGAAGCTGTTGACCAAACAAGAGGATGGTTCTATACATTATTAGCAATATCAACTGCTATATTTGATAGAAATCCATTTGAAAACTGTATAGTTTTAGGTCACGTTCTTGATAAGAAAGGCTTAAAGATGTCAAAATCTAAGGGTAATGTAGTTGATCCATTTGAAGTGCTTGATTCACAAGGTGCTGATGCTACAAGATGGCATTTCTACACTGCAAGTGCTCCATGGTTACCAACTAGATTCTCAATAGAAGATGTTGCTGAGACTCAAAGAAAGTTCTTAAGCACATTATGGAATGTTTACTCATTCTATGTTTTATATGCAGACTTAGACAAATTCAATCCATTAGAGTATAAAGATTTTGTATCAGATAACGTAATGGATAAGTGGATAATGTCAAAACTTAATACTTTAGTTAAAGATGTAGATAATCACTTAGATAATTACAGAATAACTCAAGCTGCTTTAGAAATAGAAGAGTTCACAGATGAACTATCAAACTGGTATGTAAGAAGAAACAGAGCTAGATACTGGTCAGAAGAATTAACTGATGACAAGATCGGTGCATACACTACTTTATATAGAGTATTAGTTACTTTATGTAAAGTTGCTGCTCCATTTGTACCATTCATAACTGAAGAAATCTATCAAAACTTAGTAGTTAACTTAGATGAAAATGCTTTAGAAAGTATTCACTTAGGAGCATGGCCAGAAGTTGATGAAAAGGCTATAGATGAAAAATTAGAAGAAAAAATGGATTTAGCTTATAAAATAGTTAAGCTTGGAAGAAGTGCAAGAAATGCTGCAAACATCAAGAACAGACAGCCACTTTCAAAAATGCTTCTTTCAACTACAGAGCTTCCAGAATATTATGGAGACATAATCAAAGATGAGTTAAACATCAAGGAAGTAGAGCTAGGTGCTGACCTTTCTAAGTATGTTAACTTCGAAATCAAGCCTAACCTACCTGTTTTAGGAAGAGCTTATGGTAAGTTAATACCAGCTATAAGAAAAGAAATAGCTTCAAGAAACCAAATGGAATTAGCTCAAAAAATCCAAAATGGTGGAACAGAAGTTATCAATATAGATGGAAATGAAATAGAGTTAAATGCAGAAAGCTTACTTGTAACAATGCAAGGATTAGAAGGATTCGCATTTGCTGGAGAAGGTTCAGTAGGTGTTGTATTAGATACAACTATAACTGATGAGTTAAGAGAAGAAGGTCATGTAAGAGAAATCATATCAAAAATCCAAAACATGAGAAAAGAAAGTGGATTTGAGGTTGCTGATAAGATAACTCTTTATGTAGCTGATAATGATATGCTTTTAGATGTAATCAAGAAGTTTGAAGATGTTATAAAGAAAGAAACTTTAACTGAAGAAGTTGTTTATAATGGAGAAGCTGATTACTCAGAAGCTAAGATAAATGGTGAAATCTTAAAAATGGCTGTTGCTAAAAGAGCATAGAAAATAAAAAAAGAGAGCAATTATGCTCTCTTTTTTTATTTATCTATTTTTGAAGGATTAGATAAAAATCAATCTTCACCTAAAACATAGACTCTTATTTTAATTATTTAGTCCAAAGTTCCTTAGGCCCTTCATTAACTAATTTTGAAAAACCACCCATCATATTATAAAGTTCAGTAAATCCGTTATCTTCTAAAATTTCACAGGCTTGCATGCTTCTAGAACCTCTTCTACAGTACACTAGTATTGGTGAATCCTCATATCCATCAAGTTCGTCTAAAGAGAATAATAATCTACCTAAAGGAATAAGCTTTGCATTTTTTATGTACCCATCTTCTTTATATTCTTCCTCAGTTCTTACATCTAAAATTAATAATTCCTTATTTTCATTTATTAACTTTATTGAATCTCTTATATCTATATCTTTATACATTAAAGTTTCCTCCTATGATTATGCATTAGTAATTATAAATTTTTAAAAGTATGGTTAATATATCAATAGTAATATTATATTTGATTATACAACATAATTTAATGATTGTAGAAAATTTATATGATACAATGATTTTTACATTGAATTAATAATTGAATTTTATTACAATTATTAATAAGAAAACGTTTTTGAGTTTAAAAAGTTAAGAGGAATTTAAGTAAATTACACAAATATACACAAATTCCTTGTATAAATGTAAAGTTATCATTATAATATTGAAGTATTAAGAAATAGATAGGTAATAAGTTAGAGTATAGGAGTTGAGTTAGATGGCTGCTTCAATTAAAGACGTTGCTAGAGAAGCTGGAGTATCAATAGCAACAGTTTCAAGAGTATTAAATGACATAGACGTTGTAAACGAAGAAACTAAGAAAAAAGTTTTAGAAGCTATAAAAAAACTAGGATATAGACCTAATATAGTTGCAAGAAGTTTAAAAACACATAGAACAAGAACTGTAGGTATATTAGTACCGGATATATCAAACCAAATATATCCTGAAATAGTTAGAGGGGCTGAGGACGTAGCTAACATATATAAATATAATGTTATGTTATGTAATTCAGACTTAGATCTAGAAAAAGAAAAGGAATACTTAAGAGTTCTTAAGGAAAAAATGGTTGATGGAGTTCTTTACATGAGTTCATCATTAGGAGAAGAAACTTTAAATTTAATAAATGAATTAGATTTAAAAACAGTTTTAGTTGAGAACGATGAACAAAATGGTAAGTTCCCAAGTGTAACTATAGACAATGAAAAGGCTACATATGAAGCTACTAAGCATTTAATTGATAAAGACATTAAAAACATAGCTTTCATAGGTGTTGAAGGTGATTTAAACAATGCTTGGGGTAAAAGATATAAAGGATATCAAGCTGCATTAAAAGAAGCTGGAATAGAATTAAAAGAGGAATTAACTTACTTTAAAAACTTAAAAGTTAAGACTGGATATGATGCTATTGTAGCAATGCTTGAAAATGGTCAAAAAATAGAAGGAGTAATTTGTGCTTCTGATGAAATAGCTATGGGTGCTATAAATGCTTTAAGAGATAAAGGAATAAAAGTTCCTGAAGAAGTTAGTGTCATAGGATTTAATGACATAGATTTAGCACATGTATTTTATCCAAAATTAACTACTGTATCACAACCTATGTATGATATGGGATCAATAGCTATGAGAATGTTAATAAAAATAATAAACAATAAGCCTTTAGATCAAGATCATTTTGTATTAGATCATGATTTAATAGAGAGAGATAGTTGTAAGTAATAAATGCATAAAAAATGCATAATCATTAGGTAACATAAGATCAAGTTATGTTACCTTTTTTTTATGTGAAAATTTAATTGGGTAAGGGGAGGAATTTATATGAGAAATAAAAGGAACTTGATAATATTATTTCTAATCGTTTTCTCATTAATAGGAATATATTTTGGAAAAAACTATATTGAAAAAAAGAAACAAACAAGCGATTCAGAAATCAATGTAATTAGTAACTTAGAAGATGCAAAAAGTGGAGTGCCAACTATAATAATGTTTAAAACAGATACTTGTCCATATTGTGTTGAAATGCAAAAAGAATTAAGTACCGTTTCAAAAGAAAGAGAAGGGAAATTTAATATTTATTATGCTAGATTAGAGGAAGATAAGAATATTGATTTAGCATATAAATATGGAGCTAATGTAGTTCCAACTACAGTGTTTCTAGATAAAGATGGAAAAGAATTCTATACTCATCAAGGGCTTATGAGAGCTGATAGTATAGAAACTATTCTAAATTCTTTGGGGGTCAAATAGAATTATGGAGTTTTTATCATATTTTAATAGTGTGATTTCGGATAATATTTTTTTAGCCTTAATACTATCATTCTTTGCAGGTATTGTGGCTTCCTTTAGCCCATGTACTCTTTCTTCTATTCCACTTCTAATAGGTTATGTTCAAGGTAATGGAGTAAAAGATAATAAGAAAGCATTTAAGTATTCTATAATATTTTCAATTGGCTTAGGATTAACTTTCACGGTAATAGGAGTAATTACAGCTGTAATAGGAAAAGCTTTTTTAGGAGCAGGAAAGTTGTGGTATATATTATTAGCCTTTATTATGATAGTAGCCGGCTTACAAGTTCTTGATGTAATAAATTTATTTGGAGATAAAAAAGATTCTTGTAAAATACCTAAAAAAAGAGAGGGAATTCTAGAGGTGTTTTTCCTAGGTATATTAAGTGGAGTATTGGCTTCACCTTGTGCAACACCTATAATGGCTGCAATAATAGCTTTTATAGCAGCTAGTGGTAATTTAGGTTTAGGAATACTAATGCTTTTTATGTATTCATTAGGGCATAGTGTTTTAATAATACTTGCAGGAACATCATTTGGCTTTGTTGAAAAAATAGCTTATTCAGAAAAGGGACAAAAAACAGGAAAGATATTAAAAAATATTTTAGGTGTAATAATACTATTAGTAGGTTTTTATTTGTTCTATTTAGGTATATAAGAAATATGTAAATCAAATATATAGAGAATTAGCGATTTAAAGTTAAAAGGCTATATAAAAATCTAACCATTTTAATCTAAAAATCCTAAATATTTATAGATTAAAATAGTTAAACTTCATATATAGCTTTTTTTATTTAAAAAATTTTACTGACGAAAAATTTTAAATTAATGTATAATAGATTGGTTAGTATATATTTAAGAAATATGGATTAAAGGAGGATAGGCTTATGAAAGATCAAAAATTACTAGGGGAAGAATCAGAAATTAAGCTTTTAATTAAGTATTCAGTGCCGGCTATTATAGGTATGCTTGTAAATGCACTTTATAATATTGTTGATAGAATGTTTATTGGACATATACCTGGTGTTGGTTCTATGGCTATTACTGGTGTTGGAGTAACAATGCCAATTATGTCTATATTACTTGGTTTTGGAATGCTTATAGGTATAGGTGCTACTGCAAACATCTCTATAAAATTTGGACAAAATAATAGAAAAGATGCAGAAAAGATTTTAGGTAATTCTGTAGTCTTAATAACTATAATATCTTTAGTTTTAACTGTTGTAGGAATTAGTTTTGCAAATAATATTTTACATTTATTTGGAGCTAGTGACGCTACGATGTTCTATGCAAAAGAATATATATATGTAATACTTTTAGGAACTATATTTAATTTAATGTCATTCTCTTTAAGTAGTACAATGAGAGCTGATGGTAATCCCAAAATGTCAGCAGCCATAATGGTGCTTGGATGTGTTATAAATGTAATTTTAGATGCAGTATTTATATTTGTATTTAATTTAGGAATAAAAGGAGCTGCATTGGCAACTGTAATATCTCAAATAGTTAGCACATTAATAGCACTTTATTATTACACATTAGGAGGATCAAATTTAAAATTAAAATTTGAGACACTTAAATTAGATTGGAGATTAGTAAAAATAATTTTAGCTATTGGAATAGCTCCATTTTCAATGCAAATTGCTGCAAGTGCAGTACAAGTAATAGCTAATAATGCTTTAAAAACATATGGTGGAGATTTAGCAATCGGAGCAATGGCAGCAATATCATCAATATCAATGATATTCTTAATGCCTATATTCGGTATTAATCAGGGATCACAGCCTATTATTGGATATAACTATGGGGCTAAAAAGTATGAGAGAGCTCAGAAAACAGTTAAGTTAGCAATGATTGCAGCCACAGTAATACTTGTTATTGGAGGAATATTCATTCAAGCATTACCAGCTGTTGCAATAAGTATGTTTAACTCTGACCCTAAGCTTTTAGAAATAGGGGTTCCAGGTTTAAGAATATATTTATTCATGATGCCTATAATAGGAATATCTATAATTGGATCTAACTACTTCCAATCAATAGGTAAAGCGAAGTTAGCTACATTCTTAAGTTTATTAAGACAAGTTATACTTTTAATTCCTTTAACTTTAATATTACCTAAGGTTGCAGGATTAGGATTAATAGGAGTTTGGTTAGCTGGTCCATTGTCAGATTTTTTATCAACAATAATAACTGGAATATTCATAGTTAAAGAATTTAAAAAAGAATATATTATAGAAGATGAAGAAAGAGCGATTTAAAAAAGCTGAGTTTAGAAATTTCTAAACTCAGCTTTTCTATTTATATAATACCTTCATCTTTTAATAAATCTTCTAGTTTTTTTACTTTTTCTGTTAGGGTAACGAATTTTTGCTTTATATCATCTTTTGATAAGTCAGTTGAATCTAATTGGATTTCTAACTCTTCAACAGTTTTTAAAACTTCATCTATATCTTTTTGAGCTAATTCTAAATTTTTTTCGTTCATATAAAAATTCTCCTTTGAAGTAAATTCGTTCTTTGTAGTTTTATGGTAACACTACTATTCTAACTATGCAAGGCATATATTATACAGAAATTACTTATGATTTAGGAGGAGAAATGATTAATTATATATGGTTTGCAATTATAGCCTCAGGTTTGATTTTTAGCATAATGACAGGCCAGGGAGAGTTGATTACAAAAGGCTTAACAGAGTCTTCAGATGGGGCAGTGAAGTTTATAATTTCTTTAGTGGGTATTATGTGTTTTTGGTGTGGTGTTATGAAGATAGCAGAGAAAAGTGGATTAACATCTAAAGTAGCAAAGTTATTAAATCCTATATTAAGAAGACTATTTAAGGAAAGTTCTCATAGTGATGAAGCTATGGGTGCTATAGTTATGAATTTGACAGCAAATATGTTTGGATTATCAAATGCGGCAACTCCACTTGGTATAAAGGCAATGACAGAATTAAACAAGATAAATAAAGAAACTGATGGCAAGGCATCAAATGATATGGCATTATTTTTAGTTATAAATGCAGCCTGTATCCAGTTGGTACCTTCTACGGTTATTTCTATAAGAGCAGCGGCAGGATCAAGTGAGCCTGCAAGTATATTAGTTCCAGCAATAATATGTACTTTCACTGCATGCTGTGTAGGAATTATATGCTGTAAAATATTACAACGATATTTTTAGGAGGGATAGTTTTGTTTACGAGTAACATAATTCCAATAATATTTCTTTTAATCATAGTATATGGAATGTTTAAAGGAAGAAAAGTTTATGAGTGGTTTTTAGAAGGTGCAAAAGAAGGATTAATGGTTTGTTTTAAAATTTTCCCGGCTTTATTAGCTATGATGATCGCTATAAGAATATTTAAGGATGCTAATTTACTTAATTTATTAAATGATCTTATGGAGCCGGTTGTTTCGTTAATTGGACTACCTAAAGAGGTTGTTCCTTTAGTGTTAATTAAACCTTTATCAGGAAGTGGAGCGTTAGGCGTATATACAGAATTAATAAATACATTGGGACCAGATACAAGAGCAGGATTAATTTCTTCTGTAATAATGGGAGGAACTGAAACTATATTCTATACTATAACAGTTTATTTTGGAGCTGTTGGGATAAAGAAAATAAGACATACTTATTGGGCTGCTTTAATGGCTGATATAACAGCTATTATAATGGCGGTATTAATTGTAAGTATGTTTTTTGGATTTTGATTGAATAAAATAATTAAAATATAGCAATATAATATTATGAAATAAGAAGAACAAAAGATAATTTAATTTAAATATGAAAGTGTCACAGAAATAATCCAAAAAAATACAGAAATCGTTTAACTAAAATGTAAATATTTAAAGTTGATAAAAAAATCACAAAATAGTTAAAAAAATAACGAATTTTTGTCGATAAAATGTAAGAAATGTAAAAAAAAGTCTGGATTTTAATTTTGAAAGGTGATATTATAATCTCGTAAGGTTGATAAAGAACTTTACGAAGAAGCATGAAAAGCTTACAAATGAAAAAAATTACAAAATATAATGAAAAAATATCACTAAATGGAATATTATTAAAGTTAAAAACTTAACTAAAACGCTTTTAATTAATTTTTACATATATTATGAAAAAACAGAAACTAATCTATAATGAGGTGGGTATCATGAAAGTAACAAATGTAGATGAATTAATGCTTAGATTAGAGAAAGTAAGAGCAGCTCAAAAAGAGTTCGCTAAATTTTCTCAAGAGCAAGTAGATGAAATCTTTAGACAAGCAGCTGTAGCGGCTAACAATGAAAGAATAAGATTAGCTAAAATGGCAGTTGAAGAATCAGGAATGGGAATCGTTGAAGATAAAGTTATAAAAAACCATTTCGCAGCAGAATACATATATAACAAATATAAAGATGATAAAACTTGTGGAGTTATAGAAAAAGATGAATCATTTGGTATCACTAAAATAGCTGAGCCAATAGGAGTTGTAGCAGCAATCGTTCCTACTACAAACCCAACATCAACAGCAATATTCAAATCTTTAATATCATTAAAGACTAGAAACGCTGTATTCTTCTCACCACATCCAAGAGCTAAAAACTCAACAATAGCAGCAGCTAAAGTTGTTTTAGACGCAGCAGTTAAAGCTGGAGCTCCTAAAGATATAATCGGATGGATAGATGAACCATCAGTTGAAATGTCACAAGTATTAATGTCAGAAGCTGACATCATATTAGCTACTGGTGGTCCAGGAATGGTTAAGGCAGCTTACTCATCAGGAAAACCAGCTATCGGAGTTGGAGCAGGTAACACACCAGCAATCATTGATGAAACAGCTCACTTAAAAATGGCTGTAAACTCAATATTATTATCAAAAACTTTCGATAACGGAGTTATCTGTGCATCAGAGCAAACTGTATTAGTTGTTGATAAAGTTTATGATGAAGTAAGAAAAGAGTTTGCTGATAGAGGAGCTTACTTCTTAAAAGATAAAGAAATAGATAAAGTAAGAAAAACAATTTTAATAAATGGTAACTTAAATGCTAACATAGTTGGTCAATCAGCATGGAAAATAGCTGACATGGCTGGTGTTAAAGTTCCAAAAGATACTAAAGTTTTAATAGGTGAAGTTGAATCAGTTGAATTAGAAGAGCCATTCTCACACGAGAAATTATCACCAGTATTAGGAATGTACAGAGTTGCTAACTTCGAAGAAGCTTTAGTTAAAGCTGAAAGATTAGTTGAACTTGGTGGATTTGGTCATACTTCAGTTTTATATACTGATACAATGAAATCACAAGATAGAATCGAAAAATTCGGTGCAACTATGAAAACTGGTAGAACAATAATCAACATGCCATCAACTCAAGGAGCTATCGGAGACATATACAACTTTAAGCTAGCACCATCATTAACATTAGGTTGCGGATCATGGGGTGGAAACTCAGTTTCAGAAAACGTTGGTCCTAAGCACTTATTAAACATTAAGAGTGTAGCTGAAAGGAGAGAAAATATGCTTTGGTTCAGAGTTCCAGAAAAAGTTTACTTTAAATATGGTGCTTTAGGAGTTGCTCTTAGAGAATTAAAAGATTTAAACAAGAAAAAAGTATTTATAGTAACAGACAACGTACTAGCTAGCCTAGGATACGTTGATAAAATAACAAATGTTTTAGAAGAAATAGGTGTAGATTTCAGAGTATTCTCAGAAGTTACTCCAGACCCAACTTTAGCATGTGCTAAAAAAGGTGCTGAAGCAATGAGAAGCTACCAACCTGATACAATCATAGCTCTTGGTGGAGGTTCACCAATGGACGCTGCTAAGATCATGTGGGTAATGTATGAGCATCCAGAAGTAGCTTTCGAAGATTTAGCAATGAGATTCATGGATATTAGAAAGAGAGTATACCCATTCCCAACTATGGGTCAAAAAGCTATGATGATCTCAGTTCCAACATCAGCTGGTACTGGTTCAGAAGTAACACCATTCGCAGTTATAACTGACGAAGAATCAGGAGTAAAATATCCATTAGCAGACTACGAATTAACTCCAGATATGGCTATCATAGACGCTGAACTTATGATGAACATGCCAAAAGGATTAACAGCTGCATCAGGTATTGACGCATTAACTCATGCTTTAGAAGCTTACGTTTCAGTTTTAGCATCAGAATACACTAACGGATTAGCTCTAGAGGCTATAAGATTAATATTCAAATACTTACCTCAAGCATACAATGAGGGAACTACAAACATAAAGGCAAGAGAAAAAATGGCTCATGCTTCAACAATGGCTGGTATGGCATTCGCTAACGCATTCTTAGGAGTATGTCACTCAATGGCACACAAATTAGGATCAGAACACCATATAGCTCATGGAGTTGCTAACGGAATCTTAATAGATCAAGTAATAAGATTCAACGCTGTTGACAATCCAAGAAAACAAGCTGCATTCCCACAATACAAATATCCAAATGCTAAATGGAGATATGCAGTAATAGCTGACTACTTAGGATTAGGTGGAAAGAACGAAGAAGAAAAAGTTAATAACTTAATCAAAGCTATAGATGAACTTAAGAAGAAAGTTGGAATCCCTGCAACAATAGCTGATTGCGGAGTTTCAAAAGAAGCATTCTACGCTACATTAGAAAAAATGAGTGAAGATGCATTCGACGATCAATGTACAGGTGCTAACCCAAGATACCCATTAATCAGTGAAATCAAGCAAATGTACATCAATGCTTTCGAAGGTAAAAAAGATAGAGTTTAATAGCTTTGAAGTAAGATAATAATAAATACTCACTAGTTAGTCTAGTGAGTATTTTTTTGATTTAAGTAAAAAATAATAAGATGTATTATTTATTATAAGATTTTAAACCTTATATATGATAAAATTTAATAAATAGGAATTGGAGGGATTAAAATGAAAAACTTAGTTTTTATTAAAAACAGAGAGAATTTATTAAAAAAGCTAGATGATAATTCATTATTAGTTTTATTTGCAGGCGAAGCAAAAAGAAAAACAGCAGATGAATATTTTCCATTTACTCCAAACAGAAATTTTTACTACTTAACAGGAGTAGATGAAGAAAAGCATATATTAATGATTAAAAAAGTAGACGGAATAGTTGATGAAGTCCTTTATATATTAAAGCCAAATTTAGAGCAGGAAAGATGGACTGGAAAGACTATAAGAGATTATGAAGCTAAAGAAGTTTCAGGTATAGAAAATATAAAATTCTTAGATGATTTTCAAAGTGATTTAAATATGATTTTTACTAATGGAATTGCAGAAACTCTTTATTTAGATTTAGAAAGAGTATCATTTGATGAAGAAATGAGTAAAAGCCAAAGATTTGCAAAAGATATTAAGGAAAAATATCCTCAAGTAACTATAAAGGATGCTTATGGATATATAGCTGCTTTAAGACAAATTAAATGTAAAGAGGAAATAGAAGAAATAAAAAAAGCTGCAGATATAACAGCAAAAGGTGTAGAGCTTTTAATGAAAGAATGTAAGCCTGGAATGAAAGAATATGAACTAGAAGCATATTTCGATTTCTATTTAAAACAACATGGAGTTAAGGATTATGCTTTTAAAACAATAGCAGCAGCTGGTGTTAATGCGGCTACTTTACACTATGTAGATAATAATAGTGAGATAAAAGATGGAGATTTAATTCTTTTTGATTTAGGAGCTCAAGTAAATTATTATAATGGAGATATTTCTAGAACATTCCCTGCTAATGGTAAGTTTACAGATAGACAAAGAGAAGTTTATGAAGAAGTTTTAAAAGTAAATGAAGAGATAATAAATTCTGTTAGATCTGGAATAGGATTTTTTGAATTAAATGAAAAAGCGAATAATCTTTTAGCAGAAGCTTGTATTAGATTAGGTCTTATAGAAGATAAAAAAGATTATAGAAAGTATTATTTCCATTCAATAGGGCATAGTTTAGGACTTGACACTCATGATGTTGGTAAGAGAAACATAATACTTGAAGAAGGTATGGTTTATACTGTAGAGCCAGGTCTATACATAGAAGAAGAGGGTATAGGCATAAGAATAGAAGATGATGTTTTGGTAACTAAAGATGGTTGTGAAGTTCTAACAAAGGATTGTATTAAATCTGTAGAAGATATAGAAAACTTTATGAGAAATAGATAATTTAGAATTAATATTACTTTAAGAATAATAAGCTTTAAATTTGAAAAAATTAAGAGTAGAATTAAATAAAAATTTTATAGAGAAAACTATGGTTTAGGAGATGATTTCATGATGAATGAGTTAAAAAAAGTTATGTTAGCTGGAGTTGGAACTGCTGCTACTGCTTATGAAAAGGCAGATTCCTTCATATCAGATATGGTTTCAAAAGGTAAAATTACTGTTGAAGATGGAAAAGTTTTATCAGAAGAGTTAAAGAGAAATATACAAGAAAAAACTACAGAAGCAACTAATGAAATAACAAGCAAATTAGAAAAAATGAAGCCTTTCACAAAGGAAGATTTTAAGACTATGTTTGATGAAGCTAATAAAGATACTTTAGAAGAAATAAATAAATTAAGAGAAAGAGTAGCCGTATTAGAAGCTAAAGTAAAAGAAAAAGAAATTTAGGTTATAAAAAATAAATAAAACTCTATAAAGTATTTAGGGAATTATGAGTAAATTATTATAGCTATAGAGAAAATGGCTTAAATGAAAATATTGAATTCTTTTAATATACTTTATGGAGTTTTTAATCTTATTAATAAATAGTAATTTTAAGTATTTAGATATAGGGGGTGAGTTTATGAGTAAAAGACAGGGTGTACAAAGGTTAAGAGAAATTGTGAGAGTTTTTACTTACTATGGTTTTGACTTTTTAGTTTCTAGCAAATTGCCTAAAAGTAAAAAGATTGAGCCTAGACCACAAGCATTTAGAGAGGCACTTGAGGAGTTGGGAGCAACTTTTGTTAAGATTGGACAAATATTAAGTACAAGACCAGATTTACTTCCTAAAGCTTATATTGAGGAGTTAGAAAAGCTTCAAGACAGTAATGAAATAACGGATTTTAATAAGGTTAAAGAAATATTTTACGAGTCCTTTGGGACTGATATAAATACATATTTTTTAGAATTTAGTGAAACTCCATTAGCTTCAGCTTCAATTGCTCAGGTTCATAAAGCTAAGTTAATAGATGGGAAAGATGTAGTTGTTAAGGTTCAACATTATAAAATTGATGAGAAGATGAAGCTAGATTTAAGAATACTAAGAAGATTAAGCAGATTTACATCCTCTCATGTATCAAATACATTAATTAATCCTTTTGAGGCTTTCAAGGAAATTGAAGATGCTACATTAAATGAGCTTGATTTTGTGAAAGAGGCTAAGAATACAGAAAGATTTCACGATTTAAATAAGGATGTGGCTTGTGTTGGAGTTCCAAGAGTTATAGATAGGCTTACTTCGAAGAAAATTTTGACTATGGAATACATAGATGGATGCAAAATAACTGATTTTGATGTTTTAGAAAGTGAAGGATATCAATGTGAAGATATTGCTAATAAGCTTGCAAATTCTTTTTTTAAACAAGTTCTTGAAGACGGATTCTTCCATGGAGATCCTCATCCAGGAAATTTATTTATTAAAGATGGAAAGATATATTTTATAGATTTTGGATTGATTGGAGAATTAGATTCCAATATAAAAAGATGGCTTAATAAGGCTATGACGGCTATGGCTTTAGAGGATATTGATACTTTGGTTGATTTTGTAAATGCTATAGGAATAAAAAAAGGGCCAGTTAAAAATTCAGTTTTATATGAAGATTTAAATAATATAGTTTTAAAATATATAAATGCATCCTTAAAAAGTATAAAAATATCCGATTTATTTAAAGAAATATTCGAGATATCAGGAAGAAATAATATTCAGTTTCCTAGAGAAATGACTACTCTTGTGAGGTCAATTGTTATATTAGAAGGCGTCGTTAGTAAGATTGATCCTGATTTAGAAATTATGGAGTGTATTTTTCCGTATATAAAGGAAAGAAATAAAGAAGAAATTTTAAAAAGCTTTGATAAAGACAAAATTATAATGGGGTCTTATAAATTTGCATCAAAAAGTTTGGAGATTCCAACTAAGTTCTCAGAACTTGTAGATAGTTTAACTAAAGGAAGAGCTAAATTACAAATTGAAATGAAAGACTTAGATAGGCCTCTTGCAGATTTAAATAGAATGGTGAATAGAATAGCATTTGCTTTAATTGTAGGATGCATGGTAATAGGATCATCATTAATAGTTAATGCTAAAACAGGACCAACTTTTCAGGGTGTTCCTATTTTAGGATTAATAGGCTTTGTAGTAGCAGGAATATTAGGCTTATGGTTATTGATTTCTATAATAAAATCAGGATTTTTTTAATAAATAGTTAATAAACTTCTTAAATGCTTGAAAAAAGAATAGTTATATTGTATAAATGTATACAATATAATAATTAGAAAAGTGAATAGTTTTAAAAGAGGTAGAGGCGCGAGAAATCAAGAGTACTAATATGGAGTTAAGCAGCGTAGAAGTATTAGGAAAGGGACGATCGCCGAAGTTTTTAGCTAAAGCTTTGATGCTAACTGCTGGGGTTGTATAAAATATATACAACACTGTCACAGAAAAATTGTGAAGTGCTATCATCTTAGGGAATTGTATTTAGTAATGATTAATTTGTTTGAAAAATAAATTTTGTAACTATTAAGACCTTAGGTTGATTAAGCCTAAGGTCTTTTTTATGTTTAGAGATAAGTAATAATTAAAAAGAATGCCTCTTTAAATTAATTCACAAAGTATTTAAGGGGGATTTAAAAATGAGAAACAGAACAAGATTTCAAGTGTTTTTAGCAGTTTTTGTTATGACAATGCTATGTTCAACTTTAGTTTTCGCCACAGAAGAAGTTGCAGCTATAAATTCAGCAAAATTTGGATTATGGACAGTATTACCTCCATTAGTTTCAATTGTTCTAGCTTTTATAACTAAGAATGTTATAGTTTCTTTATTTATAGGAACTATGACGGGATGTATAATGCTTCAATTGAATGGATTTAATATACTTACAGCTCTGACACAAGGGTTTATAGATTTTACTTATAGAGCTTTAAATTCTTTAGCAGATCCTTGGAATGCAGGAATCATTCTTCAGGTTTTAGTTATTGGAGGGGTAATTCATTTAGTAGCTAAAATGGGTGGCGCAAAGGCTATAGCTGAGGCTTTAGCAAGAAAAGCTAAAACTGTAAAGAGTGCACAGCTTACAACTTGGCTTTTAGGATTAGCAGTTTTCTTTGATGATTATGCTAACTCATTAATAGTAGGTCCAATAATGAGACCAGTTACAGATAAATTAGGAGTTTCAAGAGAAAAGTTAGCCTTTGTTATAGATGCCACAGCAGCTCCAATTGCAGGTTTAGCTATAATATCAACTTGGATAGGATTAGAGGTAGGATTAATCGGTGATGCTTTAAAGAGTGTAGGAATAGAAGCCGATGGTTTTGGAGTATTCCTAGAAACAATACCATATAGATTTTATAACATATTAATTTTAGCTTTTGTTGTTATATCAGCTATTACTTTAAGAGAGTTTGGACCAATGCTTAAGGCTGAAAGAAGAGCTAGAAGAGGAGAGGTTTTATCTAATACAGAAATTTCATCAGATAGTGAAGATTTAGAGCCTATACAAGGAATTAAATTAAGTATTTGGAATGCAATAATTCCAATTGGAGTTTTAATAGGTTCATCTTTAGTAGGATTCTATTATAGTGGATGGGTAACTATAATGGGTGGTGAAGATCTAGCAATAATAGAGCTTATGAATAATACACCTTTTAGCTTTGCTGGAATACAAGCAGCGTTCTCAAATGCTGATGCTTCAGTAGTTTTATTCCAATCAGCATTATTAGCAACTATAGTGGCTCTTATATTGGGCGTAGTTAGAAAGATATTCACTATTTCAGAGGGTATAGGAATATGGATTGAAGGAATGAAAGGGCTTTTAATAACAGGAGTAATTCTTATATTAGCTTGGTCACTAAGCTCTGTAATTAAGGAATTAGGAACAGCATCTTACTTAGTAGGAGTTCTATCGGATACAATACCAGTATTCTTATTGCCAGCTATAATATTTATATTAGGCTCAATAATAGCCTTTGCAACAGGTACAGCTTATGGAACTATGGGAATATTAATGCCATTAGCAATTCCACTAGCTTTTGCTATAAATCCAGAGTGGCAATTTGTAATAGTTAGCACATCAGCGGTATTAACAGGTGCGATTTTTGGAGATCACTGTTCACCTATTTCGGATACAACAATACTTTCTTCAACAGGAGCAGGCTGTGATCATATAGAGCACGTTAGAACACAAATATGGTATGCAATTTTTGTTGGAGTAATCACTGTAGTATTTGGGTATATACCGGCAGGGTTAGGTTTAAGTTTCTGGATAGTATTACCTATATCTTTAATAGCTTTATTCATCTTAACAATGATATTTGGTAAAAAGGTAGATGGAGAAGTTGCCAGTAATTAAATAGGAAAATAAAAAGAGAAGGAATGTTCCTTCTCTTTTTTTATATCTAAATTCTAATTTTTACTTTCTTCTTTTTTCTTTGAATAAGGATAGACAAGTCTATTAACTAGAATAGCTATTATAACTCCAATAAATGTATCTAAAATTCTATTAAAAGCATAGCTATATGAACCAACGCCCTTTAAACTAGTCATTATAGCAAAAACAACAATGCATGCACTATTTACTGCACCTTTACAATTAAATAAAATACATAGATAAATTGCTATAGTTGTACCTATTGCTGTTAAAAGTGCATAAATAATAAAATGTTGTAAGTTTAATAGATTAAATATTGTTGTGAGAGCTAGTCCGACAACGGCACCTATAGAAGTTCCAAGCATTCTGTTTTTTCCCATTTTATAAGAGTTCTCAACAGTATCTTGCATACACATCATGGCTGCTATACAAGCAAAGAAGGCACTAGAGCGGCCTAATATTTCGAATACTATAATGCATAGAAATACTGAGAAAGATGTTTTAAGATTTCTAGCCCCTATAGTTTGCAGGTTAAAGTTAAACAAATATTTCACCCCTAAATCATATTAACTTTTCTTCTTGTTTTCTAACTCTTTGACATCATTTTTTATTTCTGTCTCAAGTCTATTAATTTTTTCTTCTATGTTTTCTATATCTTTTTTTACCTTAATTTCATACTTGTATATATACTTATTTATTAATAGAGCTATTATTATACCTATAAAGGTATCTATAATTCTATCGATGGCATAAGCATATGGTGCTTTTCCATGCAGGTTTGTCATTATAGCTATTAATACTATACATGCTATAGAAACAGATCCTTTTTTATTAAACACATTAAGTAAGTAAATAGTTATGACTATTCCAACACCAGTTATTAATCCTGGAAATTTTGCTAGATTAAATGTTAATGCTAAAAAAGTTAAGGATAAACCTACTAAACCACCAGTAATTGTACCAATCATTCTGCTTTTTCCCATTTTGTATGAGTTTTCAACAGTATCTTTCATGCATATTACGGCGGCTATGCAAGCATAAAAAGGATATTGTCTATGTATTAGTTCAAAAAAACCTATACATAGGGTTACAGCTAAAGCTGTTTTTAAATTCCTTGCACCTATTTTAGGTAAGGCTAAACCTTTCATTTTAACAAGACCTCCTGACAAATTTAAATACTATTATAGATAGTATATAATATTTTTACATTATTACAAATAATGATAATTGAAGAATATTAGAGAAATTAAAGATAAAAACGATTGACATTGGCATAAAACTAATCATATAATTTAAATTAAGTAGGAAAATGCAATGAAGAGAAGAGTAATAAAGAGAAATGTATAAAAGAGAGCTGGGATAGGTGAAAGCCAGATGCAGGAAACTTTATGAAGATGGACTTGGAGCATACTTTTTGAGAATTTTAATTTTAGAAGAGTACGGTGGCAACCGTTATATTGCAAAGTAATAAAATAAGTTTTTACTTAGGAGTTACTTAGTGAGATATTTATGGTGACATAAATATAAAATAGAGTGGTATCGCGTAATTAACGCCTCTATGGGATTTCCCATAGGGGCTTTTTATATTTTTGAAATATTGGAAACAATAATAATTAAGAGTACAAGGAGGAAGAAAGAATGTGTAAAAAACCATATTACATCACAACACCTATTTATTACCCATCAACAAATCTACACATAGGTAATACTTATACAACTGTAGCCGCTGATGCTATAGCAAGATTTAAAAGACTTACAGGTCATGAGGTAATGTTCTTAACAGGAACAGATGAGCATGGTCAAAAAATAGAAAGAATAGCTAACGAAAAAGGAATTACTCCAAAGGAACATGTTGACGAAATCGTTGCTGGAATTAAAGATCTTTGGAAAATGATGAACATAAGCTATGATAAATTCATAAGAACAACTGATGATTATCATGTGAAAGCTGTTCAAAAGATTTTCAAAAAGTTATATGACCAAGGAGATATATATAAGGATTCTTATGAAGGGCTTTATTGTACTCCATGTGAATCATTCTGGACAGAAACTCAATTAGTAAATGGAAATTGTCCTGATTGTGGAAGACCAGTTGAAAAGGCTAAGGAAGAAGCTTATTTCTTCAAAATGAGCAAATATGCTGATAGATTAATTCAATATATAGAAGAACATCCAGATTTCATTCAGCCAGAATCAAGAAAGAATGAGATGTTAAATAACTTCTTAAGACCGGGATTACAAGATCTTTGTGTTTCAAGAACAAGCTTTACTTGGGGAATACCTGTAAGCTTTGATGAAAAACATGTTATCTACGTTTGGATAGATGCATTATCAAACTACATCACTGCTTTAGGATATGGTCAAGAAAATCAAGAGTTATACAATAAGTTCTGGCCTGCAGACGTTCATTTAATAGGAAAAGACATTTTAAGATTCCACACAATTTACTGGCCAATAATGTTAATGGCTTTAGGGTTAGAATTACCTAAGCAAGTATTTGGTCATGGATGGTTACTTGTTGATGGAGGAAAAATGTCAAAATCAAAAGGTAACGTTGTTGATCCAGTAGTTTTAGTTAATATGTTTGGAGCTGACGCTGTAAGATACTACTTATTA
This sequence comes from Clostridium perfringens, assembly GCA_034421775.1. Taxonomy (GTDB): domain Bacteria; phylum Bacillota; class Clostridia; order Clostridiales; family Clostridiaceae; genus Sarcina; species Sarcina perfringens_B. Next base: position 60,636 of record WNVL01000008.1, on the reverse strand, counting down.
AGAGAAATACCATTTGGTTCAGATGGATTATTCAATAATGAAATTTTCATAAAGAAAGTAAACACAGATTTAGCTAATGATTTAGGTAACCTTTTATCAAGAACAATAGCTATGGTTGAAAAATACTTTGATGGAGTTATTCAAGCACCAACATGTAAGGAAGCTATTGATGATGAGTTAATAAACTTAGCTTTAGCTACTCCAGGAAAAGTAGAAGCTAGCATAGATGCATTAAAAATACCAGAAGCTTTAGAAAATATATGGACTTTAATAAGCAGAGCTAATAAATATATAGATGAAACAACTCCTTGGATACTTGCTAAGGATGAGGAAAAGAAAGAAAGATTAGGTACAGTTTTATATAACTTACTAGAGACTTTAAGATTTGTTTCAGTTATGATTTCACCATTCTTAACAGAAACAAGTCAGAAGATGAATATTCAGTTAAACACTAAAGTTACAACTTGGGAAAGTTTAAAAGAGTTTAATGGAACTGTTCCAGGAGATAAAGTTATTAAAGGTGATGTTATATTCCCAAGAATAGATGTTGAGGAAAAATTAGCAGAACTTGAAGCTTTAAAACCAGCTCCAGTTAAACCAGCTAACGAAGAGTTAGTTAAAAATCCAATAAAAGAAGAAATAACTATAGATGACTTTGACAAAATAGATTTAAGAGTAGTTAAAGTATTAGAATGTGAGCCAGTTAAAAAAGCTAAGAAGTTATTAAAACTTAAAGTTGATTTAGGTGGAGAAGAAAGACAGGTTATTTCAGGAATAGCTATGCATTACAAGCCAGAAGACTTAGTTGGAAAATATGTAGTATTAGTTGCTAACTTAAAACCTGTTAAATTAAGAGGTGAATTATCACAAGGTATGATTCTTGCAGCAGCACCTTCAGATGATTCAGAACTTGTATTAGTTAACCCAGGTGAAATGTTAACTGGAAGTCAAGTAAGATAGTAAAATTTTAAATGTTATATAAGGAAAATCTATAAATATGTTATAGATTTTCCTACTATGTAACTTTAAAAAATTATGTTATAAAAGGACTCGTATATTCATGAATATGGAATATAGGAGTTTTTTTATAGCATATGCTATGGATAGAATAATTTTAAGGGGGAATAGTAAATTGAGAGTGGTTATAGGTAATGCATGGCCTTATGCTAATGGATCTCTTCATATAGGAAGGGTTTCTTCTTGGATAGCAGGAGATGTTTTAGCAAGATATCATAGGGCTAAAGGCGATGAAGTTGTTTTTGTTTCAGGATCAGACTGTCATGGATCTCCTATTTTAAATAGAGCAAAAGAGCTTAATGAGTCTCCTGAGGAGCTTATAAATAAGTATCATAGAGAGTTCATTAGATGTTTTAATAAGCTAGGATTTTCTTTTGATGTATTTACAAGAACAGATACAAAGTATCATGAAGAGAAAGTAAAAAATATTATAAAAGATCTTTATAAAAAAGGATTTATTTATGAAAAGGAAACAGAAGAGTTTTATTGTTCAAAGTGTTGTGATACTTTAGATGAGTTTGCTATTAAAGATGGATTATGTAAGGAATGTAAAACAGAGGTTGAGGTTAGAAAGTCTAACAATCTTTTCTTTAAATTATCATGTTTTCAAGATTATATTCAGAAAATATTAAATGAAGAAGAGGGATGGAGAGAGAACGCTATTAAAATAACAAAAAGATATTTAGATGGTGGTCTTAGAGATAAAATATTAACAAGAGAAATTGATTGGGGAATAGAAGTTCCTATAGATGGATTTGAAGATAAAAGAGTTTATGTTTGGATAGATGCCCTTTTAGCTTATGTTACTTCTTCTAAGAAGTTCATAGAAGAGAAAGGTGAGAAACTAGATGATTATTGGAATGATGAAGAAAGTAGAGTTTATTTAGTTCATGGTAAAGAAAATATACCTTTTCATACTACAATGTTTCCTGCTATGTTAGCAGGAATTGGACTAGATAAAGGTAATATTAGAATAGTATCTTCGCAATATTTAACTTTAGAAGGAAAGACATTTTCCACTAATAGAAACTGGGCAATATGGGTTCCTTATATCATAGAGAGATATAACATAGATTCCATAAGATATTACTTAATAAGTAGAGGAGCAGAAGAAAAAAATTCTGATTTTACTTGGAGAGATTTCATAAATGCAAATAATAATGAATTATTAGGAGAATTAGGTAATTTTATAAATAGAGTCTTAATTTTTATAAGAAAAAATTTCAATGGAGATATTAATGGTGATGAACTTCCTCTTCAATGGAGGAATTTAATAAGAAGGACTTATGCCTCTGTAGGAAATAAATTTGAAAATGGAGAGTTTAAATATGGAATAAATGAAGTATTTAATCTTATAAAACAAGGAAATGATTTCTTTGATAAAAACAAACCTTGGATTTTGATTAATAAAGATAGAAAAAAATGTGAAGAGATAATATATATTTGTGCTCAAGTTGTAATAGCAGTAACTGATTTAATGAATCCTATAATTCCTTTTACATGTGAAAAAATAAGAAACTTTTTAAAGTTAGATAATGCAAAATGGAGCTTTGAAGAGAGGAACAATAAAAAGGTTAATAGAGTTGAATTATTATTTGATAGGATTGATAAGAAGATTGCTATAGAAGAATTAAATAGACTAAAGAGTAAAAAGATTTAAATAAAATAAGCCTTGCTTCTATCTAATTAGAAACAAGGCTTATTTTACATCTTAAGGTTTAAGGTTAGGAATTATTATATAGAAATTTTTTAATTGATTAAACTTAATAGCCCTTGACATTTGCGTAAGGGGGACAAACTATTCAAGGGCCATTTAAGGGGTAAAATTAAATTAGTGTTTTAGCTACGTTACAATTATTATATTAATCCTGTTATGTGGCATTTATGTGTCAAAAAGTGTACAAAAATATTAACATTTTATTTAAAATAAATTAGCTTTCAGCCCATCTAAATCTTTTATTATTATGATATTTTTTGAGAACTCAATTAGGCCTGAATCCCTCATTTTCATAAGTTCCCTAGATAATGAAGGTCGCTGAACGCCAAGTTTATCTGCCCAATCTTTTCTTGAAAAGTCTAATTTTATAGTAGTAGATTTTTTCTCTTTATATTTTTCTAATAAATAATGACAAATCATTTCTCTAATAGATTTCATTGTTACTTGTTTAAGTTTAGAGCTAAGATTAATTGCTTTGTTTGAAAGAATTCTAAGAAGTTCTTTTAAAAATGATTCATTTGAGGAGCATAGTTTATAAATGTACTCTTTTTTTATGTGAAAAACTTCAGTATTATCCTTAGAGACAACAGACATTGGATAAAAGTTTCTATCACCAAAAAGAAGGTTCTCTCCAAAAACATTTCCTTTATTTAATGTGGCAACAACTAGTAAATTCCCATTAGAATCTAATTTTTGAATTTCTATTTTTCCATTTAGTATAACGCTTAAAAAGTTGCAATATTCTCCTTCAGAAAATAATAAATCATCTTTTGAATAAGACTTTATTGAAACAAAACCTGAATTTAATAATTCTTGGATATCATTATCACTAAAGTGAGAAAATAAGCTACAATCTTTTATGTTGGGTAGTTTTTTTAAGTTCATTTTATCGCCCACCTTTATAAAATAAGTAGTATTATATTAATATAAATATATAATATTTTACACTATTTAAGTAAATTTTAAATTGATAGGAGTGAAAATAGGTGAAAATTTATATTATAGGAGCCTTAATTGGAGCAATAATAGGTTACATAACAAATTGGCTAGCTATAAAAATGTTATTTAGACCTAGAGAAGCAAAATATATCTTTGGTATAAAACTTCCTTTTACACCAGGGTTAATACCTAAAGAGAAGAGCAGAATAGCTAATAAAGTAGGAGAAACTGTAGGAACTCATTTATTAAATTCTGACAGCCTAGGTAAGGCATTAAAGGATGAAAAAATAAAGTCAAAATTTAATAAGATAGCTAAAGAAAAGATTAATCAAATTATTGAAAGTGATGCTACTTTAGAATCTTCTTTAAAAAGTATTTTAGGAGAAAGTTATTACTCAATAAAAGAAGATATTATAAACAACATTAATAAAACTATTTTAAAATCAATTCAAGAAGAATCTTTTAAAAATAAGATTAAATTTTATATAGTTGATTCTATTAAAGAGCAATTAGAAAAGAAACCTGAAAAGATAATTGAATTTATAAATAGTAAAAAATTTAGAGAATTTATACAAAATGCTTTAGAGCATGAGAAAGCAAGTAAGATAATAGAAAAGGGAATTCTTAAGGAAATAAACTCTTTAGAAAATGAAGATAGAACTATTGAAGAGATTATTCCGGAAAAAATTAAACCTTATATAGAAGAATACGTAAAATCTCAGAAGGACACTCTTGTAAATATAATTCAAAATCTTCTTAGAGATGAGGTGGTTTCAAATAAAATAAAGGGTGCTATAAATGAAAATATACCTTCTATAGTGTCAATGTTTTTAAATGGAGATGTAATATACGGAAAATTAGTTTCACTAGTTAATGTTGCCTTAGGTGAAGAGGAAAACAAAGAATACGTATGTAATGCCGCTTTAGCTTTTGTACAGGAAAGTATGAAGAAAAAAGTAAGTGAAGTAGTAAATAATATTGGAGAAGAAAAGCTTGAAATTATATCAGAGGCTATAGGAGAGAAAGTTTCAAGAAAGTTAGTTAAGGAAGAAAATATAAATACTTTAATGGATAAATTAAATTGTAAAATTTCTTCATTTAATAGCTATGAAGAAATTATAAAAGTGTTATTTAATGATTATGAAAATATCTTAATTAATAATATGGATTTAATGATTTTAAATTTTGTTAATAATCCAAAATTATATAAAGAAATAAATGAAATAATTGAAAAGGTATTTGATAAATTTTTACAAAATTCTTTAAGTGATATATGTTATAATAGACAAAAACTAGAAGATAATATTATGGGTATTTTAGATAATTTATATAATGACTTTGTAGATAATAAATCAGCTAAAGTACTAGAAATTGTAGATATTTCTTCAATTGTAGAAGATCAAATTAATGCTTTTGAAGTGGATTATGCAGAAGAGATTATAATAGGAATTGCCAATAAAGAACTTAAAGCAATAACATGGCTTGGAGCTTTATTAGGCGGTATTTTAGGCATACTTTCACCACTTTTATCTACAATTTACATGTAAAATTCAAAGGAGAAAATTATGAAATATAAAATATTTGATACACATGCACATTATGATTCAGACAGTTTTGATGAAGATAGAGAGGCAGTTATAAAAGAACTAAAGGAAAATGGAGTTATTGGGATTTTAAATTGTGGATCTGATCTTTATGGGTTAAGAAAATCGGTTGAACTTGCAAAGAATTTTGATATATTTTATGCAGCTGTTGGAATACATCCAGAAAATGCTGATGAATTTAATGAAGAAGTTATAAAAAAAATAAGAGAATATGTTAAATATGAAAAAGTTAAAGCCATAGGAGAAATTGGATTAGACTATTATTGGGAAGAAAACCCCTCAAGGGAAGTTCAAAAAGAAGTTTTTAGAGCACAAATGAAGTTAGCTGATGAATTAAATTTGCCAGTTATTATACATGATAGAGATGCTCATGGAGACACTTTAGAAATTATGAAAGAATTTCCTAATGTAATTGGTGTTGTACATTGTTTTTCAGGTTCAGTTGAATTTGCAAAAGAGTGTATTAAATTAGGATATTACATTGGATTTACAGGTGTATTAACATTTAAAAATGCTAAAAAATTAGTGGATGTTTGTAGGGAAATACCTGTAGATAGAATGTTAGTTGAAACAGATTGTCCTTTCATGGCTCCAGTTCCTTTTAGAGGAAAGAGAAATAAATCAGATTATATAGAATATATAATAGATAAGATGAGTGAAATAAGGGGTATTTCAGGAGAAGAAATGAATGAAATCTTATTAAACAATAAAAGAAACTTATTTAAAATTAAATAACAGAGAGATATACTAAAGAAAAAAATAAATGTAATAATATGGAAAGTACACTAATATACTATAGTGTACTTTTTTAAACATAAATCAACCATTATTTACCTAATTCCTGTATAAGCAGAGGTCGATTATTTATTACAATTTGCAATTAAAAAGTATAAACTTAAGGAGTCAGTAAATTTGACATACTTGAAAAGGTAATATATAATGTCGAAATGACTCTTGCCTAAAAGGGGGAAGATTATATGAAAAGGATAATTAAGGCATTGAAGGAGAAGGTTGCCTCGAAAAAAGGGAAGATTATATTAGGTGTATTTAGCATAGTTTTAGTAAGTTTTATAGTAGTAGTAGTTACAGCACACAAGAACATAACCATTGATTTAGATGGTGAAAAAATAGAGGTTGCCACATTTAAAGGAAATGTACAAGCAGTTTTAAATCAAAAGGAAATTTATTTATCTGATAAAGATAAAATAGAGCCAAGTCTAACAAGTGGGATTTCTGATAATGATTTAATAATAATCAAAAAGGCAGTTCCAGTGGAAGTGATGGTTGATGGAAAAAATTTAAAGATAGATTCTGCAGAGGATTCAGTAGAGGAAATGCTGGTTAAAGAAGGTATTGATCTAAATGAGTTAGATAAAGTAGAGCCTTCATTAGAAACAGAACTATCAAAGGATTTGAAAATACAGGTTACAAGAGTTGAAGAGAAAACCATAGTTGAAAAGGAACCAATAGAATTTGAAACTGTAGTTAAAGAAGATGATAGCGTAGAGAGTGGAGTTAATAAGGTCACTCAAGAGGGTTCTGCTGGAGAAAAAGAAATAACTATGAAATTAGTTATGGAAGATGGAAAAGAAGTATCTAGAGAAGTAGTAGAATCTAAAGTTGTTAAGGAACCAGTTGATGAAGTAGTGGTAAAAGGAACTATGGAAAAATTAGTTCTTTCAAGAGGAAACGATAATATAGATTATAAAAAAATGATGTTAGTAGAAGCTACTGCTTATGCTGGGGATGGAATAACAGCAACAGGCACAGTACCTAAAAGAGATCCTAATGGATTAAGTACAATAGCTGTTGATCCAAGAGTAATACCTTTAGGAACTAAAGTTTATATAGAAGGGTATGGTTATGCAGTAGCAGAAGATACTGGTGGAGCTATAAAAAATAACATAATAGATTTATTCTTAAATTCTTCGGCTGAATGTAAACAGTGGGGAAGAAGAAATGTTAATCTTTATATAATAGCTTATCCTGGTGAATGGTAATACTAAAAGAGGGAATCTAAAAGAATAATTCTTTTAGATTCCCTCTTTTTATTTTATATTAGAGAGCATTTTATTGACAGTTAAATAAGATATGGGTAAATTAAATATAGTACATATAATAAGAAAGGGAGTTTTAACCTTGATTAAAGAAGTTATCGTAGTTGAAGGTAGAGATGATATAACAGCAGTAAAAAAAGCAGTAGATGCTGAAATGATAGCTGTGGGTGGATTCGGAATAAATGCAAAGGTTATAGAGAGAATAAAAGAAGCTCAAAAAAGAAAAGGAGTTATAGTACTTACTGATCCTGACTTCGCTGGAGAGAAGATAAGATCAATAATTTCAAAAAGAGTTAAAGGTGTTAAACATGCTTACATAGGTAGAGCAGAAGGAACTAGAGCTAAAGATGGAAACATAGGTGTGGAAAATGCTTCACCAGAAGCTATAATAAGAGCTTTAGAAAATGCAAAAATAACTTTAGAAGAAAAAAGAGAAGAATTTACAATACAAGATTTAATATATTTTGGATTATCAGCTGATCCAAAAGCTAAAATCAGAAGAGAATTACTTGGTAAAGAATTAAGAATCGGTTATGGAAATGCAAACCAAGTTCTTTCAAGACTAAATAACTATGGCATAACAAAAGAAGAATTTGTTAAAGCTATAGAAAAGATAGAAAAGATGTTATAGGAGAGTAGTGAATGGATATAAATGATATAAAAGATATAAAGACAAAAGAACTTGTTCAAAAGTACAATTTTAGATTTTCAAAAAGTTTAGGACAAAACTTTTTAATCGATGATTCTGTTCCAAGAGATATCGTTGCAGGAGCTGATGTTTGTGAAGATGATTTAGTAATAGAAATTGGACCTGGAGTTGGAACACTTACTGTACAGTTACTTAAAAAGGCAAAAAGAGTTGTTGCTATTGAGTTAGATAGTTCACTTATTCCAATATTAACAGCAGAGCTTGGAGATAATCCAAAGTTTCAATTAATACATAACGATGCATTAAAAGTTGATTTTAATGAAATTATAGGTGATGAGAAGAGTGTTAAGTTAGTTGCTAACTTACCTTATTATGTAACAACACCTATAATAGTAAATTTATTAAAAGGTGGATATAACTTTAAATCATTAACTATAATGATACAAAAGGAAGTTGCAGAAAGAATGAACGCAGAACCAAATTGTAAGGATTATGGTGCTTTATCAATTTTAGTTCAATACTATTGCAATACAAAAATAGTTAGAAAGGTACCACCTTCATGTTTCATACCAAGACCAAAGGTTGATTCAATAGTAATAAGATTAGAGAGATTAGAAGAACCTAGCGTTAAGGTTAAAAATGAGAAACTATTTTTTGAAGTTGTTAGACATGCATTTAACATGAGAAGAAAGACCTTATGGAATGCAACTAAAAATGTAAAACTTCCAAAAGAGTTAATGGAAAAGGCATATGAAGAAGCTGGAATAGATCCTAAGAGAAGAGGAGAAACTTTAAGTTTAGCTGAATTTGGAGCTCTTTCAGATGCAATAGATAAATATATGAATAACTAGTAAGTATGAGAGAATAAGAATTTTAAAATTTTTATTCTCTTTTTTTTTGTTCTCTCATATACTGTAGAGAATAAAATTATATTGGAGGGACCAGAGAATTGGCACATAATAAATCATATAGAAGTTTTATAATATTACAAGAAGATGAAAAAGGACATTCTATGGCTTCGGATAAGCCTTTAACTGGATATGCCAAGATAGAAACTAAGAATGATAAATGTAAAGTTTCTTTTTACGCTCAAAATTTAAAGAAAGACTACAAAGATTGTTATATGATGCTTATTTGTAGTAAGAAAGATTTCAAAAAGAATATAAATCTTGGTCCAATGAACATAAGTCAACAAGGAAAGGCTGAAATGAGTTTAGAATATGATTCTATCAACATAGGGGGATTAAATATATCTTATGACAAAATAGTTGGTGCAGCCATTGGAAAAGATATTAATGGTAGAACAGTATTCTTTATGTGTGGATTTCTAAACAATCAAATGCCAAAGGATAATTGGAAGAATTATGAAGTTAAGATGGTGGCAGGTAAAGAGTGTGCCCATTATGACAAGAATAAGAAGGAAGAAGAAACTAAAAAAGAATGTCCTAGTATGAAAGAGGAGAAGGAAGTACAAAAACAAAAAGAGATAGAAAAACAAAAAGAGATGGAAAAACAAAAAGAGATGGAAAAACAAAAAGAGAAAGAAAAGCAAAAAGAAAAAGAAATGCAAAAAGAAAAAGAAATGCAAAAACAAAAAGAAATAGAAAAAGAGAAAGAAATGAAAAAAGAGAAATTGTTAGGGTGGAGAGATAAAGAAAAAGAGTGGGAAGATAAAGAGAAAGAATGGGAAGATAAAGAGAAAGCATGGAGAGATAAAGAGAAAGAATGGCAAGAGAAAGAGAAAGAGTGGCAAGAGAAAGAGAAAGCATGGCAAGATAAAGAAAAAGAGTGGAGAGGTAAAGAGAAAAAATTGGGAGATGAAAAAGAGAGTGATTGTAAGGAATGTGATTGTGATGGATTTATAAGTGAAATAGATTCGGAGCATAAATGCGATTCTTATGAAGGTGATTCTTATGAAAGAGAACAAGATTTCTCTGAAATGGAACAAAGATTTTCAAGCTATGAGAATGAAATAGAAGATATTAAATTTAGAGGAAGTAAGAAAAAAGAAGATAATATCTGTAAAGTTAATTTTAATAGTGCTATAGGAAACGTAGTAATGGGAGCCTTAGAAGGATGTAAAAAGGTTTCTGGATTCGCAGAGGATATTAAGAGATGTGAATGGTATAAAGTAGATGTAAATAACTTCGATGATATGTGCAACATGTCAAACTATAATAAATACACCATGATGTATTATCCTATGATAAATTATTATCCTTATATAAGTAAGTATGGACACTTCTTCGTTGGAATAAAGTGTGATAAAGATGGTGAAATAAAATATATCCTATATGCTATTCCAGGAAGTAAGGATAGAAAAGATCAACCTTATGGAGGTAGAACCGGATTTGTTACATGGAATAAATGTGAGGACAAACATGAGGATAAATATTGGGACAGATATGAAGATGAAGGAAAGGGATATTGGATAATGTTCTATGATTTTGAAAATTCATGTGTAGTTATTCCTATGAAATAATTTAGATTAAAAGCTGTTTATGTAGAAATAAAAAGCTATATAAACAGTTTTTTATTTATGTAATATTATTCTTTTATTTAGTAATTTTTATATAAGGATTGAATATATTTTAAATATAGACTTTAGTCAAATTGGAAAAGAGGTGATTTTTTGAATAAAAAACAATTAGGAATAACCTTAATACTAATTTTACTTATGTTAATATTAGTTACAGGAGAAAATATGTTTAATGGAAACTTAGAAAAAGTTGCATTAATAAATAATAATATTGAAGGGCTAAATACATATACTGCCCTTGATGGTATTTTAACTTATAAGTTACCTGATAGTTGGGATGTTGAAGAAAAGAAATATCCGGGCAATTATATTATTTATGATAATAATTTTACAAGTGATAGTATGGGATTATGGGGATATGTACAAATCTTGAATTCTAGTGAAGGACTAGAAAAGATGATTGAAAAAGATAAGGAAAAATTAAATAAGGATAATGTAAGTGATTATGTAGTAACTGATGAAAAACTTGATAATGAGCTTGTAAAGAAAGTAGTTTTTAAAGAAAAAAATGATAAAGAAATAACTTATGTCAATACAATTTATTATAAAGAATTAAAGGAAAATAAGATTGTAAAGGTCTTATTTAGTGCTACTGAAAGTAAACAGAGAGAAGATTATTCCATTATATATAAAGCTATAATGGATAGTTTAAATGATGATTAATAGAAAATTTGATTTGACTTTGCATAAGTATTATAATTAATTTTAAAAGAGAAGCATATTAAATGCTTCTCTTTTAAAGTTATAAATAAATATTGGAGGAGTTTATGAGGATTGTTTTAGGGGAATTTTTTGGCTTGAAGATTTACAGTTATGGATTTATGATAGGAATAGGCATAATCTGTGCAGTATTACTATTCTTAAAGCAAGGTACTAAAAGAGGTTATAATGAAGATAAACTATTCAATGCGACCATATTAACAGTAATCTTAGGGATTTTAGGAGGCAAGATACTGTACATAATAACTGAATGGAAACTGGTTATTGAAGATCCAAGCATAATATTTAGAGAATTTGGAAATGGTTTTGTAATTTACGGAGCCATATTTGGAGGGGCTTTAGGTATCTCAATATATTGCATAAAAAATAGATGGAGTATATTAGAAATTGGAGATTTAATAGTGCCTGGATTAGCCTTAGCTCAAGGATTTGGAAGGATAGGATGTTTACTTGCAGGATGTTGTTATGGTGCTGAAACTTCAAGTGCTATAGGGATAGTATTTCCAGAAGGTTCATTAGCACCAGCTGGAGTGCCATTATATCCAACACAAATTTTTTCATCAATTTTTGATTTTGCATTAGCATTATTTTTACTGTGGTATGGAAATAAAAACAAAGAAAAGGGAAAAACTCTTGGTATGTATATGATAATATACAGTATAGGAAGATTTTTTGTAGAATTTTTACGTAATGATCCTAGAGGAAATGTTGGAGCATTATCAACATCTCAATTTATATCAATATTTATATTAATAGGAGGTATATTACTATATAATATAAATAAATTAAAAGGGAGAAAAGAAACAAGTGAAAAATAAAAGATTGATTCTAGTAATACTTTGTTTAATCCTAGGATTAGGCATTATTGGATGTTCAACTAAAGAGATAACTACCAAGTTTTGGGGAAGTAAAAATAATGACTTTGAATATATAAAAGAAAATAAAGTTGATAAAATAGTTATTCAAAGCACAAGAGATCCTGGATTTAGATTTTTAGTTAAAGAAAAATCTGTAATAGATAATATATATAGTATGTTATCTAAAGCAGATGTAGTTAATAAGAAGACTGACTTACCTCCAGATTATATTTTTGAAATCCATGTTGGAGATGAAGTTAAAACTTTTTATTATGTAACAGGGGTAAAAAATAATGGAGAAGGTAACTTCTATAATGATGATCATTTTTACAGAATATCTAAGAGATTAGATAACTATTTAATGCAAAATATGCAGGTAATAAGAAAGCCTAGGGAGTTTGATAAAATATACTATGACTCAATACTTAAGGTTTTAGAGAAAGATAAAGATGAATTGAATAAAAACAATGCTAAAGTTGGCATTGATATACTTGGAGATAGAGACTGTACAAAGTATATGTTATCAGCAGATATTGAGAATTTTGAAAAAGAAGTAAAACAAATAGTACCAAATGCTTCAATAATGAACCATAATAGAGATGATTTTGATATAATAGTTACTGTAAGAAATTATGGATACACTTCTACTATGTTTAGAACTATAGTAACGGTTGAGAATAAAGAAACTCATTCAGAGAAAAAATTCTATGTAGATGGAGTGTATAAAAACTCTTGGGATATCAATGTTTATGATAACTGGCAAGATGTTCAAAAGGAATGGGATAGCTAAAAGAATGGAGGCGTTTTCTTATGGGAAGTTGTGCAAGTTGTGCAAATAAGGATAAATGTAGTTCAGCTAGTAAAGATGGAGGATGTAGTTCATCATTACCAGCAAAATTAGGAACTAATTATGGAAACATTAAAAATGTTATAGGAGTTATAAGTGGTAAAGGTGGAGTTGGTAAATCAACTGTTACTGGAATATTAGCGACTCAATTAGCTAAAAAAGGATACAAGGTTGGTGTTTTAGATGCCGACATAACTGGTCCATCAATGCCAAGATTCTTTGGTATAAATGAAAAAAGAGCAGATATACTTGCTATGGACAGTGAAGGAAAACAAGTTAAATTTGTTCCTGTAAAAACTGACTTAGGTATAAAAGTAATATCAATGAACTTGCTTATGGAAGTTGAAGATGATCCTGTAATTTGGAGAGGCCCAATGGTTACAGGTGTATTAAATCAAATGTTTAAAGATACTGACTGGGAAGAATTAGATTATTTATTAATAGATATGCCACCAGGAACAAGTGACATAACATTAACAGTAATGCAAACATTCCCTATAAAGGAATTGATAATAGTTTCAACACCTCAAGATATGGTATCAATGATAGTTAAAAAACTAGTTACTATGGCTCACAAAATGAATGTTGAGGTAAGAGGGGTAGTTGAAAATATGGCTTACATAGAGTGTGAGTGTGGTAAGAAGATGAAGGTATTTAGCAAAAAATCTTCAGAAGAACATGCTGAATATTTAGGACTTCCTTTAATAGGAGAATTACCAATAAACTTAGATTTAACTGAAGCTTTAGAGAACGGAAAAGCAGAAGAATATGTAGCTGAAAATTCACTATATTCATTAATATTTGAAGGTTTATATTAATAAAAGATAAGAGATATAGCTTATTAAAGTTATATCTCTATTTTTTTAGTTTTTGTTTTCTATAAGATTAAATGTAATAGAATATTTGATTTAGAGAATACTATTATTGTTAAAATAAATTTTTAAGGAGGAAATGAAAATGAAAGCAGTAGTAGATAAAGATACATGCATTGGATGTGGATTATGTCCAACAATAGCTCCAGACGTTTTTGATATGGACGATGATGGGAAAGCACATGCAATTGTTGATGAAGTACCAGAAAATAGTAAAGATGCAGCACAAGAAGCAGAAGAAAGCTGTCCAGTAGCAGCTATCAAAGCTGAATAATATCATTAAAAGCAAAAGATTCTAAAAGAGAGAATTTCTCTTTTAGAATCTTTCTGCTTCATTATAAAGATGTGAATATATTATTTTGAAAACTTCTAAAGCTTCTTTTATTTTAGGTTTTAATAGATGTTTTTTTTCTTCAAATTCCTTAAAGCCTTCTGGTGTTAAAGAATATACTTTTTGTATTTTTCTTTTTGGATCATCCCACATACCTACTACGAAACCCTGTTTTTCTAGTTTTTTTAGTAGAGGATAGATACCTCCAGTGCTAGGAATCCAAAGTCCATTAGTCTGTTCACCAATCTTTTGAGCTAAATCATTTCCATTGGTAGGTTTAATACTAAGTATATATAAGGCATATATAGGAAGAAGTCCTTTGGTAAAGACTTGTCCTACTGCATCCTTTTCTTTTTGTACTTTTTTAAGATTAGCTACCTGTTTTTTATATTCATCATAAAGGCGTTTTTCTTCAGCTTTTATAAATTCATCATTATACATAATTAAATTTCCTTTTGAATTGAAACCCCTACCATTCCTGGTCCAGCGTGAACACCCATAGCGGCACCTATTTCTCTTACTTGAGAACTTAATAGATTAGGATGATCTTTTATTGAAGCAAGAATTTGGTTAGCTTCTTCTTCTGCCATACCATTAAGAACTGCTATATTGCATTTTCCTTGATCAAGGTGTTCTAAAATTATGCTAGTAAGCTTCTTTAATGATTGTTTTCTTCCTCTTGCCTTTGCAATAGTACAATAAGCACCATGTTCATCAACTGATATTATTGGTTTTAAGTGAAGTAAGTCTCCAACTGTTCCAGCAACCTTACCTATTCTTCCACCACGTCTTAAATATTCTAATGTATTAAGAGTGTAGTAACCTGTTGTAGCTTCTCTTATGCTTGGAAGCATGTTAATTATCTCTTCAAAACTGTTACCTTTTTTAACAAGTTTAGCTGCTTTTAAAACTATAGCTCCTAAAGGATATCCTATTATCTTACTATCAAATAAATAATATTTGAAAGAAGTACGTTCCTCAATAACTAATCTAGCAGCATTAAATGTACCTGATAATGCACTAGAAATAAATATACCTATTATGTGAGTGTATCCTTCAGATTCTAATTTATCTAATACTGAGTTTATATAATCTGGACCGCATAGTGAAGTTGTTGGAACTTCAACATGTAGGCTTTCATAAACTTGATTTGGTGTTATATCAAAAATGTCATTATATTCTCTGTCTTTATATATTATTTTTAATGGTAATACATTGATGTCATGTTGTTTTATTTCATTTATAGTTAAGTCACAAGAACTGTCTGTTAGTATAGCGATTTTTTGCATTTTATATGCCCCCAATCATTTAACTTTGTAGTTACTAACCTGAAAATAAGTTGTTTTATAAATAACTTTTTATTAAGCTAGTACACTTTAGATAATTTTAACTAAAATTCAACAGATATTGAAATCAATGAAAATTAAGTTTATTTTTATCTTTAAGTGCATTATATATCAATAGTGATACCATTATCAATATTGATAATGGTACAAAAAGAAAATAATCTGTTAATAATATATTAAAACAGATTATTATTCAAGAAAACGGTTTACTTATGAACTTGATTATAAAATTACTTAAAAGATAGAGAAGATTCTTTGTCTACTATATGCCAGATAGTATTACCTCTTGATAGATATACTGGAGTATTATTCTCTGTTTTTAATATGGTTTTACTATTAGAATCATCTTTTTCCCAGTGGATTTTCTCCATTCTACCATTAGATAATAAATAGCCTTCTCCACTACCAACCAAATCTATATCTAAATGAGTATTATCAGATTGAAGTGACATATCAGTTATTTGTATCACTATATTTTTAAATTTTAAAGGTTCTCCAGTATTTTTATCAGTAGAAAGTTCTTTATCCATATACTTTTCATAAAATCCATCTACATATTTATAGGATGTATTATAATAATTACTTAGATTAAGATTCAATTCAGATATATAATTTGAAGAACTTAGTAGAGCATTATCTATGAATTTTAAATTATTATCTTTTGAATAACTATATCCTTTTTGTGAGATAAAGTCTCTTATATTTTTAGCTGAAGTATAAAGGTTATGAGGTGCCTTTCTTGTATTATCTCTCCAGAAAGCACTTCCATTAGCTATCTCGTTTATACTGTTTAAGGAATAATCACTAGATATAGTGGCTAAGGCCTGTGCGCTTCCACCGCAGTGGGCAAAAGGTAAATCATGTTCTTTAGATATATCTAAGAAGTATTGACGTACACTTCTAACTGGTCCAATAACTTCAGGAGAATTCTCATAAAATACAGCTAGGAATCTAGGAATTCCACCTTCCGCCATAGTCTCATAAACTATATCAGCTTCAGAAAGTCCACTTTGCGGACGAGCTTCTCTAGAATTTTCAACTATACACATAAAAGGTATATTATCAATTGAATTTGATTCTAATATATTACCCGTATAAGGGCTTAAAGTCTCTAAAGATATATTTTCAGAATCATAATCAAATAAATCTTCTTCATTAAATGTAAGTTTTACTGAATCTATCTTCTTTAATGTATCTATTTTTTCAGGAGTTTTTAAGGGCATTATTAAATTCCCAAGTAATAATCCAATTAATAAACTTATTATTAATTGAAAAGAAATTAAGGCAACTTTCTTCATTTAAATTCCTCCTATGGATTATTTTTCATATAAATATTATGTTACATTATATGGAATATTATTCATCATATGGAGAAGTCGTGAATAAGTTTTTGTTAATGTCAACTAAAGAGAAATTGAATATAGGCTAAGAAAAAGAAGAAAAAAGGGAGATAATAAGTAATTTTTTAAGTATAAGGATTTTTAAAAATTAGCATAACTATTAATAGTAGAGTATAATGATTCGAGTACAAGATATAGTGGAGTGGAGGAAGTAAGAATGCTACATGTTGTGAAAAGGGACGGTAGAGAATCAAGATTTAATGCGGATAAAATAGCAAATGCAATAAAGAGAGCGGCCAATGAAGTTGGTATTACAATAAGAGAAAGTCAAGTTTTAGATACTATACAGAAGGTAATAAACTATATAGAGATGTCAGGTAAAACTGATGTTACTGTTGAAGAAATTCAAGTGTTAGTAGAAAAAGCTTTAAGAGATAATGGGTTTAATCAAATAGCAACAGCATATAAAGCATATAGAACTGAAAGAACAAAAGTTAGAGAGATTAAATCTGATTTAATGAAGG
The DNA here is from genome assembly GCA_034421775.1 of Clostridium perfringens. GTDB lineage: Bacteria > Bacillota > Clostridia > Clostridiales > Clostridiaceae > Sarcina > Sarcina perfringens_B. The sequence continues at coordinate 43,277 of WNVL01000008.1, read as the reverse complement.
CTATAAGCAAGATCGGAGTAGAGACAGATAGAGATAATGCTAATGTAGGAAATAACTTTTCATCAAAGCTTTTAAGAATAGCCTCAGAATCTAACAAATGGTATAACTTAGCTACAATGCCTAAGGAATTAGCAAAAGCTCATGAAAATGGTGATGTGTATTACCATGATTTAGATAGTTATAATTTAACTACAAACTGCTTACACATACCAACTGGTGAGTTATTACAGAGTGGATTTAACACTGGATACGGAACTATTAATGCACCAAGAAGAATAGAAACTGCAGCGGAATTATCATGTATTTTATTACAATCAACTCAAAATGATATGTTTGGAGGTCAATCACATCCAGACTTTGACAATGATATGAGTGAATTTGTAGAACCTACAAGACAAGAAATAAGAGAAGAGTATATGGGGTTAGGCCTAGAAGGAACTAAGTTAGATGAATTAGTAGAGAAAAAACTAAGAGAGAGGGTACATCAAGCTATGCAAGGGGTTGTTTATAACTTAAACACAATGCATTCAAGAGCTGGATCTCAAGTTCCGTTTAGTTCATTAAACTTAGGAATACCATATAATGAAGATGCGGCTTTAGTTTGTGAGATATTCTTATTAGAATATGAAAAAGGATTAGGAAAAGGCGAGCAACCAATATTCCCTAACATAATCTTCAGAGTAAAGGAAGGCGTTAATAGAGAGCCAGAAGATAAATATTTCTATTTATATGAATTAGCATGTAGAGTAGCAGCAAAAAGAATGAATCCAACCTTCATGAATATCGATGCGGACTTTAATAAGGAATATTATGATAAAGGATATATGCCAGCAACTATGGGATGTAGAACTTATCTTATGAAAAATGTTAATGGTGAACCAGGATGTAAAGGAAGAGGTAATATAGCTCCTACAACTATAAACCTTCCTAGACTTGGAATATTAGCAAAGAAAGACATTAATAAATTCTTTGAGTTATTAGATGATAGATTAAGAATAGCTAAAGAATCTTTAATGCATAGATATGGAGTTCTTAAAAATTTAAGAGTTAAAGATTTACCTTTCGTAGCAGGTCAAGGATTAATGAAAGGTGCAGAAAACTTAGGACCAGATGATTCAATCGAGCCAATCTTAAAGCAAGGAACTTGGGGAATTGGATTTATTGGAGTTGCAGAAACTTTAGTAGCTTTAACAGGAAAGCATCATGGTGAAGATGAAGCAGCTAGAGAATTAGGATTAAAGATAGTTGAAAGAATAAGAGAATATTGCGATAGATTATCTGAAGAAACTAAACTTAACTGGAGTTGCTATGCTACACCAGCAGAAGGTTTATCAGGTAAATTCATAAAGCAAGACCAAAAGGCTTTTGGAATAATTAAAGGGGTAACAGATAAGGATTATTATACAAATAGTTACCATGTTCCAGTTTACTGTGCAATCTCAATAAAAAATAAAATTGATATAGAAGCACCATATCACAAATTATGTAATGGTGGACATATCAGTTATATAGAAGTTGATGATTGTCCAAATGCGGAAACTATAATGAAAATAGTTAACTATGCTTACAAGCAAACTAATATAAGTTATATGGGCATTAACTTCCATATAAGATATTGTAAAAACTGTGGAACATATCTTCACAACAATGAGTGCAAATGTACTAATTGTGGAAGTCAAGATATCCAAGGAGTATCAAGAGTTACTGGATACTTAAGTCTTGATGAAAGATTTGGACCAGGAAAATACCAAGAAAGAGAAGATAGACGTTCTCATTTAGAAGGGAATAAAAAAGCTTATCATTGTGTTTAATGCTTTTATAATAGGAATATAGATAAAGTTTAAATAGAAAAATCTATAACTTATATTTTAAAGATATATTATTTAATTTAAAGTTTAAAAATCGTTATAGGATTATAAATTTTATAAAATAGTGAAAATCTTAAAATATATGTATAGATTTTTCTTTTTTGTAATTAAATTGGAATTAACTTAATTTTAACAAAATATTATTGACTATAAATTTTTATGTGTTAGAATAAATAAAAATAAACGTTACTTCGTATAACCTTAATGATATGGATTAGGGGTTTCTACCAAGAACCGAGAATTCTTGATTACGAAGAAAGCCTATTTGCTTTCTTCGTAATCAAGAATTTTTTTTTGAACATTTTTAGATTTAATATCTAAATCAGTTTTAAATATTAAAGAAAATTAAAGCTAAGATTTCATTTTATGAAATTTATGGATTTAGCAATAATATAAATAACTAAGTTTAGGGAGGATATTTAAATGAATTTATTAAATTTACCAAAGATAGAATTACATTGTCACTTAGATGGATCATTAAGGGTTGAAACAGCAATTGAATTAGCTAAAAAAGAAGGAATTGAATTAGAGAGCTATGAGTATGATAAAGTAAAAAAATTATTAGTTATTCCAGAAGAGTGTGAATCATTAAATGACTACTTAAAGAGATTTGATCTTCCTGTAAGTATATTACAAAGACCAGAAAATTTAGAGAGAGTAGCATTTGAGTTAATGGAAGATGCAAACAAAGAAAATGTAAAGTATATAGAAATAAGATTTGCTCCATTATTCCATTTAGAAAAAGGCATGACTCAAGAAAAAGTAATAGCTAGTGTAATCAAGGGAATAAGAAAAGCAGAGGAGCTTTACGATATAAGAGGTAATGTAATATTATCATGTTTAAGACATCACTCTGTAGATAGTGTTTATGAAGTTATAGAGGCTGGTAAGAAGTTCATAGGAAAAGGTGTTGTTGCTATAGACCTAGCTGGATGTGAATTAGAAAACTTCGTTAAACCTTATGAAGAAGTAATGAAGGTAGCTAGAGAAGCTGGATTTAGAGTGACAATACATGCTGGTGAGACTGGTTATGGAAAAAATGTTAGAGATGCTATTGAACTTTTAGGTGCTGAGAGAATAGGTCATGGACTATTTATATTTAATGATGAAGAAGCATACAATTTAGTTAAAAATAAAGGTGTAACTTTAGAAATGTGCCCTAAGAGTAATATAGATACTAAGGGTGTAACTAAATATGAAGAACATCCTATCTATAAATATCACAAGGATAATATAAAAGTTAACTTAAGCACAGATAATAGAACTGTTTCAAACATAACTCTTACTGAAGAGTTTGAAAATGTGGATGAAGCTTTCAATATAGATTTTGAAGATTACAAAAAGATTTATTTAGATAGCGTAGATGCTTCTTTTTGCACAGATGAATTAAAAGAACAATTAAAATTAGCTATATAATTTTATGAAATAAAAAAGATGACTTTCAGTCATCTTTTTTTATTTAAACATATAAATATTTTTATTATGAGAGTATATAGAAAAAGCATAGTCACTATGATAATATACTTCTTAAAAATGAAAGGAGGTTTTAATTTTGTCATCTATAGATAGAAAAACTGGGGAAAAGGTTTATATAGTTGATACAACATTAAGGGATGGAGAACAAACAGCAGGTGTTGTTTTTGCTAATCATGAAAAAATCACAATTGCAAATATGCTTAGTGATTTAGGAGTTGACCAGTTAGAAGTGGGTATTCCAATTATGGGAGGAGATGAAAAAAAGGCTATTAAGGAGATATGCAAAAGGAATCTTAAGTCAAGCATAATGGCTTGGAATAGAGCTAATAAAAGGGATATAGAGGAATCTATTGATTGTGGGGTAGATTCTGTGGCTATTTCCATTTCAGTATCTGATATTCATATAAAACATAAGCTTAAAAGCTCTAGAGAGTGGGTCTTAGAAAAAATGATTAACGCTGTAGAGTTTGCTAAAAAGAATGGATTATATGTTTCTGTAAATGGAGAGGATGCTTCAAGGGCAGATGATGATTTCTTATGTCAGTTTATGCTAGAAGCTAAGAAGGCTGGAGCAGATAGGTTTAGATATTGTGATACTGTTGGAGTTATGAATCCTTTTAGTATAAGAGAAAAGATTGAAATGATTAAGAAAAAAACTGATATGAGCATAGAAATGCATACTCATAATGATTTTGGAATGGCAACAGCAAATGCCATAGCTGGTGTTTTAGGTGGAGCAAATCATATAGGAGTTACTGTTAATGGACTTGGAGAAAGGGCAGGAAATGCAGCTTTAGAAGAGGTTTTAATGGGATTGAAATATGTTCATGGTTATGATATTGGGGTTAAAACAGAGATGTTTAAGGAGTTATCAGAGTATGTTTCAAAAGCTTCAGGTAGACAACTTCCAGCGTGGAAGGCTATCGTTGGAGATAATATGTTTAGTCATGAGTCAGGTATTCATGCAGATGGAGCACTTAAAAATCCTGAAACTTATGAGGCTTTTAATCCAGATGAGGTAGGATTGCAAAGGCAAATAGTAATAGGTAAACATTCTGGAAAAGCAGCTTTAGTAAATAAGTTTAAAGAGTATGGAATTATATTAAAAGAAGGAGAAGCAACTTGTCTTTTAGAAAAGGTAAGGGAACTTTCAGTTATGTTAAAGAGAAGTTTATTTGATAAAGAAATAGTTCAACTCTATAAAGATTATTGTATTAAATAAAAAATTTATTAATAAAGAAATGGGGCATCAATAAAAAAATAATTTTATATTTTAACAAGAAATATATTTTAAAAGATATGAGCAATAAATAAAGAGGAGGAGAAAATTTGGGGGATAATTTAGTTTATAAGATATTAAAAAATCATCTTGTAGAAGGAAAACTTAAGTGTGGAAATTTTATTGGAATAAGAATAGATCAAACATTAACTCAAGATTCTACAGGAACTATGGCATATCTTCAACTAGAAGCTTTAGATATAGATAGAGTAAGGACGAAGAGAAGTATAGCCTTCGTTGATCATAATATGCTACAACAAGGTTTTGAAAATGCAGATGATCACAAGTATATAAAGACTGTTGCTAATAGATATGGAATTCATTTTTCAAAGCCTGGTAATGGAATATGCCATCAAGTATTTTTGGAGAGATTTTCATGTCCAGGAGAAACCTTAATAGGATCGGATAGTCATACACCAACAGCTGGCGGATGTGGAATGTTGGCTATTGGAGCTGGAGGTTTAGATGTCGCTTTGGCCATGGCTGGAAAGGAATATAAGATAGTTGTTCCAAAGGTTTGTAGAGTTAATTTAATTGGAAAACTTAATAATATGGTTTCAGCAAAGGATATAATATTAGAGGTTTTGAGAAGAGAAAGTGTTAAAGGTGGAGTAGGAAAAGTATATGAGTATGCTGGAGAAGGGGTACTTACGCTTACTGTACCACAAAGAGCAACAATAACTAATATGGGAGCAGAACTTGGAGCAACAACATCAATTTTTCCTAGTGATGAAAATACCTTAGAATTTTTAAGAAAACAAGGAAGAGAAGAAGATTATTGCGAACTAAAGGCTGATGAAGATGCTGTTTATGATGAAGAAATAACAATTAATTTAAGTGAATTAGAGCCTTTAGTTGCAAGCCCTCATAGTCCTGATAACGTAAAAAAAGTTAAAGAAGTTGGGGAAATAAAGATTGATCAGATTGCTATCGGTAGTTGTACAAATTCTTCTTATGAGGATTTAATGAAAGTAGCTAAGATATTAAAAGGCAAGAAAGTTCACAAGGATATAAGCTTAGTTATTGCACCAGGATCAAGACAAGTTATGGAGATGCTTTCTAGAAATGGAGCATTAGGAGATATCATAAGTTCTGGTGCTAGAATATTAGAAAATTCTTGTGGTCCTTGTATAGGAATGGGGCAATCACCTGGCACGGATGAAGTTTCTCTTAGAACATTTAATAGAAATTTCTATGGAAGAAGTGGAACTTTATCAGCTAAGGTTTATTTAGTTAGTCCTGAGGTTGCAGCGGTTTCAGCTTTAAGAGGAGTTTTAACTGATCCTAGAGATTTAAATATGGACTTAAATGAAGATGATGATTATAAGTTTTTAATAGATGATAGTATGATTTTGAGTCCTTCTATGAATAAGAGTGAAGAAATTATAAAGGGACCTAATATAAAGAGTTTTCCTGTTAATTCAAAACTAAATGAAAAAATAGAGGGAAAGATTTTATTAAAGGTTGAAGATAATATAACTACGGATCACATAATGCCGTCTAACTCTAAATTGCTTCCTTTTAGAAGTAACATACCATACTTATCTGAATATTGTTTTAATACAGTAGATGAGGATTTTCCAAAGAGAGCTAAGGAGAATAATGGTGGGTTTATAATTGCTGGAGAAAACTATGGGCAAGGATCTAGTAGAGAACATGCTGCTTTAGCACCACTATACCTTGGTGTAAAAGGTGTTATTGCGAAGTCTTTTGCTAGAATTCATAAGGCTAATTTAATAAATAGTGGAATAATTCCTATGGAATTTAGGAGTAAAGAGGATTACGATTCTATAGAGTTAATGGATGAATTTATTATTGAAAATATTTTTAATAGTTTAGAAAAGGGCATTTTACAAGTTAAAAATACTACTAAAAATAAGGAGATACTTGTTGAAATAAATCTATCAAAAGAAGAAATAGAAGTTATAAAAGCTGGTGGAAAAATAAATTATCATAAAGGAAATAGATAATTTAAGGAGGGAGAATTAATGGATAGGGTAACTTTAATACCTGGGGATGGAATAGGTCCAGAAATAGTAGAAGTTATGAAAGATGTTGTTAATGCTAGTGGTGCAGAAATAGAGTGGGAAGAAGTTCAAGCTGGCGAGGGGCAAATCGAAATTTCAGGAGAAGTTCTTCCAAAGGAAGTTATAGAGTCAATAAAAAGAAATAAAGTAGCTATAAAAGGACCAATAACAACACCTGTAGGATATGGGTTTAAAAGTGTAAATGTGACTTTAAGACAAGAATTAAATCTTTATGCTAATTTAAGACCAGTAAAAAGTTTTAGAGGAATAAAATCAAGATATTCAGATATTGATTTAGTAATAGTCAGGGAAAACACCGAAGATTTATATGCTGGTATAGAACATAAGCTAGGGGATTATGGTGCAGAAAGTATAAAAATAATAACAAAGGGTGCCTGTGAAAAAATAGTTGATTTTGCTTGTAAATATGTTAAAGATAATAAAAGAAAAAAATTAACTGGTATCCACAAAGCTAACATAATGAAGTTAACTGATGGATTATTTTTAGATGTGTTTAGAAAAGAATGCGAAAAGAATAAAATAGAGCATGATGATTTAATAGTTGATGCTGCTGCTATGAATTTAGTATTAAATCCTAATAAATATGATGTTTTAGTTATGCCAAATCTTTATGGGGATATTTTATCGGATTTGTGTGCAGGATTAGTTGGAGGATTAGGTCTTGTTCCAGGAGCTAATATTGGGGATAACTTTGCAATATTTGAGGCTGTGCATGGAAGTGCACCTCAAATAGCAGGAAAAAATTTAGCTAATCCTACAGCAATAATTCAATCCTCAATAATGATGTTAAGATATTTAGGAAAATATGAATATGCAGAAAAAATAGAGATGGCTTTAATAAAGGTTTTTGAGGAAGGAAAAATTTTAACTATTGACTTAGGTGGAAATGCTTCTACTAAAGAATTTGGAAATGAAATTATAAAAAATATGAATTAAGGCAGAAAATAATCCACAGCCAAATAAATTTTAATTGACTGTGGATTATTTTTTATTTTAACAACTGTGGATAAATTTCAAAAAAATATTCTGTGGATAATTTTTTTGAATGTATTATTGTTAGTAATTTGGTGTACTTTCACTGAAAATTACAGTGAGATGTATATTATACAATAAAAACTATAAGGAGTTCCAGTAAAAATTTAGGTAGCTAAAAGCTTTAACTTTGAATATTTTAAAGTAATGTAAATAAGTAAAGAAGTATATTGACTATAAACCTTATTTATTAGACAATAAATAAGATTTAAAAGCAGATGGGCGGCTAAAGACTACCCATTTGCTTTTATTTTTTTTATGCAATTTCTAAAAAAGGGGGATTAATTTTGATTAAAGCTTTTAAAAATAGGGAATTTCTATCTACTATGATAATGATGGCTGTTCCTATTACTATCCAAAGTTTTATTACATCATCATTAAATCTGGTTGATAATTTAATGGTAGGTAGATTAGGTGAAGAGTCTATAGCATCTGTTGGTTTAGCTAACCAATATATATTTATTTTTACCCTATGTATCCTTGGCATAAATGCTGGAGCTAGTGTTTTTATGTCTCAGTTTTGGGGTAAGAAAGATTTAAAAAACATAAAAAAGGTTTTAGGATTAGATATAGCTATTGGACTTATAGTTTCAACGATTTTTGCTTTAGGTGCTGGATTTTTTTCATACGAGATAATGAGTATTCTTTCTAATGACTTAAAAGTAATAGAATTAGGAGCTCAATATTTACAGATTGTTGCTATAAGCTGTATTTTTACTAATTTTACTCAAGCGTATTCTTCAGCTTTAAGAAGTACAGAACAACCTAATGTTCCAATGTATGCTAGTATGGTCGGAGTTTTAATAAATGCATTTTTAAACTGGGTATTTATATTTGGAAATCTAGGGTTTGAACCTATGGGAGTTAGTGGAGCTGCCTTAGCAACCACTATAGCTAGATTAATTGAAATGATATTTATAGTTTCTTTTGTTTACTTCAGCAAGAATAAAGTAGCATCGAAATTAAGTGAGCTTATGTCATTTGATTTTAACTTTGTAAAAATCTATTTTAAAACATCTTGGTCTGTTATAGCAAATGAAATTATATGGTCACTAGGCATGACAGCTTACTCTATCGCCTATGCTAGGGTAGGAACTAATGCTGTTGCCAGTATGCAAATAGCTACTACACTAAACAACATGTTTATGGTTTTATTAATAGGATTAGCTACAGCTTCATCAATAATGATAGGTAATAAAATAGGATCTAATGAGGAAAGTATAGCAAGGGAATATGCTAAAAACATAGCTATCATGGCTGTTGTGGTTGGATTTATTTTAGGAGTTTTAATATGGATAACAGCACCATTGGCACTTAAACCTTTCAAAGTGAGCGAAGGAACTTACTTAGATACATTGAAGGTTTTAAGAGTAATAGGATTATTCTTTACAATAAGAGCCTTCAATATGGTTATGATTGTTGGTGTTTTTAGAGGTGGTGGAGATACAACCTATTCTATGTTAGTTCAGTGCGGAACTATATGGTTTTATGCTGTTCCTATGGCATTTTTAGGAGCTACTGTATTTTCATTACCTATTTATGGAGTCTATTTCTTAATATGTACAGAAGAATTTTTAAAGATAATATTCGAATTAGGAAGATTAAGGTCTGGAAAGTGGATAAAGAATGTTATAAGTGACATCGAAAAAAATGAAGTTGATGATAATTTAATAGTTGTATAAATAAAAGGTTATATTAATAGTTTCAAAATAAGATTCTATTAATATAACCTTTTTTTAGATTATGATTTCTTTGAAGGTAACACAGGTTTTACTGGACATGACTTGAAGAAATTTATTACTATCTAGTAGATAAGCCTCGAAATTATTTTTTTGAGAATTCATATTTCCTAATTTGTCACATAAAGATAATAAAGCCACATCGTGAATGTCAGTTGTATTTATTAAATCTATAATGCTGTATGAAATTCTATTTAGGACAAAAGCTGGTGCAGAATGATGCTTTACTAGTGCTATTATGTTTTCATTTAGAGTATCATCTTCACTATATTCTCTAAGAATTCTCCTAGTTATTTCGCCTCCAACTCTATCGTGAATTGGGTTTAAAGTTCTTACTTTTCCAATATCGTGGAAGAATGCAGACCACATAAAAGCTTTTGGGTCGTTAGATAAATCTTTGTATTTTGAAGCTAGGTCTACTACATTTAATGTATGAGTCCAAGGATTAGATTGATCGATTTGATTTTCTTTATTGAGTTGGTTGAAAATATTAAAAGAAGAATTTTTAAATGATTCTTCATCTTTAATTTGATTTAAGAATATGGATGGTTTATTATCCTCTAATAAATGCTTCTCAATTGCTAAAAATAAGTTTTTATTATTCATTTTGTACCCCCTAATTAAATACTTATTTTAATAATTAACAATAGTAAGCATTTTTAAACAGTTAAATTAAAAAAAAGGAACATATAATAAAGCAGGAGGTAATTTTTTATGAGTAATACTATTAGATTATCAGGAATCGCCTATGAGAGTTTAGTAAATGGACCAGGAATAAGAAGAGTTTTCTTTTCACAAGGATGTAGACATAATTGCAGAGGATGTTTTAATCCAGATACTCATGACTTTAATGGTGGCGAGGAAATGGATATAGATGAATTAATAAAAGACTTATCAGAAAATCCATTTATAGATGGAGTAACATTTAGTGGTGGAGATCCATTAGAACAAGCTAATAAATTTATATACATAGCCAAGGCAGCTAAAGGCTTAGGATTAAATGTTTGGAGCTATACTGGATATAAATTTGAACACTTATTAGAAAAGGCTGATGAGTTTAATAAATGGAAAGAATTTTTAGAGAATATAGATGTATTAGTTGATGGAAAATTTGAAATAGATAATAAAGAAGATGGACTTAAATTTAGAGGCTCTTCAAATCAAAGAATAATAGACGTTAAAAAAAGTTTAAAAGAAGGAAGAATAATTAAATTGGAATTTTAAGGATTAAAATTTTGTAAAAAACTTCAATTGTAATATGTTCATAATAGTTTATACGAAAAAGCTATGTTAAAATTATTTATATAAATATTGGGAAGTTGAGAATTAGATTGCTTAAGGGGAGTAGAAAGCGTATATGTTAGAATTTGTTTTAGGTAGAAATGAATTTGTAAAGTGTCGAAAAGAATTTATAAGCAGAGAAATTTTCATATGGATTTTATTTGAAATCTTAGGAGCTGCATTTGTATTTATAATGACCATGGTGTTCATTAAGGCTAGTAAAAATCTTAACAATAGTTTCTATGCAATTACTTTGTTAGCATGGCTTATTTTTTCTATAATATGCAATATTAAAAATAGAAAGATAATAGAGAAAAGTATAAATGACAAAGTAAACTTTCTAGAGAAAAAAAACATGCTTGGTAAGTGTAGAGTTGAGGTTATGAATTATGGATTAAAAGTAGAATACAATGAAGGAATTGAAGAAAGAGTATATCCATGGAAAATCATAAGAGAAATTTTTTCTTTTAGGGGAAATATATATATTTATATATCTTCAATTGATTATATTTCGATTCCTAAGGAAGCTTTCAAAAATAGTGAAGATCGTATTTCTTTTTTAAATAAAATAAATAATGATAGAAATAATGTTAGAGAACGTATATTAGCTATTATTGGATTAGCATAAAGCTTAACTTTATAGTTAAGCTTTTTTTTATTGGTTCTCTTTTAAGTGAGTGTTGATTTTAGATAGCCCTTCAGACCTACTTAATTTCGCAGAGAGTTTCTATTATCTATTCCAAAATAATAGCTAAGGCTTTTAAACTCGCTATCGCTCAAACAGAAAAAGCCTCTTAACGCTATTATTTTTTCATAGATAATGAAACTATAAACTGCTTATTAAGATGGTCTTACAGTTCTATCTAAAATCAGCACTGGTTTAAAACAGAGCCTTTATATTAAATCTGGTAATCTAGGTTACATACTTTTTTTAACTTTATATATATATTAAAAATAGATTATTAAAAACAAATGTGATATATTAATTATAAAAATTTAAAGAGGTGGAAAATAAATGTATAATTTTTTAGTAAAGAAAACAAAGTGTAAAGAAACAAATGCATTATTAATCCCATATTTTGAAGATGAAACAAAAATACCTAATGAAGAAATTAACAGTAAGATAGATATACTTAAGAAAAAAGGCCAATTTAAAGGTGCTTATGGAGAAATATTCAGTATAAATAGAATGACTAATGAGGATATACAAGATGTAATTTTATTAGGTCTTGGAAAGTCAGTAGAATTAACTAAAGAAAAATTAAGAAGAGCCTTTGGTAAAGTTGTAAGTGAGATTAAGAGATTAAAGAGTGAAAGTGTATTCCTAAGATTTGATTATGTAGACAATATTGGAATGGAAGATACCATAAAAGCAATGGTAGAAGGGCTAGCTTTATCATCATATACTTTTAATAAATATAAAAGTGATAAAAAAGAAGATATAGAGGTTACTATTCATATTGGAGGACATAACATAAAGGAAGAAGAGATAGAAGTTTGTGAAAAAGCTGTTAGTGAAGCACTTCTACTTTCAGAAACTACTTGTTTAGCAAGAGATTTAGTAAATGAACCTGCCAATAAGATGTATCCAGATACTTTAGCAAAAGAAGTTAAAAATATAGGTTTAAAATATGGATTTGAAGTTGAAATCTTTGATGAAAAACAAATAGAAGAATTAAAAATGGAATCTTTCTTATCAGTAGGAAAGGGTTCAGATAATCTACCAAGACTTATTGTAATGAGATATTTTGGTGATGAGGATAATATGGATAATAGATTAGCATTAGTAGGAAAGGGATTAACTTATGATTCAGGTGGATATTCTTTAAAAACTAATGCAGGAATGGTTACAATGAAGGCTGACATGGGAGGAGCTGCTGCTGTTATAGGGGCTATAAGTGCTATAGCTAAGAGAAATCTGAAAATAAATGTAATAGCTGTGGTTGCTGCTTGTGAAAACTTAATATCAGGTCATGCATATAAGCCTGGAGATATAATAGGATCTATGGCAGGTAAAACAATAGAAATTTTAAATACTGATGCTGAGGGAAGACTTACTTTAATAGATGCTGTAACTTATGCTATAGAAAAAGAAAAGGCTAGTGAGGTTATAGATGTGGCTACACTAACTGGTGCTGCTGTGGTTTCTTTAGGTGAGGATGTAACAGCTGTAGTAACTAACAAGGATAAATTCTATGAAGAGTTAAGAGAGGCTGCAAATGAAACTGGAGAAAAGGTATGGCAAATGCCTAGCTTTGAAGATTACAATAAGCTTATAAAGTCAAACATAGCAGACTTGAAAAATATAGGTGGAAAATATGCAGGAACAATAACAGCTGGTTTATTTATTGGAGAGTTTGTTCAAAATAAACCTTGGTTACATTTAGATATAGCAGGTCCAGCATTCTCTGATAAAAAAGGAGATTATTGTCCAGCAGGTGGTACAGGAGCCGGTGTTAGAACATTATATGAATTAGCAAATAAAAGATGTAAATAGTATAATAAATATTCATTCTATTAATATTAAACTAAATAAAAAAAGAAGTGGATTTCTCCACTTCTTTTTTTATTAGAATTCTGATGAACCAGTAGTTCTTGGGAATGGAATTACGTCTCTTATGTTAGCCATTCCTGTGATGTACATGATTAATCTTTCAAAACCTAGACCAAATCCTGAGTGGACAGTTTCACCGTATTTTCTAAGTTCTAGATACCACCAGTAATCTTCTTCACTTAAGTTTAATTCAGCCATTCTAGCTTTTAAAACATCAAGTCTTTCTTCTCTTTGGCTACCACCTATAATTTCTCCGATTCCAGGAACTAAGCAGTCCATAGCTGCAACTGTTTTTCCATCTTCGTTTAATCTCATATAGAATGCTTTAATGTCTTTTGGATAGTCAGTTACGAATACTGGTTTTTTGAATATTTCTTCTGTTAAATATCTTTCATGCTCAGTTTGAAGATCTATTCCCCACTCAACTGGGTATTCAAATTCTTTTCCTGACTCCTTAAGTAATTTAACAGCTTCAGTGTAAGTAACTTTTCCAAACTCTGAGCTTACGATATGGTTTAATCTATCTAATAATCCTTTATCAACGAATTGGTTAAAGAAAGCCATTTCTTCTGGACATTCATCCATAACGTATTTTATAACGTATTTTAACATGTTCTCAGCAACTTCCATGTCATCTATTAAATCTGCAAATGCCATTTCAGGTTCAATCATCCAGAACTCAGCAGCATGTTTTACTGTGTTTGAGTTTTCAGCTCTAAATGTCGGTCCAAAAGTATAGATATTTCTGAATGCTAAAGCAAAACATTCAGCGTTTAATTGGCCTGAAACTGTAAGGTTAGTTTCTTTTCCAAAGAAGTCTTGTGAAAAATCAATTCCACCTTCTTCAGCTATTGGAGGAGCCATCATGTCTAATGTTGTTACTCTGAACATTTCTCCAGCACCTTCAGCATCTGAGCCAGTTATTATTGGAGTATGAGTGTAAACAAATCCTTGATCTTGGAAGAACTTATGTATAGCATAAGCGGCAACACTTCTTACTCTGAATGTAGCTGAGAAAGCATTACTTCTTGGTCTTAAGTGAGCTATTGTTCTTAAGTACTCAAAAGTATGTCTTTTCTTTTGTAGAGGATAATCTGAATCAGACATTCCTTCTACTATTATTTCTTCTGCTTGAATTTCAAATGGTTGTTTTGAATCTGGAGTTTCAATTAAAGTTCCTATAACTGAGATTGATGAGCTTATAGGTAGCTTAGAAACTTCTTTGTAGTTTGCTATCTTAGTACTATCAAAAACAACTTGAACGTTTTTGAAGAATGAACCATCATTAACTTCTATGAAGCCAAAAGCATTTGATGCTCTTAAAGTTCTAATCCAACCTGATATTTTTACTTTTTTATCACTGTATTCACTAGTGTTTCTATAAAGACTTTTTACTAAAACTACATCTTTCATTATTATTTCCTCTCTTTCTTAATTAAGTTTTTATTCCAAATAAAAAAGCCCTTCATCCACATTAAGATAATGGGACGAATGGCATTATTCGCGGTACCACCCAAATTGCTATAAAAATAGCCGGCTTTATGAACACAAAAATGTTCTTCAAGTATAACGGCTTGAAGCCGTCTAAGTCTACTCTCCAAAGTGGATTTCGGTTAGAAACTCAGAGATGTTCTTCAGCATAGGCTTCACTGCAGAACTCACACCATAATCTGCTCGCTATTAGCTACTTCCTAAGCTTACTCTTCTCTTCATAGTAAATAGAATCTTATTTAGTTCGATTAATAATGATTTTACAATAAAACATTAACATTTGCAATATTAACCACATAGAAATATATAGATATAGTATGTAATAGGGGAGTTTTTATGTGCAATTTTTTTGAAGATAAGTTTGAACAAATAAATAGATTAAAGTACTTAATGACTTTAGCGGGAAATGATAAAAATTCTAAGATATATAAGAATAAAATAGAGGATGTTTTTCAAGAGTTTGAAAATTTTAATACAAGAAATGAAGAAAAAGATATGTTAATTCTCACTCCAGAAGAGCTTGCTAGTTTTAATGGGGAAAATAGGAAGGTTGCATATATTGCAATAGATGGTGTTATTTATGATGTTACAAACATAGAATTATTTAAGAAGGGACCACACAAAAAAATAAAACTAGGAAAAGATTTAACAGAGGAATTTAATAAATGTCATGGAAAAAATTTATCATTACTATCTAATATTCCTAAAGTAGGGTTATTAGCAGAGCCAGAAGAAGTTGAATTTATGGAGGATTCAGAAGAGTATTATCCTCAAAAAAGATTTAAAATAATGAGCTCTGAGGAATTAAAGAAATATAATGGTCAAAATGGGAATCCGGCATATATAGCTGTTGATGGTATTGTTTATGATGTATCTGTAATGCCTTTTTTAAGAATGAGTTCTCATGATAAATTATCTTTAGGTACTGATATAACCAAAGAATTTAATGAATGTTATAAAGGAAACAAGGATTATTTAAGAGGGGTTCCAATAGTAGCAATATTATATGATTTTAAAGAGAACAAAAGAGGAATGCATATTCAAACTATTAATAAGGATTTAACATTAAGAGAATTAGAAAAGTATGATGGAGAAGATAGAAATCCAGCTTATATAGCGATAGATGGAGTGATTTATGATGTAAGTAATATGGATTTATTTAAAGAGAGTCCTTATAATAAATTAAAGTTAGGAAGTGATGTTACTTCAGAGTTTAATGAGTGTAATAGTGGGGATAAAAGCGTTTTAGTTAGATTACCTATTGTTGGAACACTTATTTATGATAACAAGACCTATCCTAAAAGGAATAAAGTAAAAGAATTTAATATAAATGATCTTAATAAATACAACGGTAAAGATGGAAATCCACCGTATATATCTATATTTGGTACAGTTTATGACTTAACAGATGTGGAAGGATGGAAAGAAAAGAATATAAAGGTTGGATGCGATTTAACAGGCGAATATAAAGAGGTTTATGGAAATAATAAAAAACCTCTAAAAAATCTAAGTATTGTTGGTGTTTTGACTTGTAGTTATAAAGATTGTTAAAAATAAAGCTAGATTAAAATTAATCTAGCTTTATTTTTATTCTTTTCCAGCTTCATAAGAATAAATTAATTTTTGAGGAAAGTTTTTCATTTCCATATCTTTCATAGTTCTTCTAAATTCATAAGGAACAGTTTTCATTTCTACTTTTAATTTAAACTCATTAGAGAAGTCTAAGATTACATAAGTTGCATGAGGTTTACCATTTTTAGGTTTACCAACACTACCATCATTTATTATAACTTTGTTTCCAACTTTTTTAGCATAAGGAATATGAGTATGAGCACAAACTAAAACATCCTCTTTAAGCTCGCTCATTATTTCATCTAATTGGTCATAATCTTCACTTAAATATTCATTTATTTTTCTTGGACTACCATGAACAAATTTAATAGATTTTCCACATACATTCATAGAAATATCATTAGGTAGATTATCTAAATAATATCTATTTGATGTTCTTAGTTCATCTGCTGTCCAAGGTAGAGAAAATGAATTTATATCTGTATCTCTAATATATGTATAATCATTGTCCACAACAGAAGCATCATAGTTACCTTTTAAGCATAGAATATTTCTTCTCTTAATAAGTGCTATTACTTCATTAGGATGAGGTCCATAACCAACTAAATCTCCTAAACATATTATAGAATCAATATTTTGGTTATCTATATCTTCTAAAACTTCTCTTAAGGCATATAAGTTTCCATGTATATCTGATATTACTGCTATTCTCAATTTTAAGACCTCCTGTTTATCAATTACTTTTTACTATAAATATTATATAACAATTTAATAGATAAAATAAAAAAAATAATGGACAAAATAAAAAAATAAATATTACAAATAGTAAAGTTATATAAATTATTGGATAATTTGAAATTATGATATAATTTATTTAAAGAATTTTAACTATTTAGAGAGGAGTGATCAAGGTGAAAGAAGGAAGAGTAAAAAGAATTTTAGAAGCTATGGAGGCAAATAATATACCTCAAATGTTAGTTTCTTCACCTGCATCAATATTTTATTTAACAGGTAAGTGGATATCACCAGGAGAAAGAATGATAACACTTTACTTAAACACAAAGGGTGAACAAAAATTCATAGTAAATGAATTATTTCCAATAAATGAAGATTTAGGTGTTGATATACTATGGTATAACGATACTATGAATCCGATTGATATTTTAGATGAAATAATAGACAATGAAGAAGTTTTAGGAATAGATAAAGATTGGAAAGCTCATTTCTTAATTCAATTATTAGATAGAAAATCAGCAAAGAAATTTGTTAATGGATCTCCTATAGTTGATAGAGTAAGAATGAGAAAAGATGATGAAGAAATAGCTTTAATGAAAGAAGCTTCAAGAATAAATGATATAGTGGTAGAAAAAGCAATAAGTAGCCTTAAAGAAGGAATGACTGAGAAAGAAGTAGTAGAAATCTTAGGCAAAGGTTATACTGAATATGGATGCCAAGGATACTCATTTGAACCAATCGTTGCTTTCGCAGCTAATGCAGCAGATCCACATGCAGAATCAGGAGAGCAAAGATTAGAAAAGGGAATGGGCGTTTTAATAGATACTGGATGTAGAAAAGATTATTACTGCTCAGATATGACTAGATGTGTATTCTTTGGCGAACCAACAGAACATCAAAAGGAAATATTTAATATAGTTCTAGAAGCTAATAAGAAAGCTATAGAGATGATTAAACCTGGCGTTAGATTCTGTGATATAGATAAAGCCGCTAGAGATGTTATAGAAGACAAAGGATATGGAAAATACTTTACTCATAGAACAGGTCATTCAATAGGAATAGAAACTCATGATTTTGGTGATGTTGGATCAACTAATACTGATGAAGTTAAACCAGGAATGATATTCTCTGTAGAGCCAGGAATATATCTTCAAGGAGATATGGGAATTAGAATAGAGGACTTAGTATTAGTAACTGAGGATGGATGTGAAAGATTAAATAATCTTAACAAAGAATTAGTTGTAGTAGAATAATTAAAATAAAAAAGAACATTCTTCGAAAGAAGAATGTTCTTTTTTTATTATAACAATCTAAAGTTTTCTAATTATTAAGCACTAAATAATATACCAGCGATAGTAGCTGTCATACATGTAGCTAATACACCACCTAGAAGTGCTTTTAGTCCTAATTTAGCTATAGTTGGTTTCTTTTCTGGAGCTAATCCACCGATACCACCTAATTGAATTGCAACTGAACTTAAGTTAGCGAATCCACAAAGAGCGTAAGTTAATATCATTATAGTCTTAGGCTCTAAAGTTCCGCTTGCTATATAGCTTGATAATTGAGAATAAGCTAAGAATTCATTAACAGCTAGCTTTATTCCTAATAAGTCTCCAGCTACGAATACGTCCTTTGTAGGAACTCCCATTATAAATGCTAGTGGAGAGAATAATCTACCAAGAATCCAGTTTAAGCTTAACCAAGGTGCTCCAAATAATCCACCGATTGCTCCAAATAATGCGTTTATCATAGCGATAAGAGCAACGAATGCAAGAAGCATAGCACCAACGTTTAAAGCTAATCCTAAACCTTCTGAAGCACCGTTTGCAGCAGCTTCGATAACATTTTCACTTTCAACTTTAAGTTCAAGAGTTCCGCCACCTTTAGTTTCTGGCTCTTCAGTTTCAGGAACTAAGATTTTAGCAAGTATTAATCCAGCAGGAGCAGCCATTATTGAAGCAGCTAATAAGCTACCAGCGTTAACTCCCATAGCTACATAACCAGCCATAACACCACCGGCAACAGTAGCCATACCACCTACCATAATTGCACATAACTCTGATTTAGTCATGTTCTTTATGTATGGTTTTACTAATAGAGGAGCCTCTGTTTGACCTAAGAAGATATTACCAACTGCGCTGAATGTTTCAGCACCACTTGTTCCTAATAGTTTAGCAACACCTTTAGCAATAACTTTAACTACTACTTGAACTACACCTAAATGGTAAAGTACACTCATTAATGATGAGAAGAAGATAATTGTTGGTAATACTTGTAAAGCAAATATTGAACCAAATTTATCTGTATCAAGTAGTGAACCAAATAAGAATACAGAACCCTCCTTAGTGAAATCTAATAATTTAGTAATTCCACCACTAACCCATTCAAATACTGCTCTTCCAGCAGGAACTTTTAGAATTAGTAGAGCGAAAATGATTTGTAGTAAAAGACCTGTTACAACAAGTCTCCAGTTGATCTTCTTTCTGTTTTCAGAAAAAAGAACAGCTATACCAAGAATACAAATAAGACCTATTACACCAATAAACCTATCCACGTTTGTTCTCCTTTTCTTAAGTTTTTTTATTCATTTTATTTTATACTAGTTTTCTATTTAATAAAAGTTAAAAAATGTATTTTTGATTAACTTTATTAAATTTCTTTGATAATATTAGTCATTAGTTCTATAAAAGTTTTTCTAACTCTAGTTGAAGTTTCCATAACTTCTTCATGATTAAGAGGTTGTTCTAATATACCAGCAGCCATGTTAGTCATGCATGAAACACCTATAACTTTCATTCCACTATGGTTAGCTATTATAACTTCAGGAACTGTTGACATACCAACTGCATCTGCTCCTAATGTTCTAACCATTCTTATTTCAGCAGGAGTTTCGTAAGTTGGACCGCTAAACATAGCATACACACCTTCTCTTACTTCCATTCCTAAATTTTTAGCTATATCTTTAACCTGAGCTCTAAGCTCTTTGTCATAAGCATTTGACATATCAGGGAATCTAGTACCAAATTCATTTAAGTTTTTGCCTATTAAAGGATTTGAACCTGATAAATTTAAGTGGTCTGATATTATCATTAAATCTCCAGGAGTATAATCTTTATTAACTGCTCCAGCAGCATTAGTAACTACTAAAGTTTCAACTCCTAATAATCTCATTACTCTTACTGGGCAAGTAACTTCTTGCATTGAGTAACCTTCGTAGTAGTGGAATCTTCCTTGCATTGCAACAACTTCTTTACCTTGGAATTTTCCTATAACTAATCTTCCAGCATGACCTTCAACTGTAGAAACAGGGAAGTTTGGAATTTCGTTGTATGGATAGTATTCAGCATCTTCGATTTGGTCTGCAATTGCACCTAATCCTGATCCTAATATTAATCCTATTGTTGGGTTATATTTACTTTTTCCTTTTATGTACTCAGCAGCTGTTTTAATTTTGTTTGATAAATCCATAACTTTACACCTCACAATGAAAAATTTGTTTTTTAATGATTTTAATTTTGGAATATTTCTAGTATGTGGTAACGCTTACTTTAAAATGTATAAAATTCTAAATTAACTTTGTAATTATTTTATTAACTTCTCAGAACCTTTTAAAATAAGCTCTGGAGTTATTGTTATACTACTTAATTCTTTTTTTGAATTATTGCTTAAAGAATCTATCAATAAATTCATACTAAGTTCTCCAAGCTCTCTTGTTGGACCATTTATATGGCTAAGATTTATACCTAAGGTATCCAATATAGGTATATTATCGAAAGATATTAAAGAAATATCTTTTGTTAACTGAAGGTTTGCTTCTTTTAAAGCTTTTAAGCAACCTAAGGTCATAAGGTTGTTACATACAAAAATTGCTGAAGGCCTATTTTCCATTGATAAGATTTCTTTAGTACATTCATATCCACTTTCTTCTTCATAATCACCATAAAAAATTAAATCACTATTTATATGGATATTGTTCATTATCAATGCTTTTTCATAGCCTAATAGTCTATCTTGAGCTGGTTTAGATGTCATACGGCCTGTTATTATAGCTATATTAGTATGATTAGCTTTAATTAATGCCTCAGTAGCATCGAAAGCACCCTTGATGTTGTCCACAAAAACACCATTGAAATTGTGATATTTAAGACTACCATCAACTAAGATTACAGGTATTCCTAAACTAGTTATAGCCCTTAGGTATTCACTATTTAAATCATTTTCAACAGAGGTTGGACAAATGATAATTCCCCTAATTCTTTGTTCTTTTAGTGTTTTAATAGCTTTAATTTCTTTATCAATGCTTTCATTAGAATCACAAAGAATCAAGTTAAGGTCATTCGCTTCTGCAACATCACTTATTCCTTTTATTATAGATCCAAAGAATGGATTTGTAATATCAGGAACTATAACTCCGATAGTGTTAGTAACATTTTTTGAAAGACTTCTAGCAATAGCGCTAGGAGTATAGTTATATTTATTTATAACTTTCATAACCTTTTCACGAGTTTCTTCTTTTACGTACCCAGAGTTATTTATAACTCTTGAAACAGTGGCTAAAGAGACACCCGCTTCTTTTGCAATATTATTAATTGTTACAGACATGTCATTCTCCCCCTTTGTACACTATTATAGATGAACTGCGAAAATAATTAAACAATATTTTCCTTGGTAGAAAATTTAAATTTTAATTAAGTATGGTATCGCTTTCATCAAACGGTGCAAGAAAAAGAAAAACACTGTATGTAAATGATAACATTATTTTTGTCATAATGCAAATAAAAAAGACTATTTTTTTAATAAAATAGCCTTTTTTCAATAAAACAGTCTTTTTTTTGATTTACTTTAAAAAAAGTTCGCCAACCTTAACCACATCACCGGCTCCAACTGTTAAAAGTAGGTCTCCTTTTGATAGGTTAGTCTTTACATATTCTAATGCTTCTTCATGAGAGTGTACATTTGTACATTTTACTCCATGAGCTCTTATAGCATCTCCTAATTGATCTGAATTTATTTCTCCTAGATCTTTTTCTCTAGCTGCATATATGTCCATTAAAACAAGTTCATCACAATCATCAAAACATTTAACGAAATCATCGAAAAGAGTTTTTGTTCTTGTGTAAGTATGTG
Source organism: Clostridium perfringens (assembly GCA_034421775.1). Classification (GTDB taxonomy): domain Bacteria; phylum Bacillota; class Clostridia; order Clostridiales; family Clostridiaceae; genus Sarcina; species Sarcina perfringens_B. The sequence goes on along the minus strand of WNVL01000008.1, from coordinate 21,075 downwards.
GTTGGAATACACAGATTATTCTATTATGATCCATTTTCTTTGCTGTGCTTAATGTAGCTTTTATTTCAACTGGATGATGAGCATAGTCATCAATAACAGTTACATCATTCTTAGTACCTTTATACTCGAATCTCTTATGAGCTCCTCCAAATGATGAAAGACCTGAAACAGTTGCTTCAACAGGTACGTTAAATATTTCAGCTAAGCATACAGCTGATAATGAATTTGATACATTATGCATACCAGGTACATTTAAAGAAATAGAAAGAAGTTTTTCTTCGCCTTTAAATACATCAAAAGTAGCACAACCTTTTTCGTTAAATTCTATATTTCTAGCTTGTATATCTCCAGCGTTAATTCCGTAAGTTAATACATTACATTTAGCACCCTCAAGAACTTCAACAACTTTTTCGTCATCAGCATTTCCTATAATATATCCGTCAGTAGGTATAAGTTTAACGAATTGCTTAAATGTATCCTTTATGTGATTTATATCCTTATAGAAATCAAGATGGTCTGCATCTATATTTAGTATTATTCCAACGTAAGGGAAAAATCTTAAGAAACTTTGCTTATATTCACAAGCTTCAGTTATGAAATATTCACTATTTCCAACTCTAAAATTTCCGTGGATAATATCTAAATCTCCACCGACTAATATTGTAGGATCTAAATCAGCGCTAAGTGCAACATGTGAAATCATAGAAGTAGTTGTTGTTTTTCCATGGGTTCCTGCTACAGCAACATTGAATTTATGACCCTTCATAATTTGTCCTAAAAATTCAGCTCTATCCATTAGAATGAGGTTATCTTCTTTAGCTTTAACTATTTCAGGGTTATCGCTAGGTATTGCCGCAGTATATACAACTACATCAACATCTTGTAAGTTATCTTTACTGTGACCTATGTATATTTTGGCACCTTCTTCTTTTAATCTATTAGTAATTTCTGATTCCTTTGAATCAGATCCTGAAACTTTGTAACCAGCATTAAGTAGTACGGCAGCTAAACCACTCATACTAACTCCACCAATTCCTATGAAATGAACTTTTTTATTAATATCTTTTAATAAATCGAAAGCCAAGATATCAACTCCTTTACTTATATACACTAATAATTATATACACTTTTTTAGAAAAGCACACAAAAAAATTCTTTTTAAAAGTATTTTATGAAAATTTATTGCTTTTAGTACCAAAAGAGATTTATTAATCCTTATCCTTATATAGTTATTAAGATAACCTAATAATTATTAAGAAAAAAGTCTTAAAATTCGCAATGTGTAATATATAACTGGTTAACAGCCTTAATAAAGTTTGCTATAATGATTGTAAATGCAGAATAAAAAGGAAATTATTTATAAAAATATATGTGTTTTATAAAGAATAAAATATGAATTATAAGTGGAAAATATATACTGGAAATTTATATAGGTCAGGTGATTAATATGGAGAAACTAAGTAGAAATAGTAGAGTATCGATTATAACAAAGGTTCTTATAGAAAATCCTAATAAGATAATAGGATTAAATAAATTCTCAGAACTTTTAAATGCTGCTAAATCAACAATAAGTGAAGATATAGTTATTGTTAGAGAAATATTAGCTAAATTTTCAATGGGAAAAGTTGAAACAATAGCTGGTGCAGCTGGTGGAATAAGATATATTCCAGAAATGGGAGAAGAAGAAAAGAAAAAGTTTTTAGAAGAGTTATGTGAAATTGCTAGTGAAAGCAATAGAGTTGTACCTGGAAACTTTCTATATGTTACAGACATAATGTTTGATCCTAGCATAATAAGCAAGGCTTCTGTTATTTTAGCATCATATTTTCAAGAAATGGATATAGATTATGTAATAACAGTTGAAACAAAAGGGGTTCCACTAGCATATGAAGTGGCTAAATGCTTAGGAGTACAGCTTATAACTGCAAGAAGAGATAGTAAAGTCACAGAAGGTTCAACAGTTTCTATAAATTATGTTTCAGGAACTTCAGGAAAGATACAGCAGATGTGCTTATCTAGAAAATCATTAAAACAAGGAAGTAAATGTATATTCATAGATGACTTTATGAGAGGTGGCGGAACTGCTAAAGGATTAGTTGATTTATTAAAAGAGTTTGATTCTGAACTTATGGGAATTGGTGTCCTAATAGATAACAAACTATCAACTAATAAAATAACTAAAGATTATGTATCTCTAATTGACATTGTTGAAATAAATGAAGAGGGTGTAAAAATGGTACCTTCTATCTAGTAGTTAAAGTTACTATGTGTTAAAGAATAATTTACAAAAAATATTAAAAAAAGAAGGATTTCTATATTTTGTATAGAATATACATAGTAACAACAACTGGAGGTGTACCATAATGAATATTACAGATGTAAGAATTAGAAAAATATCTGCAGAAGGTAAGATGAAAGCTATAGTTTCAGTAACTTTTGAGAATCAATTCGTTGTACATGATATCAAAGTTATAGAAGGACAAAATGGTCTTTTCATAGCTATGCCTAGCAGAAAAACACCAGATGGAGAGTTTAAGGATATAGCTCATCCTATAAATACAGAAACTAGGGAGCAAATCCAAAAAGCTATTCTTGAGGAGTATGAAAAAGTTAAAAATTTAGATGTTCAAGAATAATTTTAATAAAAGGAAGGCATCTTCCTTTTATTTTTTTGTCTAAAATATAATGAATTTCATATTAATATCATTAATAACTTATTATTGAAATAAGTAATTTATTAAAATATAATTGAAAATGAGAAATTTGAAGATTTCGTAACAAAAGAAGAGATTAATTTTAAATAGTATAGCTTATATAATAAAATGAGTATCACAAAGAGGTGTTTTTATGAATAAATGTGCTATAATATTAGCGGCAGGTCAAGGAACTAGAATAAAATCTAAGTTACCGAAAGTTCTACATAAAGCTTGTGGAAAAGAAATGGTTAATCATGTTATCGATGCTATGAGAAGAGCTGAGATAGAAGATGTTAATGTAATAATAGGAAAGGGAGCAGAATTAGTTAAAGAAAGAACTTCATCAAAAAATGTAAGTTATTCTTTACAAGCAGAACAGTTAGGAACTGGTCATGCAGTTAAATGTGCTAAAGATTTTTTAGTTGGAAAAACAGGAGTAGTAGCTATTTTTACAGGAGATGCTCCTTTAATAGAACCAGAAACTGTTAAGAATTTAGTTAATACACACATCAATGAAAAGAATTCAGCTACTTTATTAACATCAGTAATTGAAAATCCAACTGGTTATGGAAGAATTGTTAGAAATGGTGAATCAGTTGAAAAAATAGTAGAACACAAAGACTGTAATGCGGAAGAAATAAAGATACAAGAAGTAAATGCAGGAATGTATTGCTTTGATATAGAAAGTTTATTAACTTCTTTAGAACAACTTTCAAACAATAATGCTCAAGGAGAATATTACTTAACAGATGTTATAGAAATATTAAAGAAAGAGAATAAAAAAGTTGGAGCTATGATTACAGATTTTGAAGAGACTTTAGGAGTTAATTCAAGAGCTGAGCTTGCTAAAGTTGAGAGTATAATGAGAAATAGAATAAATAGAACTCATTTAGATAATGGAGTTACTATAATCGACCCTCTAAACACATATATAGAACCAGATGTTGTTATTGGTCAAGACACTATAATTTATCCAGGCAATGTTTTAGAAGGAAAAACAGTGATTGGAGAAGATTGTGTTTTATATCCTAACTCAAGAATTAACAATAGTACAATAGGAAATGGTGTTGAAATTCAAAGTTCAGTTATTTTAGATAGTAAAATAGGTGATGAAACAACTGTAGGACCATTTGCTTACGTTAGACCAGAAAGTAATATTGGAGATCATGTTAGAATTGGTGATTTCGTTGAAATTAAAAAATCAACAATTGGCAATAATACGAAGGTATCACATTTAACTTATATTGGAGATGCTGAAGTTGGAGAAAGATGTAACTTTGGATGTGGTACAGTAGTTGTTAACTATGATGGTAAGAAAAAACATAAAACAATCATAGGTAATGATTCATTTATAGGATGTAACACTAACTTAGTTTCACCTGTAGAAGTAAAAGATAATACTTACATAGCTGCAGGTTCAACAATAACTAAAGAAGTTCCAGAAGGAAGTTTAGCTATAGCAAGAGCTAAGCAAAAAAACATAGAGGGCTGGGTTGAAAGAAAAAAGCTTAAATAAGCATTAAATATACAAATGCCAAAGGCTAGGTTTAATTTTAAGGAGGTCTTCACTAAATGGAAAATCATTCAAAAAACATTAAAATATTTACAGGTAATTCACATCCAGAGTTAGCTAGGGAGATTGCAGAGACATTAAATATACCTCTAGGTAAAGCTGAAGTAAGTACTTTTAGCGATGGAGAAATATCAGTAAATATAAAAGAGACTGTTAGAGGTTGTGATGTATTTATAGTTCAATCAACATGTAGTCCTGTAAATAATAACTTAATGGAGTTATTAATAATGATAGATGCATTTAAAAGAGCATCAGCAGGAAGAATAAATGCAGTTATACCTTATTATGGATATGCTAGACAAGATAGAAAAGCTAAGTCAAGAGATCCAATAACAGCTAAGCTAGTAGCTGACCTATTAACAGCAGCAGGTGCAGATAGAGTTCTTACAATGGATTTACATGCAGCTCAAATACAAGGATACTTTAATATACCTGTAGATCATTTACTAGGCTCACCAATATTATCACAATATTTTGTTGATAAGGGATTAGCTGATAGAGATGATGTAGTTGTTGTTTCACCAGATCTAGGTTCAGTAACAAGAGCAAGAAAGTTTGCTGATAAACTTAATGCTCCAATAGCTATAATAGATAAGAGAAGACCAAAAGCAAATGTATCTGAAATAATGAATATAATAGGGGATGTTAAAGATAAGGTTTGTATTTTAATAGATGATATGATAGATACTGCAGGAACAATAACTAATGCAGCTAACGCTCTTAAAGATTTAGGAGCAAAAAATGTATATGCTTGTTGTACTCACGGAGTATTATCAGGACCTGCATTCGAAAGAATAAATAACAGTGCTATCGAGGAGTTAGTCATGTTAAATACTATAGCTCTTCCAGAGACTGAAGGTTTAAATAAGTTCAAATCATTATCAGTTGCACCTATTATGGCAGACGCTATAAGCAGAATTTATGATGATGAACCATTAAGTGGATTATTCCAAGACTAAAAAAAGAGCGTCTTAAGCGCTCTTTTTTTGTAAAACCAGTAAAAAATGAAACTTTTTTTTGAACAAAAACGTTTAAATTTGATTAAAATGTAAAAAAAAAATAATTTTGTTAATTATAAATTGATAAAAATGAATAAATGTTTTACACTTTATTTATATACATTAATAATATGTTAAACGGTAAAATTTTCATATTTTAAAAGTATAAAAGCACATAAAATAAGGACAAATGTAGAAAAGTTACAGAAAGGATTTTAAGAGGTGAATTTTATGGAAGGTCTATTAGGAAAGATTTTAATTGTAGATGATGATGAAAATATATGTGAAGTCATAAAAATGTATTTAGAGACTACAGGATATAACGTTAGAGTAGCACATGATGGAAAAGCTGCTAAGGAAGAGTTTGTTAACTTTAGTCCTAATCTAGTTGTACTAGATATGATGTTACCAGGAATTGATGGAATGGAAGTATTAAAATGGATAAGAAAAGATAGCAACGTTCCAGTAATTATGTTAACAGCTAAAGGAGAAACTTTTGATAAGGTGTTAGCTTTAGAAATTGGTGCAGATGATTATGTTGTTAAACCTTTTGAGCCAAAAGAGTTATTAGCTAGAGTAAAAGCTGTTATGAGAAGATATTCAGGAGAAGAACCTGATAATGTTGTATTAAATTTCCCAGGTTTAACTATAGATGCTAACTCATATAAAGTTATATACAATGGAGAAGAAGTTAAGACTCCACCTAAAGAATTTGAACTTTTACACTATCTTGCAAGCAACAAGAATAAAGTTTTCACAAGAGATCAATTATTATGTGAAGTTTGGGGATATGATTACCCAGGTGACTCAAGAACTGTTGATGTTCACATAAAGAGATTAAGAGAAAAATTAAATGGTGGAGAAGATTGGCAACTTGAAACTGTTTGGGGCGTTGGATACAAATTTGAGGTGAAATAATGAAATATCGTGGCTTAGTTCCAAAGTTAATCTTAACACTAAGCATAACAATATGTATTACTTTCTTTATAGTAGGGATTATACTATCCAGCCTGTTTAGAGAAGAATATTATCAAGAGAGATTAAATAGTTTATCTGCAGAAGCAGAAGTTATAGAAGAAGTTGTTAATTCATATATGAACAATCAAGTTACCTTAGATGAATTAAACAAGTCTGTATCATTTATAGCTAATTCATTAAAGGTAGATGTTTATGTAATTGATAGTTATGGATACATATATTCAGTTTCTAATGATAAGTATGATTATTTAAAACGTACCAAAATAGATGACAAAGACATGAAAATATTAAGAGAAGGCCAAGTAATAGAACAGAAGAATAAGAATGAGTATATATATTCGAAACCTATCTTCTATAAAGGATATTTTACAGGAGTGGTTTCTATAGTTACTCCCTTAAGTACTCTTTCTGATTCTCTAGTTAGAATAAATCAAATCGTCTGGATGTGTGTAGCCATAGCTATAATATTTTCTGGGTTAGCAATATACTTTATATCAAAAAAGATTATAATCAAACCTCTAAAGGTTATAAATAATGCTGCTAAGAAAATTGCTAATGGAGAAATAGGAAATAGAGTAAATGTTTCTTATGATGATGAGGTGGGTGAACTAGCGGAGTCGTTTAATATAATGGCCACATCTCTTGAGGAGGCAGAACTTAATAGAAGAGAGTTTATTTCTAATGTATCTCATGAATTAAGGTCACCTATGACTTCTATTAAAGGTTTTATAACAGCCATATTAGATGGAGTCATTCCTAAGGATAAGGAAGAATACTATCTTGTAATAGTAAATGATGAGATAAGTAGATTAACTAGACTCATAAATGATTTATTAGATTTATCTGCTATGCAAGCAGGAAAATTAGAGTTTAATATAAGTGAGTTAGAATTAAACAGATTAATAGAGACAACTGTATTAACAATGAATCAAAAAGCTGCAAGTAAAAACATAAAAATTGAAGTGCTTTTAGAAAGTGAAAGAGTATATGTTTATGGCGATAATGATAGATTGATACAGGTTATTACTAATTTAGTTGATAATGCTATAAAATATTGTGATGGAAATGGTGAAGTAAAAATATCAACTAAAACAAAGGGAAGTAAGATTGTTGTTAGTATATTTAACACTAGTGAGGGAATCGATGAATATGATTTAACTCATATTTGGGATAGATTCTATAAAGTTGACAAGGCAAGAAGTAATAAGACTAGTACAGGTCTAGGCTTATCTATTGTTAGAAATATAATACTGCAACTAGAAGAAGATATTTGGGCTGAAAATGTTAAAGATAAAAATGGAAACATAAAAGGTGTCAGATTTAATTTTACTTTGACTAAGGTTAAATAAAATATTGCATAGGAGGTCTTTATGGGGAAGTTTTTTAAGCACTCTAAAAAGGGGAAGGATCTCCATGAATCAAGTGAAAAGAACTATGACAATATAGTGATTAAAAAAGATAAGAAAAGATTCTGGATAAGAAATTTTTTAAAGCTAGCAAGTTTTATTATATTCGTTATAATTATAAGCTTCATAGCTTTTAATCACTATACTAAGGATTTGGTTATAGAGAAGCAAAATACAAATCTTTTAGAGGAAATAAAAGATGGAAGATATGATGTAACTAACCTAGTTAATAAATCTGCAAGTAGTATTGTTACTGTTGGAGATAATAAGAATAGTTTATCTATAGGAAAAAATGATGGTAAAAATATATCAGGAGTTGTTATTAGAACTGATGGATATATAATTACTAGTTATAGTGCTATAAAGGATTTTTCAGAGATATATGTAAAGATATCAAGTAATGATATAAGTCCTTTCCAAGCAGTACTTGTTGGATTTGATAAAGATACTGACATAGCAGTATTAAAGATAGAATCTAATATCTTAAAGAGTATATCAACCTCTGAAATTGAAGTTTTAGAAACAGGAGAAAGAGTCGCAACATTAGGAAATATAATATGTGAAGAGCCTTTAGGTTTTGTAGCTAATGGAATAGTAAGTGCACCAACTAAGAAGGTGACCATAGGTGAAGAAGGTCACTCAGATTCGAAAGTAGTTGATGTTATAGAGACTAGTTCACTAATAAATGAAGATAATAATAGTGGTATACTATGTGACTATAATGGAAAAGTTGTTGGAATAAATAGTTTATATTTTACCAATAAGTTTTCAAAATCAGGAGTATATTATGCCTTAGAAATAAATGATGCTTTAAGAGTAGCTGACTCTATAATAAGAGAAGGTAGTGTTACTACTGGAGCAACTTTAGGTGTTACAGGTACTACTGTTGCAGATGAAAAACATAATGTTTATGGAATTTATGTAGAAGATGTTGATAAAGATAGTAATGCATTTAATGCAGGAATAAAACCTACAGATATAATAGTTGAAGTAGATGGTAAGAAGGTTAAAAACATAGAAAGTTTAGCTGATTTACTAAAAAAACATTCTGTAGGAGATATAGTTAAGATTAAAGTTATCAGAGGAGAATCTGTAAAAGATATTCCTGTAACTCTAAAATAATTTGAAAAAAGAAATATAACCCTTCACGTAATTTGGTGAAGGGTTTTTTATTGTTTTATACTAATAGTAAAAGTATAATTAAAGAATGATTTAATTAAAATAATTTAGAAACGTAATTATATGGAGGGCAATATGATTTTAATAGTTGGATTAGGCAACCCAGGAAAACAATATGAGCAAACTAGACATAATATTGGATTTGATGTAATTGATTATATGGCAAACAAGTATAATATTGATGTAAATAGGGAAAAATTTAAAGGTCTTTGTGGAGAAGGTTTCATAGAAAATAAGAAGGTTATTTTATTAAAACCTTTAACATATATGAACCTAAGCGGAGAAAGTATAAGAGAGCTTGCTAACTTCTATAAGTTAGAAAATGATGAAATCATAGTAGTTTATGATGATATAAGTTTGGATATTGGAAAATTAAGAATAAGAGAAAAAGGTAGTGCTGGAGGTCATAATGGAATCAAGAGCATAATACAAAACCTTGGTGGAGATGAATTCCCAAGAGTTAAAGTTGGGGTAGGACAACCTAAAGATAATTTAGTAAATCACGTTTTGGGGAAATTTTCAAAAGAAGATAGGGAACATATAGAAAAAGTTATTCCAGTAGTAAGTGATGCAATTACTGAAATTGTTAAAAATGGTGCTAAGGAATCAATGAATAAGTTTAATGGAGTTAAAATAGATTAATTTATTTTAGAATGGCGGTGTTTAGATTGAGGTTACAGGGGTTAATGACTCCTTTATTAAATAGTGATGCTTTTCAAAAAGTTAAATCTTTTATGGAAAGCGGGAGTTATCCAGTAATGATAAATGGTTTGTCGGATTCGGGGAAATCTTATTTTATAAATGGGGTATATGAGGAATCAGATAAGCCTATAGTTGTTGTTACACATAATGATATTGAAGCTAGAAATATATATGAAGATTTATCATTTTATATACCTAATGTATATTACTTACCTTCAAGAGAAATTGTATTCTACAATATAGATGCTATTTCTGGAGATTTAAGATGGGCAAGATTAAAAGTTATAAAAGAAATGTTGAGAAGTAATAAAAAGATAATTGTTACTTCCATAGATGCTTTTGTAGCGACTTATACACCTAAGGAACTTTATAAAAGTCACATATTAAAGGTTAAAATTGGAGATGAAGTTAATTTAAAGGAACTTTCACATAAGCTTATTGAATCGGGATATGAAAGATTAGAAACTGTTGAGGGTAAGGGCGAATTTTCATTAAGGGGAGGAATATTAGATGTATTTCCTCCTAACTCAACTAATCCTTTTAGAATAGAGCTTTTTGGAGATGAAGTTGATTCTATTAGAACATTTAATGTAGAGTCTCAAAGAAGTATAGAAAAAGTAAAAAAGGCAGAGATATTCCCTGCTAAGGAGATAATATTAAATAAAGAAACTATAGAGTATGCTATAGACAAAATGAAAAAAGAGCTTTCAGATTTTGAAAATAAGGTTTCAGATAAAGAAATAAAATACAGATTAAGGAAGATAATAGAGAGAAATATAGAGTCTTTACAGGAAAATTGGAGCTTTGAAACCATAGATAGTTATCTTCCATTTTTCTTTGATAAACCTGCAACCTTATTTGATTATTTAAAAAATTACACTTTTATAATTGATGATGCTAAAAGATGTAAAGGAAAATTAGAAAGTACTATTTTTGAGTTTAATGAAAACTATGAATCCTTTTTAGAAAGAGGAAATATTCTTCCTTCGCAAATCAATTTAATCTTAAGTTTAGAAAAAGTACAAGAATTATTTAAGGGTAATAACTTAATGAACTTAGTTCCATTTGGTGAAGGGGGAGGATTTATAGAGTCCTTCAATAAGGTGGAATTAAAGCAAATTACTATGAGTGGTTATCAGGGACAACTTGATATGCTTATAGACGATATAAGAGAAAAAAAGAAAAAAGGATTTAAGACATTAATACTTTCAGGAACAAGACCAAGAGGAGAAAGACTGGTTGATACTTTAAGAGAATTAGAAATAGAAAGTGTTTATAAAGATGATGTTGATGAAATAAAAGATGGAGAAGTTGTTATAACTTTTGGAAATCAAAATAAAGGATTTGAATATCAAGATATAAAGCTTTGTCTAATATCTGATAAAGGTGTTTTTGGAGAAGGTAAAAGAAGCAAAAAGCCAAAGAAGAAAAAGTCAAAAGGTGTATCTAAGATTAAAAGTTTTGCAGAGTTAAAGCCTGGAGACTATGTAGTTCATGTAAATAGTGGTATAGGTGTCTACAAAGGAATAAAACAAATAGAAGTTCAAGGGCATAAAAGAGATTATTTAGATATTGAATATTCAAAAGGTGATAAGCTTTATGTGCCTGTTGAACAATTAGACTTAGTACAAAAATATATTGGCTCAGATAGTGCTTCACCTAAGATAAGTAAGCTTGGGGGAAATGAGTGGCAAAAAGCTAAGGCTAAGGTAAGAAAATCTATAAACGATATAGCAGGTGATTTAGTTAAATTATATGCAGAAAGATCAGCTGTAAAGGGATATAGATTCTCTAAAGATACTCAATGGCAAAAACAATTTGAAGATGAATTTCCATATGAAGAGACACCAGATCAATTAACAGCGATTGAGGATATAAAGGGAGATATGGAAGCAAACAAAGTAATGGATAGATTGCTTTGTGGAGATGTTGGTTATGGTAAAACAGAAGTTGCAGTAAGAGCTGCTTTTAAGGCTGTAATGGATGGAAAACAGGTAGCATTCTTAGTTCCTACAACAATACTTGCAGAACAGCATTATAAAAATATGAAAAAGAGATTTGCAGGTTTCCCTATAACCATAGATATGATAAGTAGATTTAGAACTAAGAAGCAACAGACAGAAACATTAAAAGCTTTAAAAGAGGGAAATGTAGATATACTGATTGGAACTCATAGACTTGTTTCTAAGGATATTCAATTTAAGGATTTAGGTCTTCTTATTGTGGATGAAGAACAGAGATTTGGAGTAGCACAAAAGGAAAAAATAAAGAGTTTCAAAAAGAACGTTGATGTTCTTACTTTAAGTGCAACCCCTATTCCAAGAACACTTCATATGTCTCTTACTGGAGTAAGAGATATTTCAGTAATAGAAACTCCACCAGAAAATAGATATCCTATACAAACATATGTTGTAGAACAAAATGATCAACTTATAAGGGATGCTATTTTAAGAGAAATAAATAGAGATGGTCAAGTGTACTTTGTTCATAACAGGGTTGAAAGTATTCAGGAAGTAGCTAGTTATATACAAGAGCTTGTTCCAGAATGTAAGGCCACAGTTATACATGGACAAATGACAGAGAGACAATTAGAAACTGAAATGATAGACTTTATGGAGAGAAAGTATGATGTATTAGTTTGTACCTCCATAATAGAAACAGGTATAGATATTCACAGTGTTAATACTATGATTGTAAATGATTCAGATAAAATGGGACTTTCTCAGCTTTATCAGTTAAGAGGAAGAGTTGGTAGGAGTAATAAGGTTGCTTATGCATATTTTCTATATCAAAGGGATAAAGTCTTAACCGAAGTAGCAGAGAAAAGACTTAAGGCGTTAAAAGATTTCACTGAGCTTGGTTCAGGGTTTAAAATAGCTATGAGAGACCTTGAAATAAGAGGTGCTGGAAATATGATGGGTTCAGCTCAACATGGGCATATGGCATCTATAGGATATGATTTGTATTGTAGAATGTTAGAAGACACAATAAAAATTATAAGAGGTGAAATAGAAAGAGAGCCTATTGAGACTATTGTAGATTTAAAAGTTGATGCATTCATTCCTTCAAGTTATATAAAAGATGAGATTCAAAAGATTGAAATATACAAGAAGATTGCAGCTATAGAGAATGAAGAGGATTATGAATATGTAAAAGAAGAGTTAGAAGACAGATTCTCTAACATACCAAATATGGTTTATAACCTTATGGATATAGCTTATATAAAAAGTAAAGCTAAGATTTTAAATATTGAAGAAATAAAAGAGAAAAATGATGACATAATATTTATATTTGAAAGTAGAGAAAGAACAGATAAAAAAATATTTAAGATGCTTTTAGAAAATTATAAAGATGATATATTAATTGAATTTGGAGATAAACCAATATTCTTATACCGAGGAAAAGATAAGAAGAAAGAGGATATATTAGCTACGTTTAAAGAAATGTTAGACGGCATACTGGCGTTAAATAATTAATAATTTATAAATTGAAATATTATTGTAACATTGATATACTAAAATGGAATCTGACTAGAATATTATGTAAATTATAATCAGAGAAAGGCGAGGTATTAAAATGGTAAGTGTAAAAAAATTAGTAGCATCTGCATTAGTTGGAGTTTTGATGTTTACTGCTGTTGGGTGTAACATGGTAGAAAAAACTCAAGCGGCTATTGACAAGACTACTGTAGCTACAGTTAATGGAGAAAAAATAACTTTAGGAGAGGTTGACTCACATTTAAAAGGAATGTTTACTCAGCTACAAAGTCAATATGGAGATAAATATATGCAGGATTCGCAGGCTGCGCAACAAATATTGCAGCAAAGACAAAGTGTACTAAACGGTTTAGTAACTGATAAAGTTTTAGTTATTGAAGCTGGTAAACTAGGAGTAACACCATCAGAAGATGAAATTAATAAAAAAGTTAATGAACAATTCGATAACATAAAGAAAAGCATGGGAGATAACTTTGATAAAGCTTTAGAAGCGGAAGGGTATACAGAAGATACTTTTAAAACTTTCTTAAAAGATCAAGTTATAGCTCAAGCAACAGTAGATTATGCTACTAAAGATGTAAAGGTAACTGACGAAGACATACAAAAATATTATGATGAAAATAAACAACAGTTTGTAGTTCAAGCTGGTGCTGATGTAAAACACTTATTATTCCCAACTGAAGAGGAAGCTCAGAAGGCATATGACGAAATACAATCAGGAGCAACAACTTTTGATGATTTATTTAATAAATATGAGAAAAACACAGATCCTAAGAAAGAGCCAATAGCAGAAAACTTAGGAAGAGTAGATTACGATAATTCAAACTTTGATCCTGCATTTATGGAAGGATTAAAACCATTAAAAGATGGTGAAATTTCAAAACCTGTTAAGAGTTCATTTGGATATCATATAATTCAAGCTAGCAATGTTACTGATAAAGAAACACAATTAACATTAGATCAAGCTAAAGAGCAAATAACAAAAGTTTTAGAAAACCAAAAGAAAAAAGAAGTTTATCAAAAAGATTTAGATCAATGGGAGAAGGATCTTAATGTTAAAACTTATGATGACAAATTAAAAGAAGGCTTAAACTTAAGCAAATAATTTAAAGAAAGACTTATAGATTTAATCTATAAGTCTTTTTTTATTTTAAAAAGATTTTCATAAAAGTTTTCTTTAATTGGTTATTAAATTGAAAGATAACATAAATATAATCAATGTGTATAAAATTTCAAATAAATTAAATACTATTATTGTAGACAAAGATTAGTGATTAGTATTTATATAAGGGAGGTACATATAAATGAAAGCCACTGGAATAGTAAGACGTATTGATGATTTAGGTAGAGTTGTAATACCTAAAGAAATAAGAAGAACTTTAAGAATAAGAGAAGGAGATCCTTTAGAGATTTTTACTGATAGAGAAGGTGGAGTAATACTTAAAAAATATTCACCAATAGGAGAATTAACAGACTTTTCAAAGGAATATGCAGAAGCGTTACAACAATCTACAGGTCATATAATTCTCATATCAGATAACGATGCATTTATATCTGTAAGTGGAACATCTAAGAAAGAATTTATGGAAAGAAAAATAAGTGATGAGTTAGAAGATATAATGGATAAGAGAAAATCAGTAATATTAGGTGTTGATAACAAAAACATCATACCAATGCATGGAGATGATGATGAAAGTAAATACAGCAGTCAAGTTATAGCACCAATATTAGCAGAAGGAGATACAATTGGGTCTGTAGTTATTCTTTCTAAAGAAGGAAAAACTTTAGGAGAAGTTGAACAAAAACTAGCAGAAACAGCAGCAGCCTTTTTGGGAAAACAAATGGAGCAATAAATAAACCAGTTATCATAATTTAATATTTGTATTTCAAATAGTAATAATACCTCTGAATTTACAATAATATAAAATGAGACTTAATTCAGAGAGAGTAATGCTCCCTCTGAATTTTAAAAAAATATCTAGGAGTTTAGCAGGATTTTTAATTAAGTATTAATAAATCTAGCATCTTAAGGTAAAGTAGTTAGTTTAAATTTGGAGGTATTTTATGAAGAAACAATCCCTTATAAAAGGTAGTCTTGTGCTCGCTTGTGCTGGTGTATTTGCCAAGTTTCTTGGCTTGTTTTTTAGATGGCCATTAATAATGCTTATAGGAGATGAAGGATTAGGTTATTATCAAATGACATATCCTTTATATATGCTTTTTGTAGCTATTGCAGCAGGAATTCCTATAGCAGTATCTAAGTTGGTATCAGAAAAAAACGCCTTAGGAAAATACGAGGAAAGTTTTCAAGTAATAAAAGAAGCTTTAAAAGTAATGATTTTGCTAGGAATAGGTACAAGCATATTTTTAGCTATAGGTGGAAAGTTCCTTTTACCATTTTTAAAGTGGGATGATAAGGCTTATTATTCTATATTAGGTATTTGTTTAGCTCCTACTTTAATAGGATTAATAACGCCTATTAGAGGCTTTTTTCAAGGTTTTCAGAACATGACACCAACAGCAATATCTCAGATTTTAGAACAGATTGGAAGAGTAATAGTTGGTGTTGGACTAGCTTATATATTGATTGATAAGGGTATTGAGTACTCAGCAGGTGGAGCATCATTTGGGGCTGTAGCCGGAGCTTTTGTAGCTGCACTATATTTAATACCTAAGTATATAAAAATAAAGAAAAGTTTTAATTTAGGAAAGATAAAAGGTAGCCATAAAATATTTATGGAAATAATAAATATAGCCCTTCCTATATCCATAGGGGCTGCTGTTGGAAGTATTATGGGAGTTATAGATTCTGTTTTAGTTCCACAAAAACTTTTACAGGCTGGATTTACAGGACAGGAGGCTACTATTCTATACGCTCAATTAACAGGTAAAGCTACTGTCTTTACTAATGTTCCAATGACCTTGGCAACTGCATTAGCAGCGTCCGTAATACCTATAATTTCTGAATTATATATTCTCAAAAACAAAGTTCAGGTTAAAGAGAAAATAGATACCACAATGAAATTATGTATGATAGTTTCTATTCCTTGTTTTTTAGGATTATTCTTCATGGCTGAACCTATAATGAACCTTTTATTTCCAGGGAAATCAGAAGGCTTTATGATATTAAAATATTTATCAATAAGTGTTCCATTTTTAGTTGGAACTCAGATAACAACATCAATATTACAAGGTATGGGATATTATTATAGACCTGTATTTCATTTGTTAATAGGATGCGTTTTGAAAGTGATTTTAACAATGACTTTAATACCTATAAAATCTTTAAATATTTATGGCGCTGTAATAGCTACAATAATATCTTATTCTGTGGTATTAATATTAAACTTAATTTATATGGCTAAAAGATTTAAATATTCTCCAGATATAAAAAATGTATTAGTAAAACCTATATTTGCATCAGTCCTAATGATTGGAACTGTTTTATATTTGTATTCAGAAGCTTTTAAATATAGTGGAAGTAACAGTATAGCTTGCTTAATAGCTATATTTATGGGTATTATTATATATATGATATCATTGGTAGTGCTTAAAATTTTTAATGTCGATGAAATAAGGGGACGACTAAAAAATTAAGCTTTATAAATTGCGAAGGAGAGTATGGAATGCTTAAGATAATGGGTTTAGGACCAGGTGCCTATGAAGCTTTAACAATAGGTGCTTTGAAAGAACTAAAAAACAATAAGAATATATATTTTAGAACAGAAAAACACCCTACAGTAGATTTCTTAAAAGAAGAGGGAGTTAAGTTTGAATCATATGATCATGCATATGAAAAATATGATAGCTTTGATGATGTTTATAAATATATTGCAGAGGATTTAATAACTAAGGTCAAGGATGATGAGGACTTAATATACGCAGTACCAGGCCATCCTTTAGTAGCTGAAAGATCTGTAATAAACCTAATTGATTTATGTAAGGAAAATAATATTCAATATGAAGTATTACCAGCAGTTAGTTTTGTAGATGCTATGATGGAGGCTTTACAAGTAGATCCAATAGAAGGTGTAAAAATAATTGATGCTTTTGATATGAAAAATCAAATATTAGATAAGCGTGTTGGAACTATAATAACTCAGGTTTATAATAACTTTATAGCTTCAGAAGTTAAGTTAAGACTTTTAGAAGGATATGAAGATAATACTGAAATAATCTTTGTAAGAGCGGCTGGAGTTAAAGGCTTAGAAAGTATAAGAAAAATACCTTTATATGAGTTAGATTGGCAAGAAGATATAGATTATTTAACTTCAATTTATATACCGAAGGATTTAGATAATAAAAAGGATTTTCAAGATTTATTAGATATTATAGAAACTCTAAGAAATCCAGGAGGATGTCCTTGGGATAGGGAGCAAACTCATGAGAGCTTAAAGAGTGCTCTTATTGAAGAATGCTATGAAGTAATAGATGCAATTGAAAATGAAGATGAGGATGCTTTAATAGAAGAGCTTGGAGATGTTTTATTACAGGTTGTTTTCCATGCTTCTATAGGTAAAGAAGATGGATATTTTGACATTATGGATGTAATAGAAGCAATTTCAGATAAAATGATAAATAGACATCCACATGTATTTGGAAATGAAGAAGCAGATAATTCAGAACAGGTTGTAGCTAATTGGGATGAAATTAAAAAAGAGGAAAAAGGAATTGAAACTTTAACAGAGGAAATGAAAAACATAGCGAAAGCTCTTCCAGCAACAACAAGAGCGTATAAGGTTCAAAAGAAAGCAAAGAAGGTTGGCTTTGACTGGGATGATATAAATTGTGCTATGGATAAAGTAAAAGAAGAATTAAATGAAATAAAAGATGTTTATAATTGTGAAGATAAGTCAATAATAGAAGGTGAAGTAGGTGACTTGCTTTTTGCTTGTATAAACGTAGCTAGATTCCTTGAAGTTGATGGAGAATTAGCTTTAGATAAGACTATTAAAAAGTTTATAAACAGATTTTCTTATATTGAAAATGAAGCAATTAAGAACAATAAAAGCTTAAAAGATATGACTCTAGAAGAAATGGATAAACTATGGGAAGAGGCTAAGGCAAGTGAAAAATAAGTGTTTTTAGAAATTTATGGTTTATTAAGATGCAAAAAAGCATAAATTTTTTAAAAAATGCAAAAATATCAGTATTTTTAGGGCAAAAATTGAAAGTATTGACTATACAAAGAAAGAAATATATATTATGATAATATAAGTTGATGCTAGTTAATTTTGATAACTGGTAAACAATTATTGCAGTAAATTAACTGGAATTTTAAGGAGGATGTAAAAGTGAATAAAGCAGAATTAATAACAAGCATGGCTGAAAAAAGCAACTTAACTAAAAAAGATGCTGAATTAGCTTTAAAAGCATTCATAGAAAGCGTTAGCGAGACTTTAGAAAACGGAGACAAAGTTCAATTAGTTGGATTCGGAACTTTCGAAACTAGAGTAAGAGCTGAAAGAGAAGGAAGAAACCCAAGAACTAAAGAAGTTATAAAAATACCTGCTTCAATAGCTCCAGTATTCAAGCCAGGTAAAGAATTAAAAGAAAGAGTTAACGCTTAATTTATAATAAATAAGTTGTGTTAATACTTTAAAAAAGCCCGAGTCTTACTCGGGCTTTTTTATCAATATTGAGTAATTTAAATTAAATATAGGATTTTTAATAGGGAGGATAGGATATGAGATTAGACAAGTACTTAAAAGTTTCTAGAATAATTAAGAGAAGAACAGTTGCTAAAGAAGCTTGTGAGAGTGGTAGAGTAATAATAAATGGTAAAGTTGCTAAACCTTCAAATGACATAAAAGAAGGAGATATAATAGAAATATTATTTGGTAATAGAACTTTAAAAGCGAGAGTTATAAATATCGCTGAGCATGTTAGAAAAGAAAATGCTAAAGAGATGTACGAGATCTTAGAAGGCGAAGAAGATAAAGAATAATATGTCTAAATCAAATATTTATTATAGAGGATGACTAATATAATTTGAAAAAATTATATTAGTCATTTTTTTGTATGCTATCGAATAGACATAAGATAGGAAAAATATTTTTTTACATAGGAGGCTTTCTTATGATTGATAAAAAAGATGAGAATAAAATTACACAATGTACCAGTAACTTATTCTTAGAAAATAGAAAACTTTTATCACTTACAGGAGTAAATGAAGTTATAAACTTTGATGAGGAAAAGATTAGTTTAAAGACAAGTTTGGGGCCATTATTGATTAAAGGATCTGGATTAAAGATGAATAAATTAGATGTTCAAAATGGGGAGGTTGTAATAGGCGGATTTATTAGTAGTATTAATTATTTAAATAAAAAGAATAAGGTGAAAAAAAATAGAAATTTAATTTCTAAAATATTTAAATAGGTGAGAGATATGCTTTTAGATATAAATATTCAATTTAGAATTGTTATTTTTGCAATAATATCTGGAATAATAATCGGATTTTTATTTGATATTTATAGAGAGTTTAGAGGAGCTTGCAAAAATAAAATATTAATAGCGATAGAAGATATCTTATTTTGGATATGGTGTAGCTTGGTTATATTCATATTTTTATTAAAATATAATTATGCATTTTTAGGTGTATATGTATATGTGTTTATGGGAATAACCTTATTAATTTATTTAAAATGTTTATCTAAATACTTTAGGAGAATACAACATAAAATTTTAGCTATACTATTAAAGAATATACGAATAATATTTAAAAATATAAGATATGTCTTAAAAAACACATTTACAAATTAAAAAGTTAATTTGTAAGGTAAAAATTGCTTGAATTAAGCTATAATAGTGTTTACAATAGACTTATATCATACCATTATAAGTATGGGGGTATAAGAGTGAAGAAAAGAATGAATTTGAAGAATGTGGTAATAATTATATTGGTTGCTATATTCTGTATATCATATGTGAGGCAAGAGCTTGCAATGAATAAAATACAAAAAGACATAGAAGCTAAGCAAACTCAGCTTAATGAGCTTCAAGATAAAAATAAAAAGTTACAAGATGAGGTAAACCAATCTTCAACAGACGAATACATAGAGAGAATGGCTAGAGAAAGATTAGGTATGATTAAAGAAGGCGAGAAAGTTATTACAAACTCAGATTCACCTCAAGATAATCAAAATAATGCTGAAGCAAAAAACAATTAGGATAAATAAGGTTATTATTAAAAATAACATATATTTTATTTATAAATTTAAGGAGGAATCTTTTAAACATGACCTTAATGGCAGGAAACATATTAGAGGGTAGAATAATTAACATCACAAACTTTGGTGCGTTTGTTGAAGTGGAAGGAAAAACAGGTTTAGTTCATATATCTGAAGTAGCAGATACTTATGTTAAAGATATAAGAGAGCATCTTAAAGAGGATGACAAAGTTAAAGTTAAAGTAATATCAGTTGATGATAAAGGCAAAATAAGCTTATCAATAAAGCAAGCTATGCCACCAAAAAAGAAATCTGTTAAACCTGCAGATTTTGAGTGGAAGCCTGAAAAGAAAGCTAAGCCAAAGCAAAACTTTGAAGATATAATGTCAAAATTCTTAAAAGATAGTGAAGAAAGACTTCAAGATGTAAAGAAACATCAAGACGTTAAACAAAGAAAAAGAAAATCAATTTAATAGTATTCTTTAAAATTCCTTAGAATTTTTCTAAGGAATTTTAAATTTTATAAGAGAAAATTATATGAAAATGATGATTATTAAAGATAGCTTTTTAAAATATATTAAGGATTTTTAGTGATTTTTAGAAGAGATTTTTATTATTTTTATTGTTAATTTTCAAAAAAAGAAGGGAACTTATAGGTGTTTTTTTGATATATTTTTTAGTTGAATACTAGATTTCAAGGGATTTTGTTAATATTTATAATGATTTTTATAAAAAACTTTAAAAAATATGTTGACAGTATGCTCATGCTTATGTATAATAAATCTTGTCGTTGGGAAACACGATGACATGCCGAAGTGGCGGAACTGGCAGACGCACAGGACTTAAAATCCTGCGGTGCTAACACACCGTACCGGTT
>WNVL01000007.1:0-194866 GCA_034421775.1 Clostridium perfringens | reverse complement strand
AAATAAGAAAAAGTCCGTCATTTTGAGCAAAGTCTGGCAGAAACAAGTAATATCAAGGGCTTGAGCCTATGACGGAGTTTGAAAAAGTCTGGCAGAAATATTAAAAGTCCGGCAGAATTAAATATATTTATTAGGGGTATATGGTTTATGAATAAGGAAATGGTTGATCTTTTATTAGTAGAGGGGAAAAAGGGAAATAAAGAAGCCATGGAAAAGTTGTTTGAAATTCACAAAGGATTGATATATAAGTATTCAACTAAGTATTTCATAAAAGGTTATGACAGGGAAGATTTAGAGCAAATAGGATGGATTGAATTTATGGAGGGAGTAAAAAAGTATGAGGGTAAGTTTGGAATAGATTTTGTGGCATTTATAACTATTCTTTTGAGAAATAAATATGGAACTATGTTAAGGAAAAAGGAGTTTTCTATGAAATTTTCTAGTTTAGACACACCAATAGGAGAGGATATTACAATGAAGGATACTTTGGAGGATGACTTCTCTATGGAAAAGGATTTTGAGAATAGAGAGGATATAGCTGCATTATTAAATGCTATGAGTAATTTAAATGAGGAAGAGAAGGCCTTTATCTTATATATTAATGAAGAGAGAGGAAACATGCAGAAGTATTATGAGGAACATAAGAATGAAATGACTTTTAATAGTGTTAGATATAAGAAGAAAAAGATCATGAAGAAGATTGAGAATGGACTTAAGGAGAGGGGGATAAAGGTGAGATAGCTGTAAGCAGCTCAAGGTGGTGAAATCAATATTTAAATTTATACTTTATTAACAGGTTTTGCAAGTTGTTATCGACAGTATTTACCAAAATTATGATAAAATAATTATACTTATAAAACACAAATTAAAATAAAGGGGAATTACAATGCATCAAGGGGAAATTAAAATGCATAAAGAAGAAATTTTATTTAAAGTTCGTGCAACTTTAAGAAAAGGTTGGGAGGGAGTTGGTGGAAAAATTGAAGTAACTAATAAAAGAATAGTTTTTACATCACATAAACTAAATTTCACTACCTGTACAGTTCCCATTCCTTTAGAAGACATATTAGAGTTTAGAGCTTATAATTTCTTAGGGTTCATACCTAATAGAATTCTAATAAAGCTTAAAAATGGAACTGAATATCATCTTATAGTAGCAAAACGTAAGGAATTAAACTCTAATACATCAATAAGGTGGTGTTTACAATGAAAAAGAAACGTAAAGGCGATTATGTAATAATTGACGGTAAAAAAGAGTATATACAAGATATGAACTCTTATTTACTAAATAAAGGAATAGGCTATAGTTTTATTATTAAATTGATGGTAATTGCTCCATTGGTATTCTTTATATTAAACTTCATTGTCCTTAATACACTATACTCTGAGGTACTAAAGGAAAGTGTTTTTGTATCTAAAAATATACCTTATCTTATAGTGTCTGTGTTTATGATTTTATGGACAATATACCTAGCAATAGGCTTTGAGCAAAATCCATCTAGATTCTATTTGTTTTCAGGTGTATTTTGCTTACTTGAATCTATAATCTTTCTTATTATTGGTGTTCAAATGCTATATTTTCCACTAGGGAAAAAAGCCATGGTATACATTCTTGTGGGAATAGGTGTGTATTTATTTAACATTATATTTAATGCATTTATTGCATATCTTTTTATAAAGAAAGGATATTCAGAAGAGGATAAAAAGATTACTAGAATTAGAATTTTTAGTATTGTTTTGATATTTGCTATTGGATTAATATTTAGTATTAGTCTTAAACTTAACTTTCATGAGCAAATTGCACAATTATACCCCAATATGAGGAAAACTAGTGTTTTAGAATACGCCAATTCATGCATTGTATTAAGTCAACTAATTGTTGTAGGTACCATAAACATATACAAATATATTTATATGAAAAAATAAAACTTATATATAATAATAGCTGATCATAGAAATGGTCGGCTATTTTATTTTTTAAAGAATAAAAGTAAAACAATATATATAAATAAATGGAAAAAAATGTTTTTAGGACGTTAAATTTAATATATAATAAACTTATAAGATAATTTTTATTAAGGGGGACTAGAGACTATGTCTAAAAAAGGTTTTTTAATTGACTTAGATGACATGCCTAAAACAGATGATGATATTTGTTTAGCAGTTGCAAAGTATTGTGGGAAAAATAATTTGACATTTGATTTTATTAAAAGAACTTCACCTGTAATTGCTAAAATTAAAGATAATAATTATGAAATTACAAAGAAATATCAGACTGGTAGATTTCTTAATTATTGGGTTTTAAGGTGCAAAGCAGTAAATTAAGGCTCATTTTTTATCTTTTAAAATTTCCAAGATCTTAAAAGAGAGAAATAATAATTATATAGTATATAATAGTTGATTTGAGGATTATTTTATTCAATATAGAATAAACTTAAAAATTAATTTTATTAAGGGGGATTAGAAATTATGTTTAAAAAAGGTTTTTTAATTGACTTAGATGATGTTCCTGAAACAGATGATGAAATTTGCTTAGAAGTTGCAAAATATTGTGGTAAGAATGGTTTACCCTTTGAATTTATAAAAAGAACTTCACCTGTAATTGCTGTGATTGAGGGAACTAAATATGAAATTAAAAAGACATATCATAATGGTATGAAGCTTAATTGTTGGGTTCTAAGCTGTAAGGAAATAGATTAAATAAAGTTTAATTATATTAAAAATGGGCTTTCATTAAGGCTCATTTTTTTGTCTTTTTTAATTTTAATTAACTTTATAGTATCATTTGTTTTGAATAATTCAGAACTTGTGATTATGCTAACTTTAAATCAAAATTTTTTTAGATGATAATACTAATAGGAGCTTTAGAGGAAAATAAATAGATTCCTTAATAAGATATTGATTTTCTTAGTGGCAATAGTATAGACTATTTTTATAATTAAACATAGGATGAAGAGTAGTATTCTTATGATATTAAAGTTTTCTTTTAAAAGATTTTTAATAATAAGGGAGAGAATTATGGGGAAAGAATATTTAAAAGCAGATGAAAATGATTATGAGGAGTTAATTGACTTTATAAATTATGTATTTAGTCATTCAGGTGAAAGTACTGATTTTCTATCATTATTGCCTAAATTATATAAGAATAAGGATAAAATTAAGTACCATCATATAATAAAGGTGGATAATAGGATAAAAGGGGTAGTAGGGACATTCCCACTAACTTTAAGCATATTAGATGAAAAGGTAAATGTTGTAGGAATAGGAAGTGTATCAACTCATCCTTATTCAAAGGGCAAGGGATATATGAAGGAGCTTATGAACAAATCTATTGAAGAGATGAAAAAGGACAATGTTGATATAAGTGTTCTTAGTGGATATAGACAAAGATATGAATACTTTGGATATGAACCTTGTGGACAACAAATAAACTTTAATATCCTAGATGTAAATATAAATTATAAGAGTAATGAAGTAATTGATGAAAGAATAAGTATTAAATTATTAGATGAAAATGATCATACTATAGTAGAAAAAGCATATGAACTTCATTCTAAGAAAAATGTAAAAGTAGTAAGGAAAAAAGAAGAGTTCTTAGACATATTAAAATCATGGAATTGCAGAATTTATTCTGTGTTTAAATGTGATGAATTCATTGGATATATTTCAGCAAATAATGGATTTATTGATGAAATAGTTGTGAAAGATAACAGTGATTTGAATCTTGCCATAGCTTCATACATAAAAACTTTCAAACATAATGAAGTAAACTTAAGGATTCCAGTTTATGAAATAGAGAAAATATCACAGCTTATAAAGATATGTGAAAATTATTCTATTACAAAAAACAATAACTTTAGAATATTTAACTATGAAAAGATAGTAAGGATAATGCTAAAACTAAAGTCTACTTACTCAAATCTAGAAGATGGAGAGTATAACATAAGCATAATAAATTATGGAGTTTTAAAAATTAAAGTTCAGAAAAACAATGTAGAAGTTAAGAAGGTTCAAAGGGAAGCTCATATTGAACTAAATGAGCTAGAAGCAATGGAGTTTCTATTTTCTCCAATAAAGCCTTACTTTAACTTCAATAATGAAGTCCCAAGCTTTTTAAATAGCTGGCTACCATTACCTTTATACATAGAAGGTTTAGACTGCGTATAATAGATAAAGTAATAGCTAAGAATGGGCTGTATTAAAATAACTCATTAATAAAACTTATAAATATATTCCGAGAATTACTGGATGAATAGGTACTTTAAATAAAAGTACCTATTTTGTATTTATAAGATTGCTAAAATACTTTGTTTGTCCATTTAAGACATCATCATAAAATTGTTGCTTTGTGTCAATATATGCAATACAATCGTTGATTTCATTAAGCTTTCTCAATAATGCTTCTTTTTTCCTTGTAAGAATTATTTTTCTTTCTGGAATAGAAGATTCACCTAATAAACATAAATTTACATATTGTTTCATTTCAGAAATGCTCATCCCACATTGTTTCAGACAAGAAAGGCTTTTTATCCATGCAATATCTCTATCATCAAAAATACGATAGTTGTTTTTATTGCGTCTCACATTAGGTATTAGACCTTCATTGCAGTAATATTTTAATGTTTCATAGGGCATATTTACTTCCTTACATACTTCTTTCATTGAATACATTGAGTGCCTCCTATAAAAAATTTCAAAAAAGTATTGACCGGTAGTTACTACCGGGTTTTACAATATCATTGTATTCAAGAAACAAAGAAAAATCAAGGAGTGATGTATTATGGAATATGTAACATTGAGTAATGGTGTTAAAATGCCTAAATTAGGATTTGGGGTATTTCAAATTTCAAAAGAGGAATGTGAGCGTTGCGTATTAGAAGCAATTAAAATTGGCTATAGACATATTGATACAGCACAGTCTTATTTTAATGAGGAAGAAGTAGGAAATGCTATTTCTAAATGTGAAATACCACGTGAGGAACTATTTATTACTACAAAAGTGTGGATTGATAACTATGGATATGAAAAAGCAAAAGAGTCTGTCTTAAATTCTATGAAAAAATTAAAAACAGATTATATTGATTTAGTTTTGCTTCATCAGCCATATAGTGATTATTATGGTGCATATAAAGCCTTACAGGAATTATATGGTGAAGGAAAAATTAGAGCAATTGGCGTAAGTAATTTTTCTCCAGACAGATTAGCAGATATAGCAGCATTTAATGAGATTGCACCTCATGTCAATCAAGTGGAAACCAATCCACTTCATCAACAGTTAGAAGCACAAAAAAATATGGAAAAACTAAATGTTCAAATGGAAGCATGGGCACCTTTTGGTGAAGGAAGAAACAATATGTTTCATAACCCTATATTAAAAGAAATTGCAGAAAAGCATAACAAGTCTGTTGCACAAATTATATTGAGATGGCTTATGCAAAGAAACATTGTAGCATTAGCGAAATCAACACACGCAGAAAGAATGAAAGAAAATATTGAAATTTTTGATTTTGAACTTTCTAATGAAGATATGAAGAAAATCAGCCAATTAGATACAGAAACAAGTTTATTCTTCAATCATCAGACACCAGAAGCAGTAGATATGTTTGTAAATATGATACAAGATAGAAAAGACAAGATTTAATCAAGAAATATATACATCAAAAATCACTCATATTAAGATAGAGATTTTTATGGTATTATCGCTTTTCTCTTAATAGATTTATATTATCAGAATATAGCTTTTCAAGAACCTTTTGAGTCAACAATGCTTTAACACTCTTGATAAAACATGAATAATAAGTATATTTACTAAAGTAGAAAAGAAATTACTAAGTTCATGATAAAATGCTATAATATAAAACAAAAAAGAGGTGAGAGAATATGTGTGGTGGTATTATTGCTCAAAAGATTGCATAAACCCATGTAAATAACAATATGATTAGTTTTTATATATTTGCATGGGAGGAATTTAAAATGAAAGAAAATAAATATGATAATGAACAATTTTTTTTGAAGTATGGAGAAATGGCACGCTCTAAAAATGGTTTGCAAGGAGCAGGTGAATGGTCCGAATTACAAAAGATTTTACCAGATTTTCATCACAAGAAAGTTTTAGACTTAGGATGTGGATATGGATGGCATTGTAAATATGCTGTTGATAATGGAGCTAGCTATGTACTTGGAACTGATATATCACATAAGATGCTTGAAGTAGCTAAAGAGAAGAATAATCATAAGAATATTGAATATCAATGTACAGCTATGGAGGATTTAAATTTTCCAGATGAAACATTTGATATAGTCATTAGTTCTTTAGCTTTTCATTATGTAAGAGATTTTGAGCCTTTAGTATCTAAAATCTCAAAATGGATAAAAACAGGGGGAGAATTTGTTTTCTCCGTTGAACACCCTGTTTTTACATCTTATGGATCTCAAGACTGGTATTATGATAAAGAGGGAAATATACTTCATTTCCCTGTAGATAATTACTATTATGAGGGCAAACGTGAAGCTGTATTTCTAGGAGAAAAGATTACAAAATATCATAGGACACTTACAACCTATCTCAACATTTTACTTCAAAATGGATTTGAGTTTCAGCATATTATTGAACCAAAGCCACCAGAGGAAATGATGGATATAGAGGGTATGAAAGATGAAATGCGTCGTCCTATGATGCTACTTATTTCAGTTAAGAAGAAATAGAATATTAAAATTTTAGGCAGTAAATCATATTGAGCAAATTTCATTATGATTTACTGCTTTTTACATGTGAAAAAGAAGTGATAACAGGACAATAATAATCCAAGTACTGTTACGGCAATTTGGGCTAGCATTAGAGCATAATAATACTTTTCATTTAAAAATATACTAATTATTGCAATGAATATTACACCCAAACCTGTATAGAATATATCACTTCCAACAAACTTAGACACAGTATTCTTATCATGTTTTTCTTCATCATAGAAGTTAAGAATATCTCCTGCATTAAAGAACTTTATTATTCCTCCAATAAAAGTTAATATTCCACCTCCTAAAAAAGCAAACATTAAGATTCCTATTAAATCTGGTTTCATAAAAAAACTCCTCCCCATATGAGTTTAAATCATTACATATATTTTATTTTAAGTTAGTGATGATTTAAGATACTTCTCCAGCTCTCTTTAATTTTTCAAAGAATTTTTATTATCTAAAATCTTATGATAAAATATAAGAAAATTCAAGAGTTTACATATAAATGAAATTTATAATAGAAGGGTAGTAATCAAATGAATAAAAAGTATTGTGAATTAATTGATGAAATACAAAAGACATTAGATGATAAAGAGGTTAAAAGCAATGAAGAATTAACTAAGCTTTTAAGTGAATATAAAGAGGCTTTAGAGAATGGAGAAGAGTATAAATTGACTTGTACAAAGTTAACTAATGATATTACAAGCTATGTAAGATATAACAACTTTAAAGCTCCAGAAGCAGTTTTAAACCTATATAATCATTTAGTAAATGTTGCATGTAAATATAGAGGACTATCTTCATTCATTACATGGTTCTAAGACTTCAAAACTAAGTATAAAGTTAAAGAGTAATTTCATAATAGGAAGAGTCTTAATTGGTGGATTTTGAGTTGGAAAAAGTAGATTAAATTCGTATTGTTTGTAGATTCATAAAGTATGGCGCAACCACACTTTATGATATTTGAAATATATGAGAATAAATAAGAGGGAAGAAAAATAAGAGATAGTAGATGAATTAATGAAAATATGGGGGTAATTATGAAGAAGGTTCTTTTAATCAATGCAAGTAATAGAATAAAGAACACATATAAACTATTAAGTTCAATTGAGGGCATATTAAAAAATAAGGGATACGAAACAGAGCTTATAAGTTTATCCGATTATAA
Source organism: Clostridium perfringens (assembly GCA_034421775.1). GTDB lineage: Bacteria > Bacillota > Clostridia > Clostridiales > Clostridiaceae > Sarcina > Sarcina perfringens_B. The sequence continues at coordinate 186,963 of WNVL01000007.1, read as the reverse complement.
AATAGATTTTTGTAAAGGCTGTGAGGCATGTATATTAAAAGGGGATTGTTTTCTTAAGGATGAATCTAAGATTATAATGGAAAAAATAATTGAATGTGACGGACTTGTAATAGGTACTCCTGTTTACTTAAATAATATGAGTGGAATATTAAAATCTTTTATAGATAGAACATGTAGCTGGTTCCATAGAAGTGAGGTGGCACAAAAGCCAACTTTACTTTTAGCTAATACCCAGGGATCAGGATTAAAAAACACAATAAACTCCATAGAAGAGGCAATGATTCAATGGGGAGTATCTTTAGGTGGCTCTATTACAAGAAACGGTAGAAGCTTTAATAAACCCATAGAAGAAAAAGAAGTGGCAGAGTTTATTAAGTTAGTAGAATCTTCTGGAATGTCCTATTCACCTAACTTTAAAGAAATTTACACTTACAATATCCAAAGAGTCTTAGCAAATAATGTTTTCCCAGTAGATAAAGAATACTGGATTAATAAAGGATGGATTCATAATGCCTATTTTCCAGGAACTAAAATTAATCCAATCAAAAAGTTATATGGAAATGGATTATATAAACTGCTAACTAAAGTAATAAAGCCAATTGAACAAGAATAAAAAACTTTTTAATAGAACTTACAAACATATTCTCTTCATACTGTTTGTAAGTTCTATTATTAAGTTAGGTTTGAAGAAATATCTAGAAATCAAAACTAACCTAGAATAGTACCAAGTACTGCCAAGCCACGACCTAAATTCTCTTCAAAAAATCCAGTAGTGGAAATATCCATATAAAGTTTACCAACTTCTTTGTTAAGTGTTTCTTTATTATTAAATTTCTTAAGAGATAATTGGCGTAAAGATTCTGCTAATCTCATTACTTGCTTTTCAAAATCTTTTCCTTCTTCAACTGCATTCTTAAATTCAATTAATATAGAACGCTCATCATCAGGTGTTTCTACATTTAAAATTAAATCATAAACTCTTCCTAATAAAGCATTTTCAGCTTCTAATCTTTTTTCTTTTTTACTCAAATTAATTACCTACTTTCTACCCCAATATTAACCTATGTAGATATATGTAGATAGGGGATTCATATCTTTTAAAGGTTCTTTTTTTTACTAGTGTTGATTTTAAGATATAACTGTAAGACCATCTTAATGAGCAATTAGTATTGCATCATATGTGTAAGAATAATAGCGTTAAGAAGCTTTTTCTGTTTGAGCGTAGCGAGTTTAAAAGCTTTAGCTATTATTCTGAAGCAGATGATTGCAATACTTTGCAAAATTAAGTTAGGTCTGAAGGAATATCTTAAAATCAACAATAATTATCTACATATAATTAAAAAGTTTATTTCCTGAATTTAGAATATTGATTTATTAGAATATAAAACTTTTAGATTAATAATTCAAATTACTTTGATTATTATATTGATAATTAAGATTTAGTTTTAAAATATAACTTCAAGTAAGCTTCATAGTTGAGTAATTTTTTATTAAAAGTTAAATATTTGAAATGGGAAATTCATAATAAATCATAGCTTTTTTAAAGAGGAAAGTAATTTATGCACATTTTTATATATAAAACCTTTCATGAACTGTAAGTTTTATGTTAAGGTGTTGTTTTGTATAATTAACTCAGATGGAATAAAAAAACAGTTTTTCATAAAGGGGAATAATAGATATGGTAGAAAAAATATTAGAAGTGCAATCATTATGTAAATGTTATGGGAAAAAAGGTAATATTACAAAGGCTATAGATGGAATTAGTTTTCAAGTTGTAGATGGAGAATTTGTTGGAATCATGGGAAGTAGTGGTTCTGGAAAGACAACATTACTTAATTGTATTGCAACAACTACTAGTCCAACTGAGGGGAAGATTCTTTTAAAGGGTGAGGATATAGGAAGTTTTAAAGGAAAGAAATTAGCAAATTATAGAGGAAATCGTATAGGATATTTATTTCAAAACTTTGAGCTTATTGATAATTTAAATGGTAGAGAAAATATAATGTTACCAATTGCAATCCACAATATGATGGGAAAAGAAGATGAAAAAAGAATTGATGAAATCATAAAGTATCTAGAGATTGAAGAAGTCATTGGCAAGTTTCCTTCTGAAATGTCTGGTGGTCAAAAACAAAGAGTGGCAGCTGCTAGAGCCTTAGTTTTAAATCCAGAAATAATACTTGCAGATGAGCCAACTGGTGCCTTAGATTCAAAGAATGCAAAGTTATTAATGGAGAAGTTTTTAGGATTAAATGAAGAACAGAAAGCAACAATTCTAATGGTTACTCATGATCCAAATGCAGCTAGCTACTGTTCAAGAATTCTCTTTATTCAAGATGGAGTTATTTTTCATGAACTTAGAAAGAGAGTTCCAGAGGAGTCACAACAGGATTTTTATAAGAGAATCATAGCAGTAATGGCTCAGTTAGGGGGAGGAAGTGCAAATGTTCTTTGATTTAGTTAAGAAAAATAGTAAGCAAAACAGAAAAGAAAATGGAATCTTCTTTGTCTCCTTAATTGTGTCAATAATAGCATTTTACATTATATTGTCCTTAAAAAATCAAGATGTAATACTATTTTTAAAAACAATGGAAAGTGATGCTATAAGCAGATTATTATTAATAACTCCAGCTTTATATGGAGCTTCACTATTTATTCTATTCTTCCTGGTGTACTTTGCAGGTAAATATCAGTTAGAGAGAAGAAGTCATGAGCTTGGAATGTATTTAATGCTAGGAATGCGTCGCAGCAAATTATTTTCAATGCTTTTATTAGAAGAAATATGGAATAGCATTATATCACTTGTTATTGGGATTCCTATAGCTATTTTTCTATCAGAAATGATCAGTATGATTACTGCAAAAGTGGTTGGACTTGGGGTTATAGGACATAAATTTTCATTTTCAATTGAAGCAATATTATTAACAATACTTGGGTATTTTCTTATTAGATTAGTAGCATTATTAATATTAAGTGGAAGTATTGCAAGAAAGGATATAACTGAGCTATTATCACCTTCTCAAGAGGAAAAACACAAGGTTCATAGTAGAATTTTTATCATTGCAAAGTTATTATTAGGAACTTTAATATTAGTCACTGCTTATGGATTAGCAATTGAAGGTTATGCATGGGAATCACTTAAGAATATGGGAATAACCATTGCTTTAGGAATCATAGGAACATTCCTTTTCTTTAATGGAGTTGGAATAGTATTTGAAATTATTCTTAAAAAGAGAAAAAATAAAAATGGTTTGGAATTATTTACATTTAGACAGTTACAAGAAAATGTATTTTTAAAATCAAACTCTCTTGCAATATCATCTTTACTGGTTTTATTAGCACTTTGTTGCTTTGGTTATGGGGTTTCTGTAAGTTTCAATTCAAGTTCAAAGAATCAGCATGTACTAGATTATACTTTTAAGGGAAATGGAGAAGAAATAAAAGAGGAGTTAGGTAAAGAGCCAATAAAAGATTATATTAATAAGCTTTGGGATGTTAAATTAGGAATGATAAAGGAAGATGGGGAGTTTTCTGCTAAGAACTTAATAAAAGCAGTAGAAAAGCAAAAGGATTCTGAGGGAAAAGAGGTATTATTAAACAATCTTCAGTACTTTGAATATCCATATTTAATTTCATTGTCAGGGTATAATGAAATCTTAAAGACCGCAGGCAAGGAGCCAATTAAACTTGAAAAAAATCAAGTAGCATTATTTAATGGATTAGGATTTTCTTATGGAAATACTGCAGAAATTTTAAGAAGTGTCCTTAAGGAGAAATTAAAGGTAGAGATAAAAGGGGAAGAATATGAACTTGTAGAAAACCTATATCAGGATAACATAGTTACAGACAAATCTATAAACATAAGTTATGCCTTAATTGTTTCAGATGAAGATTTTAATAAGCTTATAGATGGAGAGTATAGCTCTTATTGGAATGCAACTTTAAATAATAATATTGTAGAAGAAGAAGGCTTAATGCAAGCAATTTTAAAAGTAAATAAATTAATGGATAAAACAGGATTAGAATATGAAAGTTATCTACAAAATATGGGAAGACAGCTATTTTACAAGGTAGCAGCTAGCTATACAACAATTTATCTAGCCTTAATTTTCTTGATTATTGCTAATACAGTTATAGGAATTCAATTCTTAATGCAGCAGCAAAAGACAGGAAGACGTTATCAAACCTTAGTACGTATTGGAGGAAGTTATAAAGAACTATGTAAATCAGCTAGAAAGCAAATAAAGTGGTATTTTTCTCTTCCAATAATAGTTTCAGCAATTGGAAGTATATTTGGCATAAGAGCACTGTTCTCAGGAGTTGCTACAGCAGAGATGAAAACCCAAATTACTTCATTAATGATAATTGCACTACCTACAATCATTATCCTTTGTGTGGTAGAATTTACTTATATTGTTGCAGTAATGAGAATAAGCGACAAACAAATATCAAAGCTTATGGATACTAAAAGAGAAGATAGTTAAAGGGGATGTATCAAAACTTAGATATAAAACTTATAAATAGTATGAAGAGAATATCTGGATGAACTTTAGGATTTAAGCTATTACGTAGAATATTTTGCCTTAAGAAATTATTAGGAAGCACCTTTTCCCTTCGCTCAAAGGTATAAGTTCAAGAAACAAAATTAAAAATTTTGACTTTCACTTAACCGAAGGGAGTTTTTCGCTTTAGTAAAATATTCGAAGTAATTGCTATAAATAAGGACTACAATGTAACTAAAGTTCCATTGTATAAGTTCAAGCAACCAAATTAAAATTTGGACTTTCACTTAAAATTCAGTAATTCTCGGAATATATTTATAAGTTTTATTAATTAGTTATTTTGAGGTGAGCCCCGTTAAGTAGACACGGTATAAAAGACTGTGTCTACTTAACGGGGTGATTTTTTATTAGAAATAGTTAGGTTTACATTATATTGATTAAAGTATATTTTAAAATTATATGAGTAAATTAATTATAGTATAAATTAATCAGGAGGCAAAATATGAAATATAGGGATTTATCTGCTCCAGAAAAATGGATATTAAAAGGTATTCCAACCTTATTTATTATAGGTACAATAATGCATTTTGCATATGACTTATCTAAAAATAATCCTATAGTGGGACTATTTGCTGCTGTAAATGAAAGTATATGGGAGCATTTGAAAATGGTTTTAATACCTGTAATTTTATGGTGGGCACTTTATTACTGTTTTAAAGGTAGGAAGTATTCTATTAACAAAAACAAGTGGTTTCAAAGTGCATTTGTAGCTCTTATTACTTCATTGCTAACAATACCTATGCTTTATTATTTTTATACCCAAGCATTTGGAGTAGAGCTTTTAGTAATAGATATTATAATTTTATTACTTGCAATTATATTTGGTCAATTACTTGCTTTACACCTTTATAAGCATGGTAAAGGTGTTAATTCAAGCATTATTATAATAGTTTTTATAGTGTTAATTGCTATGTTTATGATATTTACTTTTTATCCTCCTCATATACCATTATTCCAAGATGGTATTTCAGGTGGTTATGGTATAAATAAAATGTAAAACTTATTTATATAAATTAGAGTTTGTTGGATTTTTGTTATTTAGATTAGTAATTGAAAACGTAACTTTTTTATAAACAATAATATAAAAAATATAAAGAATATAAAAGAAATGATATTATTTTAGGATAAAGTAATATTATTTCTTTTATATTTAAGGCTCTGTTTTAAGTGAGTGTTGATTTTAACTAGCCCTTCAGACCTACTTAATTTCGCAGAGAGTTTCTATTATCTATTCCAGAATAATAGCTAAGGCTTTTAAACTCGCTAAGCTTCAAACAGAAAAAGCCTCTTAACGCAATTATTCTTCCATAGATAATGAAACTCTAAATTGCTTATTAAGATGGTCTTACAGTTCTATCTAAAATCAACACTAGTTTAAAACAAAGCCATATTTAAAAACAGTATTTAGGGGGAGAAAATTTATGAATGAACGAGATAAAATGTTGAATGGTAAAATATATGATCCTTTTACAGAAGGATTACCAGAGGAACGTGCAAAAGCACATAAACTTTGTAAGTTATACAATGATACATTTGAAACAGAAACTGAAAAACGTAAGGAAATTATCAATGAATTGATACCTGATTGCCATGAAAGTGTTTATTTACAAGGACCAATTTACTTTGATTTTGGAAGTAATACAGTTATAGGAAAAGATAGTTACGCTAACTTTAATCTTACGGTGCTTGATATTTGCAAAGTTACAATTGGAGAATGTGTTTTTATTGGACCAAATGTTTCTTTACTGACTCCTAAGCACCCACTTTGTTATCAAGATAGAAACCCGTATTATAATGAAAAAACTGGGAGAGTTACAGATATGGAATATGGTGCGCCAATAACAATTGAGGATAATTGTTGGATTGGTGGAGATGTAACTATTTGTGGAGGAGTAACTATAGGAGAAGGTTGTGTTATTGGAGCTGGATCTGTAGTAACAAGGGATATTCCAGCAGGTAGTCTTGCATTCGGAAATCCATGTCGTGTGAGTCGTGCAATTACAGAGGAAGATCGTCTTTCTGCTCATCCAGAGCTTTTTGTATAATAACTATAATTTGAGGTTAACAATAATGATATGGAAGAAATACTAGATGCATGGGGATCATCAGTAAGAGCAACCCATGACTTTTTTAGTGAAGAAGATATAATCAATAATACCTCAAGTTATAGAAGATGCTAAATATGTTAGTAAACCTTTATAGGAATACATAATTTTAAGATTAAAAAGTTGTTTATGAATTAAAAGAGGTTCAGTTAATGAATCTCTTTTTTTATAAAAAGTAGTTGGGTTTATATTACATTAATTAAAGTATATGTTAAAATAAATAGAGTTATATTTTTATAGTACTAATCTATAAATTAGGAATTTAGAAGAGAGGTGTTAAATGGATAGAGTATAAAAATAGAGAAGAACTAGTAAGAGTTAATAGGTAAATTTTATAATAAAGAGGCGGTGTCTAATTTGGAAAAATTAAAAATAGGGAATATACCTTTTATATATCCAATTCCAGCAATACTTGCAGGTACAATAGTTGATGGAAAAGTTAATTATACAACTCTTGGTAACTGTGGAATAATGAGCGTCAATCCAGCTGTAATATATATTTCTTCAGAAAAAACTCATTATTTAAATGTTGGAATCAAAAATAATGGTTTTTTTAGTGTAAATATACCTTCAACTAATTTGGTGCAAAAAACTGATTTTTGCGGATTATTGTCAGGAAATAAAGGTGATAAATCTGAAGTCTTTGAAACATTTTATGGTGAAGTGAAGGATGTTCCTTTGATAAAAGAATGTCCAATAAATTTAGTGTGTAAGGTTATTAATAATATAAATATTCATGAAATGGAAGTATTTGTTGGAGAAGTAGTAGAAGTTTTCATGGACAAGGACTGCTTTACAGATGGTGAGCCTGATACAGAAAAAATTGATCCATTAATATATACAATGGATAATAATTATTGGAGCATTGGAAGTAAAGTAGGAAATGCATTTTATGATGGCACTAAGTATAAAAAACTATGACTAATTATATCTGTAGGGTAGAAAAAATTTTCATACTAATAGCACTTTTCAAGTGCAAAATTATAAATTATCATAAGAAATCATTAAAGTTCTAAATCATGTATTTGATTTAGAATTTTTTATTATGTATATTTTAATACTATGGGAATTTGTGGAATATAGGTTAGGTTTATGCTATTATAACACTAATAGATAGGTAGAAAGTTGACACTTACTTAGATAGTCATTACTTATATCACAAGATATATAATGAGGAGAGATGTATGGAAAGAGACTTACAAGAAAATATAGTTGGCTCGTACAGAGGAGTAAGAAGATTATTAGGTAAAAGGTTTAAAGATAACTTTGTGTTATCTAATAAGCTTATAAAGTACAATAATTTAGAAGAAGCTCTATTAGACTTCACTAAATATGAGAAATTATTATTAGAGGGAAAAGATAATAATGAGTATATACTTAAAAAAGTTACTGCAACAAAATATTATCTTATGTCGTTACTAAATTATGATATCCCATATGAAGAATATGTGAAAAATACAATTGGAGTTACTGTTAAGACTACATCACAAAATATAATAGATGATATAGTGAAGGAAGTTAAAACAAAATTAGAGCAACTAAAAATAAGATATACAAAAAAAGAAATACATGAAAAATTTTATAGCTTTTCAATGAATAAAGAAGACTTAAAAGAATATTTAACAAATGAATTAAAAAGGCAAAAATCTATAGTAGAGAGCTATTTAGAATTAGAATTTAATGATGAATGTATTATAGAGTTTGTAGATGAAGAAGTTCCTTACGGATATTACTTAAATATTGGTGAAGATAAGTATATATTAAAAGTTAATCTAAATATGGACAATAGCAGGTTTAATAAGGCAAATTTAAGATATGCTATAGCACATGAGATTTTTGGACATGCAATGCAACTTTCATATTGGAATAAATGTATTAAAGAAGGAATAATTAATGAAATTTGCGGTTGTGAAGAAGACTATGGTCCTGAAATAATACAGTTAGAAGGTGTAGGAGAATCTATAGTATATTTTATTTTTAAAGATGAAATAGATTTAGAAATGGAAGTTGAGCTTTTATTAGATAAATTACATCACCTAGTACAGAATAATTCATATGTTATGTTTAACTCTGGATACTCTTTAGAAGAATGTGTTGATTATTACTGTGATAAGTATATTCTTAGTGACAGAGACTCTGCAAGAAAACGAATATTGCTGTCAAAAGAAGATTCATTTTATAGAGCAAATTTATATTCATACGGAAGTTCATTGATTACATTTATAAACATTAGTGAGGGATTAGACTTAAATAAGAGAAAAGAATTTTTTAGACAAATGTATCTACAGCCAATGACGTATGATGAAATATTGAAATATTATCAAAAATTAAAACTAGAGATAACTATTTAGAGGTAGCTGTTAGTTTAAATTATTATTAAAGAGTCTAATTTAAAAGGAAGTGAGAAAAAATGAGATTGAAAGTGATTAATATCATTAGGAAATCTTATTGCTTTAGGGAAATAAGAGAATAAATTAAGCTAAGTTTGGGATTAACTGTTAGGAGAGGATGATAATGAATTTTATAGATACATATGATGAAATTTTATCTTATTTTTCATCAAATGAATTTAATATAGCACTTTGGGAAATTTATTCAAATATGATTTCAAAGGAATTATCTAATAAAGTTAAAATGGATATTAAAGATTATAATTACACACAAGATATCCTTCCTGTAATTGAAACAGCTCTAACGAGTAGGGAAAAATTAAAGCAAGTCCATGAATCATTTATAGCAGTTGCAGATAATATTAGGTATAAATTCAATGAAATATTTCAAGAGGATTTGGATATAGATATTATTTTATACTTAGGTCTATGTAATGGAGCTGGCTGGGCAACATCACTTGATAATAAGAATATTGTTCTTCTTGGAATTGAAAAGATTATTGAACTTGATTGGTGTGATGAAGATAGTATGTTTGCTTTAATAGCTCATGAAATAGGTCATATTTGGCATAGAACTAAGGGTGGATGTTTTGGAAAGCAAAACAATATTAGTGAAAAAGCACTTTTTCAACTTTATAGCGAAGGAGTAGCTATGTTATTTGAACAATTACTATGTGGAGATGAAAATTATTATCATCAAAATCAAAATGGATGGATAGATTGGTGTGAAAAAAATTTAATTGAACTAAAGAGAGAATACTTAATGAGAATTACTAATTCTGAAAGTGTACAAGACTTCTTTGGAGATTGGAATAGTTATAAAGGGTATTCAGATGTAGGATATTTTCTTGGGTGTAAATTTGTTAGATTTCTTCTAGAGAGATATTCCCTTACAGAAATGCTTTGTATGGAAATGGATTTAATGTTAAAAGAATATATTGATTTTTCAAAGTAAGGAAGGAGAGGAAGATGAAGAGAATAGTTGTAGTTGAAGATGAATTATTTATGAGGGAAGAGCTTGTTTATATTTTGCAAAAAGCAGGATATGAGGCTTCCTGTATTAGTGATTTTTCAAATGTAGCAGAGGAAATACTAAAAGAATCTCCTGAACTTGTATTACTGGATCTTAATTTACCAGGAATAACTGGTTTTGAGATATGCAAAGAAATCAAGATGAACAGTACGATTCCCATATTAATTTTAACTAGCAGAGATCAATTAAAAGATGAGTTACATGCACTAGGATTAGGTGCTGATGAGTATCTTACGAAACCATGTAATAAGGATAGATTATTAGCTAGAATTTCCAATTTGCTTCGTAGAAATGAAGATAGAAATTATTTTATTGAGATAAGAGGAGTAAAACTTGATTTGCAGACATATACAATGTATTTTAATGAAAAATCAATTGTACTAAGTGAGAATCAAGGAAAGATAATGGAGCTTCTTTTAGCTAATTCAAAGGATATTGTTACAAAAGACATGCTCTTTGAAAAGATATGGGGAACTAAGGAATATATTGATGAAAATGCATTACAAGTTAATATGACAAGATTAAAAAAGACAATTAAGAATTTAAATATGGACTATGAAATCATGACAATAAGAGGAAAAGGTTATAAGCTTGTAGCTATTGAGGAAAAAGAAGATGATTAGAAATTTGATTAATATATTACTAAAATATAGGGTTTGGTTTATTATTACTATTATTTTAAATATTATGTTTGGAATATTTATTTGGCTAATTAATCCTGAGAGTTTTATTTATATTTTTCCAACTATGATAATTGGCTCTATTTTAATATATGGCTTAATTGGCTTTATTCTTTATAATAAGGAGAAAAGACAAGTAGAAAGAATTATGGAGTTTATAGAAAATCCAGATTTAAGTGAAGAGGAAGCTTGTCTTGAGTTTTTTTATGGTGAGGAAAAAGAGGTTATTAAGTTAATAGGTTCTAAGCTTAGAGAAAAAGAAGAAAAAATTAAAAATCAGGAATTAAACTTAAAAGAGTATGAAGAATATATAGAAACATGGGCTCATGAGATAAAAACTCCATTATCTTTAATGACCTTTGTCATTGATAATAGAAAGGAAGAACTTTCTTTTCCAATATATCAAAGACTAGAATATTCAAGAAGTAAAATGCAAGAGGATATTGAGAGAATGCTGTATTACTCAAGGGTTAAGGCAGATCATTTAGACTATATATTCAGTGAAATATCACTTAAGGAAATTTGTAATGATGTTTTATATGAATATAAAAACTTAATAGAAGAAGAAAAAATTATCATTAATAATGAAGTAGGAGAGAGCAAGGCAGTTTCTGATAAAAAGGGATTATCATTTGTTTTAAGACAGATATTAAGTAATTCCATAAAATATACTGATAAAGAAAAAGGGAAATCTTTTATAACACTCTCTACCAAGGTTAATAAAAATCATGGGAATAGAGCACTCATAATTAGAGATAATGGAATAGGAGCTAATCCTTATGACTTACCTTTTTTATTTGATAAAGGCTTTACAGGTGATACTGGACAAGAAAGAAAAAAATCCACTGGAATGGGCCTTTATTTAGCAAATCAGGTTGCTAATAGTTTGAATTTTAAAATGGAAGTTTCAGAAGAATATAAAGAAGGTTTTGAAATATCTTTGGTATTTCCAATAATAGAATAATAGGACAAACGTACTTAAAAAGTAGAAAGTCTATATGGTTTTAAGGCAATTATAATGCTTTAAGAGTTTATAATTGCAAATTAATTAAATTAGTACAATAGGTATAAAAGGTATAAATACATAAGAGATATAAGAGGTGAAATCAATGAGTGAATTATTAGCTGTATTAACAGCTATATGGGCTACCTTATTCTTTATAGGTTTTTTTGATAAAGATAAAAAGGATAAAAAGAAGTAATAGTTTTAAATTATTATTCCATAAAAAATTATACTTAATAATAAAAAGTTGGCTTAAGAGGTAATGCATTCAGTTAAGTATTTCTTTCCATAATATTAATGATTCTATAAATAATAAAAAGGTTTTGTATCTAATACTTTATTATTTTTATGCTATTCAAGAAATCTATTAGAATTAATTATTAAATAGATTAATATAATGAATAAATAATGCATATTGGTTAAAAAGTATGCTAAATTAGAAATTTAAAAGGGGGGATAACTTTAGTGGTAGCTTTGTATTTGTATGCAATATATCACTAAAGGCACAATGAAAAGAAATAATAAAATATTATTAGGATTTATAGTTATTTGTTTAGCAATAATAGCATGTCTTTCTATTGGGAAGTATTATAAGAATAATGGAGCAGGGAGAAATTTAGGTACATTCAAAGAGGTAATATTAAATGAAAAATATAAAGATACACAGTTTTTCAGCCTAGAAGCTATGGGTATAATAGAAGACACTGCAGAAAATGGTATATCTGCAACTATAAGAGGGGATGCCATAAATAAAGTTATAGATACACTAAAAGATATAAAGCTAAAGGAATATGAGGGAGTAGAATATAATCAGCAAAATTTTTTTAATCTCAAATTTATTGGAGCTGATGAGGCTTACTTAGAGGTGGTAATAATTGATAATAAAGTTATGCTAATTCAAACAAATGCCTCTAGTGATGAAAGATTTTCGGATGGATATCAGATTGTAAATAATAATAATGATGTTATTAAAAAATTAGAAGAGATATTGAATGATTATATAAATTTATATAAGAATAGTGATATGTAAATTAAAATTTAATATTCAATAAGAGTAGAGGAACGTAAAGTTACGTTCCTTTGTTTTGTTGGATTTATGTTTTTATTATTTTAGTGAATTTGTGTTTTGATTTCATATGTGAAAGTAGTTATGATTTATAATATGAATTTAAGGATTTGCACTTCAAAAGTGATTCTGTTATTAAAAAGGAGTTATAAAGGAATTGTATTTAAGGCTCTGTTTTAAACCAATGTTGATATATGGGGATAATAAAAGTGGATAAGTTAAATTAACTTGTCCACTTTTATTATAGTTTGTAATAGTTTAATACTACGAATTTAATTTTTCTTTAAATCCTACAAAAAGCAAGCATATCCAACCTAAAATCAAGCAAAAAATCGTTATGATTAGAAATGTAAAAACAGTAATAATTAAATTAGGGTCCTCAAAAAAATAATATCTTATTAATAAATTTATGATAACGGAAGCAATACATGCTATAGCAATCGGTATTTTGTTCTTACTGACAATCCTCTTTCCACAATGTTTACAAACAAAATGTCGTGCAAATAGATTTTTAGGTTTGTGTTTACAAGAATTTTCCAATATAATCACCTCATACAATTTTTAAAATTTAGTATAAAATATAAATAATCTGTTATTCGCTATAATATACAATTGTTTATTAATCATACCTTTATTATACATAACTTACGGTGTATAATTTCAGTGATAAATGCTAAAATAGCTTGTACTCGTATATTAATCTTTAAACAGGTATAAATAACTTACGCATACCTATTAATTTTTATATGAGTATGAATAGCTTTTACATATTTATTAACTTGTATATGTGTATAATGGCTTGTAAATGTTACCAATCTTTAAGTATAAATATCTTGTACATGACTATCAATCTTTAAATTTATATAAATAGCTTATGAACGTTTAGTCTAGTAGTTTTTATATAAGTTGAGAACTTTTCTTAGTAGATTTAAACAAAACAGGTATTGCTAATCCTATAAGGATAACCCCCATAAAAGCAGGAGCAGAATGTCCAAGGGATACATAGATTTGACCTCCAATAATAGGGCCAAGTATTCTTGCTAAAGATTGAAGAGCTTGGCTACCTCCTTGAATCCTTCCTTGTTCACTGGAATCTCCAGATTTAGAAAGCATCCCATTAAATGAAGGGCCAAAGATTGAATCACCAAAACCAAATACAAACATCCCTACTATGAAAAAAGGATAGAAGGTGAAAATAGCTGATGCTGCAATAAGAGCATAGCCTATGATTTCAGAGGCCATTCCTAGAATTGCTATCTTTGTATCACTAAGTTTCATTAAGAGTTTTGGCATTATTAAACCTTGTGAAATAATATCTTGTATTCCCATAATTGAGAACATAAGTCCTATTAATGTAGGTGACCAATTAAAAGTATCCATTGTAAATAGTGAAAAGATTGACTGTAAAGATCCATTAGGTATCCAGATTAAGAAGGCTGAAATAAGTAGTCTTTTTAAGTTTTTCATGGAAAGTACGCTTATAAGCTGTGTAAATGGATTAAGTCTTACAAGGGTAATTTTCTTAAGTCTATTATTTTCATGAAGACTTTCAGGCATATATAATATTCCATAAACAAAGTTTAATAAGGTTATTATTGCTCCAAAATACATTGGTACAGCATAGCCAAACTTTGCAAGTAATCCACCTAGAGTAGGGCCAATAGCTGCGCCTATACCTGCAATGGCACTTATCCATCCAAAGTATTTAGTTCTCTGTTCTTTAGGAGTTATATCTGCAAAATATGCAAAGATTGTACTTATATTTCCACCTGTTACCCCATCTATTATGCGTCCAATAAATAGCATCCATAGAGAGCCACCTATACCAAAGATTAAGTAACCAATTGAGGAACCTAAAAGGCATATTAAAAGTAGGGGACGACGGCCATATCTATCACTTAAAGCTCCAAGTCCAGGAGCTACAAAAAATACACAAACTGCATAAATAGAAGTTAGTAGAGTAACAAAGAAGGCTTGTTCACTAGCATTACTTACATAAGGCTCTACTAAAAATGGAACAACTGGGGCTATAATACTAAATCCCATTCCACAAAGAAAAACAGACATAAGACCAAAGATTAAGGCCTTTTTATCTACTGTTTCTCCTTTCTTTTGTTCATTATATAATTTAGATTTAAACATTTAAATTCTCCTTTCAAAAGTTAATATTGTTTCCTTGTCAACAATAATCATAGAACAGTTTTGTTTCCTTGTCAACAAAATAATAAGAATAAAAAATGCAGCCCATTCTAAATAGAACTCTGGACTGCTTATGTTTATTATATAAATTTATTCAGGTTTAACATCTAAACCAACCTTTTTAATTTCTTTATCTAAATGACTTCTATATCTTTCTACGAAGCTAATCATATCATTAAATTGTTCCTCAGTTACATCTTCAAATACAGCTTTATCACGCTCTTGAAACTCATTATGAAGATCATCATGAATTTTATTAACTGTTTTTCCTTGTTCAGTAAGTTTAAAGTAGATTTCCTTTTTGTTATCCTGCTTTTGATAGCTCTCAATAAGGCCTTTTTCTATAAGTTTTTTAGTTAATTTACTTATAGCACCTCTAGTCATATAAAATGACTCTGCAAGTTTTGTTACGTTACAATCTGCATTTTTTGCAATATATTCAATGCAATGCACCTCAGAAGGCTTATAACCTTTAAGACGGTCTTCCATCTTAGACTTATTAAGCCAAGTCATCTTGTTAAATAAGTCTCTAAACCCACTTATGACTTGCTCCTCTTTATTCATGGTCTGTCCTCCCATCCCTTGATTCATTAAGAATATTATATTAAACTTTTGTTTCTCTTTCAACAATACCAAAAGTATTTTGGGGCTAATAAAGTGCAAAAAAGAAATATAAATTACATTAATTTTATTAAGTTTAAAAAGTAAAGTTATTAGGATATAATAGTAGTAAGAGCAAAATGAGGTGATTAATATGACAGAAGCTGAATTCTTAGTAAAACTAAAAAAGTTAAAAGATATAATTTGTATAGTTGAATTTGGAAGCTTTAGAACAAAAGAGTGGATTAAAGATAGAAGTGACATTGATTTATTAGTAATTACAGCACCAAATATAACTTTTATTGACACCTTAGAAATTGAAGATGAACTTTTAGAAATTACAAAAGAGTTTTATAAATATCCTAACATACATTTAACTTTTCTTTTATTTAATGATTTTGCTAATAAGTTTGCAAGAATAGCAATAGATAGTGAAAAGAAATATATATTAAATGAAGAAAAATGGTATGATTTTAATCATAATGTTTTAAAATTTATAAGAATTAATGAAAGACTTAATAGAAACTTAAAATTAGACGAGCAGTTTAGTTATTTTGGAGGAATAGTAGATGAGTCCATATTATAGATATAAAAAAGAAAAGTTTTTAGAAAAGTATCAAGCAGCAAGTGATAACTTAGAAGATTTAAAAGTAGCAATAAAAGAATACAAAGAAACTCATAGTAGAATTATAAGAAGAGCTATGTTTGCTTTCTTTCAAGACTTCACTGAATATATTGTTGATATGTGTGAAAGCTATATATTAATAAATGATGGTAAAATAAGAAGTACAACTTCTGCAACACAGTTAGTTGAAAAAGCATCTGATATGGGATTTTTTGATAATGAATTAAAAAAATATTTAGTTTTATCAGTAAAGCTTAGAAATAGATATACTCATGATTATTATTTAAGAGAAGATAGTGAAAAAGCAATAGAAGAATTCTGTTTTTTAAAACTTGCAAATCTAGAAATATTTTTGGAAGAAAGTAAAGATAAAGTTATACTTAAATATAAAAAGTTAGATAATAAATAACTTTTTAGGAATTTTTAGATAGAGGACAAACAATTGCGCTTTTCTTTGATGGATTATGAGATTGATGTTTAAAGACAATTAAACAGTGGATAAGAAATAGAACAGAAAAAATAATTTAGTAATAAAATTATCAGCTAAATAGGAAATTTAGAACTATATAAGTATAGATATTAAGTGAAATATCATTTAATATCTATACTTATTTTATTATAACGAGTGAATTGCTTTTCTGTAATAAGAATTTAACTAAGTAAAGTGAAATCTTTAAATGGATTTGTTTCAACTAGAGAAAATGAATTATTTAATTAGATATTCCTGTATAAAATGTATTAAATGGCAAAATTATGATAATATTTTAATGAGATAATGACTAAGAGGTGAGATGTTTGAAGAAAATATTGTTGGTTGAGGATGACTTAGATGTTGGAAGAGAGTTAGCTTTATCCTTAAGAAAATGGGCTTTTGAAGTGGAATTAATAGATAACTTTGATAATATAGTAAAGGAATTTGTAGAGAAAAAACCAAGTCTTATATTGATGGATGTTAATTTACCCTTTTATGATGGATTTTATTGGTGCGAAAAAATAAGAGAGATTTCAAAAGTGCCTATAATATTTTTATCATCAAGAGATTCAAATATGGATATTATTATGGGAATGAATAATGGGGGAGATGACTATATTACAAAGCCTTTTTCAGTGGAAGTATTAATATCAAAGATTAATGCATTACTTCGTAGAAGCTATGACTATATTAATTCAGATTCTTTAATCTGTTATAATGATGCAGTTTTAGATGTTGAAAGATGTATTTTTAGATATAAGGACAATGAAATAGAGCTCACTAAAAATGAAATTAAAATACTATCAGCACTTATAAAAAATAAGGGGAAGGTAGTATCAAGAGAAAAGCTTATGATGAGCTTATGGAATGATGACGAGTTTGTTAGTGACAACACATTAACTGTAAACATTACAAGACTTAGAGCTAAGATAAAGGAATTAGGTTTATATGATGTCATTAAGACTAAAAAAGGAATAGGGTATTTAATACAATGAATTTAAAAAGGTTTATTAAAGAAAATATAAAAAGTATTTTATTTAATTGCAGCATATTACTGACCATTAATATTTATTTCTTTGTATCAAACTTATTAAAAGGCAACATGGGAGAAATATATTATTTGGATGTAATATTGATAATCTTTTATGGAGTTAGTTTTATTATTAAATATAAAAGCTGGAAAGAAAGATTCAGCACTTTATATGAAATTATGGAAGATGACAATGATATTAATATAAATGATGTTCAGGGAGGAGCTTTAGAAGAAGAAATAATTACTTATATCATCAACAAAAAAGAAAAAAAGTATTTAGATTTAATAGAAAGCAAAGAGCAACAAATTAAAGACATGGAAGAATATATTTCCAAGTGGGTTCATGAAATAAAGCTTCCTATAAGTGCTACATCTATTATTTTAGAGCGTATGGAGGATGAAGAAGCTAGCAATGATATTAAAAATGAAATTGAAAAAATTAACTTTCTAGTTAACTCAGTAATGTATGGAAGTAGAGCAACAGCAGCTGCAGAGGATATATTTATTTCAGAAGAAAAATTGCAAGATATAGTAAGGCAAGCAATAAAAAATAATGCCTTTATGTTAATAAAAAATAATATAGAAATAAAGTTGTACAATCTCGATTATTACATTTACAGTGATAAAAAGTGGGTTTTATATGTTTTAGATCAGCTCATTAATAATTCAATAAAGTATTCAAAGGGAAATGGAAGAATTGAATTTTATGGAGAAGAAACAGAGAAATATATAAGCTTAAACATAAAAGATAATGGAGTTGGAATAGCAGAGGAGGATTTAGAAAGAGTATTTAATAAAGGTTTTACAGGTAGTAATGGCAGAAATACTACATATAAATCAACTGGAATGGGACTTTATTTTAGCAAAAAGATTTTAGATAAATTAGGGAGTCCCATTGAGGTTAACTCTGTAAAGGATGAATATACTCTATTTAAAATAAGGTTTAATAAAATATCTGATTATACTACCATTACAAAAATGTAACATTGAAAGTCTAAATGTAAGGTTAAGTGAAGGATTAATTATTAAAAAACCACTAAAATTAACTTATAAGCTGATTAATAGTTCAGCTAAATAAGAAATTTGATTTTGGAGGAAAGAATAATGAGCGAAATATTAAAATTAAGCAACTTATCAAAGGATTATGGCATAAAGGGCTTTAAGACTAGAGTTTTAAATAATATATCTCTATCTGTTGAAGAAGGAGAGTTTTTATCTATAATGGGTCCATCAGGAGCAGGTAAAACTACACTCTTAAATTTATTATCTACATTGGACAAACCTACTAAAGGAGAAATACTTTTAGATGGAATAGATGTTACAAAGGTAAAAAATAAGGAGTTATCTAATATTAGAAAAGAAAAAATAGGCTTTATATTTCAAGATTACAGTCTTTTAGATAACATGACATTAATGGATAACATAGCTCTTCCATTAGCATTAGGAAGAAAAAAAACTAAGGAAATTGAAGAAAAAGTTATTAAAATGGCAGAGGTTTTTGGGTTAAAAGAGCACCTTAAGAAATATCCTTATGAATTATCAGGAGGACAAAAGCAAAGAGGAGCTGCAGCTAGGGCTTTAATTACAGAGCCAAGAGTTATATTTGCTGATGAACCAACAGGAGCTTTAGATTCTAAATCTTCTATTGATTTATTAGAATGCTTAAAGAAAGTTAATGAAGAAAATAAAGCTACTATAATAATGGTTACACATGATGCCTTTTGTGCAAGTTATTCTAAAAAGGTTTATATGCTAAGTGATGGTGAATTTAAGTGTCAATTAAATAGAGGGCAAGATAGAAAAGAGTTTTATGGAAAGATAATTGATTTATTAGCAACTTTAGGAGGTGCTAAATAATGAGTATATTTTCCATTGCCTTTAATAACTTTAAAAATAATATAAAAACATACACTATGTTTTTTATATCAATGATATTTTCAGTAATTATTTTAAATAATTTTATAATACTTCTTGATGGAGAGGCATTAACTATTTTAAGTGAGGCTAATGTTGCCTATACAAAAATGATCTTAAGAATGATAAGTTTAGTTTTAGGAATTTTTATGTTTTTCTTTATATGGTATACATCAAATGTATTTTTAAGAAATAGAAAAAAGGAAATAGGTCTATTTACTTTTATGGGAGTTGACTTAAGGACTATAGGTAAAATCTATTTCACAGAAATGATGCTAATTGGACTATCTTCATGTGCAATTGGAATAGGGGCTGGGGCATTATTTTCTAAGTTTTTTCAAATGATAGTTTTTGCAGTTGCAAATTTTAATGTGGATGTTAAGTTTGAAGTTACAGTCTATTCAATAGTGAGTACATTTTTAATATTTATGACTATATTTTTCTTAATGAGCATTAAGGGTTTCATTAATATTGCAAGTAGTAAGGTAATTGATCTTTTAAATGATAGTAAAAAGACAGAAAAAATGCCTAAAATAACTGTGTTTACTTATATTATTGCTATTATATCCATAGGATTGATTACATATGGATATTACTTGGTCTTTAGTTATAGAATGAATGCCGTAAAAACATTGGTTTTAGTTTGTATAGGTACTTATGGGTTATTTTATGCTGCTATTCCAATAGTTCTTAATTCTTTAATTAACAATAAAAATATATTATATAGAGGAGAAAATATAATAACTATTAATAGCTTAGCTTATAGAATAAAGAAGAATTACACCACTTATGCTACGATAGTTATTTTAACAGCCTGTACAGTAACTGTACTAGGTACATCAGTATCTATGAGAAAGCTTTATTCAATGAGTGAAGAAAATAATCAATTGTTTTCAATGTCTTTTTCTTCTTACAATGCAATAAATCATGAAAAAATATCAGAAGAAATTACAAAGGTTTTAGGAGAAAAGAAGTTTGACTTAAACACTGATGTATTAATGGTTAAAGATAATATTCAAAATGGGAAACAAAAGTATATAGTATTACCTTATGATAAATTTACCAGTATATTAAAGAGTAATGGATATGCAAAAGACTTAGAAAAGGTTAATGAAGAAATGGTGCAAGGGGATAAGGCAATATATATTCAGCGTCCAGGAACATTATTAACTTTAGTTAAGAAAAATAAAGTTATTGTTGGTAATAAAACTTTTGAAATAAGTGAAAGCGATATAAGATTTAAGGTTTTAGGATCATTAATTAATTATCCTGCAGTAGTTGTTAACAATAGCCAATATGAAAAGTTAAAAAATAGTGGTGAAATGATAAACTTTTATGGCATTAAAGTAAAAGATGACAAAGAGTTATTAGATAAAGGTATATTAAATAAATTAGGAGAGGGATTAAAACCTTATTTAAGAGATGATATCAATTTTCAGGTAGGTATATATAAGACTGAAAATGTAGAATGGTTAAAGCTTGTCTATGCAATTGGAGCATTTCTATTTTTAGTATTTATACTTGCAGAGGCTAGCATAATTTACATTAAGATATATAGTGATGCAAATGATGATAAAGAGAAATATAAAATACTAAAAAACATAGGAGTGTCAAAGAAGGACTTAGGAAGAGCAATCAGAAAGGAAGTTTCATTATTTTATATACTTCCACTATCAATAGGGCTTCTTCATAGTTTCTTTGCAATACAAGCTTTAGGAAAATTCTTATCAGAAAACTTAAATCTAACCTTTATTATAAGTGTATTAGTATCAATAGGCATTTTCCTTGTTAGTGCAATTATATCTAATAAAAGCTTTAAGGGTATTGTTAAAGTATAAATTGAATATATAAAATAATATGTATAATATAGAGTTCCTTAACAGTAAGTTTTAATGCAGTTAAGGAACTTTTTTATGATTTTTTTAGTTACACATTATAAATGACCAGTTATGTATTTTTTTTATTGTAATTAATTACATATAATGTAAAATATAATCAAAAGTATATATAACTTATTTATAGGGGGATTTAGAATGAGTGAAAAATTAAGTGTGAAGAACTCTACTACTATATTAAATAAACTTAAAACATCAATTGTTATATTATTCATTTCAGCATTTTGTAGGATCATTGCACCATTTTCTCGAACTACATCTGAAATTGGATTCTATATATCTTGGTTAGTATTAATATTAGGAGTTATTGGTTTGTTTATAGGGAGCATATTATTTATGGTTTCACTATATAAAGCTTTAAAATTTATTTTAACTTCACTAGATATATTATTAGAAAATAAAAAATAATCTAAGACCTCTAACATATTTAATGTTGGAGGTTTTTTGTTTAATTTATAGTTTAAGTTCAATAACTTTATTTTTAGGTTTTAGAAGTTATAAATAGACTCTTTTTACAAGTATTTTTTATATAAGTTTCAGTTTAGCTAAATAGCCTTTTTTATAAATGTACTTTAGATAGGTTTCAGTTTAGTTTTAATTACTTTTTTTTATTATATTTTAAATAAGTATCAATATTAGTTTTATATAAATAGTATTAACTCTTGATATATTTAAGTAAGTTTTACTTTGTGTTAATTGTTTACAGTTAGATGTTTTGATATTATTAATTAGGCTGTATTTTAAAGAGTGTTGAATAGTTTTGATTTTGAATAGAAAAAAAACTATTGAAAATTAAGTTGGTATGAAAAAAAGGTTGAAAACAATCTTAAAAAAACAGTTACATTAATTAAAAAAAGGGTATTTTAAAGGAATATTTTGAGGGTGAAAAGATGAGTAAAAAACTTAAAGGTGGGAATATTTTTATTTCAATAATTGCTTTAGTAATGATATCAACCATAGTAGGTTTTAATATGTATTTAAATAATGAAGATAGGAAATGGAAAGAGGTTGAAGATAAAAATTTAGATGAAAGAGTAGAAAACTTTTTTGAAAATTTTTTTATGCTTGAAAACATGTATATTGATGCAAATGAATTTAATGAAATAGTATCATCATCAAGATTTATAAATGTAGATCACGGAGAATTGATGTATATATACAGTACAAAGTTTCTATTAAATATTAAAGAAAATGAAGAAAAGGAAAATATAAAGTTTGATGTTGGGTTACAAAAAATCTTTGAAGATGATGAAAATAGATTAAAGGTTTTATTTAAGTATAATAGAACTTTTAATATTATTGGTAGTGATGAAGTTAACAAAGAAGAAACTACATATGAAGCTATTTTATTAAAAAAACAGGATTCTTTAATAATAGATAAGATTTATGAAGCTGATGCTTTAAAGAAAGATAGCTTTTTGGATATATTCTATAGTAAAGAAGAATTGTATGAAAAATATATAGAAGATGAGTTTTTAAAATATAAAAGACTATCAAGAAAATATTTGTAGGTAAGTTTTACTTTATATAAATCAATATTATTAAAAAGTAATTTGGGATGAAATAAAATAAGCGACCCCAAAAAGCGCTTCTAAGTAACAATAAGATATATTACTTTCTAGGTAAATGAAAAAATAACTGAGAAGAAAGAAGTCAGTAAAATAGCCATTTGTAGAGTGTCAAATACTTTTGACATGCCTAAAATAGGCAATATCAAATGCTTTTGATGGTAAAAATTCACTTGAGGTTATAGACTGATTATGCAGGAGGGCATTGTATGGAGATTGGAAAACAAATAAAAAAATATAGAACAGAAATGAAGTTTTCACAGGATGAATTAGCTGAAAAGATATTTGTATCTCGTCAAACTATTTCAAACTGGGAAAACAATAAAAACTATCCGGATGTGAAAAGCTTATTATTGCTAAGTTCTCTTTTTGATGTATCTCTTGACATATTGATTAAAGGAGACCTTGAAGAAATGAAAGAAAAAATTAAATCAGAAGACATTGATAACTTTAAACATGATAGTAATATTTTTAGTATATTGTTATTATGTACTCTTTTATTACCTGTTCCACTTGGAAGATTCATGGGGCATATTGGATTTGGAATTTGGGGCTTGATTGCTATAGGATCAATGTATTATGCTATTCGAGTTGAAAAGCATAAAAAGAATTTTGATATCCAAACTTATAGAGAAGTTCTCGGCTTTTTAGAAGGAAAAAATATGGACGAACTTCAAAAGAATCAAGAGTATGGAAAAAGACCATATCAGAAATTTTTGTTAGCAACAGGGGCAGCTTTATTGGCTATAGTGGTGTCAATTATTATGGTATATATACTGTTATAAATTTTATAATACATTTTAAAACTGTTCTATAATTAAGAAAAACAGGAGGAGACTCCTGTTTTTTAGTTTTCACTTATTAATTGTTTTACAGCAGGAATATCCGCAGGAGCCCATGAAAGAGTTTCAAGGTAATCTACTGGAAGCCATATAAGTTTTGCATGCTCACTAGCTTTCGGTGTTCCATTAACAAGTTTACATCTTAATGTTATTAAGTTAACTATAACTTTCTCATATTCATGAGTATTATCATTAAATGTAGATATATATTCTATATCACAATCTAATTCTTCTTTAATTTCCCTAACTATTGCTTGACCTAAAGTTTCCCCTTCCTCAATCTTTCCACCTGGGAATTCCCATTGCTTAGGAAGAGACATATCTTTTGATCTTAAGGCACAAAGAATTTCTTTGTTTTCATTTTCAATTATAGCGCCAACTACTTTTACTGTTTTTTTCATAACTTTCACCTCGAAGTTTATTTTATCATAATTACAATTGAGATCAAACTTTAGACTAATCAACAAAGAGTTTATCTCTTTATTTTCTAGCTAAATAGAGTTCCATAGTATCATATATCTTTAAGGAATTATTGTTGTCTAAAATAGCTTGTCTAATCTCTTTTTCAAAGTGTTCTTTTATATTGGGATTCATGCTTCTATGATCTGAGTAGGTGTTTAATAGGCATATATAATCACAGGCATTAAAGATTCTAGTTTTGTGATATAGCTTAAGCTTTCCCTCTTTAAAGTTATATTTTTTCAATGTTTCTAAAAGTTTTTCATAATGCTCTTCATCATTTTCTATAGGTTTAGTATTTGATGGCTTATATTTTTCATATATACTTTGAATTTTTTGGTGCAATAAATCATCCTTACGGCCTATAAAGGGTTTATTCCAAAATAATGCTAAAGTTCCACCAGGCTTTAGTAATTTAAATGCCTTCGTGTATCCTATATTTTCATCAATCCAATGAAAGGCAGTTGCAGAATATAGGATGTCAAAAGTATTTGGATTACACTTAAAATCCTCAAAGGAAACATTTAATATATTAAAGTTTTTGTAGTCTTTAAATTTATTCTTTGAAAACTCTGCAAGATTCTCTCCAAGTTCAATAGCTGTTAAATCACATACAGTTTTAATAAAGGGAAGAGTAGCCTGCCCAGTACCAATTCCAATTTCTAAAGCCTTTTTATGTTTATCTAGTTTTGAATATTCAATAATATCATGAAATAATTCTTCACAATAGATAGGTCTCCATTTCTCATAATTCATAGCATCCTCATTAAAGGTAAAACGCTTGTCCATAATACACCTCTTAAAAATTAAATTTATACCATAATATATTTTTTATACAATTTTTATTATATCACTAAACTTGAAGTGTCATATATATTTGACATACAAAATTTTCAATGGTATTATTTTACTAAAGTCATATATATATGACATAGAATAGAGGTGAAGGGATGAATAATATAAAAAAATATAGAGTTTTAGCTAATATGTCACAGTTAGAGCTTTCGAAAAAGGTTGGAGTTGCAAGACAAACCATAAATTTAATTGAAAATCAAAAATATAATCCATCCCTAGATTTATGTATTAGGATTGCTAAGGCCTTAGGAACTGATTTAAACACATTATTTTGGGTTAATGAGGAGGAACAAGAGGATGAATAAGTTTGAAAAAACACTTCTAAAGCACAATATAGGTTATTTAGATGAAAGAGATGAATATCAACAAGGAGTAATTTATGAAACCCTTGCAACTGCTAATCTGTACTTATCATATTTACTTATAATTTTTATGGTAGTTAGCCTTATTTTTGATGGAATTAACCATCGTTTAACCTTTGGAACATTTGCATTAGCTTTGCTTCAATTTGGGAACTCATTTTATATTTTAAATAAGTTGCAGAAAAGTGGAGCTTATGAAACAGAAGTTTATGATGATTATACTTACAATATGGAAATTAAAAAAATAAAGAAACAATGTATAATATCAGCAATACAATGGGGAGTATTTATGTTTTTTGTAATGACATACGTTTGGCCATGGATTTTAGGGGAGCCAATTAATGTAGGATTAAAACAAGTAATTGTTTGGACAATTGGAGGAACTGTATTTGGACTATTATGTTATGCTATTTCAAAATCAAAGATAAAGAAAGTAGTGTAAATTGTGAAAACTTTCTAATTAATCTAAAGTAAATCTAATAAGATTTATTTAACTTGGGAATTCTAGTTAAGAGAAGAATAAAGTTAGGAAATTTATGCACGGATTATAATTATAGAACTCAATAGTATCAGTATTATATATTGAAATAAACATAATATTAGGAGTATTATATATTGCAAAGGAGGGATTGTGTATGAGTGAAGAGAATAAAGAACTAATTATTGAAGAAGTTGAGATCAAGGGTAAAAAGCGTAAAATAAATTTAGAAAAATACTCAAAATTCTTTTCTGATAAGGACTTCTTTGAGAAATTAAGAAAGTTTGCTAAAAAAGCTGGTATTAAGGTAGTTTATACATGCCTATTGCTATATTACACTTTGAAAAAGGATACAACCCCTAAGTGGGCTAAAAGTATAATCATAGGTGCCTTAGGATACTTTATCTTTCCTATAGATTTCCTTCCAGATATTGCACCAATTGTTGGATATACAGATGACTTAGGCCTTCTAATACCTGCCCTTGGAGCAGTAGCCTTTTATATTGATGATGAAGTAAAAGAACAAGCCAAAAACAAACTAAAAGACTGGTTTGGAGAATATGAGGAAGATTCTTTAGAAGATATTAATGAAAAAGTAAATAGAAGTTAAAGAATGAATCTTGAAAAATTTCAGGTAATATCAAAAGTTTTTATAACTATTTTGATATTACCTCATTTTTATATTATTTAAATAAGAGATTTAAAGGATAGTTTGCTTTATAAAAATTGGATACTACATTTTCTATTTTAAAGATATACAAGTAGCTTATAAAGACAACTTAGGCAACATTATTGTGGAAGGTTATGATAAAAGCCCATTTAAAATAACTATTGCCGCAAAGAGAAGTAAGGAGTACTTTTTTGAAATTTTAGATGTGGATTGAGATAATATATGACTTAGAAATAGTAAACTTCTTAAATTTTCAATGGGTTTGAAGTTTATAGTTAACCATTAAATTTCCAATATATAATAAAATACTAATGTGTAAAATAATTAAGTTATTTTACCAATAAACAGAGGTGGCATAAGATGTGCTACCTTTATTTGTTTTTATATAGAAAAATATATGGTAATATATGGATGGGTTTATAGATTTTCTTCGACTATAAGTATAGAAAGTAATTCTTCTAAGGGGGATACAGATGGAAGATGCATTAATTATTAAATATCTAAAGAAGAAAAAAGAAAAAGGCCTTGAAATGTTAATAGAGAAATATGGGGGCTTAATCACTTCAATAGTAGAGAAGAGACTATACAATTTTCAAAGCTATCATGATGAGTGTATTGATGATATACTTTTGGGAATTTGGAATAATATTGACAGTTTCAATGGAAAGGGTAGTTTTAAGAATTGGATAGGGACAATTTGCAAATATAAAACCATTGATTATAAAAGAAAATATCTAATTACAAAAGAAAATTTAGATATAGATGAGATAAATGTTATTGATAGTAAAAGCTCCATTGAAGATATAGTTTTAAAAAAGGAACTTAAAGAAGAGGTTATTGATATTCTTAATTCATTAAATGTTAAAAATAGAGAACTTTTCATGAAATATTATTTCCATGAAGAAAGTATAGAGCTAATATCAGCTGATTTAGATTTAACTACTCCTCAAATATACAATCGACTTTCTAAGGGGAGAAAGTTTCTTAAAAATATTTTTATAAATCGTAATATTTGGTAAGGAGATGATGGATTTATGAAGAAATACTATAAAATATTCAATGATAGTAATACAAATTTAGATGACTTTAATGATTCACCTTTATCTAAAGAGAAGGTAAGTATTATAAAAAATAGATTATCAAAAAAAATAAATAAAAGAAGCTCAGTTTCAAAGAAACTTATAGCAGTAGCCACAGTTTTTATAGTAGTATTATCTCCTATATTCACTAATGAGAGGGTATTAGCTCACATAAACAACTCTATTGTAAACTCTATCAATAAAATAATCGGAAAATATGAAGATGATAAGTCAACAATATTATATGAAAATAAAACTTCACATAAAATAATAGTTTATAGCTCTCACAATAGTGAGACTTATGAAAATGGAATGTCCGTTGTAGATGTTGGAGAAAAAATAAATAAAATATTAAATAATATGCAATTGGATTCCATTCATCTTAATAGCAAAAATCCTGGATATGAAGATTCATATGACTATTCCAATGCATTAATTCAGAATAATATTGAGAATTTTAATGAGAGCTTTTTAATTGATATACACCGTTTAGATGGATCCACTGAAGCCAAGAAAAGGTCTCCAGACATAGAATTTATTCTAGTTGAAAGTAATCCTTACTATGAAGAATGTAAAGATTTATCTGAAAAGTTAGTAGAAAACATACAGAAAAATAGCGATTTAAATGTTAGAATTTACTCCTATAAAACTGGATACTTAAACTTTAATCAAGATTTATCACCTAAAGCCCTTACAGTTAATATAGGGGACAATTACCATAGTGAAGAAAGTATTAATGAGATTATAGATGTGTTTTCAAAGGCATTAAGGGATGTTATTAATTAGTAGAAATTTTACTAGTTTATAATCTAAAGCACTTTTATACTTATTAAGGTATGCTATTAATGAAGTAGAAAGCTAATGAATAACTTTAATATATTATATAAAAAATGATACCGTCATAGGTATCATTTTTTTATCAGTTTATAATTAAATTTCACACTAGGAGAGTTTTCTATTAGTTTCCTCTAAAAATAAATATTTATTCTTAAGGAAAGTTACATAAAGCGGGAACAAAAGTTGTTTCCAGCCAGTCATATAATTACCACAATCAAAAAATATGGTTTCATTAATAGGTATCATCTATCATTATTTTATAAGATCTTATCAAATCAAGTAAGTTATCTCTATGTATTATCATAAATATGCTCCTTTTTATAACCATAAACTACTAAGTTATAATGTACTTAACTTTAAGCCTCAAAACAAAAATAAACAAGATGACTAATTTAAAGTTTATAAGAATTAAAAATTAGAATGGACAGGTTATCTGTCCATTTTTACTTAATTATTAACATATACTTATTAACTTAAATTTAGAAACTTGTATTTAATAATCTATGTATTTAGCGGCTTACATCTAGTAACTCCCTTGAAATTTCCTCAAACCTTTCATCAGATATACCAAGTTTTTTCTTAAATATATCATCATCAATTCTAGCAACAATAACCTTATTAGGGGAGAGTGCTTTTATAACATCTTTTAGTTTGTTAACTGATGCAGGATCATCATTATATCCTTTAACTATAGTTATTTCAAATATAAATTTTCCATTATATTGTTTATTAAAGGAAGCCATATTTGAGATGTATTCCTCAAGAGTATATCCTTCAATTGGCCTTTGAACCTTTTGGAAATCTTCCTCTTTGATTACCTTTATCTCTCCAATAACCTCATCACATTTATTAGCAACTTTTATATATTCATCTTTTCCTAGTATATATCCATTAGAAAGTAGTCTTACAGGTAATCCCTTTGATTTTATAAAATCTATAATATCCCCAATTTTATCATTTATTAGAGCTTCACCCTTTGAATTAATAAAGATTAACTCTGGATTTGTATCATTAATCATATTTTCAAGTTCAATTAAAGACTTATCAATTTCATCAAAGGATCTTTGAGTATCTATTTTATTTTTAGATCTTCCTATAGGGCAGAAGATACAATCAAAATTACAGTACTTTTCTGGCAGTACATTAATTTCTAATATTCTTTTTCCATCTTCAATGTAAATATCTTTATAGGTAAAATTATTCATAAATTTATCCTCCGTAAATTACTTAAATTGATACTTCTTTATTATTAATATCAAGTATTGAAACTTCTGCTATCCCATCTAAATTTTCTTCTACTAATTTAGATAAATCATTTAGAGCATTTTTAAATTCTTCTTCTCTTTGTTCATCAACTAACTCAATGCATAGAAAAGCATTTTTTGTATCTTCTGTTAGCATAGTTCTTACTGATTCACGCCAATTCCAACACCTGCAAATAGCTCCTTCATCATCTTTATAAACTATTTCGCCTTCATATGGTGGTTCACTTTTATTTGAACCTAAGGTAATAAAGCTTTCATCTCCTGTTGCCTTAGTTAATCTTACATCTCCAACAAACTTATCGATATCTTCTCCACCACAAGGTAGGGCATATTTTAATGAGATAGAGTTATAGATATTTACTAAAGGATTAATTGTTCCTAAGCCTTTCCCAGTAGAAATTCTCTTCAATAAAGCTTCGATTGATGATCTTGCACCTTTTTTAGTCTTAAACTTTTTAAATGCATCTCTCCATACCTTTACAACCTCATTGCTGCTAAATTCCTCATTATGTAAGTGATTTAGTGCTTCTTTTTCTGATTGAGAAAGCATATCTTTGTATTTGTTCTCATCTTTTATAGTATTATCTATACCATAACAAGCGATAATACCTATTTTTACATTAGGAAATAGCTCCCAAAAATCATCTTCAATAATAAATTTTTTCATACCAATATACCTCCTTTAAAATAAAAAAGCCAGAGAAATATTATAAAAATATCTCCCAGGCTTTTGTCCTTCCGTGTTCACAGTTATCTGTGCGTTTTCTCTCGGACCAGCTAGCTAAAAACTACGGAACCCTAGAAAACTTTATATTATTAAACTTTAATTAACAAATTAAAAATGATAAGTTAATTTTAGCATAGCATTAAGACTAAATCAAACTAACGTAAATTTTTCATAGGTATAATTTAAGTTAATATTCATAAGTTATTATATGTTCAATTTCATTCTTAAGGTTAGTTAATTTCTCTCTAAAAAATGTAGGGTAAGCACGATAATTACTTAGTTCGTTTATTGGAATCCAATGCATAATTTCCTTAACTCCACCAGTATAGCTATTACTATTTAACTTACGTGTTCCTCTAGGTTTCATTAAAAAGTAAAGGCATATTTCATGACACTTTTTGCCTTCCAAACTTCCATCACCCATAAAGAAATTTTCATATATAAATACTAATCTATCAACTTCATATTCAACACCTGTTTCCTCAAGAACCTCACGCTTCACAGCTTCCTCAGCTGACTCTCCCATATGTACTCCGCCACCAATAGAGTAGTAGTAATTTTCCTTTTCATTACCAGCAAAAAGAACAGCTCCATCCTCAATAATAATTGCTGCAGCACGATAACGAAACCAGTTATTTTCCTTTGTAAAACCACAATCAAATTCCATAATATTTAAACCTCTCCAAATTCATATTTATACTTCCATAATTATTTTATCATATTTTGACAATATAAAGGACCATATGAAGCTTTTATCATATAGTCCTTTTATTTTAAGCAAATATTCTCCATACTTGTGTTGTAACAAAACAAATAACTATACCAGCGATTGTTGGTATTAAAAAGCCTAAGGCAGTTAATTTAAGACTCTTAGTTTCTTTCTTAATTGTCCAAAGTGTTGTTCCACAAGGGTAGTGCATTAAGCATAATATCATAACATTAATTGCAGTTAACATTGTCCAGCCATTAGAAACTAACAACTCTTTAAGCTCAACTAGGCTATCTAATTCTATCATTGTTGTAGCTCTTAAATAACTCATTATTATTATAGGCATTACGATTTCATTTGCTGGTAATCCTAATATAAATGCCATTAATATATAGCCATCTACGCCTATTGCATTGGCAAAGGGATTCAAAAAGTTGGCACATATTGATAGTATAGAAGAGTCTCTAATCATTATATTAGAGAATATCCATATAACTACTCCTGCTGGAGCTGCAATAGCAATAGCCCTACCTAAAACATAAAGAGTTCTATCTAATATTGATCTTACTATGACTTTACCTATTTGAGGTTTTCTGTAAGGAGGTAGCTCTAATATAAAGTTTGAAGGAACTCCTTTTAATATAGTTTTCGATAATATTTTGGATACAAGTAATGTCATGAAAACTCCTAAAATTATAACCATAGTTACTGTAATAGCTGATATAAAACTTCCTTTTATTCCTACGGCTATTCCTCCTATAAATATAGAGGAGATGGAAATAAGCATAGGAAATCTACCATTACAAGGCATAAATACATTAGTTAATATGGCTATAAGTCGTTCTCTAGGAGAATTAATTATTCTACATCCTATTATTCCTGCTGCGTTACATCCAAGGCCCATGCACATGGTAAGAGCTTGTTTACCACAGGTGCAACATTTTTTAAAGCATTTATCTAAATTAAATGCTATTCTTGGCAGATAACCTAAGTCCTCTAATAGTGTAAACATAGGAAAGAAAATTGCCATAGGAGGTAACATTACTGAAATTATCCAAGCTAAAGTTACATAAACACCATCAATTAATATTCCACCTATCCAAGAGGGAAGGTTTAATCCTGCAAAGAACTCTCTAATATAATGTTCTCCATACCCAAACATATTGGCAAGCATTTCTGATGGATAATTTGCTAAGGTTATAGTTATCCATAAAATAACTAGTAGAGTAGCTATCATAATAGGTATTCCCGTTGCTTTAGATACCAATATTTTATCTATTTTCCTTTGGGTATTATTATATTCCCCTTCAGTTTTAACAACTTTATTTCCTACTCGTTCAGCCTCTTTTATTATAGATTTTATTATTATATCTTCTATTGATTTATCTTTATAATTCTTAATAAGATCTTCTTTTATTTTATATATGGTCTGCACACATTCTTCTTGGATATTATATTTTTTATATAAGGATTTTAAAATGTTTTCATTTCCCTCTAACATTCTAATGGCTATCCATCTGCTTTTTCTTTTATCCACTTTAATAGCTTGATTTATTATAATTTCTATTTCTTCTATTGCTTTTTCTACATCAAAATCATAATTTATTGCATTTTCTTTCTTCTTTGGTAGCTTAATTTCTTTAAATATAGCTTCTTTTAATTCTTCTATCCCAATTCCATTTCTAGCAGATGCTGAAACTATAGTTGAATTTAATTCCTTTGATAGGGATTCTAAATCTATTCTTATGTTTTTTTTCTTCGCTTCATCAATTAAGTTTACACATAATATTACTTTATCTGTTATTTCAGATATTTGTATAAATAAGTTTAAGTTTCTTTCTAATGATGTAGCATCAGCTACAACAACTACTATATCGGGCTCATTAAAACATATATAATCTCTTGCTATCTCTTCCTCTTCAGAATTTGATAACAATGAATATGTTCCTGGCAGATCTACCACCTTTATTATGGAACCCTTAAATTCATAATATCCTTCTGCATTAGCTACTGTTTTACCTGGCCAATTTCCTGTATGTTGATTTAATCCAGTAAGGGCATTAAATACGGTACTCTTACCTACATTGGGGTTGCCAGCTAATGCCACAACATACTCTTCTTTAATGTTTCCTTTTATTTTATCTGATGATAATAATCTAATCCCAGTAGAATTTTTAGTTAAGCCCATATCTTCCTCCCTATTATTTTATTACTTCTATTCTTTCACTCTCCTCTTTTCTTATTGCTATTACAGCACCTCTTATTAAATATGCTTTAGGATCCCAAAAAGGCCCATCATATAAAACCTTTATATTTGTTCCTTCTATTATTCCTAAGTCAAAAAATCTTCTCCTTAGTTCTCCTTCTGCCTTTATATCAACCACTTTAACAGTTGATAATATTTCCGCCTCATGTAATTTCATATTTTATTCCTCCTCTTAAGATTTTAATTCTCAGATTATTTGTCTGAGCTTTATCTAGAAAAAGTTTAGAATTTAATTTATAAATCATATATTCTATTATAATAAGCTATGATAAAAAATGACCTAATGTGATTGATGTATTTTCTAATTTATGGATAAAAATTCCTGAAGTAAAAAAGTCTAATGGCTTAGAAACAACTGAAATAGCAAAAAAACTTAAAACAAGAAAAGATATTAACTTTAACATACTAAAAGAGCAATTTGTTTTTTAGAGATTTAAGGAAATAAATTATTAGAAATATTTTTAAGTTAGTGATTTATTTAGATTAATAAAGTAGAATAATTATAGAAAGTTTTAAAGATGGACTTTATTTAAGGAGATTTAATTAAGAGTAATTTTATGTTTTATGCAAAGGCTCTGTTTTTGGTGAGTGTTGATTTTTAGCTAGCCCTTCAGACCTATCTAAAAATCAACACTGATTAAAAAAAAGAGCCTATGCAAAAATTAATAGTGGTTTAAAAGAAAGTCTAAACTTAAGATTATAGAAAACATGACTGTGAGGCGAAAAAATGGATGTTAGAATATACAAAATTGATACAGGATTAACAGGAAAGAACTTTAGTAGTGATAAAAGAACTAATTTTCCTATAGGGGGAAAGACTAATTCCTTCTACTCAATTGGGAATTTAATGAGAGGGTTAGAAGATTATTTTCTACAGGGTAATCTGTATTTTATAGACAAAGAAGAGGAACTAGAGAAGTTTGAAAATCCTTTAGGAGATAGATGGATAGCAAAGAGAAAATATTACATAAACCATCCTAAGAAAAGTAGAGAAAACTATCTTATAGAAGCAAACAAATTTCAAGAGTACATATTTAGAGAGCAATTAGAAGAGGTAGCGAATTACTTGTATTATAAATTACACATAAATTCTTTAAAAATAGAAGTAGAAGAGGGAAATGATTTTTCATCATATACAAATTTACATATTGAAGAGATGAAACTTAATGGTGAAGGAAAAGCAGAGCTAAAGGACAATAAAACTTTAGAGATTAAGTGGAATAGAGATATAAATGATTATTCAGTAGCGTCAATACAGGAAAGTAAGCTTAACTTGAACAATGAAGTAAAAGGTGATAAAGCTTTAGAAAGTAAGCTTAATAAAGAAGGAAAATACGAAAATTTAGAAGAAATAAAAGAAGCTAAAAAGCAAGTTGATTTTAATATAGAAGAAGTCAAAGTTAATGAGAAAGAAATAGAGGGAAACTCAGGAAATGAGAATCTAAATTCACAAAATGAATATCTTTGGATAGGGGATTTTAAAGGACTAGTTGATATGGTTAATGAATTTATCACTTCTAATAGAAATGATTTAACATACAACTTAGAAATAGATAATTCTTTTGAAATGAGTGAAAAAATAGCAAAGAAGATAGGTGTTAATCCTACTTGGCTTAAGAAATGTTGCTTTAAATTAACATATTAGTATTTTTAACTTATAAGAAATTAGAAAAGCTTAGTTAGAATATATCTAACTAAGCTTTTTTTATTAGTTTTTATGAAGATAAATTTGTTCTAATGTTATTTTGTTTCATATGTTATTTTTTATATTTTTCAAATGCTTTTGTTGGGCTAATGTGAACATCTTTAAAGAAAACAATTAGCCAAATAATAAATGCTATAATTGCACAATACTTACTTACAAAATAAGAGAGGATTGCACCTATAAATAAGATTATTGCCCACAAAAAAAGAGAATTTCTCATATCCATACTAATTTTCTTTTTATCATACTTTTCTCTTTCTTCTTTAGAAAATGAATTGAATCCACTAATAAGTATTGCACCTTTTTCCTTTAAAAAAGCGAAGCAAATTGAAAGTATTGAAAAAAATACTGCTAATACTAAACATGCTATTACCCCTGTATTCATAATATCTACATCTCCTTAATTGTATTTCTTTTTTTTATTTTTTGTGTAATAGTTAACAGTATAATTTTAACATAAAATCAATTAAATTATAAGTATTGTAATATTTTTCACAAATATTATAAAATTAAATAAATAGTTAAAGCATTGAATTTGAAAAGGTGTGATGGAATTATGAAAAAAGTAGGATTTAAAAAAAAACTATTGTTTTTTTTCGGATTAGCTCCATTAAATGAAGAAATAGATCTAAACTTTAATTTTAAAACTAGAGTTACTATATTTTCAATTTTCTTTATATCACTATATATTCTAAATCAATACTATTTAGATGTTTTTATTAATAATGTAAATGTAATTTTAAGAGGCATATTATTATTTATATATTTATACACTTTGGTAGAAATCTTATATTTAATAACTATGAAACAATATAACAAATCAAAGGAGTGATTTTACCATTGAGTCCTTATAAAATTGCCATTTATCATTATTCACTATCTACCTCTACATTAAAAATTAAAGTATTGATAGATGATGAATATGAAAAAGTTAATAGTGATATTTTTCTTACTCATATTAATTCTATTACCAGCTAATATTACATATGCAAGAGCTGGTGGAGGGCATGGTGGTGGACATAGTGGTGGCCATAGCAGTCATAGTAGCCATAGCAGTCGTAGTAGAGGAGGAACGCATAGAGTAAGCAGTGGAGGTCATATTTCAGCTGAAAATAGTGATGATTCTCAAGAAGAAAAAAAGTTCACTTTTGAAGAGAAGGTTATAAGTGGAGTTGTTGTTATAATGCTGGTAGCAATATCAATTAAAAGAACTAGAGAAGCTTTGAAAGAGCTAAAGTAAAGAATTATAATTGGGAGAAAGTTTTCCTAAAGTACATAAAAAAATAGACTACTTATATTATAATTTAATAAATAGCAACTTTATTAACAAAATAAACTTTTATAAGGTGTTTTAGTTAGAGAGAAAATTAATTATTAAGTATTAGGGGGACATACATGGATATTAATAGTATATGGATAATTGTAGGAGTGATTATGCTAATGATTTTAGTTACTCTTATTAGTCAATTAAGAAATGATCTTATGCATATGAGGTCAACTTTAGATAGAATTGCTGAAAAGATAGGAGTACCTGATATTTTAACCAAAGAAGAAAAAGATGAATTAATTAGACTTGTTTCAGAGGGTAAAGAAGTTGAAGCAATAAAAAAATATAGAATGATTACTGGACTTGGCTTAAAGGAATCAAAAGAATATATTGATCAACTTAGTATGAAGTAATTTAAATAAGTTATGATATGGATTTAAAATCTTATGTAAGCAATATTAATATCTACATGTGAAAATGATATTGCACTTACATCATTATCGCTACTGACATCAATATCAACAGTTAAAGTGTAGATATTAGTAGGATTAATATTAGATGAATCTTTAACAATTCTAATTGTTAGTCTTACTATTCGATTAACGTATAAAGCAGATGTAATAAGATAAGTCTACTTTATAGAGTTTTTTTAAATAATATGATTATAAGGTTAGGAGTAAATATAAATGAGTTGGTCTATGTCAATATCTTAGACACAAAATATTAAAGGTAGTGCAAATATCAGAAGAGAGAAGACTTGATATAGTTATTTCAAGGAATTGAGTTTGTTGAAATTAGTGGGGTTATGTGTATATAAATTGAGATTTTAAAAGTAAGTATGGAATAAAATAAAATATTTAGATACTCATAAATATGTAACACCATTTGTGTTATTGACATAGTATATTAATATAAAAAAACAAAGGAAGGATATATAATATGTCTCACTATATGGATAAAACTATTAATTTAGAGTATGCACGTGCATATGTCTTGCCTCAAAGGTATGAAAATTTATATTCCGTCTATAAGGCTCTATGGAAAGGAACAATATTTAAAGATTTATATAGACCTTATAAAGAAAAAAGGAATGTTGATGAGGTGATTTTATGAAGGCACTTGAATTATTAGATGAAATACGAAAGTTTCAATTTTATGCAATAGAATTAAATCTTTATCTTGATAATTTCCCAGAGAATAGAGAAGCTACAGAGGATTTTAAAGAGATTTCTTCAAAATTGAGCGAATTATTCGAGCAGTTTGAGTCTGAATATGGACCTATAAGAAATTTTGGACAAGCTTATGTAGAAAATCCAGAGTGCTGGGTAAATCAACCTTGGCCTTGGGAAATTAGAAATTAGGAGGATTTAATTATGTGGTATTATGTAAAAACCTTAGAATATCCAATAAACTTAAAGTGTAATGATCTTAGAATGGCAAAGTTTTTAATATCTCAATATGGCGGTCCTGATGGTGAATTAGGTGCAGCACTTAGATATCTAAATCAAAGATATACAATGCCAACAAATAAAGCGAAAGCTTTATTAACTGATATAGGAACAGAAGAGCTGGCTCATGTAGAAATGATTGGAACTATGATTTATCAGTTGATGGAAAATGCTTCCGTTGAAGAGATAAAGAAAGCAGGACTAGGTGGGCGTTACACAGACCATGGTAAAGCATTATTTTATTCTGATGCTCAAGGAAATCCATGGACAGCAACTTACATTCAAGCAAAAGGAGATGTTATAGCTGATTTACATGAAGATATGGCAGCAGAAGAAAAAGCTAGAGCAACTTACCAATGGCTAATAAACTTAACCGATGATCAAGATATAAAGGAAATATTACGTTTCTTAAGACAAAGAGAGATTGTTCATTTTCAAAGATTCGGTGAAGCATTAATGGATGTTCAAGAAAAGTTAAAATGTAAAAAATAAGCAGAAATAAAAGAATCTTATTTTGGACTGAGTCCAATTAAATATACGTTATTAAAAAAGATTCTTAATTTCTAATAAGCCGCACATCTAAATTCAATTGGTGTGCGGTTATTTAGTTTAGCTATTTTTATTTATAGGGTCTTCTTTAAAACGGGCAACAGGAATACAAATGTATTAATCGAGCTATATCTCAAACATTTTTTATACATAAATAAGTGTTTTATTAAAAAATCTCAAATGTAAGAATGTCTATTAATTTTAATGAGAATAAAATATTAAAAATTACTAAATATATATATATAATTTATTAAAACGTATTTTAGGCGTGATTACAAAGGAGTTAGAATAATGAGAAGAAGAGTAAAGCGATTATTAATTTTTTTTATGCTTATAATGATGACAATGACTAATGTATCATATGCACAAGTAAAAACAAATGAAGCAGAACCTTATGGACCTAAAGTAGAGGATTTAAAGAGTAAAGATATTATTATTAAAAACTTACAAAATATAAAGAGAATAAGAGGAAATTTAATTTCTGTTAATATAACTGAGAATTCAAAGCCTGAAGATTTAAAAGAGACCTATAATCAGTTAGATTATCATATTCAAGAGTTCAATGAAATTAAAAAAAACTTAGACAATAATATAATCACATATAAAGATTCTTTTTCAGATGTATTTTTTTCTGAACAAATTTTATTTATAGCTGAAAGTTATATTATAAGTTTGAGGCAACAGCAAAACTTAATAAATGCATTACAAGAACAACGAGTGGAGGCTAAAAAACTGTTTTATTCAAGCTATTTAATACCTACATATTATTATCTTAATTTAGGAGATCAGATGACATCATATATTGATAATTATTTTGTAGTATCATAAGTAAATTAAGAAAAGCTTATAAAATTTGGTTTGAACTTGTAATAAATATTTAAAACTAGATGACCAACTAGGAAATCTAGTTTTATTTTGTAATAAATTAGAGTAAAAAGGCTCATAAATAAATGAGGTTGTACTAAAAATTTAAATTTAATTTTATCCAAATAATAAATATAAACTGTCTTTAATAAGAAATATCACTACGTTTTTAAGTGTTTATCTTATTAAGGACAGTTTTTTGTTATAGCAAAAATGGAACGGTATTAAAGGAAAATAGGGTTTATACTATAATTACCAGGTGAGAATTAAGGGGGAATATAAATGAGGTATTCAGACTGTATATTTTCATGTATTAAATATATTGAAGAGAATATTACAGGAGCTTTAACATCAGATGAAATAGCAAAAGCAATGGGATATTCCACATATCATTTTTCAAGGATATTTAAAGAGGAAATGGGAGTATCTATTATGGAATACGTTAAAGATAGGAGACTTTTAAGAGCTGCAGAAGATATTATTTTAGGAGAAAAGATACTTGATGTTGCAATAAAATATGGATATGAAACAAATAATGGCTTTACTAAAGCCTTTCGTAGAAAGTATGGATTTTCTCCAGTAGTTATTAAAGTATTTTGTATAAAAAAAGTGTATAACGAAAATGGAGGAGAATATTATATGGATAAAATTTATGAGAATGCAAATATGTTTTTAAAACATACAGAGTATTATAAAGAGCCTAAAGAACTATATGATCAATTAGTTAAAAGTGTTGAAGAAAATAAATTATTTAATGATTTTACTAGGCTAGAGAAAGCATATGAGTTAGCTTATTTTGCTCATAAAGGTCAAAAAAGAAAATCAGGTGAAGACTATGTTACTCATTCTATTAATGTAGCTATTATACTAGCTGAAATGGAAACTGATGAAGAAACAATAATAGCAGGATTATTACATGATGTTATTGAGGAAAAAACTCCTGTTACATTAAAAATGGTAGAGGAGACTTTTTCAACATCAATATCAAAAATCATAGAGAATACAACAAAATCTTACGATCCATCTGTAGAAATAAAAGAGGAAGATGATTTTTATGATAGTGTTAGTTTAATTAGATTAGCAGATCGCCTTCATAATATGAGAACAATTCAATTTACTGAACCTGAAAAATGGAGAGAAAAGGCTAAGGAAACCATAGAGATGTTTTCACCAATAGCAGCAAAGCTCAATAAATCAAAATTAAAAGCAGAACTAGATAATTTAGCATTGAAGTATGTTAATTAAATTGCTTAGATATCAACTAAATATACAACATTCGATTTGAATTATTTACCAAACAATTTATGTAAGATATAATTTATATATAATAATTTCCAAATGTTTATATAAATATAAATTGATTAGTGAAAACAATAACTGTTAAACAAGATTTAAAAGGGGGAGAAAATCATAGGCTTAAAAAGATTTATAGTAGCTATATTAATGATAATCATAAGTACATTTGTTGCATGTGGTGGTAGTAAGGTAGAGATAAACACACCATTAACAGAAGAGCAAAGGATAGAGGATTTTAATTATTTATATAAGACAATTGAAGAAAATTATCCTTTTTTAGAGGTAAATAAAAGAGTAAATAATATAGATTGGTTAAGTAAAAAGGAGGAGTATTTACAAAGAGTAAAAAATACTACTAATGATAATGAATTTTTACTGGTTTTATACTCTATATTAAGTGATTTAAATAACGGACATACTAATATGATTACAGATTCTAGCCAATTTAGATATTTTAGAGAAATTTATTCTATGAATAAAGGATGGCAAAAGAAGGTGCAGTTACCTGTATTAAATAATGAAAAAGCTTTAGCAAGATACAATATTGATAAAGATGAAAAAGTAGAAGTTTTAGAGCAAGGGAAAGGTGGGAAGATAGAGGGGATTAGTAATGCTTCCGTTAAAGATGTAGTTGAAGGAAAAATAGGCTATATTTATATACCTCAGATGATAAGTTATTACAATATGGGAAAGGATATTGAGCTTATTGATGATTATTTAAATAAGATTAAGGAGTACCAAGCTTTAGTTATAGATATAAGAGGTAATAGTGGCGGAGATAGTTATTATTGGATGTCATACTTAGTTCCAAAGCTAATAGATGAAGTATATAAAAACACCACCTATAACTTTTTGAAAGATGGAGATGTTATAAATAATTACTTGAAAAAATCAAAATCAAAATCTTATACAGGATTTGGAGAAGTGAAGGATTTAGATACTAGCACACTTGTTAACTTACCAGTAGAGGTTGAGGAAGATTTTAAATATTATAGCAAAAGTATTATGGAAATAACACCAAAGGAAGATTCAATAAAGTTTAAAGGAAATATATATTTATTAGTTGATAAATGGGTATATTCATCATCAGAAACATTTGCATCTTTTGCAAAACAAACAGGTTTTGCAACACTTATAGGTGAAAGAACTGGAGGAGATGGCATAGGTTCTGATCCACTTCTTGACATGCTACCTAATAGTGGTTATGTATTCAGATTTTCTAAGGATATGGGGGTAACTGCTGATGGAACATCTAATGAAGAATTTAAAACAGAGCCAGATTATGCAATTGAGTATGCTGGAAAAACTGGTGACTTTGAAAATGATTATTGCATTAAAAAAATATTAGAATTAGAAGAGATTAATAAATAGAGCAAAATAATTAATTTAAAAAATCTCACTTTAAATAGTTATAGAAAAATATAGTATAAATAAAATCTATATCCTTAGGTGCTGATATAAGATACCTAAGGGTATTTTTATTAGTGAAAAATTAATATATCACAAGAAATACTTGAACCTAACTCTAAATAACTTAACCTATAGTTAAGTTATTTAATTTTAAATTAACTATTATTCAATTGTAGAGGAGTATCTCCCTTGATAAAATAGTAATATCAAAAGCTTTTGTTATTATTATCCAAACAAGGAGTAGATATTATAATGAGAATAAATGAGATTATAAAAGAAAAGAGAAATATCCAAGGGTTAACTCAAGAGCAAGTTGCCATGTATCTTGGAGTATCAACACCAGCAGTTAATAAATGGGAGAAGGGGACGTGCTATCCTGATATAACCATATTACCAGCTTTAGCAAGACTTTTAAAAGTTGATTTAAACACATTGCTTTCATTTAAGGAAGATTTATCAGAGCAAGAAATAGGGATTTTTGTTAATGAGTTAGTAGAGATAGTTAATAATGATGGATTTGATGTAGCTTTTGAAAAAGCTATAGATAAAATCTATGAGTATCCTACTTGTGATAAATTAATACTTACCATTGCAACAGTACTACAAGGAAGTATGTATATGT
Organism: Clostridium perfringens; assembly: GCA_034421775.1. Classification (GTDB taxonomy): domain Bacteria; phylum Bacillota; class Clostridia; order Clostridiales; family Clostridiaceae; genus Sarcina; species Sarcina perfringens_B. The sequence continues at coordinate 144,108 of WNVL01000007.1, read as the reverse complement.
TTGGAGTTGAAAATAGAGAGAATTATGAAAAGCAAATAGAAGAGTTTTATGTGAAGGTTACAAAAAGTGATGATATAGAGATTAGAAATCAAGCAGTTTCTATGCTTATAAATATATATTTAGGAAGAAAAGAGTATGAGAAAGCACAGGAGTGTGTGGATAAATTACCTAATATTACTTACGATAAAAAAGTATTACAAGGAAATATTTATAACAAATCTGGTGAATTTCAAAAGGCTGCTGAGCTTTTTGAACATAAGTTACTTTCAGCTACAACTGATATATTTACTAGTCTAATTTCTATGATGGAAATAGCATTAAAAGAAGGGCGTAATGAGGATGCTAAGCACTTTGCAGAAATTTCAGAAAAGACAACAAAGTTATATGATTTATGGGAATACAATTCACATATTGGTTATTTTGAATTATATAAGTCAGAAAAAGATGCTGAGAATTTTGTATCTATATTAAAGAAAATGTTAGATTCAATGGGCAAAAAGTGGGATTCATCAAAATCTAAATTATATAAGCACATAAAGATTAAGGAAAATGATGATGGATTTAATGAACAACTTCTTTCTAACTTTATAAACATGCTAAAAAATGATAAGAGTGATGAATTAGATTTTTTAAAAGATAATGAGGAATTCCGTGAATTATTAAATAACATCCTAAAGTAATTTTCATAATATAGTAAAGCTTTAGAGAGAAAAATTATTATATAGATTAAAATTACTATAATTAAGATTTATTAGAAACGATTGATTATATTTTAAAATTTAATGGTAAACAAATTCTTTACCAATAAACATAAAAAATATCTATCTGCTATAATGGTTTAAACAAATGAACGAAAGGAAGATGGATATATTATGAAAGAAGAACATATCATTGAAGTTAATAAAAATCTTTGTGTTGGATGTGGGCTTTGTAAAAAGGATTGTCCAGCAAATAATATAATCATTAATGAAAAAAAGGCAGTAATAAAAGATCAACTTTGTATAAAATGTGGCCATTGCGAAGCAATATGTCCCAAAGCAGCTATTACATTAACTGGATTTAAGGAACAACCAATGGAATTTACGGAACAAACTACTTTAGATTCAAATGAATTGTTAATGGCCCTTAAAACAAGAAGAACAATTCGTCACTTTAAAAATAAAGAAGTTTCTTCAGAAATTGTAGAGAAAATTATTGAAGCGGGTAGATTAACACCTAGTGCTAAAAATGCACAGGGTACATCATACATTGTTTTAGGTGATGATAAAGGGAAATATGAATCTGTTGCAGTACAATTTTTTAAAAGAATAAAACCAATTGTAAGTCTTTTTATGAAAAGTGCAAAAGAAGTTACAATTGATGATAATTTCTTTTTTAAGAAAGCTCCTTTAGTAATAATGGTAGTAACAAAGGATAAAATAAGTGGTTCTCTTGCAGCATCAAATATGGCCTTAATGGCTGAATCTTATGGTTTAGGTGTATTATATAGTGGATTTTTTACAGCTGTAGTAAAATATTCACCAAAGCTACGTAGACTTTTAAATCTAAAACATAATGATAATGTGGTAACAACCTTAGTGCTTGGATATCCAGATGTGAAATATAGACGTACTACACAAAAAGAGGAAGCTGTAGTTAGATATTTATAAGTGTTAGGAGAAAGTTATGGAAAAAGAATGTCAGGAAAGATTAAATGAAATAACATCAAAATTTAAAATATGCCGTAAAGCTATTTCTGCTATAGGAGATGAAACTAGACAGTTAATTTTGATTACTCTTTTAGAGAGTGACTTCAATGGAATTAGAGTTGGAGAGATTACAGAGAAAACACATCTTTCTCGACCTGCTGTATCTCATCACCTCAAAATATTGAAAGAAGCAGAAATTGTGAATGTACGTAGAGAGGGAACGAAAAACTATTATTATCTAGATTCAAATGAATCACAGTGGAAAACGCTAACTGAGTTAATAAACCTTATATTCATTGGAATACAACATATTGGTAAAGACGATGCAAGAAAAGAGGAGTAAACTAAAGTTATTAAGGCTGAATTGATGAAAAGTGTATAATCTATAAAGAAATTATTGTATAGTTAACTAATGTAATAAAATAAATAGTTTTAGGAGGGAAGTCCTATGGAAAAGTACACAAGAGAAGAATTAAAGGATGCATTACAAGTTGTAGCTTCAACTATTAGTAGATGTGAAAAAATGCATTCTAAGTTTGCAGAGGGTACATCACAACATACATTGCTTAAGAATAGATTAAAAGCCCTATATATTTCAAAGGCATTAATAACAAATGAAGATATTATAGACCAATACACCACGGAAGAATTAACAAAAGCACTTCCACCAGTATCTTCAATTATAAGTAAATGTGAAAAAGCACAATCAAAATTTGAAGAGGGCACTTCTAATTACAATAGATTTAATAAAATAATAAAAGCCATGTATATATCAAAATCATTAATAACAGATGAAATTAATAAATTAAGTTAATTTTTAATCTAATTTTAATCTTTCTTATATTTTAGATTAATTTTCTAAAAGTATTATATAACCAAGATGAATAATGAATTAATTCGTGGAGGTAATATAAATGGAAAGAAATGAAATGATTAATACTTTAGTTAGAAAGGCTAATATAAGTCCAGAAGAGGCACAAGAAGTGCTAGAAAAATGTAATTGGGATCTTTTAGATGCTACTGTTTACTTAGAGAGAAGAGGAAAGGTAGAAAACAATTAAGTTACAACTCTTACTGTAGTTGAGGTGAAGGAAGAAAAACAAGAGGAAAATTATCAGTACCAACTATAGTATTATTAATCATAGGATTATTCTGTGGATATAAATATTCAATTTCAGGTCCTAATTTTAATTATGATGGAGTAAACAATATTTTTGAAGAAGTATCAAAATCAGCAGAGAATATCAAAAAAGATTTCAAAGAAGGATATGAAAAATAGTTTTTAGATAGTAATCTTAAAGGGGCTGTATAAAAACTGGCATATAAAACTTATAAATATATTCCGAGAATTACTGAATTTCACTAAGAATTCATAGCAATTAATCCGAATAATTTGCTAAAGTTCAGAACTTAAGTGAAAATCCAAATTTTAATTTGGTAATTTAAACTTATGCAATGGAACACAAGTGACATTGTATTCTTATTAATATAAAGCTTCGCTTCTTAACGCAAATTATTCTACGTAATAGCTTAAATTCTAAAGTTCATTCAGATATTCTCTTCATATTATTTATAAGTTTTATTTATGAGTTATTTTGATACAGCTCCTTTTGCTTTTTTATTATTAAATCTTGGCTTTAAATATATAAATCCATTAGGATTTCATCATAATAAGTCCCTTCAATGTTAAAGTAATTTTTATGAGTTCCTATTTTCTTAAATCCATATTTCTCATATAGTTTAATGGCATTATTGTTAGATTCTCTAACTCCAAGACTAATAGTTTTAATTGACTTCTTATCTTTAGCAAACTTTATAAGTTCCTCCATGACAGCACTTCCAATTCCAATATTCCAATAGTCTTTTCTAACTGAGATTACTATTTCACTATTGTGACATATTCTTTTTCTATTAGGTGAACTTAATTGTGCAACACTTACTATTTCATTATTAATAGTTCCTAGCAACATAAAGGAATTAGAACTTTGATTTATTCCCTCAATATAAGCCTTTTCCTGTTCTATTGTAAGTGGAAATTCTCCCTTACCAAAAAGCAAATTATTACTTTCACCACCTACAGTATTAAGGTACTTAATTATGTTTTCAGCATCATATTCTAGTGGTTTTCTCAATATTAAGTTTTTACCATCTTTCAAATTTACACTGTTAATAATATTATTGCTATTTTCAATGCCCATAGAAATCCTCCATTTTATATAATTTTAAGTTAGAAGATAAAATTTTCTTTTTAATATTTTATTAGTTATAGTTTGAATTCTAAAGTAGTGTTGATTTTAGACAGAGTCATTTTATGAAATTAAGAAGTTATGAAGGTCTATCTAAAATCAACATTAATCTAAATATTTTGTTAGAGCTTAGATAAGTCTTTATTTTTTCTATAAGATTTAATTACTATTACAGCGTTTATTATAAAAATAGGAAGTAGTACAAACATTCCTATGAAAAACCAGTGATACTGTATTAAAAATAGTCTTTTAAAAGGTACATCCCAATAGGATACTTCAAAGACAGGAACTGCACCATCACCAGAGAATTCATAAGTTATACCTGTTACTTTCCCATAAACAGTAAGGGAACCAATTTCAGCTGGATCAAGAACAAGATCATAAGGTGTATTGCCTACAAGTTTTATAAGAGAAGTATTTGCTTCTGGGTAAGTATCTTTCAAAAGTTTTTTTAACTTTTTTGAATCTTCTTTAAGGTAGTGAGTTGCTCCAGTAACAGCTTGATAATAGACCTTTAGTTTTATATCATCTTTTTCAATGGCTGATCTTCCTATTAATTTAATTGGTGAAAACATTAGAAATGCTAAAAGCAAAGCATAAATTACCACAAAAATCTTTTGAAACTTCATAGTTCACCTCCAATAATTATGTATTTTCTATGTTAAAAATTTCATTTCAAAATAAGTTTATACTAAAATTGGAAATATAATAAGATTTTATCATAAAGTGATTTTAAAAAATTAAACTACATGTAAACTTTATTAAAAGTATGTCTTTAGATAAGGTTTACTTTGTGTTAATTGTTTCCAATAAATTCTTTTGATATTATTAAAAAGAAACTAAGCTTTTGAGTTTAAGAAATAAAAAATAAAATCTTACATAGATAATAAAAGTAAAGTTAGTTATGAACTTTAATTGAAACAACTTTAAAGAAGGCTTTGTTAGGTTGTTATTAAACTTGGGAGGAATAATAAATGAAAAATATAATAACCATTCAACATACGCAGTCTATTCACCATACTAATGGAATGGTTGGTTCTTGGACTGATTGGGATTTATCAGAGTTAGGAATAAAACAAGCAAATAATATTGGGAGGAATCTATCAAAGGAATTAGAAAATAAAAATTATGTGATGTATTCTTCAGATTTATTAAGAGCTAAGAATACAGCAAAAATTATAGGTAAGTATTTAGGAATTGAACCGATTTTAGCTAGTGAATTAAGAGAGAGAAACCTAGGAAGATGTGTTGGAAAATCAGTAAAGTGGCTTAAGGAAAACATTGAAACACAAGAAAAATCTATTGATGATAAAATTTTTTCTGACGCAGAAAGTAGACGAGATGAGTGGAATAGATTGTTACCATTTTTTAATGAGATAATGGCAAATGAACAGGAAAATATAATTATAGTTTCTCATGGAGATTTACTAAGTGTATTTAATACAATGTGGTTAGGAATGGAAGTTGAAATGATCAATAAAAGTGAACTTTTTGGACTAGCTGGTGGAGTTACTTTCATGTAAGAAACAGCTGATGGAAAAAGATTTATTAAAAGAATGAGTGATATGTCTTATATAAAATAATATTAGTTTTTAAAGTAAAAAAATTCAAACATATCATGGAGAAAATTAAATAGAGTTTCAAGATATAAAAACTTTGAAATGTAATCTATCTAAGAAAAATCATAGTAAAGTTTTTCCCTGTCAGAGTTATATTATGTCCATTAAATAGGTTTAAAATACAAATAGTGGTAAATTAAAGTTTACCTAATAATTCTAAGGCTTCATTAGCCATTTCTAGAATATTTGCTTGTATATTATTAGAATTATTTAGAGTTTCTTTATTATACCATTTAAGTATTTTAGATTCACCATTTTCAGGGAATGTTTCAAAAGAGTTTGTAGTTGCATAATAAACAAAGTCTATATGTGAATGATTAGTACTTACATCGCCCAAAATTGTGTGTATAGGATTTACTAATAGTTTTTCACCAGATAAATCACATGATTTTTTTAGATTTATATCTATATGATTATATAAAGTTATCTTTAATCCAGCTTCTTCTTTTGCTTCACGAATACATGCCTCTTCAGGTAATTCATTTATTTCTATATGTCCACCTAAAGGAAGTATTTTTTTAGCTTTCTTATGCAAATGTAATAATACCTTATCTTTACATACAATAAATACTGAAACTGTAAAATGTCTATCCATAATTAAATTATCTCCTTAAATGTATTTATTAGAATTAATTAGTTTCTAATCCCTTACTTAATTATACAACAATTTCAAATTATATTATAAAAATTAAATAGAAATAAGAATTGAAAAACTAATGAATATTCATAAATTAATTAAATTTTTAAAGGATAATTCTTTCCATAAATTTGAAATGGGTTTTAAGATATGATATAATTTAAGATATTAATTTAATATAGTTATTATTCGCCACCGGGTGAATGTTAAGGTATCAAAGTATTCCAGTAGGTCTGAGAAGGAATACTCTGATACCTTTTTATTTTTAGGAGGTAATTATGAAAGAATTAAAATTAAAGTTTATTAAGTATGTAAGTTTAAATGTTATTGGAATGATAGGACTTTCCTGTTATATCTTAGCCGACACATTTTTTGTTGCAGAAGCCCTTGGAACTGTTGGAATTGCTGCACTGAATTTTTCAATTTCAATATTTTCTATTTTGCAGGGCGTAGGGCTAATGATAGGAATTGGTGGTGCAACTGATTTTTCAATTAGCAAACAAGAGAAGAATAATTCAAATAATAAATCTTTTACACATGCTATTGTTATGGGAGCAGTGGCATCACTTATATTTATTATAGTTGCTATATCTTTTACTAAACAATTAGGAACATTGCTTGGAGCCGATGAAACAACCTTACCACTTACTCATGTGTACTTAACTACGCTTTTAAGTTTTTCACCATTTTTTATACTAAATAATATTTTGCTTGCTTTTATTCGTAATGATAAAAATCCTAAACTATCAATGATTGCAATGCTTGTAAGTAGTTTTTCTAATATTGTTTTAGATTATATATTTATGTTTCCACTTTCTATGGGGATTTTTGGAGCAGCTCTCGCAACAGGACTTTCTCCTATTATAAGTTTATGTATTTTATCTTTACATTTTATTTCTAAAAAGCAAAGTTTTCATATTGTAAGATGTAAAATTCACTTTTCAAGAGTATTAAGAATTATTTCTTTAGGTTTTTCTTCATTTATTGGAGAGCTTGCATCTGCAATAGCTTTAATTACATTTAATCTAATCATATTAAAAATAGAAGGAAATGTTGGTGTAGCAGCATATGGGATAGTAGCCAATGTGGCACTTATTGCTACAGCAATTTTTGTAGGAATATCTCAGGGGATACAACCACTAGCCAGTAAATACTATAGTGAGAAAGACATGTTATCTGCTAATTTGATTTTAAAATATGCGGTTATTACTTCTATAATTGTGTCAGTCATTATTTATACAGTCATATTTTCTAATAAAAATATAATTATATCTACATTTAACAGTGAAAATAATAAACAACTTGCTATTTTAGCCTCTGTAGGAATAAAAATATATTTTATAGGTTATATATTTGCTGGTGTAAATATTATCTCAGCTGCTTTTTTCAGTGCCACATCAAAGGCAAAAGAAGCAATGGTTGTATCTACTTTAAGAAGTTGTATAATTCTTGTACCAATTGTTTTAATCTTTAGCATGATATTTAAGATGAATGGAGTATGGCTTTCATTTGTAATAACTGAACTCATAGTATGTATTATAACTATAATCTTTTTTTATTCTTTAAAATATAAGAATAGGATGATACAATATTAAACTTATATGAAAAAAAAGTTAAGTGGACAAGGTAATCTGTCCACTTTTGTTTATATTCATATATCAACATTTATAGAACCTAGTAACTTTAATACTGGTATTACTGATATGCAAATTCTTTTAATCTCATTTTTAGCTTGTGCAATTGTTTTTGGAAGTGCCTCTTTTCTTTTATACTACTTAAATATTAAAAAACAGAACAAAATTGAAGAAGAACTAAATAAGGAGGAATATGATAGTGAATAAGTTAAAAAACACTATATTTCTAATATAGAAATATAGTGTTTTTTAGTTTTTAGAAATTATATTGCGTTTAATAATATTATCTATAATTTAGTTTTTTACCTTTAAGATTTCAATTGCCTTTTCTAAAAGCTCATCCTTTCCATCTCTTATTCCTTCAATAGTTGGTTTTACATATATATCAGGTTTAATACCAATTCTTTGAGTTTCAAGACCTTCTGGTGTATATATTCCTATCCCTGTTATTGTGGTTGTTATTCCTCCAGGTAGAGTTAGAGCTGCTACGTTTCCGTCTGCACCTATAGAGTTTTCTCCAACTACAACTGCATTAGGTGATTTCCTAAGAGCCATTGCAGTAAACTCAGCATTACTTTGAGTGCACTCGTTAATTATTATTACAATTTTTCCTTTATAATAATCTTTATTATTTTTTCCAACTGCTATGTCTTCAGAAAATATAAACTCACCAGGTATTGATTTGTTAGCTATTGTTACTCTTGAAAATACAGTTTCTTCTGGTAAAAGATAATTAGGCATTTTATATGTTATCATATCTGATGGATAATATCTCAAATCAACAATTATTCCATCAGTGTCTTTAAATTTATCCATAATCTTATTTATTTCACCTTTAGCTAAAGCTCCTGGATTTATATAACCTATATTATCAGATAAAAGCTCATGGGATTCTCCATTTACTTCATTAATATTAACTTCCTTCGTATTATAACATCTAACTTCTTCAATTAATTCTTTTCCGTCTCTTTCTATTTTAAGAGCTAAACTATCATCTGAAGTTCTAAATAAATAATATTTTAAACTATTTACTATAGCTTCATCACGAGAAAATGAAATATACTTAGATTTCTCCTTTATTATTTCAAATATATTTTTATTATTAATCTCTAATATTACATCTCCAACTTTTAAATTACAGTCATTTTCATATTTATTAATTATATCTGTAACAACAATTTTATTCTCAACTAAAAGAAATTTAATAGGAGCAATTTTAGTTCCCCAATAATTATTTAAAGTTCCAGCAATATCATTAATAGATGCATGAGAATCATGTATTCTTGAAGTTAATTCTGATAATGCTAATTTATATGATAAATCATCATCACTCTTGATAATTTTCGGAATAAACTCATTTAATACTGCATTCCAATCCTCATCTATAACAGTTCTATATGGGTAGTAATACTCAATTATATTCCAATATCTAAATAGGCTAAGAAGCTTGTACCCATCATCTTTATAGTCAATAGAAGGGTATTCTTGTTCATTATCAAAATTTGAATAGATTGAATTATTTTTATAATTTACATAAGCTTTATCTCTATCAGATATATAAGACTTTGACATCTTAACTAATAGATTGCAAAGATCTTTGCTTAAATATTCTTCATCACTTATCCAATTAGTATCTGCCTCTACCATAACTTCAGCATTTTCACTAGAGGTGTTTTCTTTGAACTCTCCAAGTTTATTAATCCAATCATATAAAAGATTATTTACTTCATCTTGATTTTTAGCATCTATAACCATTGGTATAACTCTGAATAGTTCAAAATCCCAGTTTTTCGAACCGGATACTATTTTAGGGTGATAATACTTAGCAAACCCCCAAACCCTACATAGTTTATTTAAACTTTCAATTTCATTGCTATCTAAATCATCAATAGTAATATTTGATCCCCTTTTAAACTCAGTATCAAAGTAACTCCTATTATTATAATAAAAGAAAATTCCTGATATGATTATAACTATAGCTATAATTATTAACACTAATTTTTCTGTTGAACTAAACTTCCCCTTTTTATCATTCATTTTTATATCTTCCCTTCTTAAGAAAGTAGTTAATTTCTGTAAGTATTTCGTTAAGTTTGTCTTTTAGTTTTTGAGATAATGACTTCTTAAAGAAGTTAATTCCTCCGTCCATGCCAGAAGGATGTGGTCTAATCCCTACATTTACTTTATGTATAATCACAATATTTTTCATAACCTTCGCCCCTATAAATATAGTATTTTTAGAAATATATATTTCTAAAAAATCTTTACTCTCATTATACATAAATAATTGATAAAAAGGAAATATATTCCAATTTGTTGATATGTAATTTTTATAATTTTAGACTATGTTTTAGTTCAGTGTTGATTTTTAGTTAGTCTTTCATGTCTAACTTAATTTTAAGTGAACATCAAAATCTATAATTTTTTATTTTGAACTTGTATCTTTAAATAAAAATATGCTTTTGATGTTTAATCAAAAAGTTATAAATATATCACAAAAAACTATTTACAAATATTTGAAAAGTTATATATTTATAACATAGAAGTTAGAAATATATAACTTTAAAGGAGAGATTAATATGTCAGAAGCCAAGTTAAGTATTAAAAATCAACTGTATCTAGAAGCAACAACATATTTAATTGCAGCTTTAATAAGTTTAGTGAAAAGCCTTGAACTTTTTAGTGAGAGAACAAATGATTTTTTAGGAATAGTTTTTTTGATTGTTTTAGCTATTGCTTTAGTGTATGAAACAAAAGAAAAAGAAAAAACTGATGAATGTGCTAAAAAAATTTTGGGGAAATTAGATGGTATATGTATAAGAGTTTTATCTTTGATTGTGTTAGCAATTATTATTTTTATAGATATTCCTGCAAATATTTCTAACGAGTTTATTTTAGAATTATTTAAGAATATACTTTGGCTAATTGTAACTGCAATAGCCATTTTAAAAGCCATCCTTTTTAGCTATTATGATAGAAAGGGGATTTAAATAAATTGCCTATATTAAAAACAAAAATAAAAGAATATAGAGAAAATGCACTAATGAAACAAAACGAGCTTGCAGAATTAGTTGGGGTAAGACGTGAAACTATTGTTCACTTAGAAAGTGGTAAATACAATCCATCTTTAAAACTAGCTATGGATATAGCAAAAATTTTTGAGGTTCCAGTGGAAGAGTTATTTAAGTTTGAAGATGAATAAATGAGGCTGTATCAAAACTCAAACATAAAACTTATAAATAGTATGAAGAGAATATCTGAATGAATTTTAGAATTTAAGTTATTACGTAGAAGATTTTACGTTAATAAGCTAAAGTGTTTGACTGAAGGGAGGTTCTCGCTTTAGTAAAATCTTCGGAGTAATTGCTATAAATAATGACTACAATATAACTAAAGTTCCAGTGTATAAGTTCAAGAATCTAAACTGGAATTTAGATTTTCACTTAAAATTCAGTAATTTTTGGAATATATTTATAAGTTTTATTCATGAGTTATTTTGATACAGCCTAATTTTTTGATTTTCTGATGAAGTATTTTGTGAAAATATCTTTGAAGTTCAAAGCCTAGTACTATTTTACTTCTTTACAAGTTAATTCATAGCCACCACGAGCCATTGTAACTTCTGCTTCATAAACTACATTGTCTAATTTAAATGTAACTGTTTTTTCTTTGCTTATAAATTCAACGATACTTTCTTCTTTTAAAATAGCATCACATATTGTATTTAATGATGGATATTGGAGTGAATCTTTTAAGTCTACATTAAAAGTTTTTCTAAAAAATTTCATTATTAAAATCACACCTTTTTTAATATAATTAAACTTATAAAGCGGAAAATATTTACATTAAATATACTAAAATATTATTCGGAATATAGAATTTTAAAGAAAAGTTTACTTCATATATACAAAATGTAATAAATATACATGTTATAATTAAATTGAAAATAAAGTAATAATATGTATATTGTTGTTAAAGATGTTATTTTAAATATTGATTCTAAATTAAAATTTAAAATGTATTTTTAATAAACAAATATACTTATAATAAACAATTAAATAATATACAAACTAGCATAAGGGGGCTATTTGTATAAGTTTAATATGTTTATTAAATTTAATATTATGACTACATTATTTTTAGGAGGTGTATAGAGAGAATAATTTATGAAGGCTATCAAATTTATTAAATTATTAAATGGTGAATTTGCATAGTAAAAGAAAACGTTTTTAAAAGCATTTATAAATATAATATTTAATTGTAAGTCTGTTATTTTACTATGAAAATTAGTTTAACTTTTTAAGAAATAAGGGGTTCTTAAAAAGTTTATTTAACAGATAGTGGAATTTATAGGGGGAATATTAATATGATGAAATATTTTCAAAGATTAGGTAAATCTTTAATGTTACCAGTTGCTGCACTTCCAGTAGCAGGTATATTAATGGGAATCGGATACTGGATAGATCCAACTATGGGTACTAATAATGCTATAGGAGCCTTCTTATTAAAAGCCGGTGGAGCAATTATAGATAATATGGCAATTCTATTTGCTATTGGGGTTTCAGTTGGTATGTCAGATGATAATGATGGAGCTGCAGGCTTAGCTGGTTTAGTATCATGGCTTATGATAACTACATTATTATCTACTTCTGTTGTTGCAATGATGCAAGGAGTAGAGGTTGAAGCTGTTAACCCAGCCTTTGGAAAGATAGAAAACCAATTCATAGGTATTGTAGCAGGTTTAATAGGAGCTAGTTGTTATAATAGATTTAAAAATACTAAATTGCCAGATTTCTTAGGATTCTTTAGTGGAAGAAGATGTGTTGCTATAGTAACTGCACTTGCTTCAATAGTAGCTGCTTTAGTTTTATACTTTGTATATCCTATAATATATAATGCATTAGTTTCATTTGGTCAATCTATAATAGCTATAGGACCAATAGGAGCTGGGCTATATGGATTCTTTAATAGATTATTAATACCTCTTGGTTTACACCATGCTTTAAACTCAGTATTCTGGTTTGACGTTGCGGGTATAAATGATATAGCAAACTTCTGGACTGGAGCAGGTACTTTAGGACAAACTGGTATGTATATGTCAGGGTTCTTCCCAATAATGATGTTCGGTTTACCTGCTGGAGCATTTGCAATGTATCGTTGTGCTAAAGACAATAAAAAGAAAGCTGCCGCTGGTATATTATTAGCTGCTGCCTTATCTTCATTCGTTACAGGGGTAACTGAACCATTAGAATTTGCATTCATGTTCTTAGCTCCAGCATTATACTTTGCTCATGCGGTATTAACAGGAATATCTATGGCTGTTGTTGCTGCATTACCAGTAAGAGCAGGATTTAACTTCAGTGCTGGTTTAGTAGACTGGGGATTAAGTTTTGCATCACCAATGGCATTAAACCCATTATACTTACTAGGCATAGGTTTAGTATTCGCAGTTATATACTATATAGTATTCGTAGTTATGATAAAGCAATTTGACTTAAAGACTCCAGGTAGAGAAGATGATGACGAGGATGATTCAAATGCAGTTTTAGCAAACAATAACTACACTGAAGTTGCAAAAATCATCTTAGAAGGACTAGGTGGAGCAGGTAATATTACTTCAATTGATAACTGTGTAACTAGATTAAGATTAGAAGTAAAAGATAATACACTAGTTAATGAGAAAAAGATAAAATCATCAGGTGTAGCAGGGGTTATAAGACCTGGAAAAACAAGTGTTCAAGTTATAGTTGGAACACAAGTACAATTCGTAGCTGACGAGTTTAAGAAACTTTGTAAGTCTAAGAATTACGTATAAGAATTAATTTATTTATCTTAAAGATTAAGTGCAATTAATAATTTATCTTTGAAATTTTAAAATAAGTCCAGTAGAAATATTTAGTTATCTCTACTGGATTTTTTAGTTTGGTGCTGTCTTAAACACACCTAAAACACATCCTTTAGTTTATTTAAAGATTGTATAGATTGCGACTTAATTGATATTTAAATTTATAAAATATAATTAAAGTATTACTTAAAATTGTGAATTATTATGGTGTTTTTCGATATATATACATATTGGAGATGTATTATAATAGCATATTTATCACAAGATTGTTTAACAGAGCCTATTATTAAAATTAAAGTTTTACAAGAGTTTATTTATTCAAAATTTTGTTATATAATTATCTTACAATAAATGTATAAAATGGGAGGAGTTTTATGTTTAAATTAAATCTAAATGAAGAAAATATTCTAATGAAGATTACAGTTATGAAACCTGTGAGTAATAAAGAGGCAGCTATGAATTTCATAGGAAATCTAATAACAAGAGCAGGAGGAGATGTTGCATATAAGATACATCTAATCTTGACTAAAGATGCTCTTTATTTAGAGCATATAGGACATGCATCTTTAGGATATGCTGAAGAGACAAGAAATATTGATCAAATACCTTTTAAAGATTTAAAAGAGTTTTTAGTAACAACTAAAGGTGAGGAAGAAGAAGTTAAAATAGTAACTACAAATAAAGAGTTTAACTTTTTTAGAGATAATTCAAAGGGTGATAATTTAGCTTTAACCATGGCTAAAGTAGTGAATGACCTTAAATAATATAGATTTAAGTTAAGTCTGAAATGCCAGGTGAAAATCAAAACATTAAATTTGAAAAATCATTAGATATAATCTTTAATGGAGAAGTTTTAGTGTTTAGATTTAGTAATAAGGCAGATTGGTAAAGAATAATATTAAAACAAGGCTAGAAGGTGATTAACCTAACTAGCCTTTTTATTTTAAGCTTAAACTATTTTAAAGGTCTTAATATATACTGTTGAAGAAATACTATGCCTAATATTACTATAAGTAAAGAAGAAACAGCATTAGCTTTAATTAAAGTCTAAAAACATTTCCAAACATCTTTATATGTAAATTTTTTTTTGCAAAATAGAGTGTAGATGAAGAAAATGGATGTAGATATTCCAAAAACAATATCACCAAAATCTTGAGATTTGTCTAAAGGAAAATAAAATGCTAATTGTATTATTATCAAAAATAAAAATATGACCAAAAAATAATCTGGATCTTCTTTTAGCTTTTCAATGTTAAACCACAAAAATCTTTTCATAATTTTCTCTCCCTTGCTTTAGAATTTTATTTAAGTTAAATTATACTTTCATATAAAAAAATCACAATACATTTTGCATAACTGGTCAGAAAATTTACAAAATTGGTGTGAAAGTAATAAGATATATCAACAAAAGATTTATAAAGCATGAACTTAAGAAATGAAATATATAAAAAAATTGCCATATTTATATTAAAATATTATAAACATATTTAGGAGGAAATTTATGATAAAAAAGTCAAAACAGAATTACTTCCTGATGGAATAAATAACTTTCTATTAACTAAGTAAGAGTTCAAATATAAATATAAAATCTCCTTTCTTTTAGACATTAAGAAAGGAGATTTTTATATTTAATAGATAAGTTGAAAATTTGTTTGTAAAAATAGTGAACCAATTACAATAT
The DNA here is from genome assembly GCA_034421775.1 of Clostridium perfringens. Taxonomy (GTDB): domain Bacteria; phylum Bacillota; class Clostridia; order Clostridiales; family Clostridiaceae; genus Sarcina; species Sarcina perfringens_B. The sequence goes on along the minus strand of WNVL01000007.1, from coordinate 128,758 downwards.
GAGGGATATAATGTAGTAATAAGTAATAAGTAATAAGTAATAAGTAATAAGTAAATGGAGGCATATGATTATGAACCGTACAGATTCAAGTCTAACTATTACAGAAGAATTTGTTATTCTCACACTTACAGGAAAAGAAATGTTTAAGCACAAAAAGCTTAAAGTAGGAAATACTAAAATCTATTCTATGGCATCTATATTTATTGAGCTATTTTTAGAAGATAAAATAGCTTTTAATGAAAAGGAGCAGGTTATAGTTACTGATTCAACCTTAACAGGAGTTCAATATATTGATGAGGTTTTAAAAACTATTCATGAGTCCAAGAAGTTAAAGAAACTAGATGGGTGGATGGAGCAATTTTATATACACTCTAAGTTTTGTAGCAAGGTATATAACTCTATTGTAAAAGAGATTATTGATAATGAAATTTTAGAAAAGGAAAATGGAGAAGAGTTAGAGGATTTCTCTAAAGTAACCTTTGAGGATAGTAAGAATATAGGAGAGCATATAATTCAAAAATTAAGAGCTGAATTATTGGAAGAGGGAGCTATTGATGAAAACACCATGTATCTCGCACTTCTTTTAGAGTCAAATAAAATGCTAAGGGCTTATTTTTCAGAGTATGAGTATAAAATAATAAAAGAGAGAATAGAAGAAGTAGCTAAAAGTAATAAAACTAGAATTTTTACATTAATTAAGAAAGAAATTACTAAGATTGAGACTTATTCAGCACTTAACTTAGTTTCAGATATAATTGCAGGGTTGGTGTAGATAATGTCAATACCAAGAAGTATTGAGAAAATACAAAATTCTGATTTTGTTACAATAAGCGAATTAGTTAAGTTGACTGGCATGAGATACAGCACATTAAAATACTATACGGAGGAGGGGCTATTACCCTTTGAACAGATTGATAATAGGCTAGTTAGAAGGTTTCCAAGAGAAAGAGCAATTAAGCGTATTGAAGAAATAAAAGGATTAAAAGCTAATGGGTTAACAATAGGAGAAATTAAAAAAAGATTATTAGGTAGTTAGAAGTTATAAGTGATTTAGTTATTTACTAGAAGCTAAATCACTTTTTACGTATAGTCAAGGTGAAAACTCCTTAGCACCATATATATGCTTATTTAATTCCATATAATCTATAGAGCAATTTGTTATGCAATATTTTCTTTTATATAATATTAATTATGATTATTATTACAGTTTATGAGGTGAAAATATGAAGAAATACAAAGTAATTGTTATGGATGTTGATGGGACATTAACAAACAATGAAAAGAAAATAAGTAAAAAAACTAAAGAAGCTTTATTAAAAGCTCAAGAACAAGGAATGATTTTAGTTATTGCATCAGGAAGACCTACATCAGGATTAATGTACCTAGCTAAAGAATTAAAAATGGATGAGCATCATGGACTTTTAGTTTCATTTAATGGTTCAAAGGTAATTGATTGTGAGACTAATGAAGTTTTATTTAATGAAACTATGAGCGTAGAAGATGGACAAGCTGTTCTTGAGCATATGAAAAAATTTAAGGTTAAACCTATGATTTGTAAAGGTGAATACATGTATGTTAAGGATGTGTATGATAATAAGATAAATTACAAAGGAGAGCCTTTCAACATAATTAAATATGAAGCTCGTAATTGTAGATTTAAGTTATGTGAAAAAGATGATTTAGCAGCTTTTGCAGATTACCCATTAAATAAAATCTTAACTGCTGGTGATCCTGAATATCTACAAGCACATTACAAAGAAATGATGGAGCCATTTAAAGATACTCTAAGCTGTATGTTTACAGCAGATTTCTTCTTTGAATTCACTGCTAAGGGAATTGATAAGGCAAAGGCTCTTGATACTGTATTTGCTCATTTAGGATATAGTAAGGATGAGGCGATTGCCTTTGGTGATGGTCATAATGATGCATCAATGGTTAAATATGTTGGATTAGGTATCGCTATGGATAATGCAGTACAAGAGTTAAAGGATGTTTCTGATTTTGTTACTTTATCAAATGAAGAGGATGGAATTGCCTATGCCTTAGAGAAATTCCTTAAAGAAGAAGTATTAGTATAAAATTTTTTAGATTTCACTTTCACATAAAACAGTATTTTTTAATAGAATATCCTGTGGGGAAGTAGTTTGCACTGAAATGTGTTACAAATGCTAACATACTGACTATTATAGTCTGGCTTTGTATTAAATAAAGAGACACACGTATAGTTTTTATGCTATGCGTGTGTCTCGTTTTATTTAAGAGGTAAAACTCATGTATGCTTTAAAAGCTTTACATGAGTTTTTTATTTTATATAGATAAAAAAGGAGATAGGAGATTTTATGAATGCTTTTTTGAAGGAAAAACAAGAAGTTATTTTAATGAATAGGATATAAGCTTTTTTTATAGAATTAAAACATTTTAAGCTTTTAAAATTTATATTTTAAAAGTGAAGTTTTTTTATTTACAAATATATTATATATTAAATAAATTTAAAAACATTTTTAAGGTAATATCTTGGCAATATTTAAATGCTAAACTTGAGAAAGAGGAGGGGGTTAAAATGAACTTTTTAAATAAGCTTAAAAGTATAAATGAAACATTAAAACTTGTAATTATTTATATTCTTCTATATACTTCATCTTTATTAGTGGGGTTCAAGGTTGATAATAAATACACGCCAATGACAGAAAATGCTCATATTATACTAATCATAAATACTATTTTATTTATTGGCTTAGTAAAACTATTCAATGTAAAATTCAAATGGGTTAGAAACTTTATTATTGGGGTAATGCTTTTCTTTATTGTGTTTATAATTGACAAGGATTATTTTTTATCTTGGTTTCAACAATCAACACCAAATGATAATATCCTTTCATTTATTACCTATCCATTAAATATAATTTTATTACCTTTTGTAGGGATATTTGAGATTCTATATAACTTAGGAATATTTGATTTCTCCTTTATAATTGTGCCAATATACTTCCTTTTTCTTATTTTTGTTATGAAGAAAATCTGTAAAGATTGATATTAAATATAATAGAAGTAAGTTTTAATAATTCTAAGGGTAATTTATAATTAGAATAAGAAGAGAGTTATGAGTTTAATTATTAAGGGGAGAGAATTATGGGGGATAGAAAGTTTAGTGAAGGTCCCAAAAATAAAAGAACTAAAATAATATGGGGAATAATTATCTTAGTATTTATAATATTTTTAGGGGTATGCGCTTTTAGAATAAAAACCGCAGTAAATGATATTAAGGCTACCTTTCAGCCTAGTAAAGAACTTATAAATGAAACAGTATCTAGTGATGGAAAATATAAAGTTCAGGCTTATCGTGTTAATGGAGGAGTAACAACAGATTGGGCAGTAGAATGCTATTTGAAAGAGGATAATAACCCAAAGGAAAAGCTAATATATAAGGATTACCACATAAAAGATGCAGAAATGACTTGGATTGATAGTGATACCATATCTATAAATGGACATGATATAGACTTACCTAATGGAAAGTATGACTTTAGAAAACTTATTACATGCTGCTGAAGGTGAACACTATGAATGGCCAGATATGTATGCTAGATTTGCAAAAGATGCAGAAGAAAAAGGATTTTTTGATTTAGCAGAAAAATCTCATGAAGATAGATATAGAAAACTTTTAAATAATATAGAAATGCAAAAAGTATTTGAAAAATCAGAAGAAACTATGTGGGAATGTTTAAATTATGGACATCTTGTTATGGGGAAAAAAGCTCCTGAAGTTTGTCTAGTATGTAATTACGCTCAAGGATTTTTTGAGGTAAGAGCTGAAAAGTATTAAATAGAATATAGGTATTAATAAAAGTCTAAGGAAGTATAAGTAACTATATTTTATTTAAAAAGTAAAGGTTCAATAAGTTTTATCTTAATGAACCTTTATTAACATATTTTATATCCTAATAAATCTTATATTTTAGCAATTTTACTATTTCACTGGTGTACTTTTAATAATACAAGCATTTATAATAACCTTTGTATTGTTAAAAGTACTAATTAAGTAGTTGTTCTTCTGTACTTCCTAAGAATACAGTTTTTTGGCTTGGTCTGAAGTCTCCGGTGTTTTCATCTCTTCCTTGTAAGTAATATCTAGCATCTGGTTTACCTATAGTATCAGCAGCTTCTTTTGAAAGTTTACCAAGTTCACCGCCTTTACATCTGTTAACGATTAAGCTAATTTTAGTATCTTTAAAATCAGATAACATAGCAACGTCTCCAGAACTATCTCCACCAACGATTAATGGACATTGTCCACCATGTTTTTCAACTAAAAATTTCTCTATAGTTTTAGTTTTACCTTTACTTTGAGTTTGATCATAGCCTTTTCTGAATTCAGGCTTAATTACACCATTCTCATCTCTTTCAAGTTCCATAGCGAATAAGTTTTCTTTTGGAAGCTCGTATCCATACTTAGGATTAGTAGCAAACGTTTTAACAACATCTATGAATGATGCTGAGCATATATAAACATCTATGCCATTAGCCATTAAAGTTTTATAAAGGTTTTGTTGCTCTTCTATTGTTCTTAAACCAGTGTGGAATTTCACTGAAACAACGCCCGATTTACCTGGTAATTCTTCTGGACTAGTCCAAGTTTCTTCACCAAGTTCATGACTTAACCAATAATCATTTGATTTTTCAGTTAATTCAACAACTTCATTTTCGCTCATTCCTGCCAATAGATAAGTTACCCATGGATAGCTTACATCAGGACTAAAAGATTCACCGATTGAATTATAAAGGTATCTAGTTTTAGCTATAAAATCTTTATATTCAGGAGTAGTTTTAATCTCATCTAAAGATTTAGTTCCTTTGAAACCGTTGTAATTTTCATATAAAAATTTGTAGTCTGAATCAATATCAGCACCAACTAATTCAATGTTAACAGGTTTTCCTTCATTATTATTACAAGTCTCTTTAAAGTTGTCCTTTGGAATATTTATTCTAATAGTCTTACTAAATTCTTCAGGAGTCATTTTAAATTCAAGATTTTCTAACTGATATGCAAGTAATGCTTCTTCAACATCATTAATTATTGATGTATTGTCCCAGTCAAATACAGCGTAAGGTTTTTTATTTTCATCATAATCCTTGCTGTTTTTACCATATGTATCTATAAGATCTGTTAAAGCATTGTAATTTTCAGGAGCCCAGTTACCTTCTTCAAGTTTAACTTCCTGTTTATTATCAGTTTGTTCTAAATCAGTGATATTTTTAGTTTGTTCTGTTTTAGCAGAATTTCCACATGCAACTAAAGAAAAAGACATAATGCATGTTAATGCTAAGCCAATAATTTTTCTCTTGAAATTACTCATAAATTATTTCTCTCCCCATTTATAATTTGTGATCTTAATTTTCAATAGAAATAGTATAAAATGCTAAATAAAGATTGTTTGTTAAGAAATATTAACTAATGTTAACATATCCTTACAGTTAACTTATAACGAGCAGTGAAAAATGTCAATACAAAAATGTATTTTCCTATTTTAAAAAATTAAGTTTAATATAAATTATAATTAAAAAGTAATTAATCTTTTAGCAATTGAGAAAGAAAAAATGTATAGTTTATAAATATTTAGGTAATACTTATATATACAATCAAAACATAATCCCAATAATTAAGAAAAGCTCTATGATATTTATAAACATAGAGCTTTTTGTATTTTCTAATTCTATTAAATTATGAAAATATATGCTGTTATCTTGATCATATATTTTTATTTACAATGCTTAGGTGATAACTCAGTAGTTATACTTATACCAATACCTGCAACTATTCCAGTAAATATACAGTATGTTAAATCAGACATTGGAATTATATATATACCTAAAAGCCCTACTAAAAGTAAAAGCAAAAGTGTAGATCCTATAAAAAATGAAGATTTATATTCATGGCTTACAGGAATATGTGGTGCTATTTTGCTAGATATATTGAACTTCTTATTTATTGGCATAAAAATAATTGTAGTTAAAGCCAAAGCTAATATCATTGGAATTAAGTTATTTAAAGATTTCATCATATGTATTCCTCCTTTGTTAAATTAATTATTTTTAAAATTTTATAAATTAATATCTTATGAAATAAGCTCCAATATTTTTTCTACTAGGTTAATAGAGTTGAGTGATACCATTTCACAGTTATTATCAAAAACTTCTACACCACTTTCATTCTCAGTATAAGTTATTGATCTTATAGCTAGGAATGGAATCTTATTTACATAGCATACATGAGCAATACTTCCGGTTTTCATATCTACGCAAAGAGGATTAAAGTTATCAATTATTTCTTCTCTCATATCATTATTTATGAAAGCTTCCCCAGTAACAATTTTTCCAAAGTAGATTTTTTGAGTAAAAGCATTTTCATCTAATATTTTAAGAAAAGATTTGTCCACTTTAAAGTAAACACTTCTCATACACGGATGATATTCAGTTAAAATTCCTTTCTCAACATCATGGTAGGCACCTCTGTTGAAATAATTGTATCTCCTATATTTAATCTTTTATCAATTCCGTCAGCCACACCAGTTACAATAATGTGGGTAACAGTGAATTTATCTATTAATAATTGAGCGGCAATAGCAGCATTCGATGAAGGGCATTATTTCTTCCTCAGAAGGACCTATAATTCCTATTCTCATAATATTCACCTCATATTTTATATTTGTTAGTAGAGTTTATTCCTTTTTATTTTAGTTTTCATAATCAATAAGTTGAACGTAGTTATAAAGAAATATCTTTAATTCTTGTAATAATTGTAAAACTATAAAAAGGTATAGTCAAATATTTTCATAAAATATGTGATTAAAATGTAATTTATAATAGGTTTAATTGTAATCATTAGAATATTATAGTAAGATACAATAATTATAATATAATTAATTATTGTATGATTTAAAGAGGTGAATAAAATGAGAAGTAGAATTCTAGGTGAGATTTCAAAGAAAGTAGCCTTAACAATGCTACTTTTGATATGCACAGTATTATTTATTGGGTGCGGTAGAAATAGTGAGGATAAATTAAAAATTACTGAGGCAGATAATGATGTGATTAGGGAATATATTGATAATAAGACTGGTAATAAAATTGTAGTTAATGAAGGACATGTTTATAGTGCTTTTAAAGTTTTGGGAACCGGTAAAAATGAAATATATCTTTGGGTTTTAAAGGAAAACAGTGTTGGGGGTGGAGGGTCTATGCCTGTACTTCTTAAAGCGAGTAGAGTAAATGGGGAATTAAGTATAACAGACTTTAAAATTCCTCGTGATGGAGAAGCCTATGTAGAAGATATAAAAGAAATGTTTCCTAGATATGTTAGAAAACAAATATATGCAGATATTAATACTCATAATACTATGATTTATGAACTTCAAGAGCAAGTAAATGAATTAAAAAATCAGGGATAGCTTTTTTAAGTTATCCTTTTTTATTATCTAGAAAAGTTGTATAATTAGCAGTAGAAAAAGGAAGAGAACATTTAAATAAAATTTAAAAGGTTCTCTTTTTGTTATTAAGATTCATATGGGAAAATTATTTTTCTGATTAACTTTCCTTGATTAAAACATTTAAATGCATTTATCTTTATGATTATCATAAATGGAACATTTATTCAAGGTCTTAAGCTTGTATATAATTATGGTTACCTCTATTGTAATAAGTGAAGTTTTACAATAAGGGTATTTATATATGTTATATAAATATATATATTATTTTGTTAATTACTTTTTACTCCATTCAATTTCAAAATCACCTGAATGATTTATTCCTATGGCTGTGAAATAATAATAACCATTCTGAAAAATTTCTATATTAGTTGTATCTTTCAAATCAGCAACTATGTTATCATCTTTATCCAATAATAATAAGATAAGTTCACCTTTATTAGTAGTGCTATTAACAGTACATTCTAGCAAATCACCCTTATTGAACTTTATTTTTTCATAATACTTTCCAGTAAATTTTTCATAACTCCCATTCATTGATGTCTTAGTGGAATTTATATCACCATTCACAAGTAAGCCATTTTGCACACTACATGAGACAAATAGAGTAAAACTAAAAATTAGAAAAACTACTACAGAAAGTCTTTTCCTCATGGTACACCTCCTAAAAGTATAATTAGGTATTAAAATTCTTTCCATTAATAAATAATAATTTAACCATATTTTTAGATTTTAATGCTTCAAATATTAAAGGTTCTCTCATAACATATCTTAATATGTACTTTTATTCTCTATAATTATCTAAAGTTAGAATTCTTTTTAAAACCATAATTACTGGATAATAAAATTTCTATATTGGAATAGGTCAAAAAAATAAGGGCAAATTAGTAATATTAAATACCTTAGGTTTTTGAAGAATATTAAGCTTATAGAGGAGAAGGATAGATATGAAAGTAAAGTTAGTATGTCAAAGAGATTATGAAACAAAAGAAGTAGAGCTACCTATGGATGAAAAAGCATTATTAAAAATTCAAGGTAAGGTCCTTGATAGAGATACCTTAGGGTATATTGCAGGAGCAGATGTAAAATATTATGATGAGTAGGGAAATGAAATAGAAAATGTATTTCTTCTAAATAGGCGACTCCAAAAGTAGAAGGTGAAGAAATAATTTAGGAAATTGGTATAATTATGATTTAATATAAAATTAACTTGGAGGAAAAGTACTAATCTTAGGAGTAATGAGTACTTTTTTCTTTGTAAAAAATGTATTGAGGGTATTATGAAGAATTGTATTATAAGTAAATGAGGTTTTGCTGTTAATATAAATGGAAGAGGGCATCAAAGGTTACTAACTAAATTATTTTAATGCCCTTTTATTTTTTACTTAGAATTGTTATTTTCTAATACACTAATGGAATCATTAGTTTGGTTTAATGAATCTTTTAGGCTATTAATTTGTTTTTCTAAATCTTCTTTTTGAGATTTAGCTTTAGAAACTTCTTCATTTATCTTAGTTAAATCTTCTTTAGATGTTTTTATATCATTAACTAATTCAGAGTGAGGAGTAGTTAAGCTTGTATCCATTTTAGGAATCATACCAATACATAAAGAAATAGAAAATATAAATATTCCTAAAAAAAACTTTAATGAAATTTTTAATATTTTATTTAATTTATTCTTCATAAATTATAGTCCTTTCCTTATAATATTAATAACATTTTGAACAAGCTGTATATCCTCTAGATTGAGCATCTGATAATGATATATAACTTGTGTTAGCAGGATTAGTTTTACCGCAGTTATTAATACGATGATATTTCTTACCAGTTGCAGTTATATATACCATATCACCAACTGGTTTAGATACTCCTTGACTATGAGAAGAAGAGCTTTGTGATGAATTTGAATTACTCTTATTAGTGCTATTATTAGTATTATTGCTTTCATAACTTTTATTAGAAGCGTTTGCAGAAGTTTGGCTATTATTCTTTTCTGCTTCCTCTTTTGATACTTTTTCAGCTTCAGCTTGTTTTTGCTTATCAAGTTCTTGTTGTTGTTTTTTCTCAGCTTCTTCTTTAGCTTTTGCTTCGGCTTGATCTTTTTTCTGCTGTTCTATTTTAGCTGTAGTATCTTTTAATACTTCTTCCTGTTTTTGATTTTCTGAAGTGAGTGAGGTAACTTCATCTTGTAACTTACCTATATCTCCATTTAAAGTAGACAGTTCTTTTTGAGAGTTATCTAAGCTAGTTAAGATTGTAGATTTTTCAGCCTTTAATTTATTAATTTCTTCAGACGTTGGGTTTTGGTAAAAACTATAACCTAGAATAATACCAACTACAGCTAATATAATAAAGCCTTTCCTTTTCTTTAAAAATGATTTAACTTTGTCCATTTTGTCCTCCTTACTTTTAATGTCCGTAAATAAATATAACATAATATTAGAAAAATATGTATATATTATTTCTAAAATATTAAAATGAAAGATAATTTTGTGATTGTTAATTTATAAATAATGGGTTGAAATTAATAGCTATAAACTGCTTTTAGAAATTAATTTGTAATTAAAATGTTTTCTGGTATTTTAAAATTAAGAAGGGTTTTTTAACAAAAAACCTCAAATTTATTATAAGATTTTTACTTTAAAATAAGTTTACATATATTTCTAGCCTAAAGAATTTTCATGTGATAATATTTAAGATATAGATATGTACTGGTTGTTATTAGAATTTTATTTTGTTGGGGTATCTAGGGAGAGTAAAATGTTAATTAACATAGCATTTTCCTTTGTATCTTATATTGTGCAATAAATATAAAGAGATTTAAAAAGAAATCTATATAAAAATTATGTTTAGGGTTAGTAGGGTGTTTATTTTAAGAATTTATTTGTAATAAGAATTTTTAGAGATAAGTTATTGTGTCTTTTCTTAAGGTAAAGTCACTATGAATATTGGGAGGAGCAAGATGGATATAACTAAGTGTCCATTATGTGGATGCACAGATATAGGAGAAGGAGAGCTTGAAAAGTATAAAGAGCTAATTACCTCAAATATTATATTTCCAAAGTCAGTGCCAGTCATAGTGAACCTGTGTACAGAGTGTGGTTATATATTAAGAATGAGAGTAGCTGAACTAAGCAAAGTTTAAAATAAGGATATAATTAAAAGTTGTTAGAAGAACTAAAGAAAGTAAGTAGTCATGAAACTAGGATAAACTTTGAAAATCTTATAAAAATATAGTGAAAAAGAGAGGGAATCTATGATAAACATCAAAGGATTCTCTCTCTTTTTATTATTAGTTGTTACGAAATTAACTTTACAATTAACTATTATTTTTCATTAAGTTCTCATAACTTTGATTTTCAATGTAAAGTGAAGTTGATTGAAAATCACTAGAAGTATTATCATTCTCTTCATAAATAGAGTAATTTTCTTTTAATATCTTAACTATTTTCTTATGTTTCACATATAGAACAAAGTTATGTACACCTACAACATAAGATATTGCAGCTAGGAATGTTATAAATGAATATGCTAAATTAGCTAGATTTCCACTTAATACATTTTTGCTTAATAATAATGATAAAACAACAAATATTAATTTAAGTGAAGCAGATAATCCTCCAAAAAAAGAAGGTTCATTATTTGAGTTATTCACTATTTCTCCTCTAATAGCTTTTTCAAGCATTTCATTATAGTTAATAAAATTAAGAACAATAACAAAGATATAGATAACTATATAGACTATTAGAAACTTCGTAAACATAGAATTGCTTAATAAACAATACAATTCATATAAAGATAATAAAAATGATTTTAATGAAAATAGTGTTAAAGAAATTCCACTATATAAAAATATAAATTTGCCAATATTTTTGTAACGTAGTAGACATGCTAAAGAGATTAAAGCAAATACAGTAGTTGGTATGAAAAATAAAATCGTAAACTCAGAAGTTATTTTAAAATTTTTACTAAAAAAATAAAATATAATCCCATTTCCTAATACAATTAAAAATATAGTGTTTAATATGCTTTTTAATATTTCTTTAGGTCTCGTTGCTTTAATCGGTGATAGTATATTCAAATTTGTCCTCCTCCTCTTATGTTTCTATAATGTTAATTTATTAATACTCAGTTAATATAACAGTTTTGTTTAAATATGTAAAGTTAAATAAATTATGTAATAATTCTCAGAGGAAAAGGATATACTTTGTTATTAAATATTAAAACTTTTTATATGATATTTGATGAGAAAATAGTGTAAAATAGAATTAAAGCAAATAGCTATAAATATTTCAAAAGAAGAGGAGAATTCATATGAATAAAGGGCAAGAAAACTTTTTCAATTTTATAATGGAAAGAGTAGATATAGAAAATCAAGATAAAGCTAAGGAATTATTAGCTGAAAGCTTTGAAAAACAAGCTGATGGTACATTTAATCAAGAGTACATGATGACTTTTATTCCTAGAATGTTAGAATTAATAAAACCAGAGTGTGTTGAAGAAGTTAAAAATATAATGAGCAATCATAGAGCTTAGTTTATCTTAACTATTTTAAAGAATATTGTTAATAATATAAAATTTTTAGGAAACTCTTTTTAGAGTTTCCTAAATTTATGCTTTATTATCTTTATCAACTTCATTATGTTTTATTAATTTAAACAACGATAATATACAATTATCTTAGAGCTCTTCTTGAAATATATCTTATTCGTTATAATGATATTCATTAAATATTAATAACTATAATTTATAAAATTAATGCCTAGAGAAATTATGAACCATTATTGTAGTAATAGTTTTTTATTAAATCAAATCCTCTATTATATCCTGGACATATATTTGTAACTCTTTAGGTAAATGCTTATTAGAGCCTAATGCAACGGTATATGGGCAATCTCCATATTGAACTTTCTTAAATTTAACGTTTTTATATCTTAATTTATTTATTAAGTTTTTTATAAAATCAAAGTGGTTAATTTGATCAATGCTGCCTAAATGAAATATTCCCTTTGAATAGTTTTGTAAAATATAATTTATTTGTTTAGCAAGTATTTTATCTGTATTATGATTTAAAAACATATTTGTAACAACTTCAATAGGCTCATTATTATTTAAATCATCTTTAAGTTTATTTAAGCGTGGAGAATTTTTACCCCAAATCATAGGCAATCTAAATATAACACAGCTATTTTCAATGGTACTTAACAAGAAATTTTCTACTTTTATTTTGAATTTCCCATAATCTGTATCAGAAAATTTTTCATCATTTTCATAATATATTTTCTTAGGATATGCATCAAATACATTCCAAGTAGACACAAAATATACAATGGAATTAGTTTCTTTTGAATAGTTAACTATTTGTTTTATTACATTAAATTGCTTTTCATAATTACCAGTTAAAGAAATTATTATTTTATTAGGTTTATAACTATTAAGTATATTAAGTACTTTATGATGATTTTCTATCTCAAATTTTATCATTTCCACATAATCAATAGAAACTTTATTCTTGTTATATGTGCCATAAATCTTGTAAGAGCCTTTTAATTCATTACATAAAGCCTTACCAACTAATCCGCTTGCCCCTAATATTAAAATCTTTTCCAAAGTAATTCCCCCTTTTATGTGAACAATACAGTTATTCATCACTTTATTATTTAAGTATATACTAATAAGATATAATACAAAACAGTATTTACCAATTAAATATAGATAAGACTTATCAAAAGTATAAATGAAAATTCAATTTTATTAGTTACTGAAGAGTAATCATTAAGTAATAAGTAAACCTTTGTTCGCTTGTTTGATACAATACCTGTAAATTTAACATATCCTTTAATTCAATCATATTTATTTAATGAAGTTATTAGGCGTATATATAATTAAGCCGCATTTTAGATGAATGTTGATTTTTAGTACTTATCTTGTAAGTATTAAGAAGTCTAAGGTTTTAAGCTTTTTATAAATTTATTAAATAGAACTGGTGGTTAAGGCACTTGGGGATAGTGTTGTATAATAATATAGCTATATTATTAGATTATCTAAACTTAATTTGTAACTTTAGATGAAAGTAATTTATAATTAAATACTTATAAAAATAGAGCAGAGCGTCAAAAAACTGGCACTCTGATTTTTATTGTGAATTATACTGTGAATAGATATGCGTAATTTTATGTGAGAAAACATGCTTATTGAATCCTAAAACAGAATCCGTTGATATTAAAATAAGTATATTTTACATCAAAGTTTTTTCTTTTTAGCAAACATATAAAACTCCTATATTAATAAACATATTTATTGAAGTGTATCAAAACTTTAGGTGTTATTGAGTTGTTTTAATGCAATATTATAAGTTAAGTAGAGGAGAATTGAAATCTTATAAGGATTTATTTAATTCTTTTAAACATCCTTCAAAATAAGAGCCACACTTTTTAACTTCCCCAAGAACTCTGCTTATTCCATAGTCAGATTTATACCAATTATCTTTAGAAATACCTTGGGTTTCTACTGGAACGATATAAAACTTAGTATTAGGATAAGCTAAGGAATACGTAATTAAAGCTCTTCTAGCATGGAAAGCTTGGCAACATAGAATTGCACTTTTAACCTCTAGATTTAAATCATCTGTAACTTTCCTTGAAAAAAAGGCGTTTTCATATGTATTGGTTGATTTATCTTCCTGTAAAATAGCATCTAATGGTACATTATTTCTAAGTAGAACTTCAGAACAAAACTGCCAGTCTGATTCATACTTACCAGCATATTTTTCACTTTTTATTTTTTCATTAGGGAATTTCTCTAGTTTGCAAGAAAACTTACCTGATGGTAAAACATATTTAGCAAAACCTTTCTTATACAATAAACTAGCTTTCTCACTTAGTTCATGTTTAGAGGAACCTGGTATGAATATTATGTCACAAGGTTTGGGTTCATCTTCAACAAAAATAAATTCGCTTATATCATCTAATATTCTCATTGGGAAATCCTTTTATATACCTTTCTATTGTTTTCATAATTTTATCTAAATCTATATAGAATTTTGGCGTAAAGAGTAAATTTCATAAGTTTAATTTTAATGTAAGACTTTATTTGAAAATCAATAATATTTTAAAATAAATCTTTATGTAATAATTTATTTAGAAGTATTACTATGACATTTCTTCTTAGTTGAACTATAGATTGCAAGGTTAGAGCAAAGTATAGTAGTCATAGCAGCAATTAATGTATATGAATTTCTTAGTGGATGACCTTTAATCATTGAATAAATTATACTTAGTAGAATTACAATCATACCAAATAAAGAAACATAGATACCAAACTTTGATATTTTTAAAGGATCTTTCATTTTCATAACCTCCATAAACAAAATATTTAACCTATTAAAATCAACGTTCACTAAAACTAGTTTATTAATTTAAGATAATAAATGGTTATAATGTATTATATATACATTATATGCTGAAAATAGAGATAACTTAAAATTTATCTCTATTTTTACTCTTATATTAATTAATCATTTTATCAGTCTTTTATTAGATTTATTTTTAGTATTGTTTCCTGAGGTAAGTTTAAAGCACTTAAGTCTAACTTTTTAATCATATATTCATTATTAACAGGAAAAGATATCTTAGTGTCATCTGTGGTAAATTCAATAGTATTTCCTATATCAGCTTTAACGTACACAATCATATGACTTATGGGAGATTCTATTGTTGGAGCCTGAGTAGTATAATTTATAAATTCTCCGGAATCACCTCTATAAACGTAATCTGGATGCAAGTTATCTGTTATTGTATTTTGATATAAATCAAAAATGTACTTTTTGTCATTTTCATAACTTGTAATCATTAAGTCCTCTTCTTTAGTAGACATTATGTATTTATAACCATCAATCTCTTCTTCTAAAACTATATCTTGTCCACTTTCTGTTATATTAGCTGCAATATTTGAAACAGGAATTGTGCTATTTTTAATAAAATTATATATGTTTCCAACTCCTAGTAAGTATATATATGAAAAAATTATTATTGTGTATGGTAAAGCTGATTTGAAAAAACTTCTATCAGCTACTATTTTGCAATATATATTTTTAAATACCTTTTTAAAAACAATAAAAATAAGGAAGCCTATAACCCCTCCTAGAGTATTAAAGATTAGATCATCAATATCACCTATTCTTCCTAATAAAACTTGTGATACTTCAATAAGTAAGGAAAACAAAAATGAAAACAGTCCAACTTTAAATATATTCTGTTCTTTTTTATAAAGCATAGGGATAAATATCCCAAAGGGAATAAACATAGCAATATTTCCACTAACTTGATATAAGGCAACAGAGAAATCATTTCTAAACATCTGTAATGTTTCTTTTAGTGGAATTATATTAAAAGTCCAGTCAAGTGTCACAGCGTAAAAAGCTATTAAACCACTAAATGTAAGAGCTAAAACACCAATAACATAAAGTAAAAATAAACTTTTTAAACCATCTCTATATATGTTAATACTATTTCTATGAAAAATAAGTTTAATGACCCAAAAAATAATCAAGCCAACTAAACCACCTATAACTATAAAACCTTTCATATATAACCTCCTTATCTTTTATAGATTCTATATTAATCCAAATAATAACAAGACATACCCATTATACACTGAAAGCATGAAATATAAGGTGAATATTACAAAATATTAACATATAAAGAATGAATATCTTTTCAGACATTTAAGTTTAAAATACTTAAATTATTTTGAATAAAAAGGAAAGAATTTATATGATGATAATAAGATTAGTTAGTTGAATATATAAATAGCCTAAAAGACTTTATAGAAGAAAATATAAATGTGTCTTAACTAAATATTTTAAAGAGGCAGAGATAGTTTAAAGATTATCTCTATTTTTATTTGTAGAAAAAAGTTAATATATGACTTGGAGAAATTTTTTTATAAAATTTTCTAAAAAAGTAAAACTATTTTTTTCTCTTTTACGAATAAATAAGTGTAAGAACATTCAGGAGAAAATTATCGATGATTTTTAGCTATTCAATGTTTAGAATAAAGTTTACTGAAGATGGTGGGGTGAGAGGAATTAATGAGAAGAAATTAATAACCCTTGTAAAAAAGAAAAATGATAAAGCGGCAGCTGGGGAGCTTGTTAAATTTTATTATAAAGAGGTTTTTGCTTATGTTTTTAGGCAAACATCAAATGAAGAACTATCTAAGGATTTAACTCAGGAAATATTTATTTCTATGCTTAAGTCAATGGAGAGTTTTGATGAGAGAAAGGCCTCTTTTAGGACATGGCTTTATAAAATAGCCAGTAATAAGATAATTGATAACTATAGGTCTACATATTATAAATACGTTACCATTGTAGATGAAATCAATGAAGGGTTAATAGGATATGAAAATGAATTAGAGGAATCTTTTGAGATTAAGGAAGGGGTTAATGAGATTTTAGAAGTTGTTAATACATTAAGCACAAATCTTCAACAAATTCTTAGATTAAAGATTTTTGGAGATATGACCTTTGGGGAGATTGCCTCTTTAACTGATATGCCAGAGTCAACTGTTAAGACTAGGTATTATGCAACTATTAAAAAGATAAAGAAGATATTGGAGGTGAAAATTGGTGAGTAGAGAAAAAGAGGACTTTAATATTCCAGAAATGGATTTTGAAATAGAAGTTCCAGAATTAGATTTGGGAGAATTAGATGAAATACTTAATGAAGGGGTTAAACCAAAAACATCATTTTTTAGTTACTTAAAAAATGCCTTTAAGGAATTAGGTTTTAGGAATATATTTCATGATAAAAGTGAGTTAGGGATTATATTCCTAGCAGGAGCTTTCATATCATTTTTTTCCATGATGAATTTAAGTAATGGTCATATAGAAAATGTATATAAGTTTATTTTCATAGTTTCTCCAATGCTTTACCTAAGTGTTATTTTATTTTCCTTCTACAATTCAAAGGCAAAGGGAGTTTTTCAACTGGAGATGACTTGTAAATATAATCTATATCAATTATCAGCTTTAAGGATGTTCATCTTCAGTGTGGCAAGTATTCTTCTAAATACAATGGTCATACTTTTCATGAGTATGATAAACAAAGAAGTGAATGCCTTAAGGATGATTATACTATCAATTACAGGGTTATTCTTATTTTCAACTGTGTTTTTATATTCATTAATAAAATTTAAGAGTATGTTTTCAAAATTGTTTATTATATTTGGGTGGATCTGTGGGAACTTACTTTTAAGCATGGGTAATGAGACTTATTATTTAAAATTTTTAATGGAAGTTCCAATGTATGTTCATATAATCATTTCACTTATATGCATAGTGATATATGTGAAGAGTTTAAAGGAACTAATAAATTATAGGTATAAGAAAAGGAGAGAGATTTTATGTTAGTAGTTAATAATGTAAGTAAGAAATATGGGAGCTTTTATGCTTTAAAGGATATAAATTTGGAGTTTACTAATGGTGTATATGCACTTTTAGCACCTAATGGAGCTGGAAAGACAACCTTAATTAAGCTTTTGACCACATTGATTTTTCCTACTAGTGGAGAGATTCTTTATAAGGGTACAGATATTGTGTCATTAGATAGTGAGTATAGAGATATTATAGGATATTTGCCTCAGGATTTTGGATACTATAGAAACTACACACCAACAAAGTTTTTATTATACTTAGCAGCATTAAAGGGAATAAAGAGAGAAGATGCTGTAAAGAGAGTAAAAGAGCTATTAAAGATTGTATCTTTAGATGATGTTGCAAATAAAAAGTTGAAGGGGTTCTCAGGAGGAATGATTCAAAGAGTTGGAATAGCCCAAGCCTTATTAAATGATCCAAAGATACTTATATTAGATGAACCAACAGCAGGCTTAGATCCTAAGGAGAGAGTTAAATTTAGAAACCTTTTAAGTGATTTATCAAGAGATAGAATAGTTATCATTTCAACTCATATAGTTTCAGATATTGAGTTTATATCTAATGAATTAATCATGATTAAGGACCATAGGGTTTTATACAAAGATTCTATTGAGAATATATGTAGCACTTTAGATGACATGGTTTATGAAACCTCAATGACTTTTGAGGAAAGCATGGAGTTTAAGAAAGAATACATTCTATTATCAGAAAAGCAGGATGGTAGAATGATGAAGGCTAGATTCATAAGTGAAGATAAAAATGATGAATCTTGGATGAAGGTTAATCCTAACATAGAGGATGTATTCCTTTATCAATATAGAGATGAAGAAATGGAAGGATAATATATGGGTATTAAAAGGGGAGAATGGGAAAAGCTTTTTAGAAATCCAATATTCATAGTTCTTATAGGAATTTTCTTAATATATAATGTGCTCTTAATTTATAATAATTCTAATATTAAAGATGACTTAGAGAGAACTAATGAATTAATAAGTGAATTTGGCTACAAAGTAGATGAGGATATGCTTAAAGGCTTAGAAAATAAGTATGAGGAAAAAATGGAGCAATTAAATGAAATGACAGAAAGAAAGTTTCATAAGACTTTTTCAACTATGGATGAATTTCTAATCAGTGAAGATTACAAAAAGGGAATTTATACGGAAAGACTTTTTTCAGAGGATGATAAGGAATTAATAAGTGAATTAAGCATAATTAATCTATATAAAAATGTAACTCCAGATTCAATTTCAAAATTTGAAAACTTAAATGCTTCAGATATAGCTGAGAGAACTATAAGTATGTATGGACTTAAAGATGAAGCAGCAGATTTAGTTAGAAAGAATTATGAAGAATTAGGAGAAAGACTTCAAGAGTTAAAGGGTAATGGTGAACATAAGAACTTATATTTCTTCGGAGAAGACTATGAAACTCAGGAGTTGTTATATAAAAAGGTAATTGGAGCATGTCTAATTGAAATAATGATACTTGTGGTTTTAGGGATGTCTTTCTTAGTAAATTATGAAAGAGAAAATAAAACTCTAGGTTTAGTTTCAACCACAAAGAGAGGCCGTAAATTTATTTTGGACAAGCTTTTTGTTGGACTTATGTATTCAATTTTAGTGACGGCAATTATTTTAGGAGTTACATTGATTATATATTTCACTGTATTTGATTATAGCAAGGTTTGGAATGTGCCAATTAGTAGTGCATTAAACTGTGAAGGAGGTCCCCATATATCTTGGCACAACCTTACAGTTTTACAGAACTTAATAATTTCCATAGGAGTAGTATTCATAATAGCTCTTATTTCAGGAGGAATAAGCTTTTGTCTAGGCCTCTTCTTAAAAAGCAGCTATAAAGCATTTTTTACTTTTTTTGTACTATTTGGAGCCTTATTTATGATGACAGCATTATTCAGTGTGAGCTCACCTTTAGTTATATGGTCAAACTACAACATATTTGTACTAGCACTAAATCCACAACGTTGGTTTGCTGAAGCAGGAGCATTTATGACTTCAAAGCACTATGTAACTAGCACTTTATTAAGTAATGGAGCTATTGTGACTATATTTAGCTTATTACTAATAAGAAGATTTAAGAAAGCAGATATAGTTTAAGATAATTTTACTAAGTTAAATATTAGCATTAAAGAATGTTTAAAAATAAAAAGAAACTTTGAATTTAGAAAGAAAGAAATATTAAATTAAGTAAAGAGGTAAAATATGAGGGTAATAATTAATGAGATAAAAAAGCTTTTTAGTGTGAAAAGTTTAATAATCCTAGGATTAATAGTTTTTATAATATGGAACTTATCTGTGGATAATTTGATAAAGTATTTTCCAAATGGTTCAGCAACAGGCTTTAATTTAAGTATAGAAATGCTTAAGGATTATGGAACAACAATGGATGAAAAGGAATTTGAAGATTTTAAAGAGAAGTCAGTCTCACTAGAAAAAGAGGCTGATGAATATTTAAAGCAGGATGAGGATGCAAAGGAACTTGGAATAGAATCATATAGAGAATTTGTAGATAGTACAGGTAAAGAAAACTATGGTAATGAAAAAATTCGTGAATTAGATTTAAAAATAGATAGAGGAGATAAGGGATATCTATTTGAGGAATTGGGAACTAGAGAGAATTTAATATCAAACTATGAAAATAAAGGTTATAGACATAATGATATTTCACAAAATAGACAGGAAAGTTTAGAGGAACTTGAAAAAAGTGATCAACCCCAATCAGTTTTAAGTTTTGATACTTTTAATAATTATAATGATTTGATAAGGTACTTTTCAACAATTATTGTTGTAACAATAGCCTTTATAATATCACCAATATTCTCAAAAGATGAAAAAAAGAAGGTAAATCTTCTTCAATATTCTTCAAAGATGGGAAGAAAGATAGCAAAGAAAAAGGTGATTTCAGCAATGATTACTTCCTTTAGTATCGCTACCTTAGAGTTAATAGCTATATTTGCTTTATATAGTCAAAATAATACATTACAGTTTTGGAATTGTAGTATAAATTCTAGCTTTAATAATTTTACTTATTGGTTTGATTTAACCTTTGGACAATATATAATGCTATCAGTTTTTCTTATATATGTATTAACTTTTGTAGTAACTAGCATATCATTATTTGTAAGTAGTAAGGTTAAAAATTATGTAGCTTTAATAGGAATACAAGTACCTATTTTATGGGGCTTAATAGCTTTTCTAGAGGAGATAGGCTTAAATAACATAACAGTACTTTGGCGTCCTAAATATCTATTGCATATTACCTATGGAGCTCTTATTGTAATTTCCATAGTGTTAATAGTAATATTACTTAAAAAAGAAAAGAATAGAGATGTTTTAAATTAAGTAGGTGTGAAAGGTGATTTAAAATCAATTTTCATCTAATATATGTTTAAATTAAAGGCTATATTTTAAATCAACATTGACCTAAAACATAGTCAAAGCAAAAAAAACTTAAAAATTTAGTTAAAAAATACTTATTGAATAATATTTATTTTTAATAAATAACCCTTATTGAAATTTTGAATAAATTTCAATAAGGGTTAATTTTTTGAGAACAATATGTTTCAAAATTTTAATTGCAATATTTCAAGTGATAAAATAAATTTATATTGAATTTAAGCAAATTTTTACAATTTGGGGAGTGGACAAGTTTTGCTTACTAAAGATATTTAATAATGAAAATTATAATATACCAGTGATAAAAGTATATTTTTTTTATAAATTGTTTTAGAGTGGACAGCAGTGAAAAATTTATATGAGCTTTAATTATGAGTTCATAAGGAAAGTTAACCTGTTGAATAAATTAGTATAAATTTTTTAGGGCTTTAATCATGAATTCATTAAGAAAGGGGATTTAAATGAAGAAGTTAATTTCTATTATGGCAGGTAGTTTAATTTTTTGTACTATTCTTATAGGATGTACAGGTTCTAAAGGTTGTTTTTCGCAGTATAAATGTACAGAAAATTTAAAGAAGAATTCATGGAATGTATCTTATGAGAAATTCGATGGCTCCAAGTATATAAATATAAAATTGAAAGAAGATGAAGTAAAGCCTTTTAGGGTTAATGTTGAGTCGGAAAGTGGAGAGTTAGATTTAGTTGTTAGAGATGGAAAGAGGAAAGTTGTTTTTGAAGAGTTAAATATTTCTACATCAAGTTTTGAGGTTCCAATCAAAGAGAGGGGCAAATATAAAATAAAATTCAACGGGCGTAATCATAAGGGAAGTTTTGATGTTGTTTGGAAATAAGTATAGAGTATATTAATATAAAAATAATTAAAACAGACAAGGAGTACTTGTCTGTTTTTTTATAATTCTTATAAATTTATGAGAAGGATTATTTTGAGTTTCTACAAGTTGTGATATATCTATGTTGAAAACTCTCTATATAGCCCTTAAATTTTAATTCTTCATTTAATTTGCATAATTCTTTAAAGCAGTTATCTACAGAGAAGTTCGGAAATTCCCACTCTATTCTTTTAGCGTAATACACAATTGCTCCAATATCCTTAAATCTTAAATATGGAAAATATTCATTACTATATATGATCTCAAAGGAACTTTCAGAGAATTCTTTTAATACATTTGCTAAAGAGTTTTCTGGAAAATTTGTTTTGAAGTCTTTTATTAGTGATTTTGATAATATTCTATTATTTTTACAACCAACCTGTTGAGTAATAAATAGTCCATTAGGTTTTAATATTCTTTTTACCTCTTTAATATTAAATGATGCTTGTCTATTGATAACCATATCAAAAGTGTTATCTTCAAAAGGCAATTCATTATCATCAAATACTTGCTTGACTTCAATCCCAAGTGGTTCTAAACGGTCTTTACATAACTTCACATTAGGCTCCCATTTTTCTGTAACTGATGTATTATTATATGGGTGATTTAATGATAATAAAAATTCTCCACCACCAGTACCCATATCAAGTAATTTATAATCTGCATTTAAATATTTCTTTAATATATCTTTATAATTCCAAGGTAATTCTTCACTTTCCCATCTATTTTCTAAATAAGAAAAGTCCCATCCCTTAAAAGTTATTTTTTCTTCTTTTTGCCATAATTCTTTTAATTCACTATAATTCATAACTGTTCCTCTTTTCTTTAAATTTTTAATTATAAGAAAATTGGTGCAGTTACCTGATAGTAATATAAATTAATCTTGGTACAATCTACTATCAGTTCTTATAACTGCACCAAGTAATTAATTCGATTTTTTTCCATTTTAGGAATTCACCTGCTTTCATATTTATATACAACTCTATAAGTAGTAGAAGTATAAGTAAGTAATATGTTTATTATAACATTTATGGAAAAAAGTTCAATGATTATATATGCTAAATACATATAAAATTTTGTATTAGCCTTGGAATTTTTACCTATAGTGATTTTTCTATGTGCTAAATACAATTGAAATACTTCGATAATTTCATAATATATGTTAATTATACAATATTTGAGAAGGAAGTAGGCATATTAAGATAAATTAATAGTAAAAAGTGTGTTTTCAACTTCAGGATTTCCTATATAAAGCCTCATAGCTACAAGTGGAATATATAGTATAAATACCTGAGCCATAGAGGTTATCCCTATATATAATGGAAGATTAAACAGTTTATTCATGGTACTAAAAGAGTAGATAATTGCTGCAGCTAAAACTACTCCCATAGAAGTTACGCATATAAAAGTAAATTGTCTTAAGTTTTCTTTACTTCGCATAGTTTTATTTGTATATAGTGTAAAGAGAAGGACTCCAAGAATTATTGTTACATATAAATAAGACCATTTAAAATAAGAATTAAAGCGATAAAGTGCCAAATTTATAAAAGTATTATCAATATAACCATAAGTTTCTTTAGCCATTCCTAGTTTAACTATTAATATGCTTTTTATCAAAATTGTAGTAATTATTCCAGTTAAGATTAATAATGCAGAGGAGGCTATGAATAATTTCTGTTTCATGAGACTTTTTCCTCTACCTAAGAAGATACTTATTGCAATTATAATCAAAAAAGCTATAAATATAATAATAAACACCTCGATTCTTTGCATTTATATACCAATTATAACTTATTTTACAAAATTTTACAAATAAGAGAGGCATGTTTAAAAGAAGATATGAAAAAATTATCATACTTTATTTTTTACTTATTGATTGTTTTTTTCTAAAAACTACAATTACATTTAATATAAAAATAGTAAAGCTTACAATAGATATTAATACAAGTTTATTAGACCAAATAGAAGAATTCAATGCATTATTATCTGCTAATACCCCTTGAAACATAAGACCTGCATACATAGCTAATCCACATAGAACATCAATACCCAAATCCAATATTTGAGTTGATTTTCCAATAGAATGATTTTCTTTTGATTTTTTATTAATATATAGTGCTTTGAAAAAATTTACGCATACAATAATAAACAATGTAACGTAAGCAAAAAAGATAAATTGAAAATAAGACATAACATCATCTAAAGGTTGTATTTCTAACATATTTATTATCCCCCTTATATAAACAGTATATTTTTATTTAGTTATAAACTTTTCTTTTAAAAATAATAATGTAATAATAACTAAATATATAATTACAATATTTGAAAAAAGATAGCTTATATTGATTGATGTAGAAAATAGAAGTGTATTGCTTTCTTGAGGAAATTCATATGTTGTAAAATATTTAAACGGGAATCCCCAAGTTTTAAAACCACCAGAGTTTAATTCAAAAGGTGTTATAAAGGTTAAAAGTACAGTTAGCCAAGCAGCTAAATTTAAAACTCTCAAGTTAATTCTTTCTTTCATATATTTCTCCTTTAATATCCATATTAATTATAATATACCAAAATATTAAAAAATAGTAGTTTCAAACAAGTAAATTTTTTAAGAGAATTATTTAAAGTATTAGATTTTCTATGGAAAAACATTGATAAATAGGATATTTATTTATATAATATAAGTAAGTAGATAAATATAAATCTACTTTTGAATTAGGTGCAGAAATGCTTAATAGGGAATTTAGTGTGAAACTAAAGCTGCCCCCAGCAACTGTAAGTGACTTCTACTTAGTAATATGCCACTGTGAGTATTCATGGGAAGGTTCTAAGAAGAAATAGTCATGAGCCAGGAGACCTGCCTGATTCAGCGTAACAGTTTATCTTTCTGGGGAAAGAGGCAAGTGATTGAATTTTTATCATACTGAAAGAGTATTAACACCAAACTTCAGTAAATAAATTTACTGAAAAGTATGGATTTTAACTTGGTAAACATGCTTAAAAGTGAGGGGTGAAGCTACAAAGAAGTAGCTTAGGATAAGTATGATTAAAGTATAGATTTATCAATTAACTTGTAGAGATTTTCCTAGATAGGTATTCAAATAGAGTATCTATCTTTTATTTTTTAGTAATTTAAGCTAGGGTTACTTAAGAATAATAGCAGAAAGCAAATCTAAAACAGGTAAAATAACTCAATGGTGAGTATGGCTCAACGGGGAGCTAAGATTCAATGAGGAATCTAAAAAAGCAAGCATAGCTAAGTTGTTTTTAAGCTAATATCAATCCGAAATATCCACTAACAATGGGGTTAGTGAATAGAGAATATCCTCTAAAATTTAAACAACTTAGAAAATTTTTATATTATAAGATAAGCGGACAAGTATAAACTTGTCCGTTTTCTATTAAAAAAGATAAGTGCAGTATTAAATAACTTTAAACATTTTATATGGATAGAAGCTTATTTTAGTTTTGATAAATCATTTCAAAATTTACTTTTTATTAAGTAATATATAACCACATCTTAAAGCCATTTTTTCTAATGTGTATAAGCAGATCAAATTACATAATACACACAATGCTGAATATAAGCCAATGTGATTAATGTTATTTAAAGATAGAATAGAAATTAGGAAAAAAATTAAAAGACTAAAGGTCAATTGCATTTCATAATATTCTATATTTATAACCTTAAATTTGTTTTTAACTGAAGTGTTTTTCTTTAGTTTAAAGGCTTTTATATTCGAAAGAACCTTTATAAATGCCAAGGAAAGAAATAGACTTTCTATTATTCTCATAAAGATTAGCTCCTTTAAAATAAATAAAGAGTAGCAAAGTATAGTTTTTTGCTATTTTATTTTTGTTTATGTTAAACTATTATTGATTTTTAGCTAGGTCTAAAGAGTTAGTTAAAATTTAATTCATCTAATTTTAAGTATACCAACTGATTAAAAATTTATGCCAATTTTACTTAATTATGATAAAGTAAATGCGCAAATTAAAAAAATCTAGAGTGAGTAACTCTAGAAAAAGGTAAATAAAATTGGAATAGGAAATATTAAGACTTAGTATGAGTATAAAGCTTAATATTTCCTCTTTTTGTCAAAACTTAAATGCATAGATGATTCATGTATGTGAGGTTCTGTCAAAACTCAAATGTTTACTGATGTCCGTGTTTTTTGGAACTTGAAACTATTAAGGCTATACCACCTAAAATCATTGCTACTAGAATAGCATAATTAAGATAAATGACAAGATTACTTAACATACCTCTCACTCTCCTAAATCTATATTTTTTAAGTATTAACGATTTCATTATAGTTCTTTTTGTAAACAATATCAAACAGAAATTTCTGTGGATAAATTAGAAAGTTAATTATTTTTATTCTTATTTTAATCTTATTTTCAAAAAAGTTCTTAGTTAGTATTAATTAATAAATTTAATACTGTTTGTTTTGGGGGAAATTATAATATTTTAACATATGAAACGTTTGTTCAAATGAACGAAGTTATTTAATCTTAAAAAAAGAAAATTTGTTTTAAAAAACAACATTTATCTAAAATATAGCTAATAAAAAATAGAGCAAAGTTTGCTCTATTTTAATCTACAAAGTATTCGAGTTCCTCGTTATTATTTTCTCCGTAAGCATTTATTACATCTCTATAGTTATCGTTAAACACATCTATGAAATACTCCTTTTTTGGTAAATCTAAAAATATTCCTCAGTTTTTACTACAACTTTATGTGGGGGATTTAAGGTGACAGATTTTTTTCTATAACATCTTATGTTATAGAAAATATTAATAAATGACATAATTATAAATATTATTGGAAAATAACTCAAACTTAAACCTCCTTAACTATTGAAAAGTCCAGTCTTTAAAGCGTTAAAAAGTATATCTTACTATGCAAATTTACTTAAACATATAATAGAGAATGCTTCTAAAGTAACTTTAAAAGGCTAGGATGATATAATAAAGCTTATCCCAAAAGGTTCTTTATTATATAAATAAATTTCTTCTTGGAGATCATCCCCAATATTGCTTAAGAGATTATACCATATTAATAAGTTAAAAAGGTAACATTTTTTACATTAACTTGAAATTAAAAAACTCTGAGTAAATAATTATGATAATCACAAGATTTTATGTAAAAGTATAGGACTTAAGGAATAAAAGAGGAACACTAAAGGAAAAATAACTTCTATGAAAATAAAAGATTTAAGAAAGGATTGAGAAAATGAGAGAGTTTAAGCCAACAAGGGTTTATTATGAACCAGGAATAATATCATATGCTCAAGGGAGGGAACTTCTTCAAAGATATAGAGCTTTAGGAATTCCAACCATAGAAATTGAGTCTCATAACAGAATCAATGAGCTTAGGTTTCAGCCTCATAGTGAGTTTAATGCACTTAAGAAGTATTTGATTTTAGGTACAAGAAAGACCCTAAAGCTTACAGAAAATGATAAAAGTGCAGATTTCATAGTGCCCTTTACCTCTAGTGGATATGCAGCAAGCTGTCTTTATTGCTATTTAGTTTCTAACTTTGGAGTTACTTCTTATTTAAGAGTTTGTGTTAATAGAGATGAAATAATGAATGAGGTGAAGAAAAATATAAGAAAAATAGGGAAGATGGCAACATATGAATTAGGATGTAACTCAGATATGGTTTTGGAAAACACTATAACAGGAAATTTAAGATGGGCAATTGAGGAATTTAGAAAGCTTAAAAATGCAAAAGCTACTTTTGCTACAAAGTTTCATATGATTAATGATCTTTTAGATGCTAAGCACAATGGAAATACTCAAATGAGAATTTCAGTTAATCCTGAGGAGATAATAAGGAAAGTTGAAATAGGAACAAGTTCCTTAGAGGAGAGAATAGAGGCGGCCAATAAGATGTATAAGGCTGGATATAGAGTTGGATTAAACATAGCTCCAGTTATTTTAGTAGATGGATGGGAAAAGCTTTATAGAAAGATGTTTAAAATCCTAGGAGAAAAATTAAGTGAAGGGGTAAAAGATCAAATTTTTATAGAGGTCATATTCATGACTTATGGTATTTCAAATGACATGATAAATAGAGATAGTATGCTAAATTCAGTAGATATATTTCATAGAACTAAAATGAAACCAAAGGGAAGAGGAAAATATCAATATAAGAGTGAAGAAAGAGAACCTGCGGAAAAGTTAATATTAGAACTAATAAAAGAATACTTCCCTAAGGGAACATTAAGCTATATGGTTTGATAGAGAGACTATATTTTGATTAAATATTGATTTTTAGTTAATCATAAGTGTAAATTTTCTTGAGGTGATCTTATAGTTTATTTAAAAATCAATAATGAGTTAAAATATATTAAAAAAATTCTATAAAAAAGTTTTATTTTTATAGCTTAAAAAGCTCTTATAAAAACATATGATTTTTTGATAAATCTAAAATTAAGAAGGGTTAAAATAGCTAATAATAAGGTGGTACGACCAATTTCAGTTATCGAAATCGAAGTAGATAATAGATGGCATAATTAAAGTGAATATTTTAACGAAATTAAAAGTTATAGTAGAATAATGTGATAAAATAATTTGTTACTGTAATATATGTAAGTTTTTGTTCATTTTGGGAAGTTGTTAAATATTAAAGTTAGTGATAATATTTAAGAATATCAGAAAGTATTAATTTATATTGTATATGTTTATGTGCGTATATGAAAAGCTATTCAGTGGGAGGAATAGCTTTTCTTTTTTTACCTTAAATTATATAAATTTAGCTTTTGAAGGTTTATCTAAAATTTAAAAGCATGTATTTACTTAGAAGAGTTTTTCTTGTAGCATGCTTCATCTTTAATTTCATCTATAAGAGAATCTAGTGCTTGTTCTCTTCTTTCGTTCTTTGCTTTTAGTTCTGCTTGAGTATTACGGTTGTCTGTTGAATCAATCATAGATTCAGCTTCATGGATATTTTTAATTGTGTTATCAATAGTGTTTTGAATCTTATCTACATTATCTCTTCTATCATCTGGATTTTGTTTCATAAAATTATTTCCTCCTTAGTAAAAATAAATTGCTTATAGGTCTAAAGTCTATTTGGAATAGAGGCATTCTCTTTAATTAAACGAAGTGACAACAATCTTGAGAGAGTTAAAGTTGATTGACTAAATCTAATTAATTACACTTTTAAATAATTGTAAGAGATAGGCTATTAAGTTTTAGACCTATAAGCTTTTAAAAAAGTAAGTAGTTTTGGAAGAAGGTATGAACGAAACCCTCTTCATAACTTAGTATTTGCTTAATTTGATTTTATATACAAAGTTTTAATTAAGTCTTCATATTTTGGGGAGTATTGCTTTAAAAAGGAGCAATTTATAAAAAAAACAGCATAGATAAAGTAATTTGGGCTTATTTGGTAAGTGAAATTGGTAGAAATTAATGGTAATATTAAATATGTATGATTTGGAAAAATATGAAATTATAGTTGGATATAAGTTAGCTTTATTCTATTAAGGAAAGGAGTAAATATTTTTGGTTATAATTTTTATGGGAACAGTTATATTTGTTGTAGGGCTTATATGTAAGAAACTACATGATGACTACAAGGAATACCCAAATCTTTTTGTAGGATATAAACGTAAGTATGCAATGAAGGATAGAGAAACTTGGGAAGAGGCAAATAATTATATCTATAAACCTTCTTTAGTATCTTTTATACTTTCTGTGATTTTTACTTTAATACTAGAGAAGTTTAGTTTAGAAATTTCTAATTTAGGATATATTTTAGTAATGGCATTGGTTTTACTTGGACCTATAATTTGTACAGAAATCCATATAAGAAGGTTTAATAAGAAAAGGGAAATTAAGCAATAGAAGAATACTGCGTAGTTAAAATATAATTTTAATATTGTTAAGTACTTTAGGTTACAAAATGGCTAGAAATCAAAAAGAAGCACTATACATAGTGCTTCTTTTTTTATTACAATTTTATGTTTTTATTATAAACTGCTACATACTCATCATTTACTTTGCTCTAATATTAAAAAATTTAAGGCTTTCTTTTAATTAATTATCTTTATGAAATTTTACAAAGTTTATTTAATTCAATATAAATAGAATTTTCCTATAGGATTTTAGAAAGTTATGTTGAAGTATATAAGGAGAGGATTTTTAAATTTCATTATATTTAAAGGAGTTGAGAAAATGAGAATATTAATGTTGGATTTAGACACTTTGAGAGCTGATCATTTAGGTTGCTATGGGTATGGTAGAAATACATCTCCAAATATAGATAGTGTTTCAAAGGATGGTGTAACCTTTGAAAATTATTATTGCTCAGATGCGCCTTGTCTTCCTTCAAGAGCGGCACTTATGTCAGGAAGATTTGGAATACATACAGGAGTTGTTAACCATGGAGGAGTTTGTGCTGATTTTAGAATTGATGGTGAGAAGAGAGATTTTAATGATAGCATGAGCTTTAATAGTTTACCGATGTTCTTAAGAAGTGAGGGCCTTTATACAGCATCAATAAGCACTTTTGCTGAGAGACATAGTGCTTGGTGGTTTAATGCAGGCTTTAATGAACTTCACAATGTTGGAGGATGTGGTGCAGAGTCAGCAGAGGAAGTAACTCCTACTGTTTTGAAATGGATAGAAGATAATGGGGACAAGAATAACTGGTTCCTTCATGTAAACTATTGGGATGCGCATACTCCTTATAGAACTCCAGAGGGTTATAAAAATCCTTTTGAGGGAGATGGCTTTAAGAGATGGATAAGTGAAGAGAGATTTAATGACCATCGTAAGAATAAAATTGGTCCTCATGGAGCAAGAGAAATAGGAATGTACAATAGTGATACATCTCCAAGATTTCCAAAACATATGGGTGAGATTAAAAATTATGATGAACTTATACAGTTCTTTGATGGATATGATTCAGGTATAAACTATATGGATTCTCATATTGGACAAATACTTAAGGCTTTAAAAGAGAAAGGATTATATGATGACCTTGCCATAATAATAACTTCAGACCATGGAGAGGCAATAGGTGAGTTTGGAATGTATGCAGAGCATGGAACTGCAGATTACACAACAACTAGAATTCCAATGATAATAAAATGGCCAGGAGCTATGAAGGGATATAGAGATAGTGGCTTCCACTACAACTTAGATTTGGCACCAACACTAGCTGAGTTATTCAGTAAGGAGAAAAAAGCTTATTGGGATGGACAAAGTTATGCTAAAAGCATTTTAACTGGAGAAGATACAGGAAGAGATTACTTAGTCTTAGGACAATGTGCTCATGTATGCCAAAGAGCTGTTAGATTTAAGGATTATATCTATATGAGAACTTATCATGATGGATATCATTTATTTCCAAAAGAAATGCTTTTCAATGTGGTGGATGATCCTCATGAAATAAGAAATTTGGCAGAGGTAAGAAGAGATTTATGCATAGAAGGAGCATACCGTCTTCAAGAATGGCATGATGAAATGATGATGACTAGTGAAAGTGATGTTGACCCACTTTGGACTGTAATAAGAGAAGGTGGACCATATCACGCTAAGGGGCATTTGAAAGCATATTGTGAAAGGTTAGAACAAACAGGAAGAGGATGGGCAATTCCAGAGCTTAAGAGAAGACATCCAGAAGAATTTAAATAGGAATTTATTAAAAAGCAAACAAAGGAACTTATAAATAGTTTTAATGTACTCTTTATCTATTTATAAGTTCGATTGTTTTAAATTTATATAAAGATTTTCTTATATTAAATGTTAGATGAGTATATTATTTAATATTTAAAATTAGTTAAGTATTAAACTGTCCATTTTTAGTATATTTTAAAGTATAAGAACTATTTATTATTATATGTTAATAAATTTTATACAATAAAATTAAGACTTAACTTTATCTTTAAAATACTTTCTTATGCGTAGGAAATAATATGCAAAGAATATGATGCTATATAATATTATTTCAAAAAGCTTATTGTTATACTTTGGTATGTATAAAAGCATTATATGTATATATATTAGACCATAAAATAAATAAGCAAATCTTTGAATTCTTTTCCATACTTTATAAGACATTCTTTTTCTTACACATTGAAATGAAGTGATCATTAAAGGAAGCATTAAACATATCATGATTAAGCTCAATAATGTTGCAAAAAGTTTATAATAGGTTAAAGATTGTGGGTTAGTAAAGAAAGTAGGGAAATAATATATTCCGTATAAAATATTGTGTCCTAAGGTTAAAATACAGGCTATTATTGAAAGCTCACCTCTTATAGCCATTAGATTTTTCTTGTATTTAAAGGAATTACTTAAAGTTCCCGTGTACATTACTATAGTAAATAAGGCTAGTGAAAAAGTACTCTTAGAGAATATTCCTATTGTATATTTACTTATGTATTTCGGTACATAGTTATGTAAATCAGTTTTCGTAAATACTATGAAAAATATAGCTATTAGAGCTGATATTACGTAGAGTATTGATGAATATTTTTTTATTTGTTTGTAATAGACAATACTCAAGAATGTTGTTATTAATAATGAAATTATAAGTAGCATTAATCTACCTCCTTTGTTGTGATTGATAATCAATTTCAATTAGATTATATATTCAAGTTAACTTTTAGTCAATAAAAAATTCATTTTTTATAAAAAAGAATTTTTATTTATCATAAAATAAATTTTTAAGTAGGATATTTAGTTTTTATGTGGAAGTATACAAGAAACAGATATTAAAAAATTATTTTGAGGAAAAATTTATATAATTTCTAGATTAGTATGAGAGGAGAATAAAGATGAGAATTAAATTAGTTGGATTAAATGAGGAAATGTTTGAGGCTGTTAG
Source organism: Clostridium perfringens (assembly GCA_034421775.1). Classification (GTDB taxonomy): domain Bacteria; phylum Bacillota; class Clostridia; order Clostridiales; family Clostridiaceae; genus Sarcina; species Sarcina perfringens_B. The sequence continues at coordinate 95,689 of WNVL01000007.1, read as the reverse complement.
GGGATTAGAAGGACTAATTGATTTTCAGCTTTATAATGAAAATGAGGAAGCAAGTCTAGTAAGCTCAGAAAATATAAATGTCTATAAGCTTCCTGAGGATTCAGAAGATGTCATAGAGCTAATTAGAGGAGAAAAGAATGAAATAAGATATAAGGAAAAGCATCACTTTTTTAGAGCTTTAAGTCTGTATCTTCAATTTGCTAAAAATGGACAAGAAAACTTCTCTAAGAGTGAAAAAACTTGTATTGAATCAGTAGGAGCCATGATAGATGCTTCAAGAAATGCTGTTTATAGAGCTTCTGAGGTTAAGAAGATTTTAGGTTACATGGCTTTAATGGGACATAACAGATGTATGCTTTACACTGAGGATACTTATGAGATTGATGGATATCCATACTTCGGGTATATGAGAGGAAGATATACTAAGGATGAATTAAAAGAGATTGATGATTATGGATATTCTTTAGGTATAGAGGTTGTACCATGTATACAAACCCTAGCTCACTTAAAACAAACTTTAAGGTGGGCTTATGGTGAAGGGATGAAGGATACTCATGATGTACTTTTAGTAGGAGAAGAAAAGACTTATAAGTTTATAGAGGCAATGATTTCATCCTTAAGAGAATGCTTTAGAAGTAAAAATATTCATATAGGAATGGATGAAGCCTTTGATTTAGGAAGAGGTCATTATTTAACTAAGCATGGACATGTTCCTCATCAAGAACTTATGGTGGAACATTTAAATAAGGTTAATGAAATAGCTAAAAAATATAATTTTAAGCCAATGATGTGGGATGATATGTTCTTAAGATGTGGAGCACCAGATGGAGGATACTATGATACTGACATAGTCATAACTCCTGAAATAGCTAATAATATTCCAGAAGAGGTTTCCTTAGTTTACTGGGATTACTATAATTCTAATGAAGAAAAATACAAAAAACTTTTAGATATTAGAGATGCATTCAAAAATAATATTATCTTTGCAGGTGGATGTTGGAGATGGAGTGGGTTCGCACCAAACTATTCAAAGACTTTTACTACAACAAATGCTGCATTAAATCAATGCAAGGCAAAAGGAATAAAAGAAGTATTTGCTACTGCTTGGGGAGATGATGGATCAGAAACTCCAATATATTCAATAATGGTAGGTCTTATACTATTTGGAGAGCATGGTTACTATGAGAATGTAGATGAAGAGTGGATAGATGAAAGATGTAAGGCTTTAACAGGTTTAAGTATGAAAGATTTTACTTCTTTAGAGGAATTAGACCTTGTTCCTTCAGTTAAAACTCCAAATATGGAAGTTTGCAACCCTTCAAAATATATAGCATATCAAGACATACTTTTAGGAGCCTTTGATAAGCATTTAGAAGGCTTACCTTTAGAAGATTACTATATTAATCTTTCTAAAAAATATGAAGAAATAGGGGAAAGAAGTGGCGATTTTAAGTCAATGTTTAAGATGTACTCTAAGTTTTCTGCCTATCTTTCAGTTAAGAGCGAGATAGGATTAGAAATAAGAAAGGCTTACTTAGAAAAGGATACAGATGTCTTAAGACTTATTGCCTATAGCTTCATTCCAGAAATACAAGAGAAGTTAAAGAGCTTCCATAAGAGTTTTAGAGATTTATGGTATAAGGAGTGTAAAGGACAAGGCTTTGAAGTTATAGATATAAGACTTGGAGGAGTTATGGCAAGATGTGATTCTGCTATGTATAGAATTAAAGCTTACCTTAAAGGTGATATAGATAAAATAGAGGAGCTTGAAGAAGATAGACTTTATTTCTCTGAACATTTTGGAGGAGAGGATTGCAAACTTATCTGCTGCAATGAATATCAGAAAATAGCTACTCAAAATATTTTAAGCTGGTAAATATAGAAAAATATTTAAGTTAAAAAAATATAAAAATTTTAACTACTAAACATATAGGTTATATTAATCTTCTTTGGTATTATCAAAATTAATATTATTAAAGAAGTTGAGACATGAAAAAACTATTATACAAAAGATTAATTTGAGTATTTTTTTAATATATATGAAAAATATAGCTCTAAGCCTTTAGATAAATATTCTAGAGGCTTAGAGCTATTAATTTATAAGAACTACGTTTCAAGTGACTTTTAAAACATAATAATTAAATTTTAATTAGGAGGATAAAATGGATAACAAGAGAGTAAGTCTATATTTCTTTGGAGAAATAGGAGTTTATGATAAATATAGTCCAGAGTATGTATATAATAAAGAATTTGCACCGGAAGTTTTATATATAATAGCGAAGAATAATCCTTACACAATAACTAGAGATGAAATTATCAATACTTTAGGAATAAAGGAGAAGCTATTTGATGAATTAATAATCTCTTTTAAAGGTGTAAATTTTATTGAAAGTAAAGATAATGGATATAAGATAAACTTCCCAGTATTTTTAGAAGAAGATTTAAAAGAATTAGATAAGTGCTTATGTAATATTGGTAATCAAATAGGTGATATAATAATTGAAAATAAGGCTATAATATATAATAAAATAGAGAATTTATCAAGCTTTTCAAATTTTAGTAAAGAAAGGCTTTTATATCACGTAATATGTGATGATATCTTTGATGGCACAGCTATAGATTTCTTGGGAGATAAGGGTATTTTCTGTACCTCAAAGAATCAACCTGATAATAGAGATTATTTAGTTATTGCTTATGAAGAAGGGGAAGAAATAGAAGCTCATAGCAATAAGTTATTATGCAGTAGTAACAATTTTAGGAGTAAAAGCTTTAATTTTAATAGTTTTGGTGATGCCAATGGAAATAGAAAAGATATGTATAGATTTTTTAGACAAAGCCAACGAAAGCTTGAAAATGCTACTGATTTTAAAGAGGTCAATTTAGCCTATATAAAAATTATTGAGAATAAAAATAGAGAAATAGTTGAAGAGTGTGGCGACTTAATTGTTAAAATATTAAACTCTAAGGTGAAGTACATGGATTTAGATAAAAAAGAAAAGAATTTAATAGATTTTCTTAAAGAAATAAAGTATGTTAGTTTAGATAATAAAAATGAGATTATTAAGTGTGAAATTCCTATTTTTATAGAAGATGATAAGGTTATAATTGAGGAAATATCATCATTAGTTCTTAATGAAACCTTAGAACTTATTAGAAATTTCTTTATGGATTTTAAAAAAGACAATAAAAATTTAACAGCACTAAGACATAAAGTAGATATTAAAGAAGTTGCCAATGAACTTTGGCATCAAATTTTTGGCCTTACTAATGAATATCTTGTGAAAACTGGTTTTGTGGAAAAACCAATAGATATAAAAGGAGAAGGAAAATATTTAAGGAGTTTAAGGATTTCTAATTAGTGGATATATTTTAAACTAGTACTGATTTAAAACTAAACCTGTGAATGTTAGTTAAAATCTATAATCACCTAAAACAAAGGCTGATTAATAAAATTTAATTAAAAAGAGTACTAAAGAGATAAGGAATCTAAAGCTAAAGTTTATATACTAATTATTATTTTATTTTTATGATTAATGAGGTTTTACTAGATTTTAAACTATTATTGGCTTTAATGTTAAATAAGGAGGAGTTTTGAGTGGAGGCCTTTAGCGAATTGTATGGTATATTAGAGGCATTTATAATGACTATTTTACTTGTGGTTTTCTTAGTTTTTGTAGATAAATATTTCAAATGGAAAATAGGCAAAAAATAAGAGTATAAAAGATAGGGAGGATTTTATTGCATGGATAATAAAAATATTAAATTACTTTGGGTAGCTTTAGGATCATTAATGCTTGTACTACTTCAGGTAGAGACATTTCAAGATTCCATAGGATTTTTATTAAACTTTGTTGGTATAACATTTTTAGGAGATATATGCTTCTATTTAAGTGGGCTTTTATCTTTTGTGGGAGTTGTTATCTTTGTAATTACATCTTTAAAAATTATAAGATATAATATTAGATGAAAATAAGGAGGCTATACCCAACGTTTCTCAGAAGGGGGAAATATAAAGGTATAGCCTTCTTCAATTTAAAAAGGCATATAGAAAATTTGAGAAATTAAGACTTTCTAGGAGGTGATGAACATCAATCACAAAATGGAGTCTTAACTTCTATAAGGATACACACTTAGATTTCCCTTAAAGATATCTTTTATACTACATATTTGAAAGCTTACTAATGAAATTAAGAAAAGATTTTATGAAATAGTACTTATTCAGTTTATATGAAATTTTAGTTTAATTAATTTTAGTAGTAAACTTATATATAAGAAAGGAAAAACTTTCTTATATTTTAATAGGGGTTTTTGTTAATAATGAATAAATAATCCTAGACCTTATTAAAATAAAATTATATTTTAAGAGAATATTAATTAAAATATAGTTTGAAAATTAAAATGCTTACTTTAGGAGGTGAAGTGTTGAGGTAATATGTATTTTTAAGTATGCTTTAGAAGAGTTATTTTAAGTAATTATTAATTAGGTTGCTGAAATTAGGAATAAGTTCAGTGTCATATGTTTAGCTTAATAGAATTATGATTACTTAAAATAGATTTATAGATAAAGGATACTAAAAGAAAATATACATATTATTTGTAACAAATTAGGTATGAATAAAGAGAAAAAAGTAATATTATATATTGCACAAAGTTTGGATGGATATATTGCAAAGGAAAGTGGAGATGTTAATTGGCTTGTAGGAGAAGGAAAAGAAGAATGTATAGACAATGGCTATGAAGAATTCTTAAGTGGAATAGATACTGTGATCATGGGAAGAAAAACTTATGAGCAAATAGTTAATGAGCTAAGTCCAGAAGTTTGGCCATATGAAGGTAAAAAAAGCTACATATTCACAAAAAATAAGATAGATGAGGAAGCTTTACTTGAAGAAAGTTTAAGAGATAAAAGTGATGATATAATCTTTGTTAATGAGGATTTTGGAAAGCTTTATAGCAAAACAAAAACTTACAATGCTGATATTAAATTTATAAATGAGGATGCAACTGAGTTTATTGAAAAGATTAAAAGTGAAGAGGGAAAAGATATTTGGATTGTAGGAGGATGTGAGTTCATTGATACTTTAATGAAGAAAGATCTTATTGATGAATACATAATAACTACAATACCTGTTATCTTAGGAAAAGGAATTCCGCTATTTAAGGAAGGTAACCCTGAAATTAAGTTAAAACTTGATAATGTGAGAACTTTTGATGGAATGATTATGAGTGAATATTCTAGGAGAGGATAGAGTTAAATGGAGCTATTAACCATATTAGAAATCTTCTATGATTAATAGCCTAAAAAAGAAAAGGAGTACTTTAGTATATGAAAAATATACTTTAAGTGTTCCTTTTTTAGTTTATTAAGGTGGCTTAGAGTTATTTCAAATAAATGAAAATTTTTATTTGACAATAATTGTTATTGAGAGTAAAATAGTTTGCATAAGAACAAAGAGTTTTCATGCGAACCATTTTTGGAGGCTTAGAATTTAATAGATTAAGATAATTTTAGAGGAGATGACACTTATGGAAGAAATTAAGAAATTTACTCCAAGAGTTAGTAAGAAAATTTTACTTTTCATAGCAGGATTAGTTTGGGGATTTGCAGGATTTAGAGTATTTACTTTAGGATTTGGAGATGTTATGTCACATCACAGTAATTTGATTTTTACAACTATTTTCGCTGCTATTGTATTTTTTGTATTTTTTAAATTTATATTTAGTAAGATGTTTAAGAAGCATACAACAAGAATTGTAAATAGTGAACTTGACAAACATTGTGTATTTTCATTCTTTGATTTTAAAGGTTATATAATAATGGGATTTATGATTTTCTTTGGAATCACAGTTAGAAACTTAGGAATATTTAATCCAGTTTACTTAGGAACTTTCTATATTGGATTAGGAGCAGCATTATTTATGGCCGGTGTATATTTCTTAGTAGGATTCTTCACATTTGACAATTTAAAAGTTAAATATAAAATAAGCTAATACTTAGGATAAAAAAAAGCTAGTGGTGCATAGAGTTTAATAAACCTCTATGTACCATTTAATTTTATATAACTTAATAAAACGTTTTGCTTTAGGGGAATGTTGATTTCATGAGTGAAATGCTGAAAGAACAATGTAGATATACTAGAATTTTTATTAATATTTTTGATTTGTTCAGTTATGAAATTTCAAAATTTAAAATAAGAAATTTTGATTTATAATTAAAATTAGTTTAAATATAAAGGAGTATTAAAAAATCAGCTTTCTTAAAGACAAAGCTTAAAGAAAAGAGGGATTTATGTGAATTACGATTCATTTGAAATAGCTATGCTAATAAAGGAAATTTATTCAAGTACTGTGGGGAAGGTTAGTGAGGGCCTTAAGGAAAGTGGACTTACTCACCAACAAATAACAGTTATTAAACTTATTGCTCATAAAGGAAAAGTTACAGTTAAAGAGCTTTGTGATGAGATGTCTCTTGCTAAGGGGACAGTTTCTGGTATTGTTTCAAGACTTGAAAATATGGGATATGTTGAAAAATTTAAGGATGAAAAAGATAAGAGAAACACTTATATAATATTTTCTAAAAAGGGAATAGACTTTGCAAGAACATTCAAATATGATATAAACAATAGCTTTGATAGTATATTTGAAAATTTCACTCATGAAGAAATTAAAGAAATAAGAGAAGTACTTTTAAAACTTAGAGACAAAATAAAGTAAAGGATAGGCTAATGCTAATCCTTTATTTTATTTATTTTTATTTATTTTTATTTATTTTAGGCAATTTTTTCATTCAAATAGGAAGATAAGTACAATTGATAGTGCTGCATTTAATGTAAACTATTTATGTTTTATGAATTTTTCTATATTGTTACAATTAAAAGAATAATTAATTTTTAATTAACTTTTCTTTTAATAAAGAAATATTGTGATAAAATATGAAAGTGATAATCTATTTCAATTGAATGGGGGAGAAAAATATGTGGTTTATTTACGCTATGTTATCAGCTGTTTTTGCAGCACTAACCTCTATATTAGCTAAGATAGGAATTGAGAATGTAAACTCAAATCTTGCTACAGCTATTAGAACTGTTGTGGTATTAATACTAGCTTGGGGAATTGTCTTTATTACAGGAAGTTTCAAAGGAATAAAGAATATTTCAAACACTTCTATGATATTCTTAATACTTTCAGGTTTAGCAACTGGGCTTTCTTGGCTTTTCTATTATAAGGCCATTCAAATGGGGCAAGTAACTAAGGTTATAGCTATAGACAAGCTTAGCATTATAATAACAGTAGTAATGGCATTTTTTATTTTAAATGAGGAAGTAACCATAAAAACTATTGGAGGGGGGATACTAATTTTCATAGGTACATTACTTATGGCATTATAGTTTTATTAAAATTTTTTTTGTTCTTTAAATGAGCTAATTAAGTCAGTATGTGTTTTATTTTTCCTGAAACATATACTGACTTAATTTTATAATGTTTTCCTCTTACTTATAATAAATAATATAATAGCATATTGAGAAAAATACAATTGGGTGATTAAAATATATGTTTGCTTTAAAACATAGGTTTAATGTAGTTATTCCTAAAAACTTAACTAATTGTTGGTAAAAATGACACTTCATCACTTTTTATAGCTTTTTAGAATTATAAAATGGTTAAAATATGGTTTGTAACTCTAAGTTTGTTGATATATAATAGTTGAAGGTTATTTTTAAATGGAGGAGACACTTAAGGGATGGAAAATGAATTTGATATTGAGTTTAAAAGGTATTTATATCATGTTTTAGGAAAGGACAACCTTCAAGAGTTAGAATGCGGTGAAGAAGATGGGGAGTGTTGCTTAGAGGTTGGCAGTAAACTTTCCATAGACCTTTCAGAGGATATGGTTAGCCTTTTGACGGACAAGGATAGTCTCCTAGTTATTCTAAGGTTTCCAAGTGAAGCTAAGAAAAGTTTTAGAGGAGTTAGTAAAGGAAAAGTTGATTTTGGATTTCAGCTTTTTAAAAAGGAAGAATTTAGTATGCACTATGATTTTGTAGGTTTTACCTTATCTATTAAGGATGCTGTAGATTATAGTGATATGAGACTAGATTTTAATTTTACTCCGGAAGGTTTTGAATTTTCAGAAAAAATGGACTATGCTTTAAATATAATAGCTATAGATGAAAAGCATATTGTAAGAGCTATGAGGCACATTAGACTTCCAAGGGAACTTTGTAAGATTATTAGAGAGTACTATGTGAAAATCACAAATGAAGAATACGATAGAGAGTTTGCTTTAGAGGATATAGAGAATCTCGATACCATACTTTTTGATGGAATAACTTCAAAACAGGTGGAGGAGAGCTTTAGTCTTTACAATTTTACAGATGAACCAGAAAAGTCTACTTTGGATAAGTATATAGAAGACTAAAAAAATAAATAATAATTTATTGGAAAAGTATATATTGTAAGTTTATAGCTTTACAAAAGACTGTATTGAAATGGAGCTAATTACTGGAACTTATAAATTTTTATATAAGTTTTAATTAAGTAAACATTTTGATACAGTCTATTTAATTCTCTGTACCAATAGAGGATTTTGGTATATAATGGTTTAAAATCTTATTGTAATAAATGGGGAGGTTTTTATGATGAATGAAAAGCTTAGTGATGTAACAGATTTCGTCAGAGAACTTATTAAAACAGAAGAATTTGAAGATGAACTTTTCTTAAGTAACATTAATGATGCTAAGGAAGAGCTTAGAAAGAGTTTGGAGTTAGATGAGGAGTACGATGATGAGGGGGTTATTGTTGGTATAGGAGATAAGACCTATATGGATATTAAAGGAGACAGTGCAATGGTTCTTCAGAGTAGGGATGAATTTAATCTTTTACTTAGATGGGACAATTCAACATCAGAAGATCAGTTTGCTATTAATTTTGGAAAGGTGGAACTGGGGTTTCAAATATATCCCAAAAAAGAGTTTGGGCTTTTAAGAGACTTTGTAGGTTTTACCCTTACCATAGACGGAGTTTTGGAATGTAGTGCATTTCCGGTTGATTTAAATTTTGCTTCCGATGATTTTTATCTCTCAGAGGATTTGGATTACACCTTTGAAGTTCTTTTAATTGAAGGAAAAGAAGGTATAGTAAGAGCCATGAGAGAAATAAAAATGCCAAGAGAACTTTGTAAGGTTATTAGAGAATGCTATATAAAAATAAAAAGTGATGATTATGCTGATATAGAAGGTGTAGAGGATAGAATGAATATTCAATGGCATGTTAGAAAGCTTGGTGGAAAAGTTGTTGAGAGTAAATATGGAGTGTATAAGGTGAAAAATGAAATTCAGCTTTCTAAATTAAATAGTTACATAAAGCTTATATGATTTTTGTATAAAATTGCGAAAAATATAAAAATAAATTTTACATATATAAGGGATAATCTAGTGGTATCTAGATTATCCCTTTGATTTTAGTACTTCTAGGGGTGTTGGTATTTTTGTTTTAAAACTTTTACCAAATTATTCATCTTTGTTTTGTTAAATTAAGAATATTTACTTATTATTCAAAATATGCTACTATTAAATTGGGATAAAAAGGAAATGTAAAAATTATAGAAATACATGTTAAATTATAGAAGGTGATTTTATAAGGGGAAAAAGGTTGCTATTTTTTTATGTTACGAAGGAGTAGAATTATAGGGAGAACAATTTAATAAAGTAAATAAAATTGCTTTATTTTAAGGTTAAAAGCAAAGAGATACCTGTTAAATAACAGTAAGAAATTCAAATTTGGTTATGATTTTACTTGATTCACTTTGCTAGATTAAGTTAAAACAATTTAGGGCAGTGGACAGGAGGTTAATTAAGTGAAAAAAAATATTAAATTTTTGATTTCAGGAATACTTATTACAGCTGTAGCAGCAAGCTTTATGGGATGTAATAATTCAGATAAAGCATTAGCCAAAGGGAAAGAACTTATTAATGAAAAGCAATATGAAAAGGCAGTTGCTTCTTTAGAATTGGCATTAGACCATAATCCTAAGAATAAGGATGCAAAAGAATTAAAAGACATGGTGGAAGATTATTTAGAAGCAGAGAAAGCTTTTAAAAGTGGACAAGTTAATAAGGCGGAAGTTAAAATTGAGGCTATAGGTAATAAAGATGAAGCTTATGCAAGTTTTAAGGAAAGTGTAGATAATCTTGCAAAAAATATAGAGGAAAAGGATGAATATGATAAAGAGATAGACAGAGATATGGAAAAGTTAAATCAATTTATAGATAATAAAAATTATGCAGATGCTTTATTACTTGCAAAAAGCTTGGATGGAAGACAAATCTCTGAAGCTCAAAGAGAAAATTTTTATAAATTAAAAATCAAATTAGCTTCAAACATTTCTATAGAAAGTACAGATAAATGAATAGAACTTATTGATGATTATATTTCTTGGGAGTAAAGGAATTAACAGAAGATATTGATTTAGATTTTAATTCAAATACAAGAATAGCATTTAGCAGTACCTATATAATAATACTGTATATATTAAATCAATACTTTTTAGAAATCTTTATAAGTAATGTAAATATAGTTTTAAGAGGAATTATATTATTAGCTTCATTAAGTGTATTTGTTGAAATTTTATATATGGTAACTATGAAAAAGTATAATAGTAAGTAGATGTGTAAGATATTTTTTTAGATAAAAAGTTATTAAAAATAATTAAAGCAAAAAATAAAGAGGATAAAATAAATATTTATCCTCTTATTCTTTTATAAATAACAAGTTATTAATTTTATTTAAGAACTTGGAGAAAATTCTAGCTACTCTATCTCTTGAAAGAATAAAAGTAACTATCAAAGAACCAAGTATCAAGGCAAAGAGCTTACCTGAATTACTTGACATAAGTGTTGTTAAACCTAAAATACTACCTATAAAGTAGGTATGTAGAAAATATACTGCAAGGGTATTTTTACCTATTTTTGATAAGAAGTTTGGTTTATCAGTCATCAAGTTTATGAAAACATAGACGAAAGCAAATCCTATGATATAAACCGAGATATAGAGCCATATGGCAGTAATCATATTTATATTAAAATTTTGATATGATCTATCAGCCCAGAAAAACTCATCTGGAATATTTGTAAATTTAACAAATATAAAAGCTATTAAAATTCCTATAACCACAATAAGCAGTGCCGGAATCTTATTTAAAAATTTAAACTTTGTAAAGCTCTTAAGCTTTTTTAGTCTTTTCTCACTAGAGTAATATCCAGCTAAGAAAAAAGGTGCAAAGGTAATAGTTCTTGAAAGAGCCATATAAGCACCAAACTCTCCAGATAACTTTACAATTATACCAACAATAATGCTAAGTACAAATACATTTTTAAACTTCAAAAGATCTGGCAAGAATATCTTCCATAAAAACATAGCGAATATATACCACAATGCCCATCCAGGAGTAAAAAAAGAAAATGACTGTGCATTAGGAAGTTCAACAAATCTACCATGTAAAAATAATGAGCCCATTAACTCAAGTAGATTCCAGATTATATTAAAAAGTAAAAATGGTATAAGAAAGTTTCTAACAGCATTCTTACGTCCTTTTTCTACATTCTTAGAAAGATAGCCTGAAATAAAAACAAATACAGGCATATGAAATTCATATATAAAAACATATAAAAATCTTGCTAGTTCATAATCTTTCCTAATAAACTCTAAACTGTGTCCCAAAACAACTAAAAATATTAGAAGACCTTTACTATTATCAATTAAGTAATTCCTAGTCGGCGTTTTCAAGTAGTCCACTTCCTTAAATAAGTTTTGAATACCTTTACTATACTATTTTTAGTATAGTGAAAAGTATAATTTTTATAACAGATTAATTATATCACTAAATAGTTTATATAAATTAAAAATATTCTTATAATTATATTAAGAAAGGTGTTAAAAATTTTATTATAGAGAAAAACTTTTAACTAATATTGAACTTTTAGGCGGTATTATATTAAAGTAGAAGTAGTAGTTAAATTTTATATAGTAAATAATCATAGTATGCTACTAAAACTAAAGAGAGCTATTTAAGTATAAAGGGGGGTAATTAATGTTAAAAATATTATTAGTGGATGATGAGGTTACAGAACGTGAAGGGGTTGAATTTCTTATAAAAAGGTATGAATTTCCTTTGATCATAGCAAAGGCTGTAAATGGTAAAGAGGCTTTAGAGTACATAAAAAAGAACCAGATAGATATTCTTTTTACAGATGTAAAGATGCCTTTCATGGATGGACTAGAATTAGCAAAGGAAACATTTAAGTATGATCCTAAAATTAGAATAATAATTTTTAGTGCATATAGTGAATTTGACTATGCTAAAAAAGCCTTAGAGGCAAAAGTAGTTGACTATTTACTTAAACCTATTGAAGTAGATGAATTTAAAAGAGTTATGGAAGAGGTAATAAAAAGTTGCATAAAAAGAAAGGAAGAAGAAAAAGAAAAAGAATTACTTATGGAATCAAGTAAAAAGATTTTACTTTACAAACTCTTAGCTAATCATAATATTCAAAATAATATTGATGAAAAGTTAAACGTATACAATATAAGTTTGAAAGAAAAATATTTAGTATTAATAAATATAGAGACTAGAAATAATTTTTTTGAAGAAGGAGAAGAAGTATTTTTAAAGCTGTTAAATACATATTTGAAATTTCCTTATGAATACATAAATTTTTATCCTAATGAATCATATTTGATATTACATAGCAACTCTAAGATAAAAGAAGATTTTTTAGATGAAGTTTGTTCTAAAATAACAAGAGAGATTAAATTATTAGCCAATGAAAACTGTTCATTTTTTATTAGTAATGTATTCTGTGGAATTGAAAAGATTTATAATGAGGTAAAAGGGTTAAATGATATAAAGGAAAGTATTTATGATTTTGAATCAAGAGTTATTAGAGTTAATAAGTATAAACCTAATGACTTATATACAATTGAAATAGAGAATGTAAAGGAAAATCTTAAAAACTCTATAAATGAAAGAAATTTAAATGACATTGAATTTTACATAAATAAGCTTATAGAATACATGTTAGAATCAGGATCACTTAGTACTATATACATACATCACCTTTTTTATGATTTAATAGAAAAACTTTGTAAAGCCTTTGATATATATAATGGTGAAGTGAAAAAGAGATTTATAGAAAAGATATTAAAATGTAACTCAAGTGAAACCTTAAAAGTAGCTTTTGAATCTATTATAAAGGATATTGCAAAGGAATGTGATAATGATATTTTAGACGAAAAAAGCATAGCTAACAAAGTAATAAAGATAATAAAAAATGAATATAGCAGTGAATTGAGTTTAGATTATATTGCAGATAAGGTTAATTTTACGCCAACCTATTTAAGCTATGTTTTTAAGAAAGAAACAGGCTCAAACATAGTTAAATATATAACTGATTTTAGAATGAATAAGGCTAAGGAGTTTTTAGAAGAAGGTAATATGAAAATTGTACAAGTTGGTAAGGCTTGTGGATATGAAAATCAATCATACTTTAACCGTATATTTAAGAATTATTTTGGAGTAACTCCAAACCAATTTAAACGTAAGAATAGTTAAGGCAAGTGAGGTTATATATGATTGAAAAATTAATGAAATGGTTTTTAGGAAAAGCATCTATAAGGAAAAAGTTAATTATTAGTTTTAGCATATCTGTATCTATACCAATAATAGTTTTAGGGGTTTATAGTTTTAGTGAATCAAGAAAAAATTTATTAATACAAACTGAGAAGACAATGGAAAATAATAGTCTTAGAATTGCTGATGAGATAGACTTTAAATTAAAAAAGGAAGAAGGGTATGCAAAATATCTTGCTTATAACTTAAACTTTAGAAAGGTTATAGAAAATAAGCCTAATGATAATATATCAATAGCACAAACCTTAAATGATACTGTAGAGCCTATATTTTGGTATTTTATAACCAGTGATGATTACATAAAGGAAATAAATATATATACTCCTAATGTAAGTGGAGAGATAGGATCCTTTTTAAAGCCAAGTAATTTTGTAGAGAGTGAGGAATGGTATAAAAAAAGTCAAAAGAGTTTTAAGCCCTTTTGGAGTTATGAGGATGGAAAATTATTTATAACTAGAAGTATATTAGACACTGCAACTAATAGTAAAGTTATAGGTGTACTTAGAATTGAATTGTTTATGAGTATTATAACAGAGCCTTTAGAAAATATGGATTTCTTAGATAATGGAATTATTATTAAAGATAATAGTGGAAATATAGTTTTTAAAAAGCTGATGAAAAATAGTAAAATAAATGAATTGGTTTTAGAAAATATATTAAATATAAAATCTGGAGCTAATTTGAAAGAAAAGGGGTATTTAATATGTGAAAATAATATTGATGCTTCAAATTGGAAGGTATTTTATTATTTAGATAAAAAGAAAATAACAGAGGAATTAATCCCTATAATAGGTTCAACTTTATTAATAGTAATTTTTTGTTTAATTGCAGTAGTTATATTAATAAATATATTATCTAAAGCCTTAAGTAGAAGAATATTATTGCTTAAGGATAAGGCTGAAGATGTTTCAAAGGGGAATTTCAATAATCCTATTTTTACAGAGGATACTGATGAAATAGGAATTGTGACAAATAGCTTTGGACATATGACAAGGGACTTAAACGATATGATAAATAAAGTTTATAAAATTGAACTTGAGAAGAAAGCAACTGAGCTTAAAGCATTACAAGCTATGATAAACCCACATTTCTTATATAACAGTTTATCTACTATAAAGTGGAAAGCCATTAGAGAAGGAAATGATGATATAAGTGATATAACAGGGTATCTAGCTAAATTTTATAGAACTAGTTTAAATAATGGACAAGATATAACAGATGTTAAAAGTGAAATTGATAATATAAAATCCTATATTGAAATTCAAAAAATAGCACATTCAGATAGCTTTGATGTTGAATATAGAATAGATGAAAATGGACTAAAAAATAATATGTTAAATTTTATTCTACAACCTATAGTTGAAAATGCTATTAAGCATGGAATTGATTGTAATGAAGGAAAAGAAAGAGGAAAGATTATAGTTGAATTTCAGGAGGATGAAGATTCTTTAATCTTTAAAATTTATAATAGTAGTAACAATAATGATATTAATAGCATAGAGGAGATGCTAAATAAGCCAGGAAAAGGATATGGTATATATAATGTAAAAGAAAGAATAGAACTCTATTATGGTATAGATTGCAATTTAGAGTGTTCTTTAGTTAAAAACAATTACATATGCATTGCACTAAGGCTTCCTAAAATAGATGATAAATTAAATTAAAAATAAACTAAGGTGCTGTATCAAAGTTGAGAGATAAAACATAGAAGCATACTGAGAAGATTACTAAATTTCTCTTTATAAGGCTTTAAGTTTTATTAAAAGTTATTTTGATACAGCACCTTTTTATTAATAAAAAATAACGTAAAATTGTACAATGTTTCGAAAAAATGTATTATTTATTAATAAATTAAATGATTTTATAATTTAATCATAAGAGGAACTTAATAATTTATAAGCTATAACATCATTAAAGAGAGGGATAAATTAAAGGGGGAAGAGATATGAGAAAAAAAATTCTAAGTGCAATTCTATGTATGATGATTGGAGCAACTGCAATGGTAGGATGTGGTGACAAGGCTGATTCTACTCAAGCAAAAGATGGTGGTAAAGTAAAGCTTCGTATGACTAACTGGAATAATGAAGATACAATGAAAGACATGTTAAAGTATTTATCTGAAAAACTACCAAATGTGGAAATAGAGTATCAATTTATTGATAACTCAAACTATAACACAATAGTAGATACTCAATTATCAGCTGAAGAAGGTCCAGATATAATTTGTGAATCTCCAGCATCAGCATTAAAACATGCTAAATTAGGATATCTAGAAAATGTAAACGATTTGACTAAGAAGTATTCAGATTCAGGTACTAATGTTTATAAGTACGATAATAATGTATATGCTTTACCAGGAATAAGTTGGTTTGAAGGAATATATTATAACGAAAAATTATTTGAAGAAAATAATATTCAAATACCTAAGACCTTTGATGAATACATTGAGGTTTGTAAGAAATTCCAAAGCTTAGGAATAAAACCTTTAGCAGCAGGATTAAAATCATGGGAACCTTTATTAAAGAATTCTATGGCCTTTGTAACAGCAGAGTATTTATCAACAGATGCTGGTAAAAACTTTGGACAAGAGTATAGAGAAGGAAAAGTTAAGTTAGATGGTACATGGAATATGTACTTAGATAAGTGGTCAGAAATGATAAAGGATGGAATATACACTAAAGATATGACTGGAATAGACCACGATCAAGCTTTAGAGGAATTTGCTACTGGAAAAGCTGCAATGTATTGTTCAGGACCATGGGATTTAGAAGCAATTATGTCAAAAAATCCTGATTTAAAACTTAATATGATGCCATTTTACGGAACAAAACCTAGCGATGGATGGTTAATAGGTGGACCTGGATGTGGATTTGCAGTAAATTCAAAATCTAAAAATAAAGATGCAGCAATGGAAGTATTAAAAGCTATATCTACAGAAGAGGGACAAAAAGCTTTATGGGAAAACAATCAAGGAGGATCTTCTTACTTAACTGGAACTTCATTCACTCTTCCAGAAGCCTTTAAGGGAGCTGAAAAAGCTATAAATGCAGGCCATATTTATTGTCCTTGGAATGAATGGGGAGATGCAGGATCAGCACATGTAGATTACGGTAAACAAATGCAAAATTACTTACTTGGAAACCAAGATCTAAAAACAACTTTATCTAATGTAGATTCTGCTGCAAGTGAACTTATAAATAAATAAAATTAACTTTTTTGCTCATAATTCTAATTTGTTTAGGGTTATGAGCAATTTTAAAAAACTTATCTAGCATTTAAAGGAGGAGACTACATGGAATTAGTTAAAAAGAAAAGAAGAACACCGGGAACTTTAGGAAAATACTTTTATGTTTTTGTATTACCAGCTTTAGCAATTTACTTAATATTTAGTATTGTACCATTTTTATACACAATATTTTATAGTTTCACTAATTATACAGATATAAATCCTATTAATTTAAGTTTTGTTGGATTTGAGAATTACGCTAAAGTGTTTTCAACACCAGTAATGATGACTGGTATTAAGAACTCAGTAATATACGCTATAGCTCTTACAGGGTTACAAACAGTTTTAGCATTACCTTTAGCAGTGTTATTAGATAAAAAATTAAAAAGCCGTAATTTATTAAGAGCTGTATTCTTCTTTCCAGCAGTATTCAGTTCATTAATAATAGGTTACTTATGGAATTTTATACTTTCATCATCAGATTATGGTTTAGTAAATAATATATTACATTCTTTAGGATTAGATACAATAAATTTCTTCACAACAAATAAAGCCTTATTTTCTGTAATTTTTACTCAAGCTTGGCAATGGACAGGTTGGGCAATGGTTATATTCTTAGCCAATTTACAATCAATACCTAAAGAGTTATATGAAGCTGCAAGTATTGATGGAGCTGGAAGCTTAAAACAATTCTTTCATGTAACACTTCCATTAATGTGCCCATCAGTAAAAATAATCGTTGTTACAGGACTTATAGGTGGTATGAAAGTTTTCGATATCATATATTCAATGACTTCAGGAGGTCCAGGAAATGCTACTGAAACAGTTATGACTGTTATGATGAAAAAAGGTATTTCAGATGGATTCTATAGTACAGGAGCAGCCTTTGGAGTATTATTCTTTATTATAGTTCTTGTAATAAGTGGAATAACAACGAAATTAATGGGGAAATGGAGTGAGTCTATATCATGATGAATAAAGTGAAAAGTAGTGGAATTAAGAAAAAAGACAAAAAACTATGGGGATTAGAATTAGCAATGATTCTATTAGCTGCTATATGGTTTATACCAATTTATTATCTTATAGTAACAACTTTTAAATCTCCTCAAGAAGCAACAGCTAGTCCATTAGGAATTCCTAAGACTTGGATTTTTGAAAATTATTCTAATGCGTGGAAACAGATGAGTTTCCCAAGAGCTTTTGGAAATACAGTGTTTATAACTGCTACAGCGGTTATATTGATTGTTGTTTTTGGATCTATGGCGGGATATGCTTTAGCTAGAACAAAAACTAAACTTGGAAATCGTATGTTTTTACTTTTCCTTGCAGGGTTAATAGTGCCATTTCAAATGAATATAGTAAGTTTATATAAAATCGTAAAGAGTTTACATCTTATGAATAGTGCATTTGCTGTAATATTAGTAAACGTAGCCATAAACACACCTCAAGCAATATTTTTATTTAAAGAATTTATAGAAGCTACTATTCCAATGGAATTAGAGGAAGCTGCAGATATTGATGGATGTGGAGTATTAAAAAAGTTTTTTAGAGTTATATTACCACTTTTAAAACCAGTTATTTCAACTGTAGTTATAATAGTAACTTTAAATGTTTGGAATGAATTCTTAACACCTTTATTATTCTTACAAAGTAGAGAAAATGGAGTTATCTTACAAGAGGTATCTAGAAATATAGGTCAATTCTCAACTGACTGGACAGCACTTTTCCCAATGTTAATGCTAGGAGTTGCACCTCTTATGGTATTCTATATATTTATGCAAAAATACATAATAGGTGGAGTTACAACAGGAGCTGTTAAAGGTTAAATGGCAGGGGGGTGATTTTATGAAAAATATTAATATAGACAAACATTTTGGAAGTATTATGATAATTGTTCCCCATGAGGATGATGAATTACTTATGACAGGCGGAATAATAAAAAATGCCCTGGAAAGTGGACTTGATGTGAAGGTAGTAATGGCTACTAATGGAGATTATGATTGCGAAGATTATTCTGTAGGAAGGGCAAGAATTAGTGAAAGTATAGAAGGATTAGAACTTTTAGGATTACAAAGTGAAAGTTTAATAGTCCTTGGATATGCTGATACTGGAATGCCTAAAGAAAAAAGCTTTTTATGGAATCTCTATGAAGAGAAGGATGAAAATAAAATTTTAAAGTCTAGCTGTTCAAAGGAAACCTATTCTTTAGAGAATCGTAAAGAATATCACTTTAAAAATTTTAATGAACATAGTAAATATACTAGAAAGAATTTTCATGATGATTTATCAGCAGTAATAGAAGAATACATGCCAGAAAATATTTTTACAACCTCTGAGTTTGATACCCATGGAGATCATAGCGCGTTATATTGTTTTGTAGTTGAAATACTAAAAGAACTTAGAGAAAAAAATAACTATGAACCTAATTTATATAGTGGAATAGTACACTCTTGTGATGGGGATGAAAATTGGCCTATTATTACTGAAGAAGTTAGTGAATTTACATGTCCAAAACTTCTAGAAGAAACTTCAAACTTAAAATGGAGTGAAGCATTAAGTTTTATTGTACCTAAAGAAATGCAATCTAATAACCTTGAAGAAAATTTAAAGAGAGAAGCAATTTCAAAACATAGGACAGCATTGAAACCAGATGCTATTGAATTTTTATATTCCTTTGTGAAAAAGAATGAAATTTTTTGGAAAATAAAGTGGTGAGGAGAGAGTAATATGGAAGATTATAGGGAGCCTATTTATAAAATAGAGCCTTGGAATATAACAGAAGAAGAATTTCTTTTAAAAAATAATTATAGAAATGAAACAACATTTTCATTGGCTAATGGATATATAGGTACTAGAGGCACATTTGAAGAGGCATATGATTTTGATGTTGAAACAGGATTAGAAGGAAACTTTGTCAATGGCTTTTATGAAAGTGAGCATATAAGGTATGGGGAATGGAATTTTGGTTTCCCTACAGAAAGTCAATCACTTTTAAATATTCCAAATGCTAAAATAATAAAGCTATTTATAGAAGATGAAGAATTCAGTATGCTTACAGGTGAAATAGAAGATTATAAGAGAGTTTTACATATGAAAGAAGGAAGGATAACTCGAGATCTTATATGGGTATCACCTAAGGGTAAAAAAATAAAAATTAGTATAAGTAGATTTGTTAGTTTTAAGAATAAAAATTTAATGGAAATACGTTATAAAGTTACTCCCTTAAACTTTAGTGGAAATTTAAAATTTATCTCTGCTATTTATACAAATGTAGAAAATCATACAAGAAAAACTAATCCTTTAGTTGATTATGGTCCTTTTGGTAAAAGGCTTGTAAAAGATTATATAGATTCCATAAAAGATGAACTTTATTATGAGGCAACAACATTAAATAGTGAACTTGAAATAGCTTGTGGAGCAGTAAACAAAATATCAGCAGAAAACTTTATAAGAAAGAACTTTAAAAATTATGAGGTTTGTGGAGTATCTTATGAATTTGATGCTAAGGAAAATGAAGAAATTATATTAGATAAGTTTATTGCATATAGTACATCTTTAGATATGAATGAAGAAAAACTAAATAGTTTTATAAAAAGTATTTTAAGTGATGCTGAGAAAAAAGGATATATAGAAGCTGAGAGAGAGCAAAAGGAATATGTTGAAGAATTTTGGAGAACAGCTGATGTAATTATTGAAGGGGATAATGCACTTCAGCAGGGGATTAGATTTAATCTTTTTCATCTTATGCAATCAGCTGGTAGAGATGGTAAAACTGGAATGGGGGCTAAAGGGTTAAGTGGAGAAGGTTATGAAGGACATTATTTTTGGGATACAGAAATGTATGTACTTCCTGTGTTTATATATACTAAGCCAGATTTAGCTAAGAAATTACTAGATTATAGGTATTTTACTTTAGACAAAGCTAGAGAGAGAGCAAGGGTATTAGGACATGATAAAGGAGCCTTATACCCGTGGAGAACAATTAATGGAGAGGAAGCATCAACATATTTTCCTTTAGGAACGGCTCAATATCATATAAATGCAGATATAGCATATGCCTTTAAGCTTTATGTAGATGTTAATGATGATTTTGCCTATTTAAAAGATAAAGCAGCTGAAGTTTTATGCGAAACTGCAAGGGTTTGGGCTGATGTAGGATCATTTTCTGAGTATGTTGGAGATAAATATTGTATTTGTGCTGTAACTGGACCAGATGAGTATAATGCTATAGTTGATAATAATTTTTACACTAATCTTATGGCACGTGAAAACCTTAGAGATGCAATATGGGCATTAAATAAGATTAAAGAAAAAGATCAATTAGCTTATGATAGTTTAGTTAAAAAGATTGATTTAAAAGATGAAGAAATAGAATATTGGAAAAAAATAATTAAAAACATGTATTTCCCTTATGATGAGAAAAGAGGGGTGTATCCTTTAGATGATGGCTTTATGAAGAGAAAGCCTTGGGATGATTCAAAAATACCTCCAGAAAAGAGACATCTTCTTTATGAAAATTATCATCCTCTATTTATATTTAGACAAAGGATGTCAAAGCAAGCTGATGCAATTTTAGCAATGTACCTTCATAGTAATCTTTTTAGTATAGATGAATTAAGAAGAAACTATGATTTTTATCAAGAAGTAACATTACATCATTCCTCTTTATCAACTTGTATATTTGGTATTTTAGCTAGCCAAATTGGATATGATGAGGAGGCTTACAAGTATTTTTCACAGTCAGCAAGAATGGACTTAGATGATTATCACAATAATTTTTATGCAGGAATTCATGCTGCAAATATGGCAGGAACTTGGCAAGGTATTGTAAATGGTTTTGCAGGACTTAGAACTAATAAAGGAGTTTTAGAATTAAATCCTACAATACCTAAGGAGTGGAAAGGATATAGTTTTAAAATTTTCTACAAGAAGAATCTATTAGAAATAAAAATTTCTAAAGATGAAATTAAAATAAGATTATTAGAGGGAGACAATTTGGAATTATATATATGTGGAGTCAAAGTGTATCTTGAAAATTTAGGTGAAATAATAAAAATACCAGTTAAATTATAGTTTAGCTGGTCAAAAATAAAATTTTTAATTGGATTTGTTTAAATTGAGTATTAATAAGATAAAAGGGAGAGTGTTTTATGGAGAATGGGTATAAAGCTATCTTTTTTGATTGGGATGGTACTGCTGTAACTTCTAGGAAGGCACCAGTAGATGAAATAGTTTCGAGAATGAAGTGTTTGCTTAATAAGGGGATAAAATTAGCAATAATTAGTGGAACTACTATTGAAAATATTGCTGGTGGAAGATTACAAGATTACTTTACTAAAAAAGAATTAGAAAATTTATTTTTAGGCTTAGGTAGAGGGGCATATAACTATAAACTTAATAAAAATAAAAATTTAGAGTTATTCAATAATATGATACCAGAAAAATCAGTTCTTTTGGATGTGCATAAGGCTTGTTTTGATATTCATATGAAGCTTTTAGAAGACTATGATTATAAGACGGATATAGTTTTTAGCAGACCTAATTATTGTAAAATAGATCTTATGGTTGATAGTAATAGAGGAGAGCAACTATTTCTTCAAGAAAATGAGGTTGATATATTAAAAGAAAATTTGATTAAGCATGGATTTAATGGAGGGATTTTAGGACTTATTAAAATCTCTGAAGAAATAGGTTGTAAATATGGGTTAGATTTAGTGGTAACAACAGATGCTAAATACTTAGAAGTTGGAGTTTCCAGCAAAAGTGATAATGTAAATACAATTTTAAGGTATTTTAAAGATGAATTTGGAATATTACCAGAAGAATGTAGCTTTTGGGGAGATGAATATATAGGAATTGATGAGGGCTTGTATGGTAGTGATAGTTTTATGATTACTGATTCTTCAAAAAGTGGAGATTTCTTTGATGTTTCTAATTTAAAAGGGAAAAGACCAGAAGAAGTAATAATTCTATCAGGGGGCGTTGAAAGGTTCTTGGAATTTTTAAGTTCACAAGAAAATTTATAAAGTTTTGATATTTATAATTTTTTTATAAATATATTTTATAGGTCAAACTTTTAAATTGGAGGGGTATTTTTGAATAGAAAAGGTGTATTAAGATTCATGTTTGTCTTTATGTTATTATTGCTGTTACCGTTTACTATTTCAAAAGCAAAGGATTTTCCAGCAAATCCAATTGAAAAAGCTGGATATAAATTAGATTTTTCTGATGAATTTAATGGTCCTACATTAGATAGAGAAAAATGGACTGATTATTATTTACCACATTGGTGCAAAGATCCTGAAAGTGCTAAGGCTAATTATCGCTTTGAAAATGGATCACTTGTTGAATATATAACTGAAGATCAGAAGCCATGGTGTCCAGAGCGTGATGGAACTGTTAGATCATCTGCTATAATGTCTTTTGACAAAAGTTGGATACATAATTTTAGTGGAACAACTGATAACCATGAAAGAAATGAGTGGAGAGGTTATACAACTAAATATGGATACTTTGAAATTCGTGCTAAGCTATCTAACACAGGTGGTGGAGGCCATCAAGCTTGGTGGATGGTTGGTATGCAGGATGATACTAATGAGTGGTTCAATTCAAAACAAACAGGTGAAATTGATATATTAGAAACTTTCTTTAGTAAAAAAGATACATGGAGAATCGCTGCATATGGATGGAATGATCCAAACTTCCAAACATCTTGGACTATTTCAGAAGATAAAGTTCCATCAGGAGATCCAACTTCTGAATATCATATTTATGCAATGGAATGGACTCCTACTGCTTTAAAATTTTATTATGATAATGAATTATTCAGGGTTATATATGGTTCGCCAGACTATGAAATGGGAACAATTTTAAATATATATACAGATGCAGGTTCAGGTGTTCATAATGATGTTTGGCCTAAGGAATGGGCAATTGATTATATGAGAGTTTGGAAACCTGTAGATGGATATAAAGAGAGTGAAAGTTTAAATAATTACTTAATAAGAAATAGACAAACAGGAAAATTCCTTTATATTGAAGAAAATAATGATAAAGTATCTTATGGGGACATAACTTTAAAAAATGAAAAAAATGCAAAATGGAGTAAGGAATATAGAGATGGATATACTTTATTAAAGAATAATGAAACAGGAGAATATTTAAATATAGAAAATCAAACTGGATATATAGAACATGGTAAGGTTCCAAAAACTTGGTGGAGTGAGGTATCAGTAGATGGGTATACAAGGTTTGTTAACAGATGGAAGCCTAATATGTCAATACATACAGAAAGTTACCAAGGTGTTTTACAGTATGGAAATGTTCCAAATACTTATTGGACCAGTCAATGGCAACTTATTCCTGTAGAATAAAAATAAAATTTTAAAAAGTGTTTTATTAAAAAATTAAGTTTGACCTATATATTAATTAAAAGAGAGAGTTTTATTTAAAATAAAACTCTCTTTTTTATTATTAGTATCTTAGAAATTTCCTTGTAAGTATTTAATATTTGAAAGTCAGAATCTTTAATTTTTATAAGTTTCTAACTTTTCTGTGGCCACAAGAAGGACATTTGAAAACAAGCTTATTTTCTGAATCATAATCGTAAGCAAAAGGGTTTTCTTCCATTTCTTCACCACAAATTTCACAAATTTCTTTTATATTTTTAATTTCATCTTTCTTAAAATCCATTTTCTTCATTTCAAGTTCTCCTTTTAAATATATAAGTTACAATATTAAATCATCTAAATATAAAAATTTTATATAAATTAAAATTTAATTTAAGAGATAAAAATATTACTTATCTATATTAAAACAATACATCTTTTTTATTTTTACTTCAATTGTAATTTTTTTGATAATATATGAGAAAAAATGTGATGGGAAAATAAGTAATATATATAATTAAATGTATAAAGGTTTAGGGGGAAGGAATATTATGAATAAGAATTCTAAAAAAATAATAATCTCAGTATTAATAGTCACTTTTATTGGACTTATTACATTTAATATTAATCAAAGCTACAAATTAAAAATCTATAAGGAAGATTTAAGCATAATGTTTAGTAAAAATCTTGAGAATTTTTCATTAGAATGTATGAATTTATATGATGATGAGTCATATCTTATGGCTTATGGATATATAACAAATGCAAGAACAGCATTACTAGGTTTAATGGATAGAAAAGGAATTCCATCAGAGGAAGCTAAATATAGTTTCCCTTTAATACTATTAGATCTTGAGCTTCTTATGATGAATGATAAGGAAGGGGCTAAAAAATATTTAGCTAATGAAAATGTTGCTAGAACTATGCATAACATATCACTAGATCCAAATGATAAGAAATCTATAGCTGAATTAGTAAGGGTTTTAGATGAATATGAGATTTTAAAATCGTATAACTGCCAATAAATAAGTTAACTTAACAAACACTTCATATAGAAACTTTAGTTTCCAAAATAGTTTATTTAATAAAAGGAAAAATATAATTTTTAATATAATTTCTATAAATATTTAATAAGGTTAAAAACTTTATAATGATATAATATGTATACAGAATGAATTTTGTTTTTAGTTAATTTTTATTTAACTGCAATAGAGAGTGTGAAATTATCTTTTTATAGGATTAATTTATAAAAGAAAATAAACCTTTAAGTAAAGCAGACTAAACTTAAAATGTTCTTTTGATTAAATAGATATAAAGAGATAACTAAAAACTAAAGCTACTTTAAAGAATAGATTAAGTCAATATTTAAGAAAAGATTTATTAAAAAAATATTCAATAAATAGAGAGCTTTTGGCACGAAATAAATATTTTAAGTTATAAGAATATAGTAGTTATAAAGAAGTGGTAGGCTTTTACTATTTATGGTATTATATAAAATGTGATAACAAATTGTTAATAATTTATAAGGGAAAATAATTTTTGTTGTTGGAATTTAAGTTTTAGACTCTATTTTTAAGTTTTTGTTGCTTTTGCAGAGTTCTAGTTAGTATTAAAATTCAAATATTTAAAAGTGAGTTAAGTATTAATACATTTTATTAATACTGTATTTAGAATGAGCATTTAATAGCTTAAATAAGTTAGTCAAACTTAATTTATAACTAAAGTACTTAAATAGGTTAAAAATAATAATATTTCTAGATGAAGGAGAACAGGAATGGGAGTTACTACATACAAGACAAAGAACGGAAATTTTGTAATTGATTCTAAGAAGCTTAATGAGAAGGTTACTGAGGTTTATAAAACTTATGGGTTTGATCTTAATTTATATGAGTTTGAAGATGAAGTAGACAAGGTTTTTTATCTTAGATATGCGGTTATGAAGTTGAAAGAGGAGTTAGTAGGAAGAAAAGGGAAATCTGAAAAGGAAAAGTTGGCTGAAAACTGGTATGATATGATGTGTGAAAAATTTGGAGCTAACTGGGATAAGGAAACTGCTTGGTGTAAGTATATTTCCGAGAAATATATAATAGCAGAGATTACTCCAGAGGGAAAAGAAATTCCAGAAGCTTGTTATGATACAAAGGTTGAGGCAATTATGGAGTTTCTTAAAATGGGAGCTTGCGATAATCTTAAGGTTTTTAGAGGAACTGTAGTGTGCAAAGATGTTTGTGGAGAAGAGGTTTTAATTGCACTTAGGAGAAAAGATGATTATGTATTTCCACCCTTTCGTGAAGGATTTTAATATATAGATTATGCTTTAGACAGTATAAATATATTTTAAAAAATAACTGATATTTTTAGAGTATATTGAAATAATATTAAATTTATTAATACATTTAAACAGCTGAGAAGTAATAAAACTTATAAATATTGCATAGAAGAGTACTTTCTTTGTGATATTTATAAGCTTTTTTATTTTGTTGAAAAATTTTTAGCTATTAATAGCTTATAAGATAGAACTTTTATACTTAAAAAATTAAAGATAGAGAAAGTGATTTACTTTTTTTAGAGGCAAAATTAATTAAGTAATATATGTAATAAAGTAAGGCAATACTTAAATATATAAAGAAAATAATTTTAAAATATAGGGTTATTTTTATATTTAAGTAATATTAAGTTATTGAATTTAATATATTTACATGGGAATAATTTTTAAGGATAGAAAAATGAATTGGATTGAAATTAAGTCTTTAGACGAGCTAAAGGAGATTGGAACTTTTAAAGAGCTTAAGAAAAAAATACAAGAGGATGTAGGTCCCTTAGTTAATATGAAATGTAGAGGATGGAATGATCTTTATAATAAGGTTGTTAGTTATAAAGATGTTTTAGAAAAGGCCAAGGAACTTTTGCCAAAGCCAGAACCTGAGGTTTATGAAATATCAGAAATTCCTACAACATATTTCTCAAGTTTAAGTAATGAGTACATTTTTTATCTTTTAGAGCTTGATGGAGATATAAGAGCTAAAAAGCTAGGTATTACTAAAGCTCATTATAGTAACAAGACTAGAGCGAGAAATTGGATGAATAAGATTGCTAAATGTATCCATCCTGATCAATGTAATCATCCAAAGGCAGATAAAGCTATGGCAAAACTAAATACTCTGTATAAAAATATGGTGAAAAATGGCTAATAAAAGCGCAAGTGATTGTAAAGCACTAGAAATTTTTAAGTATAGTGGAAATGACTTTAATTTTAAAGAGCCTGAAATAGATAAAGAGCTTTCTTCCAAGGTACACAAGGAAATTGATAATGCCTGGAAGGGCTCTTCTTTTTTAGATGATAAAGGATGGGTTTGGATTAGAGAGGATAGATTACATTCAATCTTGAGGACAACAAAGGGAAATGCAGCATATCTTTTAGATAAGATATATGATAAATATAAGATGAATATTGGAAATATAACCTACGTTAGAGGTTTTGAAATAGTTAAACTTATATATAAAAGAATTGAGGAGAGTGGATCAGGGAAAACAGAGAAATATCTTGCTCTTTCTCAGAAGTATTATGATGCCATAACAAATAGTGATAAAGCTAGAATCTTAAGACTTGAATATGGAAGAGATATGGCTGAAATTAGAAAAGTCTTAAAGAAAAAGAGAAAGAAGAAATATAAAATAGATGTTGATGAATTAACTCTAGAGCCTTTAAGATTTAGAACAGCTGAATTTTCACATATAAGAAGTGTTTCTCTATATCCTGAAAGTGCAGAAAGTCTTGAAAATGGGCTTTTAGTAAATAAGGAAACTCATAAGCTAATAACAGAGAAATGCATAAATGATGAGGATGAGCTTTTTGAATTATGTGAAAAAATGAAATGGAGCGTAGCATGGTATGACCCATTTAAAGAACGATTTAGATAAATAGTATGCTTATTTCTAATTCACCTATATTTGTTATGATATAAATTGGAGATTAAACCTTGTTTATGGTTAAAATGAGAGAAGTAAGAGAATGTATAAGCCTGTAGATGTTTTGCCTTAGAAAATGTTATGAAGAGCATAAACTCTATAGGCTTTGAATTATATCTAGATTACTATGAGAAGGTTAGAATGTTAATTAAGAGGAATACAGTAAATGATTAAAATGAGTTTAAAGTAAGCTATTGTTTTTTTAATTACATAAATTATTTTATGTAATTTTGTTTATAAAAAGTTTATAGAAAATGTTTACATAGTATGGCTATAGTAGTATAATGAAGGTGGTAAGAGGAGAGGATTTACTAGAAAAAACAGGGCTTAAGCCTTTAGTTTTAATAAACTTATAAAGGTTTATTTCTTAATAATTTTTGTAAATGTTTCTTGATAGTCTAAAGGTTTTAGTCTTGCTTTTCCCATAGTGAACTCTCTTCTTGCTCAAAAATATCATGATGATATAGAATTATGGAAACTTTATTTATTTTAAGGACTTTACATTTTATTATGATTGACTTTATAAAAATTTTTAATTATTATAAAGGGGTGTTGTATTATGCTACATAAAAGTAACGAAAGAATAAAAATAACTTTTAACAAACACTTTCTAAGTAGAGTTGATTTTATGAGAGCAGTTGTTGAACATTTGACTAAACAGAACAAAGATTGTAAATTTCTGGATTTTTATCATTTAAGTATAAATAATACAAAGTATTATTTAAGAGATCAAAATTTAACCCCAGAAGGTGCAAAATGTATTCAAAACGCAATTTTAATTCCTGTAGAGGAATTAAAGTGACTTTTTAGATATAGTTAAAAGATTAAGAGTCTTCTTTTATGAGAGTCTTAATCTTTTTTTTGTAAACTGTTATTTTAAGATAGCTTTTAGATATTAGGCTAGGATTAAGAATTTCAATGTAAAGCTAAGATTTAATTATTTTACTTGTTTTTAAAGCTTTCTAGGTTAAATTTTCCTGTTTTAAACTTTAGTTTTGATTTTTTTAGTGCTATAATGTTTAAGATAAGACAAGATTAGGAGAAGATTATGCTTACTTTCAATTAATTTAAAGTAAATAACATTAATCTAAATAATTCTACTTCTACCAGAAAAGCAATATTGAAGGAAGTGCCTTTAGTAAATAATTTGATACAAGTTACATAAATATAAGTTTCTGATTTAATACATACATTTAAATTTTTTTAATAGAGTATATGAGTTTAAATATTTAAGTGAAAATAAAAAGTTATATAAGGGAATTAATTAAAATGAAAGAACCAAGAGATTATTGGAAGGAGGTCTCTTAGTTCTTATAAAAATTATAATTAAATAAAATAATTATAATTAGAAGGCATATTTAATTTATTGAAAACCTAGTAATAAACCAACTTGATAAACTAATGTTGATAAGACTAGGGCAATAACAAATGTATAAATAGCTGCAAATATAGTCCATTTCATAGAGTTAGTTTCTCTTTTTATTGCGCCTAATGCTGCTAAGCAAGGTGTATATAAAAGAGTCATAACTAAGAATGATACTGCTGAAAGTGGAGTGAATACTTGTTGAATTATATTTATCAAGGCTTCTCCTTCTTCAACGCCAGCATAAACCATACCCATTGTTGCAACAACAGATTCTTTTGCCAATATACCAGTTATTAGTGATACACCTGCTTGCCATGTTCCATAACCAGCTAGTACAAATAATGGAGCAACAAAGCTACCGATCATACCTAAAATAGAGTGTTCACTATTTGGTTCAACTCCTAATGGTAGTATTGATAAAGCCCAAAGAACAATCATCATTGGGAAAATTATTACTCCGGCTTTCTTGAAAAAGGCACCTGCTTTTTCCCACATTAATAAGAATACATTTTTAATAGATGGCATTCTATAAGCTGGAAGCTCCATTACAAAATATGAAGATTCCCCTTTAAATAAGGTCTTACTAAATATTTTTCCACTTATTAAAGCCACTATAATTCCTAAAACATATAAACTAAATAGTACTAACCCTTGATGAGTAGGGAAGAATGCTTCAACAAATACAGCATATATAGGCATTCTAGCACCACAGGATATAAATGGATTAATAAGTATTGCTATCATTCTATCTTTTTTATTTTCTAGAGTTCTAGTAGACATTATTCCTGGAACATTACAACCAACTGAAACTATCATTGATACAAATGTTTTACCATGAAGACCTAATGATCTCATAAGTCTATCCATAACATATGCAGCTCTTGCCATATATCCACTATCTTCTAAAAGACCTAATAAGAAATACATAACCATAATTAATGGTAAAAATGAAATAACGGCACCCACACCACCAAATAGTCCATCATTTATAAAACCAACTACTACTTCAGGAGTACCAATATTAGCAAACCAATCAGATATAATAACACCAGCTTTAGCTATAATATCTCCGAACCGTTCTTGTATTCCGGCACCAATGATAAAAGTTAATTCATATAAACAATACATTATAAGTGCAAAAATAGGGATTCCTAAATATTTATTAGTAACTATTTTATCTATTTTTTCAGTTGTAGTAACTTGCTTTTCACTAGGTCTCTTAATTATATCCTCAGTAATAGAAGATATAAAAGTATATCTTTTATCCACAATAGACATTTCGGCTTCAAAACCAATACTATCCTCTATAACTTGATTACTTTTTTCTAGTTGAGTAAATAGGCTTTGTGAGTTTAAATTTTTTACTACATCTTTTATATAATCATCATTTTCTAAAAGCTTTAAGGCTGTCCAATGAATAGGAAACGCTAATTTATCTTTATGTTTTTTTAATAGAGAAGAAAGATTTTTTATTTCCTTTTCAATATCTTCACCATAATTTATTTTAATAGTTTTTTCTTTTTTCTTTGTTTTAATAGAAGTTTCAATTAAATCTTCTATTCCTCTATTCTTTAAAGCTGATGTTTTTATAACAGGAACACCTAATTTTTTAGAAAGTTTGTCTGTATCAATTTCTATTCCTAAAGCTTCAGCTTGGTCAATCATATTAAGAGCAATAACTACATTAGCTTCCATTTCTATAAGCTGAGTAGTAAGATAAAGGTTTCTTTCTAAATTGGTTGCATCTACAACATTTATAACCACATCGGGTTTGTCCTTTAATATATAATTTCTAGCTACAATCTCATCTTCTGAGTAAGCTCCTAAGCTATAAGTTCCGGGTAAATCAATTACCTTATAGCTTTCACCTTTAAATTTTAGAGTACCTTCTTTTTTCTCTACAGTAACACCAGGCCAGTTTCCTATATGCTGTCTTGATTTAGTAAGCAAGTTAAAAAGACTTGTCTTACCACAGTTAGGATTACCGGCTAACGCAATAGTTAACATTAATTTTCCCCCTTAATAAAATTTGATAAAATACCCAATATCTACTTTAAATACTTAAAATAAAATTTTTACTACAAACCATTTATATATTAATTAAAAAATAAATTTTTAAATTTCCTCAAACTATGTTTCTTATTAATATATAAAATCCTATACCTTTATACACAAAGTTAAAAAATAATAATATTCATTATCAATTAAAATGAAAAATATATTACTTAGAGTTCTTTAACAAATATTTTGCTTGCTAAAGTTTTATCTAAGGCAAGACGTGATCCACTTATGCTAATTATTAGCCCAGTACTATCATTTTTTATTATATCTATAGTATTTCCTGTGGAAATGCCTATTTCTCTAAGTCTTTTTCCTAAAGAATCATCAATAAGAATTTTTTCTATTTGTATAGAACTGCCACATTTTGCTAAAGCCATTGGCATCATGAAAAATTCCTCCTTTTAGCTATTTAGTATTAAACTAAAATACTTTTAGCCTCTGTTTTTCTTAATGTTAGTTTATAACCTCTTACAATCACTTCAATAGGGTCTCCAAGAGGAGCTTTTCCAGTGATTTCTAAAGAAATACCAGGGGTAATTCCCATATCTAATAATCTTCTTTTTACAATACTGTCTTTTTCAATTCCTTTAACAATTACTTTTTCACCTACTTGTTTTTTTTCCAAAGTATCCATTATATATTCCTCCTAATCATAATAATTTCATTTATATTTATTTTTCTAAAACCATAATTCCTTTTTCAGTTATTTCCCAACCTGAAAGGGAAGCTAGACTTTTGGAGCACCCACACCCACATGAAGAACATTGTTCTTGGGAACAGCCAGATAGAGTGATTCTCTTTATGTAACCTTTTTGTTCTAATTGTTCTTTGTAAATATCAACCATTGCTTCGCTTATATTTAGTTTTTTAGCAATTAGCGAAGATGAGAATTCATTGGAATCTTTCATTACTCTTAAAATAGATTTTAACATCTCATCACCTCACATTCTTTAAGAATAACTGATAATTAATCTCAATTGCTATTATAAGGAATTTGATAATTGTTTTCAATTAGGAAAGAGAGGGAATGTTTTCATTACAGTTAAATATCTCTTTTATAAATAGATTCTCTAACAAATACTGGTATTAACTCTATATTGCAATTTAAAATCCTAAATATTTTTGGCGATGCTTTGAGTTATTAGATAAATTTAGTGTTTATCCAAAATATAGTACAAAAGAAAAAAAGTGAGGAACCAATCCTCACAATTTAATAATAAAATAATGTAATTTAGAAGTAAGTTTTGAAATGAGGTTACTAAAATAGTCATATAGGTTAATACATAATTTAATTGAAGTGAAAATTAAAGTGTAAGTAGTTTTTTTGTATGGAATTAAAAACAAGGAGATGTGAATAGCTAAAGCAAAAAAAGTGTTTATGAAAAACCATACAATAGCAAAATAAGGAGGTGTTTATGTGTAAGCCTATATAATTATTAATATGATAATTTACAATTTTGGTGAATGGATTAAAGATGTTATTATTTTAGAACTTAATAAAATCTTCTTATAAAATTGAATTAAGTTTAATTTTATTTCACATAATAATAAATAAAGTTTGAAATTTTTATTTAAGAGATATGAAAATCATAAGTATATAGGAATAAATCTATAGTAGGATTCTTATTAAGTTAATTTTTTAAATCTATCTATTTTACTGCTTTTAATAATTTATAGTTTAACTTAGATTATTAAAGACATAAGTATTAATTAGATTAAGGCAAATATTATTTTGAGGAGGAATTATTTTGAAAGATTCATTAATGTTTTGTTATCAATGTGAACAAACAATGGGAGGAAAAGGGTGTACTAAGATGGGAGTATGCGGCAAAACTCCTGAAATAGCTAATTTTCAAGATTTACTTATTTATCAATTAAAAGGGATATCTTGTTATGCGAAGGCTCTTCTTGATAAAGGAGAAGATATTGATGAAGAGGTAGTTAAATTAGTTGAAAATGGTCTTTTCACAACTCTTACTAACGTAAACTTCGATCCAGAAGCTCATGTTAAAATTCTCTTAGAATCTCAGAGAATAAAAGAAAAACTTAGAGAGAAGGCGCCAGAAGGTGATTATCCAGAACATGCTACATATAATTTAAGTGAAACGAAAGAAGAAATGTTAAGTGATGCTGTCAAAGCAGGAATAATGTATGATGATAGCTTAGACCAAGATATCAGATCCTTAAGATCAACAATTTTATATGGCTTAAAAGGAATAGCAGCTTATGGACATCAAGCTAGATTTATAAATTTCCGTGATAAAGAGGTGGATAATTTTTATTTCACGGCTTTAGAAGCTACAACTAATGATAAATTAACTGTAGATGATTTAATAGCATTAACCATGAAAACTGGAAATGCAGCAATTGCAGTTGTAAAGCTATTAGATGATGCAAATACAAGTAAATACAATAATCCAACACCTCATAAAGTAGAAGTAACGCTTAAAAAGGGACCATTTATTATAGTTTCAGGTCACGACTTAAGAGATTTAGAAATGTTATTAGAGCAAAGTGAGGGGATGGGAGTTAATATTTATACTCATGGAGAGATGTTGCCAGCTCATGGATATGAAGGCCTCAAAAAATATAAGCACTTAGCGGGAAACTTTGGTTCAGCTTGGCAAAATCAACAAAAAGAGTTTGATAATATTCCAGGATGTATTTTAATGACAACAAACTGTTTAATGCAACCTAGAGAAAGTTATAAGGATAGAATATATAGCACTAGTGTAGTAGGATGGGAAGGAATAAAATACATAGAAGCTGATGAAGATGGATATAAGGATTTCTCAGAAATAATAAATCAAGCCATTGAACTTGGAGGATATGATGAGGATGAAGAATGTAAAGAAATTATAGTTGGTTTTGGTCATAAGGCAACTTTAAGTCATGCAGAAGAAATTGTTTCAGCAGTTAATGATGGAAAGATAAAACATTTCTTTGTAATAGGTGGATGTGATGGAGCAAGACCAGGAAGAAATTATTATACAGACTTTGCTAAAGCGGTTCCTAAGAATTGTATAATTCTAACTCTTGCTTGTGGAAAGTATAGATTTAATAAATTAGATTTTGGAGAAGTAGCAGGACTGCCTAGATTACTTGATATAGGACAATGTAATGATGTATATTCAGCAGTTAAGATAGCAACAGCTTTGGCTGATGCTTTTGATACTAATGTTAATGCCTTACCTCTTAGTATAATTCTCTCATGGTATGAACAAAAGGCAGTAGCGGATTTATTAGCATTGTTAGCACTTGGAATAAAGGGAATTTATTTAGGACCATCATTACCAGCTTTTTTATCACCAAATGTGCTTCAGTATTTAGTTGATAATTTTGATATTAAACCAATAAGTACTCCAGAAGATGACCTTAAAAACTGTTTGCAACAAAGAGTGTAATAATAAAGATATATTTTTTTAGATAAGATATACAAAAGAGAAGAGGCTTAGGCTTCTTCCTATTTTTTCAGACAAAAAAATAAGAGAAAGAGGATACTTTCTCTTATTTTGAGCTTAATTTATAAAGCAAGACCTAAGTTAAATATGTAGGTTTATGCTTTATTTTTTTCTTTTGATTAAGATTTAGATTAGTTTAAAGGAGATTTTAGGGTTAATCTATAGGATTCTTTTGTTTATTGCATTTTTCCTTAGTGATTAATCTTTAAAGTAAAATAGGTTTTATTAGGTACTGATTAATAAAAGTAGTATTTTACTTATAGAAGATATAATCTTTAGTTTTTTATCTTATTTAATTTGTTTATACTAGCATAAACATTATGTAATTATGTAAAATGGATAAAATCCATGTTTTTAGCTTTTTAAGGTAGTGTGTAGCTATTTGTGTAATGAAAGTATTTAGAGAGGAGAGTATCATTGTTATTTTAGCTACACACTTATTTATATTTAGTATATAAACTATTTAAATCTTGGTTCTATAATATATTTGCATATTATTAAGCAAATAAAAATATAAAGCATATATTATTAGAATTTCTGAAAATCATAGTATTATAATTTCCAAAAACATTCAAAATATCTAAAAAATAAGGTAGTATGAATAAGGAATCCTAAGTATAAGAACAAATAAATATACTTAGTTAGTAAAAGCGTATATTCCTTTTGATTCAAAATAGAGTCATTTTCATAGATTTCTTTATTAAATATATTTTTTTGAACGATAATAATTTCTTTTAATTCTCTAAAAAATAGATATATGAAGCTGCAAAATAATAAGATTAATAACAAATATAGTATTAGTTCTTTAATCATAATAACAACCTACCTAACTGAAAATTACCAATATATCTTTTTTAACACCCTTAGTAAAGATTATAGACACAGTTAAGAATTCTTATACAATTTAAATAAAAATATATTTATTATTTACAATAAGTATTTAGGAATGAATCTTACTCTACGATTTTAATCATTAGAAATGATTTTAGAGAATATTGAGTACCTAAAAGCATTAAGTTCAAAAGCTTGGTAATTCATAAAGGCATATTTTAGATGTTTTTAGGTATTTGTTATATGCGTTAATTCTTTTTTTAATAGACGTCTTCCATCTTCATAGAAAATCATACTATCTGAGAAACCATTAGTTTTCCAAAAGGCCTCATTTCTCTTGCTTGTAGGAGTAAGTTCAATAGTTTTAGCACCTTCTTTTATCATTACTTCTTGAAGTTTAGTGTAAGATAGTTTACCTAAGCCTTGCTCTCTAAACTCTTTATTTATACAATATTCCAAAATAATAGATTTGCCACACTCATCAACGTAAATAATATAAGTTGCAAAACCTAGTATCTTTTCCTCATCTTTAAAAAATACGATTCTTAATGGATTAAAATCTCTTTCAGAAAGCTTTATAACGGTATTTTTGTATTCTTCAGAGAAAAAATATTCAAAAGCCTTTTTGAAGTTTGGAGTTGTTTCAAAAATATGATTTATATAATCATAAAACATATTCCAAAATAGATCTAAATCCTTAAAGCTTTCAAGAGGATAAATTTTAATACTCATAATAAATATGTGGAGCTTGTAATAAGTTTAAGCTCTCACCCAATCCCCCTTTCTTATTATCAAACCAAAATTAAATATGTTAAGGAATAAATTTATTAAAAATAGGGTTCTCTTAAAAAGAAGGAGATTTTATAGATGAGAACCCTTAAAAGAGTATGAGTTTTAAATGATTATATTTATATATATGTTTTGAGTTTAGTAGATAGTAGCAAATAAGGAAAATTAAAAAATTTTAATCTTTATCTAATTTTATCTTCATGATGATAGTAAGAATTTATTATATGATTAACTCAAGAGAAACGAGGGAGGAATTTAAAAATGAAAAATGTTTTATTAAAAGTAAATGAGGTATTAAGAAAATATAGAAAGAAGATAATAGTATCAGGAACAGTTATAGTTTTGGCTGGTGTTGGAGTTTCAGCAGCAGGAGGAGCTTTCCTATATAACAGAGTTCAATCAAATATTAAATATACACAAGGACAATGTGAAGAGGTTGCTTTAAAGCAAATTCCTGGAGAAATTGTTAAAGTTAAAAAGGATATGGACTTAGAAGATGGAACTTTTGAATATGATTTTCAAATAAAAGATAAGGACAATATGCTTAAAAAGATAACTGTTGATGCAACTACAGGTGCTATAGTAGATATTGGTCATAAAGGTGATGACTTTCGTGGACACCATGATAAAAAGGACCATAGAAAAGAACATTATAATAATATAGATAGAAATAACAATGAAAATAGCACAAATAATAATTCAAATGAAGGAAATGGTGCAGTAGAAAATAATGCACCAGCACAGGATTCTCAAGTGCAAAATAATACACCAGTACAAGATGCACAAGTACAAAATAATTAATTTATTTAAAAATATAGTAGTAATTTAAGTAATTATTAAAATAGCTAAATTTGGTATCTTTAATATAAAATGATAAAATTATAGTGAGTTTGGATACTCACTATTTTTTTATATTAAGCTTTGTTTTAGATGAATGATGATTTTTAGCTAGTCTTTCAGAGTTCTACCTAAAAATCAACACTAGTTTAAAACATAGTCTTATATTAAAGTTTAAGCTTATATTATAGAAGGTATAAAGTTTAATTAGATAAAAAGGAGTTAACGTATATGAAGAAAATTTTAATGGTTGAGGATGAAGAAAATATATCAGATTTTGTTAAGATGGAGCTTGAATATGAAGGGTATGATGTAACTGTAGAAAGTGATGGTAGAGAAGGACTTAATGAAGCATTAGAAAATGATTATGATTTAATAATTTTAGATATAATGCTTCCTAATATGAATGGTTTTGAGATTTGTAGAAGGTTAAAAAAAGAGAAGGATACTCCAGTAATAATGCTTAGTGCAAAAGATTCTGTTATGGATAAGGTTAATGGACTTCAAATAGGAGCTGATGACTATTTAGCGAAACCTTTTGCTATAGAGGAGCTTTTAGCAAGAATAGGGGTAGTATTTAGAAGAGAAAAAAAGAAAGAATCTATGGTAGTAAATTTTAAAGACCTTGTTATAAACAAGGAATCTAGAACTGTAACGAAAGCGGGAGAAGATATTATACTTACTAATAAGGAGTATGAGCTTTTGATGTTACTCATTTCAAATAAGGATAAAGTTGTTTCAAGAGATGAAATACTAAATGAAATATGGGGTTATGATTATGATCCTGAAACTAATGTAACAGATGTGTATATTAGATATTTAAGGACAAAACTAGACCCTAAGGATAAGGAGAAATACATAAAAACTGTGCGTTCAGTTGGATATATAATAAAGTCTTAAGGGTTTCGTATTAATTGTATTAATTAAGGAGGTGGAATTTATGAAAAAAAGATTACCTATTTTTCAAGAGCTTACCTTAGGATCCTTAGCAATAATAATGGTGATTTTGATTGTTTACACTGGAGTGCAATTAATCAGTTTTGCTTTTTTTAGTAGAGATTATGAAAAGGACTTATTAAAAAATGAGTATAAGAATATAGTAGCTTTAGCTGAAGATAATAGCATAAATATTTCAGAGGAGAGTCTGACAAATTATTTGGATAAAATATCTTCTCGTAAAGCCCATAGTTCTTTAATTAAAATTTATGATTCAGAGGAAAACATAAAATATGAAAGAGATTCAGTTAAAGGGATTAATCTACATAGAGAGAGCAATGAGGTTGAAATAAAAACAGAGTTTAGAGATTTTAAGCTATATGATGTTTTAAGTGGTCCTATAAATATTAAAGGAAAAACATATACAATACAAATGGTTAAGAACATAAATATTTTTGAAGACTTTATTGAAAGCTATTTTTATAGTTTTATTGGTATTGTGATTTTAGCCATAATACTTAGTGTACTAGGTGCTATCTATGTGTCTAGAATCTTCTTGAAAAGATTAAATAGGCTTACAGATACTATGGTGGAAATAAAGAAAAACGGAATTGGAGAAAGAGCTTATGTTTCAGAGGAAAATGATGAGTTTGATAGGGTTAATAGGGTTTTTAATTCTATGATGGATGAAGTTGAAGAGAGCTTTGATGAGCAAAGGAGATTTGTTTCAGATGCTTCTCATGAGTTGAAAACACCTTTAACAGCTTTGCAAGGACATTTAAATATGCTTAAAAGATGGGGGAAAAATGACAAGGAAAGATTAGAGAAATCCCTAGATGTTTGTTTAAATGAGGTTAATAGATTAAAGAAAATAGTAAATGATATGCTTGTTTTATCTAGAGTTGAAAAGGAACAAATTGACTTATCAACTTTAAAATCGTATAACCCAGAAGTCTTAATAAATGAAACTTTAGAAAGCTATAAAATTTTAAATGAGAGACTTAATTATACTTTAGATATAGAAAAAGGTTTAGAAATTAAGATTTTAGAAGAACATTTAAAACAACTTTTAATAATATTTATAGATAATGCCATAAAATATAATGATAAAGAAGAGATTAAGGTTAAGGTTAGTTTATTTAATAAAAATGATAAAATTGTTATTTCAGTAAGAGATAATGGAATGGGTATTCCTAAAGAAGATATAGATAATGTTATGAATAGATTTTATAAAGTTGATAAATCAAGAGTAAATAATAATTCCTTTGGGTTAGGATTATCAATAGCTAATAGAATAGTTAAACTTTATGGAGGAGAAATTATTATATCTAGTAAACTAGAAGTATTTACTGAGATTAAAGTTAAATTAAATAATTAAAAAGTTATTAAAGTAAAACTTTTATTCTTTTTAGAAAGTTTAAAAAAGCCCTATTTTAGGGCTTTTCTTAAACTTTTTTTAATATAGGAAAAAATCAAGAAATGTGTATTAATGTGGATGAAATTAATTGGTATGAATTACCATGATGAAAATTGCTATTCTTATGGTATAATAAGGTTAATAGGGAATTAATTGTTTAATAAATCTTATATTTTATATAAGGTTTATATTTATATGCTAATAAGTTTATTTACAATGTAAAATAGTGATTTGTCCTTAAGGATTAAAAGATTGTATTATTTTAATTTATATTTTAAAATGGGTATATTTTTTGTTAAGTAATTATTAAAAAAGAGTTTAATAAAAAGTAAAGATAAAAATTAAGAGTTTTGATGCGATTGAGTAAATGAAACTTAGTTTGTATAATTTAGAAGGGAAAATTATACTTTAACCAGCATAGTTAAAATAAAAGGGGAGGTGAAAGTCACTAATATATTAAGCCTTTTAGTTATCTTACATTTAATGTATTTTAAGAAATGCTAGGATGTGTTGTAAGGAAAATTTGCTTAATTTATGATTTGATTTTTTAGTTTAATCAAATTAGTGGCTAAATTTTTTGAAGTTAATTTGGAAAGGAAAGTTTAAAGGTTTCGAAGATCTTCCAGTAGGTGAGTTACCTGAGAATGCTGTAAGATTTGAAGAGCCAGAATCAGCTGAGGAATTAGCTAAAGAAACCAGAAGGTTTTTAATACCAGTTGTAATATTTTTATTAGCAGTTATTTTTCTTAGAATAAGAGTCATTGGATTTTTTAAACTGAGAGATGTAATAAATCCTTTGGGCGTTATTTTAATACCATTTAGTATATTACCACATGAATTTTTACATGCTCTTTTTTTCCCAAAGAATTCAGAGGTTGAGATGTGGTATTCAATTAAACAAATGGTAGCTTTAGTTACATCAACTGCTTCCATAACTAAGAAAAGATTTATATTTTTAAGTCTTTTCCCAAACATAGTATTTGGGTTTTTACCACTGATATTATGGATTTTCATACCCAATAATATGAGTTTTACATCTGGAACTCTCTTTACCTTTGGGTTCATAAGTTTAACTATGGGGGTAGGAGATTTTATGAATGTCTATAATACCATAAAACAGGTTCCAAAGGGAGCTATGACTCAGATTTCAGGATTTAACTCTTATTGGTTTTTTAAAGAAGATTAAAATAGAAATATATGAAATAAAGTTGTTCATATATAAATTAGACAAATTTTAAGGTGAAAAAAGCAAGTAAAATTACTTGCTTTTTTTATATTTTTTAGAGAAAAAATAATATGAAAAATGATATAATGTAAATGGAGAAAATAGAGTAGATAAACTAAAGGGTTTATCTTATAGCCACAAACATTAAAACTCTATGGTTTATAAGGAGTTAGTTCTAGAATTAATAGGTTACTAGACAACTTAGAGTGAAATTTAGAGAGTAACAAATATCATTTTAATTAATGTATAAAAATTTAGAATTAGGAGGAATTAAATATGAATTTTTTCAACAAAAATGAAGAAGAAAAAAGTGCTATAGAAGTTGCTGTAAATGAAGAGGGTAATGTAGAAAATGTTACTTTTGATGAGAGTGATGCTGTAGCCTTTGGAATGCAAGACGATGAGGAACAAGTAGAAAACGAAGAAAACAAGGAGCTGGATGAGCAAGGTGAACTTTTAAATCCAATACCAACACCAGTTAAACAAGAAGAAAGTATGTTAGATTACATGGTTACTCTTTCAGATGAGCAAAAGATTAAACTTAATGAGCTTATACAAGCTAATGATTACTCAGGTGTAAGCAGATTACTTTCAGAACATAAAAGAATAATTTCAACTCCTAAGGAGCTTTTCAATGTAGTCTTAAATTTTGAGGATAGCAAAATAATTCCTTTTAAATCTGCTATGGTATTAGGTTTAGATGAGTTAGATGCTTTCAATGTTTTAGCTAGAAAATATCCAATAATTAAAGAACTTGAAAGAAGCAAGGTTTTAATAAAAAGAATTAATAGAGTTCAACAATCACAAATTGTTCTTGTGGATGGAGAAATGAAATTATCTTAATTATATTAGAGGTTTAAATACTTTCAAAGTGATTTTTACTAAGGTTTTAGACAAGCTATTAAAAGAGATTTTTATATTTTAAGGAATATTTTATTCTTACTAAGTTTTATTTAATAGTGTTTATACATAAGGAAAAAAAGAGATTTTTTGATTAATTCTAAAGTCAGAAAATCTCTTTTTTTATTGAATTTATATTAGGTAAAGTTTATTAAATATTCTTATAGATTTAAATATGCTTTTTCTTTTGTATTAAAAGAAAAAGTTTGAAAATTGAGGCTATTATAATAAAGCCTAAGAATATACTTAATATGCTTAAGATATAAATATGGGTAGAAATTAAAAAGTCAAATAATAGACTCATAGATAAACCAAAGATTACGTAAGCTAAGACAAGAATTATACATTTTTTAGATTCAAAGATTTTCATAAAACAACACCTCTTATAATAAATTTAGTTAGCTTTTAATTAACTAGATAAAGCACAAATTAAAATTTATGTTTTGCTATGTACCAATGCTTATAAATATTTATAAGTGTTTAAAGTATT
Source organism: Clostridium perfringens (assembly GCA_034421775.1). Taxonomy (GTDB): domain Bacteria; phylum Bacillota; class Clostridia; order Clostridiales; family Clostridiaceae; genus Sarcina; species Sarcina perfringens_B. The sequence goes on along the minus strand of WNVL01000007.1, from coordinate 53,106 downwards.
GTTGTATTTATTATTTTGATACTTACTAAAATTATTTAGCACAAATAATTTGTATAAACTTTTACTATATATTCTTCTTAAAATAAAAATTTTATTGTTCTTTATATTTTTATTATACAACAAAATATACAATAATAGGATAAATTTAGGTAATGGGATTAAATATATAAGTATTTAATTTTCTTTTCTTTTAAATGAATATAAAGGTATTAAAGAGAGAGAAATCTTAATAGTTATATAAAATAAATAGCAATTCATTAAAAATAATAAATCTATTGCTTTTTATGTTATAGTTGAACTATAATTAATATAATAAAATTGGATGCGAAATGGAAAAAATAATTTTAATAAAGAGGTATGGAGGGAGCAAGAATGCTAAGTGTTAAAAATTTTTCTAAGGCATATAAGGAAGGAAAGAAGGTTGTTGATAATATATCCTTTGATGTCAATAAAGGTGATATTTTTGGCTTTATTGGCCATAACGGTGCAGGAAAAACAACCACAATAAAATCAATAGTTGGTATATTGGAATTTAGTGAGGGAAAGATAACTCTTGATGGACTATCAATTAAAGAAAATCCTATTGAGTATAAGAAAGAAATAGCATATATACCGGATAATCCAGACCTTTATGAATCTTTAACTGGAATACAATATTTAAGTTTTATTGCAGATATTTATGGAGTTAAAAAAGAAGAAAGAGAGAGAATGATTAAAAAATATGGAGATGCTTTTGACCTTACAAAAAGCTTAGGGGGATTAATAAGTTCTTATTCTCATGGAATGAAGCAAAAGCTTGCTATAATTTCTGCATTAATCCATAAACCAAAGCTTTTAATTCTTGATGAACCTTTTGTTGGATTAGATCCTAAGGCATCACATACTTTAAAGGAAATAATGAAGGAGTTATGTAATGAAGGACATGCTATATTCTTTTCAACTCATGTCTTAGAAGTGGCAGAAAAACTTTGCACTAAAATTTCTATTATAAAAGAAGGTAAGATAGTTGCGGAAGGAAAAACAGAAGATTTAATAGGGGATAGTTCTCTAGAAGATATATTTATGGGACTTATTGAAGAATAAAATTGAAAGGAATTTACTTATAAGGGTGATTTCAATGAATAAATTATTTAAACTTTTAAAAGTTAATTTTATAAACAGTTTGGGACTTAATGCTTTTTCTGTAAAGGATGATAAAAAGGAGAAAAGAAAGGCCTTAGGTAAGTTGGGAATAGTTCTTTTAGTTCCTATAGTATTTTTATATATTTCTTCTGTATATTCTATACTTTTAGCAGATGTACTTAAAAGCATAGGAGCTATGGAACTTTTACTTCTTTTAGGAACTATAGCAAGTGCCTTAGCTGTACTTTTTACTTCAGTATATAAGGCTCAAGGAACTTTATTTTCAGCTAAGGATTTTGATATGTTAATGGCTTTGCCAATAAGTGATAGAGTAATTTTTACAAGTAAGCTTGTAGATTTATTATCTCTAAATTGGATATTTACAGCTTGTGTAATGATACCACCTTCAGTTATATATTTCATTAATATGGGTGGAAATCCTGTGATTTTCTTTTTAATGATAGTTATTTCTATATTCTTATTACCATTACTTCCTATAATAATAGGAGCGATTGGAGCACTTATAATATCTTATTTTGCCTCAAAATTTAAATATAAGAATTTAATTAGCATTTTAGGAAGTACTTTAATATTTTTAGTTATTTTCCTATTTTCTTTTAAAATACAAGACTTATTTAAATCCTTAGCAGAGAATAGTAGTAATATAATAGAGAGCTTAGGAGTTGTTTATCCTCCGGTAATATATTTAACTAATGGGCTTATAAATGGAGATTTACTTGAGTTCTTAAAATTTGTAGGTATATCAATAATACCTTTTATAATATTTGTATTTTTATTTAGTACACAATTTAAGAAGATAAATTCAAGACTTGGAGAAAATTTTAAGAAGGAAGAAAACTTTAAGATTTCTAAATTAAAGAGTAACAGTCAACTTAAAGCTCTTTATTTAAAAGAATTAAAAGGATATTTTTCTACTCCTATTTATGTATTAAATACAGCTTTTGGAATGCTGCTTCTTCTTATAGGCGCAGTTACCATTTTCTTTGTTGATAAGAATATAATAGCTACATTTGTAGGAGTGACAGGAATGAGTAATAGAATGGGGCTTTTAATATTAGGGTTTATGATATTTTTTATTGGTCTTTCTTCAACTACACCATCATCAATATCATTAGAAGGCAAAAATTTATGGATTGCAAAATCTTTGCCTATAGGAGAAAAGAGCATATTTTTAAGTAAGATTTTACTTTGTTTAACCATAACGGTTCCAGCAGTTATATTAGCTAATATATTATTTGCTATAGGGCTTAAGTTTTCAATTGTTGATATACTTTGGAATTTAGTTATATCAGTACTATATTGTTTTCTTTCAGCGATAATGGGAATAATAATAAATTTATATTTTCCTAAACTTGAATGGTCATCACCAACTTCTGTTGTTAAGCAAAGTGCTAGTGTGTTTGTAAATATGATATTTACTTTTATAAGCATAGGAATTCCTGTGGAAATATTTATGGAATTACCTGATATTAAAATAAATACATTTTTAGGAATTAATTTAGGGTTAATGATTTTAGTAATTGTAGGAGAGTTAATATTACTTAAAAGCAAAGGAAGAGAGTTATTCTATAGACTTTGAATAATATATTTTCGGAGTGAAATTGAATGGATAAGTAGACATTATGAGTAATTTATTTACTTTTAATGTCTATTATTATATTAAGCTTTTTCTTATCTAGACTTTGTTTTAGGTGAATGTTAATTTTTAGCTAGACTTTCAGAACTAGCTAAAAATCAATACTAGTTTAAAATAAAAACTAAAAATATAGTATTTTTAAATAAGAAAATATTGTTAACTACTATATACTAAGGTATTATTTAAGTAAAGAGTAACTATTTGTAAAATAAAATTTAAATAGCAATAGAATTAATTCTTTATTTGCTTAAAGATAACAAATATAAAAATGGTACTAAGAAAGAGTAGATTGAACTTTTAGGAGGAATAAATTATGGTTGAAATCAGTAATAGAAAAATCAATTTGCTTATTGATAACAGTGAGATTTTAGATAATGTAAATGGAATCGGTTTTGGAACAAATATCTTTAAAAAATGCAATGCTTTAAATCTTGCCATTAAAAATAAGAAAGCAGATAGAGAGAGAATTGAAGAAGCTATCAGAATAATAAAGAAAAATACTTCTTTATTTTCAAATTTTAGAGGAAATAATTTAGTTACTACTTCTGTAAACATTTCTCAAGAGCATGATATGAAAGGTGCATTAGAAGATATAATAGTTATTTACAAGGGATTAAAGGAAGAATTTTTTAGTAATGAATATCTAATATTAGCAGCACAGATAATATATTCTGCTAGGGATAGAGTTAAGGTCAGCGAAGCTATTATAAATACTAGGATTGCATATGATTATATGAAAAAAAGTCATAGATTTTTAACAGGACATGAAGATATATGTTCAGCTGCTGTAATAGCAACAACTTCAAATAATTTAGAAAAAACCTTTGTGGATGTGGAGGAGTGTTATACTACTTTAAGTGAGTTAGGATTTTCAAAGGGAAATTACCTTCAAGGATTATGCAACATGCTTGCAGTTATAAATCTTCCAGTTGAAGAGAAATGTGAGAGGGTTTATAAAATGAGAAAAAGTCTTAAAGAAAATGGAATTAATTTAAAAGGACATGCATTCCCTATTTTAGGAATTATACCTTTTGTCTGTGATGACTATGATGATTTTGGAGAAGCGGTAGGTATAGTTTCTGAAAAAATAAGAAATGCAAAAGGATTTGGAAATTTTAGTCTTGGAAGTCATCTGAGAAATATGATAGCAGTTTCTATTGTAGCTTCTGAACATTCAGAGTATTTATGTGAGAAACTTAAAGAAAATATTGAAAATTTAACTAATAATGCTTCACTTAGCATTGTAATAGCAATGCAAGTAGCAGCAGCTTCAGCGGCGGCAGCAAGTGCAGCAGCTGCATCATCATCAGGAAGCTAAATTTTCTAAAAAATACATATTAAAAATAAACATCTTCAACTATTTCTTCTATAGTTTGTTATTTTAGGACTTTATTTATAAATAAAAGTCCAAAGAAAAGAGTACATCCTAAACTAATTAAAGTGCTTAGAAAGGCCAAAAAGCTTATACCTATTTTTTTCTTCAAACTTTGAGGTTCTTTCCAAACAACAAAAAGTTCATAGAAAAAAGTAAATATTTCTATTAAAAGAGAGATTACTAATAGAATATATGCAATCTTAAGTAACATAAAAGACTCCTTTTGCTTAATATATTTTTTATATAACTATATTTTAAAGTAGTTACTGAATTTTACATAGTACTTTAATGAAGTTTTAATTTATAGTTAAGAAATGGTATTAATTTATAAAGAAGAAATTTGTTACAATAAATGGTATAATTATATTGGAGTTTATAAAAAAGATTTTTCATAATGGAAAGGCTTTTAATCTTTTAGGGTTTATAAGGAGAAGAATATGTATAGATATGAGTATGTAGAAGCACAGGCTGAAGGGTTAGTTTTTAGTTCAGCTAATCATAGAGAAATTATTGATGAGTATGCAGAGAAAGGGTTTAGATTTGTTACTGCAATACCTACTAGTTTTAGGGGACATGGTATTCCTAAAACCTTTGATTTGGTTTTCGAAATTAAGGTAGATTAAATAATACTTAGACAGAGTTAATAAAGGTATTTATTTAAATTTATAAGTCTTTCACTTTAAACAAGTGAAGGATTTTTTTATTTACTTAGAATAAAGAATAATTTTATTATGAATGAATTGGAAATTATTGATTAAATTGATTGAAAATTTATGGGAAAAGAATATACTGATAATAAGATATTTAACTAATTAGCTAAATAACTAATAATTACTATAAAGGAGGGAGGTTGTTTTAACAACATAAGTTATGAATAAGGTTTTTAAGGCTTTAAGTGATGAAACAAGAAGAGAAATACTGAAGTTACTAAATAAAAGAGATATGAATGCAGGAGAAATAGCAGAGAATTTTCATATGTCTAAGCCATCTATATCTAAGCACTTAGATATTTTAAGAGAGGCAAAGCTAATAACGTCGGAGAAAAAAGGACAATTTGTTATTTATTCCTTAAATACTTCAGTAATTCAAGAGGTTTTAAGTGGATTTCTTGATATTTTTCAAAATAAGGATTAGAGGTTTAATTTATTAATCAGGAGGATTATTTAATGAGAAAGTTTGGTTTTATTAGAGTATTCTTTTTAGTAATTTCGCTTTTAATAATATTATTAGGTATATTTATGAAAGAAGGAAATAAATCAATAGCTATTATAGGGGGATTAATAGTTATTGCCTTAGTTGTTTTAGATAGAAATCTACCTAAAGTAACAAAGCTATCAAAAGAAAATCCAAAGATTAAGACCATGGAGAAAATAAATAGAGTGAGTATAGGTATTATTGTTTTACTTACAATTTATTTAACTTTAATTCCTAAGGGGTTAGAGAGTAACGGTAAAAATGTTATTTTAATTGCTTTAATATCAATATTTATGATAGGATTTGGAAATATAGCGCCTAAAATTCCTTTTAATAGATACATGGGATTAAGACTTCCTTGGACAATTAGAGATGAAGAAACTTGGAAAGTTGCTCATAAAATAGTTGGATATACAGCATTTCCTATTGCTATATTGATGTTTATATCATCATTTTATTTTGATGCAAACAAAGTAGGAGCCACAGGAGTATTGTTATGGATATTAATACCGGGATTATATTCTATGTGTTTTTATTATAAGAAAATGAGATCTTTTTTAAATTAAAATATTCTCTTTTAAATTATAGAAAAGATGAATTAAAATAATAGATATAACAGAGAGTCTCACAATAGCTTATTAAATAAGAAAAAAGTTGTATTAAAGCTACCTTTGATACAACTATTTTTTATTAAATGATTTGTTTTAACAGTACTATCTAAAAATAAATACTGTTAAAAAGGTCTTATTATATAATCAAAATATAATAATTTATTTCAATTTAATATTATATTTTAAAAATTACTTTTAAAACTTTACTTAAAAATATAACTTATATAAAACAAAAATAAAGAGGCAAATTTAAAACTACATCCAAGTTATTTTAGCTTCTTTTCTTGGAACAGTTCTTTTATATTTAACTCTAGGATATCCAATAACCATACAGTTTACTAGAGATTCCGTTTCTTCTAATCCTAAAAATTCATTTATTTTAGGGTTTACCTCAGCTGCTCTTTGTAGGAATCCACTAAAATAAGTTCCAAGACCTAAAGCATTAGTCATAAGTTCCATGTTTGACGCTGCAAGAGAGGCGTTTACAGCAGAGCTGGATTTAACAATTATAAGAGCAGGTGCTTTAAAGAATAATTTATCTTCACTATTAATTGGATCTTCTAAGAAATCATTATACATTTTAATCCACATATAACAATATTTTTTTATAGTTGTTGGAGTAGTTTCTTGACTTAATAAATTTTCACCTAAAGAATTTAATGTTTCTAAAACCATTTTTCTAAGTTCTTGAAGTTTATCTTTTACAACTACATAAGAAACATTTTGAATATTACTTCCTGTTTGAGTAAATCTTCCAGCTTCTATTATTTTTTTTAGCTTTTCATCTTCCACATCTTTATTTTGAAATAGTCTTGTACTTCTTCTAAACTTAATAAAATTTAGAAGTCTATCTGAGTCAATATCAAAATCCTCTTTTTTATATTCTTGAATATTACTCATATCATAATCTATATCTGAAACAGCTTCCTTAGGACAAATAGCAATACAGTGTCCACATTCTATACAACTTTCATTTTTTATATGTGCTTTACCATTTAGCATTTCAATATCACTAACTATACAATCTTGCATACAAAGAGTGCAACCTATACATTTACTAGTGTCTACTTTCATCATAATAAATCAACCTACCTATCTAATAAATATCAATTAAAATTTTTGTACGTCTAAGTAAAATTATAGTAATCATTAAATTTTAAAACAAGTACGCAAAATTTGTTTAGTTACTTACAAAAAGTTAAGTATTGAACTTAATTTATATTATTTATAAAAAAATATAAGTGTATAGCTTATTTAAGAATTTTAAATAATGTAGTATAAAAGATATAAATATATTGTTTTTCGATAAAAAATGATTGAAATTTCTTTTGGAAGGTGATATTATTAATTTAACTTAAACAAAATATGAAGGAGATTTTAACATGAAAAAATATATTTTAAATTCAATACCTTTTTTAATAGTTGTAATATGTATTATTGCTTTTAACATTATAGGATCAGAAGTATTGCCAGATGGGACACTTGTTGAGCCATTTTTCTTAATACCTATAGCATATCTAGCTTTATTTGTAGGTGTATTAAATATATGTGTGCAATCAATCGTATCATTAATTAAAAAAAGAAAATAGTTATGGAAAAGCTCTATTATAAATTTTTAGTTATATAAAAATTTTATAGGGCTTATTTTTATTTTGATCAAAGGTATAGCTTTATTTAGCTATTTTTATAAAAATTTTTAATGAAGTTACAATAGAGCGTTTAAGATATGGTTTTAAATTGAGTAATACTCTTATGGATTATGAATTTAGATTGTTCTATGATATCATTAATCAGTAAAATAAGTTTTTTAGGACTGGTGTCATATGAAGAAATATAATAAGAGAAAGATTAATGAAAAATATATAGAGCATGCTTTAAAGGTTTTAAGCGGAAAATGGAAATTAAAAGTTTTATGGGAAGTCTCAAGTTATGATAATATAAGATTTAATCAACTTCAAAAAAATATTGAAGGAATATCAAGTCTTATGCTAACAAGAGTTTTAAAGGATCTTATAGATAATAAACTTATATCAAGAACTCAGTTTAATGAAGTTCCACCACATGTTGAATACTCTATAACTGATCTTGGGAAAAGTTTATGTCCAATAATAAAGCTTTTGGAGGAGTTTGGAGAAAGTATCTTGAAGTAAGAATACAGAGTTTAATATTAAAAAAAGCTTAAATATATTTAAGAATTAAGAATATTTAAAAGTTTTGTGGTAATATAATTAAAACGGAAATGATATTATTATTTAAGTGTAAGAAAAGGAGTTTTTATATATGGAGAAGAAAAAATTTATTTGTCCAAAATGTCAATGTGAGGAATTCGTAAGCGATCAAATACAAGCTACTGGTGGAACTATGGCTAAACTTTTTGATGTTCAAAATAAGAAGTTTATAACTATAAGCTGTAAGCAATGTGGATTCACTGAGTTCTATAAAGCTAAAACATCAACAGGAATTAATATATTAGACTTCCTAACTTCATAATTTAAAACTAAATTGTATTAATAAAAAGTATTAGACTTTAAGTTTAAAAATAAAAGTTCTAAGGTTCATATATTAATTATGAACTTTAGGACTTTTTGTTTTGCTCTATTTTAATTTATCTACTTGAATTTATGCAATTGAACATAGTGAATTTGTGTTTCTTAAAGGAAAGTATAATAATAAGTCTTTTAAGGCTATTATTATTTTATATACTCAATAATTATTTATAGATAAAATATGAACAAATTGTAACTAAATATGGTACAATCTTTATAATAGAATATTTAAAGAATAAATTCTGAAGGAAGGAAAAAATATGGACGTAAAATCTTTAAAGAGAATTTTAAAAACAGCATTACCACCAACGATTTTATCAATGCTGTTACTTATCATAAATTTAAAATTCTTTGGATCTAGTAATATAATTATTGCTACTTACATGACCTTGACCTTTATTAGGATGAGAACATATTTAATTATTGAAAAGAATGTGTTTAAACCTTTATTTATACACTTAGCTATTGGTGTATTGGCATCGATAGCAAGTATGGGAGGAGTAGGAGAAGTATTAATCAACTTTTTTGGAATAATTCTATTGGTTTATTTTTTAACAGATGAGTATAACCCTAATAGTTATTTCCCATATTTAATGGCATTTGTACTTCTTCAAATGTTTCCAGTAACTTTTAAAGAAATTCCAACTAGACTTTGTGGAATTTTTATATCATATATAATTGTTTATTTAGCTTTGATTATTGTATCACCTAAAGGAGAAGATACAAAGATTCAGAACTTAATAAAGAATGGATTTGATAATCTCTATTCACAATTTGAAGATCTTTATAATGAAAATATAACTGGAGTTAAAAATGGACAAGTTGAACTTTTTGATATTTGTAGAGAACTTAATAGATTCGTTTATTCAGGAGGAAGAAGAAAGTATTATCAAATTATAGTTGCTTTTCAACACATAAATAATTTAATTCATGATTTAGAAAGCTCAGAGGAAATGATTCACGAGAATAAGAAGGAGTTTAAAAAATTCTATAAGCTATTTAAGTATCTTAGAGATAATTTTAAGGATTATGAATTGTGTCATAGAAAATTAGATGAATTTGGAAAGGAATTTAAGTTTCATAATAAAAATCTTACTTTCTATACAAAGCTAGTTTTAAAATATTTATCAGAAGCTATAGAACATTTAAATCTTCATAGGTTTAATTTAAAAAAATTCTTAGATTTTAAAGAGAATAAAGAGTATTTTCAAGTTTATAGTAAATATAACTTTAAACTTAATGAATTTAAATTTAGGTTTGCCATAAGAATGTCTATAATAGTAACATTATCATTCTTTGTTGTTAGAATATTCTCTCTTCCAAAGGGATATTGGTTGCCTATGACAGTATTTATTTTAGCTCTTCCCTTTTATGAAGATAGTAGAGTGAGAGTTTATGATAGATTTAGAGGAACTGTTTTGGGGGTTATATTAGCTTTTGTATTATTTTCTATTTTTAAAGGACATGAAATGCATTTTGTTATAATCTTAATCTCAACATTCTTTATGTATGCATTTAAGGACTATTCAACTATGAGCATATATATAACTTGCTATGCTTTAGCCATAACTACTATTTCTATGAAAGATGGAGAGGCTGTTATCTTAAGATTAGCTTATACTGCAATTGCAGCCTTAATAGTATTATTTGCTAATAAATTTATTTTACCTAATAAAAATCGTGTAGAGTTTATAAACATGATAAAAAGACTTATTACTTTAGATAAAATAATGATCAGTAAGGTTAAAGAAGCTTTAAAAGATGATTTTGATGAAATGGAATTAAGAAGAATAATTTATTCCTCTTATCTAATTAGCGGAAGAATACAGATGCATAATGATTCTAAGGATAAAAGAGAGTGTGAAGAACTTAAGAAGTTTATGTTAGACAATAGTGAGTTCACAACATCCATAATAAATTATGCTGTTGTTTTATATAACTCAAGAAAAGATTCTTTAGATTATGATTATATAAATGAAGGCATAAGAATTATGGAAGAAAAGTTATTAAGTTTTAATGAGAACTTCCTAGAGGATTATGATATAGTAGGTGAGTCATGCAGTAATATTCAATTAATAAAACATGAGAATAATTATAAGAATTATTGTTTAATAAAATGTGTAGATAGGGTTTATGGAATCGAAAATGGATTAAATTCTTTAAACTCTTTAATAAACAACTAAAGATTCTAAAACATATAAGGAAAGTAATTTTTTTAAAAAGTCTTATAAATTAATAAATAGAACTTATAGTGTGAATTTTATCAAACTATAAGTTCTAAGTTGTATTTGTAAGACTTTTATTTATGCTCTTTTGTTTTATTGTTTTTTTAAGAAAAGATATTAACTAAAAATAATAATATTATTAATTATATTTTATATGAAGTAAGTCCTCGGCTTTAGATCCACCTATATTTCCTAGATAAGATTTATATAGTTCTTTTATATCTTTATTTTCATGGGAATACTTTACTGGTAAAGTTTTATCAATATTTTCAAGAACTTCTTTGCGTAAATCAATATAGTTTCTTTCTAATTTTGTATTGGTACTTTTATCATAATAATCCATTGAAATAGCGTTACTTCTGCAAAGATTACTACAAAGAGTACAACGAACACATCTATCTCTAGATACAGAAGAAACCTTCTTGCTATTAAATTCCAATGCTCCTGCAGGACAATTATCTATGCAGGTTCCACAGGATATACATAGTTTTTCGTTTATATTAACTTCTTTTTTTACTTTAGGAGCACCACCACCATTTACACATCCTCCTGAACAAGCCATAACTTCAATAAATTGATAGTCTTTCCATAGACCGCTATCTAAGAATTTAATAAGATTTGAGATTCCACTAACAGCAGCAGTTTTTAGAGTTAAATCTTTTGTTTTATAATTAATTACTTTAACTCCAGAGAATCCTTCTAAATCAGTTAATCTAATATTTGCTACTTTTTCTATTTCTTCAGGAGTTTCTTTCAAATAATATAATAGGGTTCTTAATGCACTTCTTAAAAGTCCTCCACTACTTCCAAAGATAGCACCTCCTGCTGTAGTTGTGTCTAAAAAATCATCTGGTTCAGTTGATGGGATATTATTTATATTAATTCCTTTTTCTTTTAGGAAGTTCGCATACTCTCTAACAGTAAACACAGCGTTTATATCGGAGTAGTTATTTCTTCCCATTCCATTTCTTGTAGCCTCAAATTTTTTAGCAGTACAAGGTTTTATTGATGTAACAAATATATTTTCTGGAGCGAGATTGTTTTTTTCAGCGAAATAGGTTTTTATGGTAGCACCTATCATTTGTTGAGGAGACTTACAGGTTGATATGTGAGGCAATAAATCACGTCTAAACCTTTCAACCCAGTTTATCCAAGCAGGGCAACAGGAAGTAAACATAGGAAGTATTCCATTGTTTTTAATTCTTTCTAAGAGTTCATGAGCTTCTTCAACTATGGTTAAATCTGCACCAAAATCAGTTTCAAAAACTTTGTTGAATCCAGCTAATCTAGCTGAAGTTGCAAGTTTTGGTGATACATCAGTTCCAATTGGTAGATTAAATTCTTCCCCCAGAGTAGCTCTAACTGAAGGAGCAAAAATTGCAACCATATATTTATTTGCCTCTTTTGCAGCAAGAACCTTTTCTTCAGGATTATCTGAGTCAATAGCACCAGTTGGACAAAATAGAGTACATTGACCACAATAAATACAATTACTATTATCAAAAGTATCTTTCTTAGGAACTATAACTTTTTTATCAGGAAGAGATAATCTAAGTACAGATATTTTAGTCGATTTAGCGCAGGTTAAGGCGCAAGCGGTACATGCTATGCACCTTCTAGGTCTTACATATATAACTTCTTTATTTTCTCTTATATGTCTTTTAATTTTTTTATGACTTTTACTCAAAATAAGTTTCCTCCTAAAAATATATTCTTTATAAATATATAGAAAAAGTTTAGTAAAATACGTATTGGTATTAAAGAGTAATCAATATATTTTATTAAGATAAATTTTGTATAAAGTATTACGATTATATTTCAATGTTGGAGTCTGTTTTAAACTATTTTTGATTTTAGGTAGATGTTAAGAAGAGGTTTTAAGAATTAGATAAAAAGTAATATTCACTAAAAATAGATGGAAGTGTTAAAAAATAGATTAACTTTTTAATAAATTTAACATATTTAACATTTTAAAAGCATATATAAATAATAGTTGCTTAAATTTTACATTTTGGCAAGGAAAAAGGAGGAGTAGAGATGAATGAAAATTTAAAGTATGATTGCACAATGACTAAATGTGATTTAGATGTTGATATAAAACAAAATAATATAAAAAATCAATGTATAGATACATTTTGCTTTAACTGTGAAAAAGGATTTAGTGTTAATGATGGAGGTTATTTCATAGTAGATGAACCGTATTGTTCTTTAGAGTGTGTTGTAGAAGCAATAATAAAAGAGATAAACAGCGATCTAAGAATTAAAAAGTTAGATAGAGAAAGTATTAACTTAAACTATTTATATGAAAGCTCAGCTAAGAAAAGTTTACTTCATTTAAAGAATCATTATAACTTAGACTCTACTCAAAAGGAAAGAATAATAGAACTTGCTAAGGAAAAAGATGCAGAATATTTAATCGACTTTTTAGAAAAAATTTTATATAGTAATGAATTCTAAAAACAAGGAACTTATTTGTCATAACTAAACTAAATATTGTTGATAATAAATAAGATTACATTAAACAAAATAGGTTGTTAGTGAAATTAATAGATTTTAATGTAAATTATGATTTAAGCTAGGAAAGGAGTATCTTTTAAGGATACTCCTTTTTTTATATTACAATATAGTTTGTAATATTTATTTTTAAAATTGTTATTTGCTTAATATAAGAGTATTTTATAAAAACTTAATTAAAGTCATTAAGCTTACGTAAAGAAATGAATGATATAATAAGGAAGGTTATTAAATTATAAAACTATTTGTATAGGAAATTTTAAAATATGCAAAAATTGTTTAGTAGAAAAATATAATTAGAGGGAGAAATTATGATAAAAGTATTGCTTGTTGAAGATAATATAAAGATTAGTGAGAATATAGTTGAATATTTTAAAAATGATGTAGAAATAGAATGTGTTTACGATGGGTTAGATGCTATAGAATATTTAAACACATATTATTACGATATAGTTATATTAGACCTGATGTTACCAGGCACTGGAGGTATGGAAGTTTTAAATTTCATATCTAAAAAGAGATTAAATACTGGTGTTATAGTATTAACAGCAAAGGAAGAGTTAGGGGATAAACTTAGAGCTTTTAATTTAGGAGCAAATGATTATTTAACTAAGCCATTTTATATGGAGGAGTTAAAGGCTAGAGTAAATCTTATATTAAAGAGTTTAGGAAAAATAAAGGATTCTAATATACTTCAGCTTAAAGATATGGAGATAAATATGAAGACGAAGAAAGTATTTATAAATGGTTCAGAGCTAGAATTAAATGAAAAGTTGTTTAATTTATTAGAGTATTTAGTAATAAATAAAGGTGTTGTACTTTTTAAAGAACAACTTTTTGATAATATTTGTGGATATAATAGCGATGCATCTACTGAAATTATAGAGGTTTATATGAGTAGGCTTAGAAAACAACTAACTCCTTTTGGATATGATAAATATATAGTTACTAAAAGAGGAATGGGATATTTAATAGATGAAAGTATTGAGGATTAAAGAATGAAGAGAAAGGATATTTTTTATAAAACCAAGAGAAGTGTTACTTTAATTAGTGCTGGCATAGTTTTTTTCTGCCTTTTAATCTTTGCTAGTATAACAATAACTTTATATACTTCTAGAGTATTTAGTGATGTTGATAATAGTTTGATTCAAGAAAAAGAAAAAATTCAAAAAATATTAAATCCTGGACCATATGAAAAAGCATTTTTTGAAAATGGTAAATCTATGTTACCCCCTATTCCACCTAATATTATAGTAATTCAATATAGAGGAGATAAAGTTTTGGCAATGAAGCCAAATCCTTATTTTGATGAGTATAATTTACCCAATTTAGGTGATGAATCTTTAAATAAAGTAGAACAAATAACATCAAATGGATATAAATTTAGAGGAGTTACAACAGTAAATAGAGATATTAAAATACAGTTGCTTATAAATATTGATTCTGAGGTTCAATCAATAAATCAATTAATTAAGACAATAATAATTGCCTTAATAATATTAATTGGAATTGCTTTGGTTTTATCACATATACTTTCTTCAAAAGTTATAAAACCAATTAAAGAAGCTTATGATAAACAGGTTTTCTTCGTTCAGGATGCATCTCATGAGATGAAAACACCTTTAGCTGTTATTAAAGGAAAGTTAGAGCTTTTAGCAAACTCTTGGGGAGATACTATAGAAGAGCATTTTGAACACATATCTAAGATGATGAGTGAGGTTAGAGATCTTGAAAAATTAAACAGTGATTTATTACTTCTATCAAAAGAGGATATAGATAACAGTATAAATGTTACATCCTTTGAATTAGAGGAATTTATAGAGGATTTAAGTGAATTTTATATAGATTTAGCAGAAATCCAAGATAAGGTTTTTCAGGTTAATAGGCCTCTAGAAGTTGTAATGGTAAAGTGGGATTATAGTAAGATAAAAAGAATGCTTATTATACTCATTGAAAATGCTTTTAAATACACAGAGAGTGGAGGAAGAATAACTTTAAGTTTTCAAGAGATAAATAAAAATATTAAAATAACAGTTGAGGACAATGGTATAGGAATAAAGGAAGAGGATAAAGGACGTATTTTTGATAGATTCTTTAGAAGTGCAGATGTTAGAGGAAAAAATATAAAAGGTAGTGGAATTGGATTAAGTTTATTAAAGTCAATTGGTAAAACATTAGGTGTTGATATAAAGTTATATTCCAAGTATGGAGTTGGAACAAAATTTGAGATTATAATACCTAAGATAGTAAATTAGAGCTTAAGTAAAATTAGTGTTTTTAGAGTTTTAATAAGGTTGTATAGTTAAACATTTAATGTTTAATATATATAACCTTATTTTTATTTAATGAAAGTTTAGAAGTAAAGGAGTTGATCTTAAAGGTTATTATTTGAAAAGAATTTGTATTTTAATAAGCTACTAAATATCACTGAAATTTTGATATTAGAAGAATTTATAGATAACCTTAATAATTTTTTGTTTGCGTTAAGGAATTATTAAGGTTAACTCTATAAAATAGATTTTGATGAGAGATTGGAGGTGATATCAGTGAAAGAGAAAAAGTTTAGACATGAAATTAAGCATTATATAAATCATTCAGATTATATGGCTATTAAAAATAGATTGATGCATATTATGAAAATCGATAAAAATGCTAGCGAGAATAATGAGTATAAAATAAGAAGCCTTTATTTTGATAATTTAAAGGATAAGGTTCTTATGGAAAAAATCAATGGAATAAATCATAGAGAAAAGTTTCGTATAAGATTTTATAATGATGATCACTCCTTTATTAAGCTTGAAAAGAAATCTAAAATAAATGGACTATGTTCAAAGGAAAGTGAATTAATAACTAAGGAAGAATGTGAAAAAATTCTTAAAGGAGATATTGAGTTCTTAAGATATAGTAATAAGGCTTTATTTGTTGAATTTTATTCAAAGATTAAAGGTGATTTATTAAAGCCGAAAAGTATAGTTGATTACATCAGAGAGGCTTATATATATAGATCAGGGAATGTGCGTATAACCTTTGATAAAAAAATAAGAACAGGAATATGTAGTACAAATATATTTGATAATAATTTACCTACAATAGAAGCAATAGATAATAACATAGTTGTATTAGAAGTAAAGTTTGATGAATTCTTACCAGAATTAATACAGGATATTATTCAAACTAATGAGCGTAGAGCATCAGCTATTTCTAAGTATGCGGCTTCGAGAATATATGGATAAGTTTAAAGGTTAAATTAAGACTATATTTATAAAAAGAGTATGAAAAGATTTTAACTAAAAATTAGGAGGAGAAAATAAATGAATAATCAAGCAATTAATTTTAGTGATATATTTAAATCAAGTTTTATGGATAAAATGACCTCTATATCATTTTTAGACATGTTTATAGCAATGGCACTTTCTTTTGTAGTAGGGCTATTTATAATGCAGGTTTATAAAAAAACATTTAAGGGGGTTATGTATTCATCAACCTTTGCAATGTCTTTACTTGCCCTTACTTTAATAACTACATTAATCATACTTGGAGTTACATCTAATGTAGTTCTTTCACTTGGTATGGTTGGTGCACTTTCTATAGTACGTTTTAGAAGTGCTATAAAGGAACCTATGGATATCGCATTCTTATTTTGGTCAATAAGTGAAGGGATAGTTTTAGGTGCTGGTCTTATTCCTTTAGCTATTTTAGGTGCTGTTTTTATAGGAATAGTAATGGTTCTATTTGCTAACAAGAAAACAACTGATAATCCATATATATTAGTTGTTAACTGTGAAAATGATACTAGTGAAAATAGTGTGCTTAACATATTATCAAAAAATGTAAACAAATATTGTGTTAAATCAAAAACTGTTTCACCTTCAAATGGAATTGAAATGACAATAGAAGTTAAATTAAAGAACGTTACTACATCATTTGTTAATGAAGTATCTAAGATAAAAGGAGTTTCAAATGCTGTTTTAGTTAGTTATAACGGAGATTATATGGCTTAAAACATGGGCAAAAGATAAATAGAAATAGGAGAGAGTAAGAGTATTCTCTCCTATTTTTAAGTAATCATAAATCTAATTTTGATTAGGATGGTGAGTTTAGTTGATAAATGAAAAGGTAAGCAAATATATTTCTCTAATAAGTATTTCTTTAGCTGTTATATTTGTTTTTGTATCAATATTTGCTTTAAAGTCAGTGGATTATACAGAGGCAGTTACTACTAGTGGACAGTCTTCTAATATAGAGACAGTTTTGGATAAAAATACTGTAACTGATATAAATATAAAAATAAAAGAGAGTGATTGGGAATGGCTTATTGAAAATGCTATGGAAGAGGAGTATAGAAGTGCAGATATAACTATAAATGGAGAAACGTTTTTTAATGTTGGGGTCAGACCTAAGGGAAATTCAAGTTTATCCTCTGTTGCAAATGATGACACAACAGATAGATATAGTTTGAAAATAGACTTTGGACAATATGTTGATGGGCAGACTTATCACGGCATAAGAAAGTTAGCTTTAAACAATAATATATCTGATGCAACTTATATGAAAGAAGCGATTTCTTATGATATATATGATTTTCTAGGAGTTCCTACTCCAGAATATTCCTATTCAAAC
Organism: Clostridium perfringens; assembly: GCA_034421775.1. GTDB lineage: Bacteria > Bacillota > Clostridia > Clostridiales > Clostridiaceae > Sarcina > Sarcina perfringens_B. The sequence continues at coordinate 35,242 of WNVL01000007.1, read as the reverse complement.
ATAAAGATTAATGGAGAAGAATGGGGGCTTTATTTAGCTGTAGAAGTAATTGATGAAAGATTTGTTGAAAAGAACTATGGTGAATTAGAAGGTAATTTATATAAGCCTGAAACTATGGGAGTAGGAGCTAAAAAAGGTGATGGTAACGATAAAAATGCCATGCCAGATATGAAAAATAATCAAGGAAAAGAAGGTGGAATGATGAACCCACCAAATATGCCTAATAATGCTGGAAATAATAATGAGGGAAATAATCCGATGAATATTCCTAATGAAAATCAAAAGGCAGAGAGCGATAAAAATGAAGAGAAGGCAGGAATGGGACAAATGCCTTCTATGATGGGTGGAAAAAACAATGAAGGTGCTGATTTAAAATATATAGATGATAATGTTAGTAGTTATTCTACTTTAAGAGATAGTGCAGTATTTAAGAGTACAAAGGATAAAGACTTTGAAAATGTGATTGAAATGATGAAAAGTTTAGAGAATGGAACAGATATAGAAAGTCATTTAAATGTTGATGAAGTTCTTAAATATTTTGCTGTTAACACATTTCTAGTTAATTTAGATAGTTACTCTGGAGGGATGTATCATAATTATTACCTTTATGAAAATAATGGAGTTTGTGAAATAATTCCATGGGATTTAAACATGTCCTTTGGAGGATTCTCAGTAAATAGTGGCAGTAGGGCAATTAATTTCCCTATTGATTCTCCCGTTACAGGTAATTTAGAAGATGCTCCTCTTATAGGAAAACTTTTAGAAAATAATGAATATAAAGAGAAGTACCATGAGTATTTAGAAAAAATAGCAAATGAATATTTTAAAAGTGGAATTTTTAATACTACTGTTACAAATAATGATAAATTAATAGGAGATTACGTAAAGATTGATTCTACAGCATTTTATAATTATGAGGAATATAAAAATGCCATTAAAGAATTGTTGGTATTTGGAAATGATAGAACAAAGAGTGTAGAAGCTCAATTAAAGGGAGAACAGGTTTCAACTGAATATGGAACCATCACTACATCATTAAATTTACAGGCATTAGGAGAGCAAAATATGGGTAGAAAAATGCCTAATGATAAGATGAATGGAGAAAATTTAGGAAATAATAATGAGAAAAATGATAATGGACAAGACATTCCGCAAGGTGGAGCAGCTTTTAATGAAGGCAATAAAGGAGAAGTCCCTAATAATATAGATAATCCTAATGGTGCTCCTAATAATGAAATTCCTAATATGGCAAAAATGCCTTCACAAGAAAATATACAAAAAGCTATGAATATATTGAATAATAGAGAGTACTCAAGTTTAAGTGAAGAGGAAAAAAATCAATTAACTGAACTTGGAATAAGCGAAGAAAACATAAATATGTTTAAGAACATGCCAAGACAGAATGAAAAAGAAGTTTATCAAACACCATTTAATAAAATTTATTTCATACTATTAGGAGTGCTTTCTTTTATATTATTAATTAGTATATTATTTGTAAGTAAGTATAAAAGAAGAAAATATTAATTTATATTGAAAGAATAACTTTTATAGGTTTTACTATTATATAGTAATATATATTTAGAGTTAAACTACACATTTATGTGTAGTTTTTTATTTTATAAAAACAATAACATATTAAAAATAAAATGCATAGTATGTTATTATAGATATTTTTAAGAAATCTTACGGTTTTAAGTTATCAATTGAAAATAACTGTTTAAAAAATCAAGATTATTACTATAAAATATATTAATGGTTAATATCAATTGATAATGAAAGGGGATAATATGGAATCAAGATATACTGAAGCTAATAAAGTAACCGTATTAGCTATAATATGGAATATAATCTTAACTATTATTAAAGTAATTGCAGGTATAATAGGTAAATCTAATGTTATGATAGCAGATGGAGCACACTCAGCATCAGATATTATAACTTCTATAGGAGTACTAATAGGCAATAAGGTAGCTAGTATTCCTAAAGACAAGGGGCATAATTATGGACACGAAAAAGCTGAAACTTTAGTGTCATTTTTATTAGCTATTTTGCTGGTAATTGTGTCATTAACAATAGGATACAAGGGGGTACAATCACTTCTTCATTTAAATGAAGTTCAAGTTCCAACCATTTTCCCTTTAGTTGTTTCAGTTATATCTATTATAATAAAAGAATATCAATATAGAATTACTATAAAAGTAGCTAGAAAAATTAATTCTCCATCACTTAAAGCTGATGCTTGGCATCATAGATCAGATGCCCTATCTTCTGTTGCGGCTTTCATAGGAATAGGTGGAGCTATATTAGGATTTAAGGCATTAGATCCAATAGCTTCAATAATGGTTGCTGTATTTATAGCTAAGGTTGGAATTGATATTTTAATAGGAGCAACTAATGAGCTTATGGATACTTCTATTGATGAGGAAAAAGAGGCTGAAATAAAATCTATAGTTGATCAAGTTGAGGGTATTAAATCTTTAAGTCGAGTTAGAACAAGAAAATATGGCCCTATGGCTTATGTTGATTTAGAAATATGTGTTGACAAAGATTTATCTGTGTTTGAAGGACATAAAATTGCTAGTAATTTAGAAACTCTTATACTTAAGAAAATGAAATTTGTTAAAGGGGTCACAGTTCATATTGAGCCTTATATGTAAGTCATAAAAATTAAATGATGAATTAAAGTTTAAAAGGGATAGATCTTTTCTATCCTTTTTTATTTACTTATAAGGGGGGTAACTAAAAAGTAACTAATTGTTTGAAAAAATATGAATTGATATACTTAAATCAAGTTAAGAAATATTTTTAAAAAAGCTAATTAAAAAATAATATTTAAGTGCATAAATAAGATATGAATCAATACTTATAGTTTGGAGGAATTAATGTGAATAAATATGAATACATTATAATTGGATTTGGAAAAGGTGGAAAAACACTTGCTGGATATTTAGGTAAAATGGGAAAAAAGGTAGCAGTAATAGAGAAGTCAGATAAGATGTATGGTGGAACATGCATAAATGTAGGATGTATTCCAACAAAAACTTTAGTACATAAAGCAAAGGTTGCCTTATATAAAGGGTTAAATACATTTGAAGAAAAAGCAAGAGAATATAGAAAAGCAATAGAAGATAAAAATGTCTTAATAGAAGCTTTAAGAAATAAAAATTACGGTATGTTAAACAACAATGAAAATATAGACATATACACTGGAACAGCTTCTTTCATATCAAACACAGAAATACTTGTTAAGAGTGAAAAAGAAGATATAGTTTTAGAAGGAGAAAATATTTTCATAAATACAGGAGCTACTACTATAATACCCAATATACCAGGAATAAAAGATAGTTCTAAAATATATAACAGTACTACAATAATGGAATTGAAAGAACTTCCAAAAGATTTAGTTATAGTTGGTGGAGGATACATTGGTTTAGAGTTTGCATCAATTTATGCAAGTTTTGGATCAAAGGTAACAGTAATAGAGGCATTTGCTAGAATCGCTGGTAGAGAAGATGAAGATATATCTGACAGTATAAAAGAAATATTAGAGAAAAAAGGAATTGAATTTTTACTAGGTTCAAAGATTAAATCTTTTGAAGAAATAGATGAAGAGGTTGAAATTTCTTATGAAAACAACTCAGGTGATTTAAATAAAATCAAAGGAGATGCAGTTTTAATTGCTATAGGTAGAAAACCAAATACTGAAGAATTAAATTTACAAGTTGCAGGAGTTAAATTAACAGATAGAGGAGCAGTATCAGTTGATAATAGATTAAAAACAAATGTTTCTAATATTTGGGCTATTGGAGATGTTAATGGGGGACTTCAATTTACTTACATCTCTTTAGATGACTTTAGAATTATAAAGGATAACTTATTTGGAGAAGGAAAAAGAACTACTGATGACAGAGGAGCTATTCCATATTCAGTATTTATTGAACCAAACTTATCTAGAGTTGGATTAAGTGAAAAAGAAGCTTTAGAAAAAGGATTTGAAATAAAAACAGTTAAATTAGAGGTTAATGCCATTCCAAGAGCAAAAGTTATTGGAGAAACTCAAGGAATGATGAAAGCTATAGTAGATACAAATACTAATAAGATATTAGGTTGTACATTATTATGTGCAGAGTCAGCTGAAATAATAAATACAGTTAGTTTAGCTATGAAGGCTAATGAAGACTATACTTTCTTAAGAGATAATATATTTACCCATCCTACTATGAGTGAAGCGTTAAATGATTTATTTTCATTAGTATAGGCTTGTAGTTTGTTTTGATAAATACATTATATAAAATAATTTTTATATAGATTGATGCAAATAAAATCAACAAACCCAAAATGTGTTAAAATTTCTTTTATAAAGCATATAAAGAGCCAATATTTTATTAAATATTGACTCTTTATAATTATTTTTATATTAACTTAAAGATGTTCTACCTACAGAAGTATTGTCAGACTTTCTATCTCTTAAATCTTCAATAGGATTTTCACAAGTTTCAAATCTATAATCTTGATTATTTTTTGATATGAATTCTGTTATAACCTTATGACTTGGAACACTGGCAACATCAGCATTAACTTTACTTTGGAATTCGTGGAATGATGAATCAGATTTTAATGTGCTTACATCCACATAATCATCTTTTATAGTTGTATTGTTAACAGTATTTTTTAATATATCTCTAACATAATCTATATTTTCACCTAAAGTTAATAATTCTGGGAAATCTCCATTTGGAATAACTTCTTGCCATTCTTTTTTCTCATATTTTTTAAGAAGTTCAGCTGCGTGATGTAATTGAGAAATCTCTTGAACAAAACCTTGTTCCCATAAACCTTTTATATATGGATCAACTTCTGAATTATAACAAGAATAATATAAATACGCTTCAGTATATTTGTGCATAAGTAAGCTTTCAAGCCATGTACAGTTAGGATCTAAAAGACTTCCATAGTGAGAAACATGTTGTTCTTCTATTAATCCAATTTCTTGATAAAGGCTTCTTCCAATATCACTAGTATAAAAGCCTGCTATATTCATGTAATAATTCATAGTTTGTTGTTCAGCAGCTGTTATTATGGATATATTTAATTTAGTAAGAATATCTGCTGTTTTAAAATCAACAAAATTTCTTATGTTATCAGTAGGAAATCTATGTTCAGCGATTGTTGGTCTAGCTGGCATTATTTCTGTATAATGACCTACTAGGTTTTCAGCTTTAACTCCTTCTTCCATGAAGAGTAAATCTGAATATCTATATAAGTGGTCAAAATCTTCAAGTAGTGCAAAATCTAGCGCTTCTTTTACTTGTTTATTAGATTCTCTTTTAGCAAGCTTTGCAGTTAAATCTACTGCAAGTTGTTCATAGCTTATAGTAGTCTCTAGAATACTTTCATTAGCTGGACGAAGTGAACCAATTAACATTTGTTGCTGTTTATCTAATCTTCTAGAAAGTGCAATTTCTCTTCTAAGTTCATTATTTGTACAATGTCTAGAAAATTGATGAGAAAACCAGTTTGATTCAAATTCAGCTCCATTCATTAAAATTATTCTGGTTTTAGTATAAGGATCAACTTCGCATTTATTATAAGGTTTTGCGTAAATATTTTTCCAATCTGTAAAATGAGACTGAATTTTTGAGCTTTTTTCTAAAAATGGATTCATAATAAATAGTCACTACCTTTCAAATTATAAATACCTTTTTAGTATTTGGAAATTAATACTTGATTATTCATTAAGGTTCATAAGTTTTAAAGCTTAAAGTTTACAATTTGAAATAAATATATTAAGTATATTTAAAAACTCTTTTCTATAAGTTGCTCTGTTTTATACTTTTATGTTGAACTGTATTAATAGAATAAAATTAAATTAGATAAAAATTTAATATAATTTAATTGCTATAATATGTTACAATAATGTTAATAAAAAGAAATTTGGAAATTAAATGGTTTATTCAAGGGGGAGACTAGTTGAGAACAATTATAATTTTAACAAGTATAATTACACTATTTAGTAGTTTAGGTAATTTAGTTTTTGGTGGACATGACGTAAGCTTTGAAACTTTTGAAAAAAAGTTAGAAGAGAATGGAGTTTATGATTATAAAAGTTTAACTAAGTTTATTTATGACAATGACAGGGAACTTGTAGAAAACTCAAATAATACTTCTGAAGATAATGGTAAAGTTAAAGGTGATTTTGAAAATTGGATGATAAATAAAGACAATAAGAGTAATACTGATTCTAAAGAAGATAAAGAAAAGATAAGCAAATACTCAGTAGATAAAGATAATGAGAGTGTATTAAGAATCGTTAGAGAAGAAAATCCTAAAAGATGGAATGATGAATTACGTTTAGAAGAATATAACTATAAAGAGATAAAAGATTATGATAATACATATGGATACTTGACAGGGAAAAATCCTGCAAGTGTAGGAAATTTACATGGTGAGTATGAATATGAAACTGTTATGATTTCAAGTGCTTCAGTTCAGTATCCTAATATATTTATTTTAGATAAAAGTTAAGGATTAGAAGATAAGTCTGCACTTTCTTTTAGAACTGAGGATGAATGTATTAGATTTGTTTTAAATAGTAAAGAAAATATAAATGGGGAGACTGCTGAGGAACTTTACAATGAAGAAACTAAAGGTAGAGAAGTAGTTGAGTCTAAAATAGAAGATAATAAATTTGAGTATTATATGAGATTGGGGAAAGATGGATATTATAAAGTTGCTATTCTAGAGAATGGCATGATAACATATTTTCTATATGAATTTCCAGATGAGTATAAACAAGCTCTTAATCTAATGATAGAACAAAGTAAAAAAAGCTTTAAAGTGTTTAATGGATATCCAGCGGATATAAAATAAAGATTTATTATTAAAGATAATTAAACTATAAAATACGTGATGTAATAGATAATTTAAAGATAAATAAGTTGTGAAATATATTAAATTAATAGTGAAATTTTATTATAATTCAGTAAAATTTCCCTATAGATAATGTAATGATATGTTACAATAAGTCAATTAAAAGAAAAAAGTTTCTTAGCTATGATTTGGAGGAGAATTTTAGTGTGGGTAATTTCAATTATAACAAGTATAGTTACGTTAATTAGTAGTATTGGGACAAGCTTAATAGGCGGAGGCAATAATGGTATAACCTATGAGTCAGTTAAAACGGAATTAAGAGAAAATGGCATAGAAAATTATAGAGAACTTAATGAGTTTATTAGTAAGAGAATAAATGAAATTATTGAAGAAGAGAATATGCCGGAAGTAACTTATGACTTTGAAAATGGTATCTATAAAGGGATAAACCAGGGAGAAAAAAGCGTAGATAATAAGGAAAAGAGCGAAGATAAAAATGTTGAAGAAAAATCAAATGAAAATAAGTTTAAAAACAATGAGATTATAGAGAGTGATGGATATGGAGCTTATATAAAAGATGGATATATAAATATTGATTCTAAGAATAAGATTTTAAGAATCATAATGAATGAAAATAGCTCAGTTGGAGAAAAATTACGTCTAGAAGAAGGTAAGTATGATGATTTAAAGGATCATAAGAATACCTATGGGTATTTAATTGGAGAACAATCAATTAGTTTAGGTGATATATATGGACACTATGAATATGAGACAGCAATGATAGATGGAGTTATGGTTCAGTACCCTAATATATTTACATTAGATCAAAATTATTATATAGAAGATAAAAGTACTCTTTCTTTTAAAAATAAAGATGAACTTATAGGATTTTCTTTAAGTAATCGTGAAAATAGTGGAGGCTTTGATGTAAAAAGTTTATATAATAAACAAACTGGAAATGGAGATGTAACTGAATCAGAATGTGGAGATGATTGGTGTTATATATACTTAGAAAGAAGCGGAGTTGGACATTATAGTTTTACTGTTTTTGATGGAGATAGAATTAAGAGCTTCGCATACTCATTCCCAGTTCAGTATAAAAAAATGTTTGATCCATTTATAGAACAGAGTAGGAAAAGTTTTTATGTATTTGATGGCTTTCCAGAACTTAAATCTTAATTGAATTTCTAAACTAAGTAAAAGTGTTATGTAGGTTTATAAATATTAACCTTACATGGCACTTTATTTAGTTTTAATTATTAGCTATGTTTTCAACTAGTGTTTATTTTCAGATAGAATTGTAAGCTAGGCCTGAAGAGCTAGATAAAAATCAACATTTACTTAAAATAGGCATAATTATTAAAAAATAATTTGCAACCTTTTTAGGGGAAAGTTTATCTAATAAGTGAAAGAGGTTTTAAGGAATTAAATTTAAAAAGATTATCAAGGGGGAATAGCTAAAAATGCAAGATCTTATAGAGAAGGCTTTAGGTGGAGAGCAAGGAGCTTTTATAGAGATTATAAACGGGTCTACAGAACAGATGTATAGAATCGGTAAATCTATATTAAAAAATGATGAAGATGTTGGGGATGCAATGCAAGAAACAATAATGATAGCTTATGAAAAGTTACATACTTTAAAAGAACCAAAGTTCTTTAATACATGGTTAATTAGGATTTTGATAAATCGATGTAACTATATTTTAAATAGGAACAAGAAAATTATTTCTATAGATGATATTAATACTATTAGTTATAAAGAAAAGGGAATAAGAAACTTAGAACTTAATGAAGCCATAAATGAGTTGAAAAAGGATTATAGAATTGTTATAACACTTTATTATATTATGGGATTTAGTGTGAAGGAGATTTCAGCTATTTTAGATGAGAAGGAAGGAACCATAAAGTCTAGGTTATGTAGGGCAAGAAATGATCTAAGAGATTTTTACGGAGTTAATAAGGGGGTAAAATAGATGGATAACTTAGAAAAGGAATTATTAAATTTAAAAAATGAAAATATAGAAGTTCCAAAAGTTGTTTTAGATAAGGTTAACCTAGCTTTAAATGATATAAGAGAAAAAAATAGTGAGAAAGACCAAAGAAAGTCATCAAGTGAGTATATATTTAGTAAGAAAGATAAATTAGAAAAATTAGAGTTAAATAGAAAAGATAACAAAGGTTTAAATGAAGAGTATAATATGAGCTCTGATGAAACTGACAAGAATATAATATATATGAAAAGTAAAGAGAGAAAAGGTAAATTAAATAAAAGAAAATATATAGCCGTAGCGGCAGGATTAACTATTACTACTTTAATAGGGTTATCAAGTCCAGTTAGAGCAACAATTAATAAGTTGTTTTTTAATAATCCTGGAATTGAAAGTGCAATAAACAACAATTATATTCAAGAAGTATCAAATGAAGAAATAGTTACTGATGATTTTAATATGAAGTTAAATAATGTTTTAGTTGATAGTAGTCATATAATTTTAGAGTTTGAGTTGGATGTTAAAAATGCTAAAAATCTTTTAAAACTAGATAGTGAAAAGACTAATGTTTATAATGATATAGCTTTATATACTGGAGATGGAGAAATAATTTGTGAAGATGGATATGTAGGTATGATTGGAAGTACTGAATATACATTTGATAATAGTAAAGCAAATGAAGGAAAACTTTACTTAAGAACTTTATTTGAATCAACAAAAGGGAAAATTCCTAAAATGGACGAGATTAAAATAAAGGTTAATAGTATAAACTTTAGAAATTTAACTACAGATAATATCATCTATAGTTCAGAATTAAATTGGGATTTAAATGTTAATTTAGATAATAAGTTTACTCAAGTTAATGAGATACAATATTCATTTGAAAATGAATCATCTAATATAGTTATTCATGAGGCTAAAGCTATACCAACAGGATTATTCTTAAAATTTGATTATTTATCACTAGGTCATGATGAAAATATATTGTGGGCTATGAAGGTTGTTGATAAAAATGGAAAAGAGTATAGAATGCGTAGTGCTAGTATGGAGTCTTTAGAAAATGAGGGAGATAGATTAAGTGGAACATTTGATGGAATAACTTCTTTTGATAATATAGATAAATTTACATTGGAAATAGAAAATCCAGATGGAAAGACTATAGATAAGGTTAATTTTTTCAAAGAAAAATAAGTAGATGATTTAAAATATTTTATAATACTTATAAGTTTTAATTTAAAATTAAATTTAAAAAGATTTGTAGTTTTAAAGAAAGAATAAAAGAAACCCGAAGGTAAGTTACTTTTTCACCTTTGGGTTTCTTGGTCTATGTTTGAATTCTTTATAAGCTTTATAAAAGAAAGCATAGAATAAAGCAAAGCAATAGGAAAAAATTAGGAGTAAAATTGCATCCTCTGAGGATTCAACAGGAGGAAGTCCTATTAAGTAAATAATTACTAAAAAACCTACTACACCTAAAAGTATTTTAATATAAACTACCTTAGGATATATTATTCTTGCAGGTTTTATTAAATGCTTGAAAGCAAGAATAATTATTAAAAGGTATATAGATGAAAAAGCTATTAAAAGGCTTATGAACCTAGAACTTAATACGCTTATATATAGTATTCTTAAAGAAAATAAGAAGGAACATAATGAAAGAATGCTCATTGATAATGCTTTATAAAAAGTTAAAAATATGTATAGTTTTTTAGCTAATGCTAATAAAATCAATGATAGAGTATTAAAAACAACAAAACTAAGAAAGACTATATCTAGATAGCTAGTAGTAAATGTTTCATAATCATAATATAGTTTAAGTATCATTGGGAAAAGAGTATTAAAGAGAAACATAATAATTAGTATAGAAAATCTAGTAGCACTTATTAAATCCTTAGAGGGCTTGTATCCTATACGAGCTCTTTCTTTTCTTGTTAATTTTCTGTTTGTTTCTCCATTGCTTCTTGCTAAGTTCTTTACTTTTTTCTTTTTATAGATTTTTATTCCATTTTCTTCCTCTTCGTCTTTATTGGTTGATGATATAAATATAATAAGCCCAAAAATAAAGGTAGTGAAACTTAAGGGAATGGCCCATTTCCCATTTTCAATAATGAAATTTAAATCATAATTGCTTTTATAAATTCCTATTATATATCCCAAAAAAACACCAACAGAAATAAGAAGCAACAAAATATTAGCAAATATAAGTCCTATACTTGAATGTGTACTTTTAAATTTTTTACCTATTTCATATTTAGACAATATTAACTTTCCTTTCCTTAATAGGTTAATTGTGCAATTATATATTATAACCTTTTTAAGGAAAAGTAAATTGATTTTATAAAGAGTTTAAAGCTTAAGAAATAGGTTAGGTGGAGAGGAATCTATAAGTATGATAGAATAATTCTATAAAAGTTAAGGAGGGGAATGCCTTTGAATTTAGAAATTTTAATGAAAAACTTAGTAAGGCGAACTTCCAGTTTTACTAGAGAACAAGGAAAAAAATTAATTAAGGAAGCATATATAAAAGATGTTAAAGGGAAAAGCATAGATGGAGTTTATCATATTTATGGAAGAGTATTAAATGATGATAAAACCTGGGATTATAATACTCACTTAAAAATAAATATGAAAAACAATGAGATTGTTGGAGTTAACTGTAGTTGTGAAACCTTTAAGGAGAATAGTAAGCAGGTAAAAAATTATATATGCAAGCATATATCAGCAACTGGTGATGCTTTTTATTCTTTAGCTAAGAAAAAAATAGCAAGTAAAAAGCCAATGAGCAAGACGGAAAACAGGTTAGTTAAAGAGACTGAGAAGAACAATGAACAACGAGAGAAGAGAATCCTTTCTTTAGATATAAGTATTAAGCATATGGTAAAAGAGGGAATTCAATTCTTTAATTGTGAATTTAGAATAGGAGTCGGAAATTCAAACTTAATATTAGATCTGAAAGATTTTTTATATAAAAATAGCTTGAAAAAGCCATTGAAATTTAATGAGGGTTTTACCTATAATCCTTTGAAGGATGACTTTTTGGAAAATGATAAAAGGATAATTCAGTTTATTGTGAACAACAGCAACATGATAAATGGAAGATATTTAAGCCTTAGACAAAATAACTTAAAGGATTTTCTTAAGTTAATTGATAAGAAAAAGAAAATAAACTTTAATTTTAATTCAATTAACTATGAAGTTAAGGTTAAAAAGGAAAATGTACCTGTAGCCTTAACTTTAAAAGAGGGAAAAGAAGGATTTGTTTTAAGTCATCATAAGAAGTTTCCTGTGATTTTAAATAATACAGGAGATGTAATGTTTTTTGATAGAAATTTATATCTTCCAAGAAAGAGACAACTAGAATATTATATTCCAATTCATAAGTTGTTTTTAAAGAATAATACAATTACATATAAGAAAACTTTAGAAAACTTAAAAAATCTTTTAGAAGAATTAAAAAATATAAGTAAAAATATAGTGCTTGATGAGAATGTTAAAATCTTTAAAGAAAAGCTTATGAAAACAACCTTTTATTTTTATAAAAATAAGGGAAGAATTTATTGTAATGTAAAAATAGATTATTGTGGATACATAATTGATTTAATAAGAGATGAAAAGGATAATAGCTTTTTAAGGGATTTAAAAAGTGAAAAATATATAGAATTTCAACTTGAAAGATTTAAATTTATAAAGAGAGAAGAGGATTTCTATTTTATTGGTGATGAAGAGGGAATGTATGACCTTTTCTCTAAGGGGCTTAAGAGGTTAAAAGATCTAGGAGATGTTGTATTATCCGAAGAGTTAATGGAGTTTAAGGTTTTAGATTCATCACTTATTTCATCAGAACTTTCAGAGTTAACAAATTTCTATAAGTTAAAATTTGATTTTGGAAATTTTGAAATAAGAGAGCTTAGAGAAAGCATAGATGCCATGAAAAATGGAGAGAGGTTTTATAAAACAAAGAAGGTTTATTTGGATTTAGAGGATCCTGGTATAGTGAATTTCTTAAACCTTTTAGAGGATTTAGGTCTAGACAATATCAGTAATAATGAAATTAATATTGATAAGAGTAAAGTTTTATATATACAAGAAAAGTTAAAAGACAGAAATTTATCATTCATAAAAGGTGGTAAGGTTCTTCAAGAGATAGTTAATAAGCTTTTAAATAAAGAGTTTAAGAGAAAACTTGTTCCAAAGGCTTTAAATGCAGAGCTTAGATCTTATCAAAAAGAAGGTTTTAAGTGGATTAATGAAATTACTGATTTAGGATTTGGAGGAGTTTTAGCAGATGATATGGGGCTTGGTAAAACACTTCAAATAATAGCATTTTTATTATCTCAAAAGAAAAGTAAAAGCATAGTGGTTGTTCCAACTTCAGTTATATATAATTGGATGGACGAATTTGAAAAGTTTGCACCTAGCTTAAGGATTGGATTAGTTCATGGAAGTAAAGCAAGACGAGACAAGGTTTTAAATGACTTTAAAAGAAGTCTTGGTATTAAGTTAGATGAAGAGGAAAATATAAATAAATCAGAAGAAGGCAAAAATAAATCAAATGGTAAAAATAAAACCAAGAAATCATCAAAGTCTTATGAAAAATACGATGTTTTATTAACTACTTATGGTACCTTAAAAAATGATGAAGAGGCTTATGAGAATTTAAGTTTTGATTACTGCATAATAGATGAGGCGCAGAATATAAAAAATCCAAGTGCACAGGCAACCTTATCTGTTAAAAAGATAAAATCAAGGTGTAATATTGCCTTAACAGGAACACCAATAGAAAATAATTTAATGGAGCTTTGGTCAATATTTGATTTTGTTATGCCTGGATATTTATTTACTAAAGAAAGATTTAGGGAGCGTTTTATCTTAGATGAAAATAACTTAGAGGAGTTAAAATCATTAATAACTCCATTTATACTAAGAAGACTTAAGGAAGATGTTTTAAGTGAACTTCCAGAAAAACTTGAAAAGAAATACTTAGTAGAAATGAAGGGTAAACAAAAACAAATATATAATTCATATGTAAAAGCAATAAAAACCCAATTAAATGAAAGTAAAATAAGTGGAAAGAGTGGACAAGAGAAGATAAATCTATTTGCCTATTTAACAAAGTTAAGGGAAATTTGCTTGGATCCTTCAATAGTTATTCAAGAGTACACTGGAGGAAGTGGAAAACTAACTGTAGTAAAGGAAATTGTTAAGGATGCCAGTGAATCCGGTAAGAAAATTTTATTATTTTCTCAATTTACTTCAGTATTAAAGAAAATAGAGGGTGATTTTAAAAGGGACGGTATATCTCATTTATATTTAGATGGAGGAACATCGGCTAAAGAAAGAGTTGAAAGAGTAAAAAAGTTTAATGATGATGAGAGTATAAAAGTATTTTTAATATCTCTAAAAGCAGGAGGGGTAGGACTAAACTTAACTTCTGCAAGTGTGGTTATACACTTTGATCCATGGTGGAATCCAGCGGTAGAAGATCAAGCTACGGATAGAGCTCATAGATTTGGACAAGAAAATAGCGTAGAAGTAATAAAGTTAGTTGCAAAGGATACTATTGAAGAAAAAATAGTATTAATGCAAGAGGATAAAAGAGAGCTTATTCAAAGTTTAATGGATGGTAAAACTATGGACGGCAAAGGATTGAAAAGACTTACTGAAGAAGAAATAACTAAGTTATTTGAATAGAGTTTAAAATAAGAAAAAAGCTAAGGCAATTTAAATTACCTTAGCTTTTTTCTCTAATCGTACTGATTATCTGTAGTTGGTGGCAAATCAAGTTAGAGAGTTTAAAGAAATAAGTTTAAAACATAAAATTTAAGCTTATTTATCCATAAAAATCATCCAAGTTATTTTTAAAGCAAAGAAGGTTGTTTACTCTAAAAATACAATATAAAAACAGGCTAACAGAAAATCCGAAAAATATTTTATAGTATAACCATACGTTCCTAAAGTATGTTATTAAATTTTAAATATACTATATTTACATTATAAACTAATATTCCTAATATATAAACTAATTTTTAAATTTTGGTTAAAATAAAAGAGTGTTCAGAATTAAATGGGATAATATGTTATTATAATGTTGTGAAAATAACGCATAATTGTAATATATTGCGAAATAGATTTGTGAGAGATGTTTTATGAAAAGACCAATAGTAATTACAATAGCAGCTGTATCCGGTGGAGGAAAAACAACTATTATAAATGCTTTGAATAATAAGTTAAATTTATCAAAAGCACTTTACTTTGATGATTATGATTTTGAAGAATATCCTGAAGATTTATTTCAATGGGTGCAAAGTGGTGCAGATTATAATGCATGGAATATTGAAATATTAGCCAATGATATTAAGCACTTATTAAGTCAATCTAATCTTAATTATATACTTATTGATTATCCTTTTGCATATAAAAATGATAAGGTTTCACCGTATATTGATTACACAATCTTTATAGATACTCCATTAGATATTGCTCTGGCAAGACGTATTTTAAGAGATATGATAAATGAACCAGTAGATTTATTAAAAAATGACTTGAATTATTATCTTTCTCGTGGGAGAAGTGCTTATTTAGAAATGCTAAACACAATAAAGCCAAATTCAGATTTAATTATTGATGGTAGTTTAAGCATTGATAATATTGTATCTCAAATTATAGAAAAAATATCAGAATTTAATGATTTCTGTTATAATTAATCAGATGAGTTTTAAATGATTAAAGTATAATCATTATAGATGAATTTATTTAAATTATGAAATATTATAATTAAGAGAACTGACTTTAGAAAGGAATGCTTATAATTAACAATGAGAATAAACAAGCTTTTTAGCAACTTTGGAATATGCTCTAGAAAAGAGACTAATAGGCTTATTAGAGAAGGTAGAGTAATTGTAAATGGAGAACCTTGTATGGAAGGGCAATGGGTTGAATTAAGTGATGATATACGTTTAGATGGAGAGCTATTAAAACCTAAGGAGAAAATTTATATAGCATTAAATAAACCAGTTGGAGTAGTATGTACTGCTGCGGAAGAAGTTGAAAATAATATAATAGACTATTTAGGAATAGATGATTATGTATTCCCAATAGGAAGGCTAGATAAGGATTCACAGGGATTAATAATTTTAACCAATGATGGAGATTTAGCAAATCAAGTTTTAGCAGCAGAAAATAATCATGAAAAGGAATATATTGTTACATTAGATCAGCCATTTTATGATGATTTTATTGAAAAAATGGAGCAGGGTGTTGAAATATTAGGACAAGTAACAAAGCCTTGTAAAGTTAAAAGGATAAATGAAAATACATATTCTATAATACTAACACAAGGGTTAAATAGACAAATAAGAAGAATGAGTAAAGCATTTGGTTTTAATGTGGTTAAATTAGAAAGAACAAGAATTGTAAATATAAATCTTGAAGGTATAGATTATGGAAAGTGGAGATATATAAGCAAAGAAGAAATTGAAAGCTTAGAAATGATTATAAAATAGTTAAGGGGATATAAATGGTAAAAGAGAATAATATAAAAATAATATTTACAAAGCTCTTATTACTTTTAGTAGCAATAGCATTTTTGTATTTTGTTATATCTAGTTTATATAAAATTTGCTATTTAGAATTAAAAGGAGTAGAAACAACGGGAAAACTAATAGTTTTCGATGAAAAGGTTACTTCAGGAAGGCGTAAATTTAAATCATATACTCCAATTGTAAGAATAAAGATTGACGGACAAGAGATTGATGTTCCTGCTACGTTGAATAAAATTGATAAAGATTTGGTTGATTTTGTTGGTGATGAAGTTAAGGTCAAATATTCTTTAAAAGATTATAAGCTTTTAATAATAAATGAAAAAAAATATTTGTTAAATGGAATTAATTACATAATAGCAGTATTACAATTTTCATTATTTGCTTTATTAGCTGTTGGTATGAAGACTACTTATGGAGAAGATGGGAAAATAAAGTGGATTCCTAAGAAAAAAAATCTAGTTTTGGATTTAATTTTGTTGTTACCGGGTTTGATATTTTCGATTTTGTGGATTTATTACCAAATTATTTTAGGGAAATACGCATTAGAACAATTTGACTTCGTAGGTGCATTAGGCACATTTATGTTTTTATTAGTTTATACTATTATTGCAATTAGTTTTGTTAAAGATAAGAGGAATTCACATAAATTTTTTAATAAAACAATATAAAATTTTAAATAAATTAAAGAAATGTATTTATGAAAAATAAGTTTTTTTGGTTGACATTTTAAAATTTATTGCATAGAATGAAACTAACAACGAAATATAAATCGGTAGGTGAGGTTACCACCGGGATACGGATTGCTGCCGCGGAGTAGTGGAGACACTATGAGAAGGTTAGCAGGCTATGTCGAGAAAACAAGGCATAATCTAATGCAATTTCATTGCCCGGTGAAGCTAAAGCTTGAACGATATTGTGCTTAGGCGTTTTTTTATGCGCTTAGGACTTTGTTTTTGCATGAATTTAATCCTTACCTAATTTTAGGTAAGGATTTTTTATGTTTAAAACAAATCTGTTTAAATTTATTTAAGAAAGTAGAGGTGGTAGTAATGGACACGGGAAGTAGTGGAGGCATAAAACCTGACGGGCGAAGTATTTTTTATGAAAAATGTTTTATGAATATTCCTGGGGTTATTCTTACTACCATTTTTCGAGAGCTTAATATAATTGAATAGAGTAAAAGGATACTTTTGTCCTGTTTAATGTCTTTACTTCCTAAAAAATTTCTTCAAAAGAATTAGGAGGTAAGAATTATGAAGAAGAGAACAGAACAAAAAGTTATAAATGAAGTTTTAATGAATGAAAGATTAATAAGAGCAAGTAAAATGAGCTCAGAAAATCTATTAAAAGAAATGGGAACATCTTTAAATGGATATAGTGAGAAAGAGGTTGAAAGAAGGATTGATAAGTATGGTGAAAATGTAATTTCACATGAAAAAGGTGATTCAGTATTTAAAAGACTTTTTGAATCCTTTGTTAATCCTTTTACAGTTGTACTTTTTATTCTTGCAATAATATCAACATTTACAGATATCATTTTACCAGCACCAAGTGATAGATCTTATAGCACAGTAGTAATAATAGTTACAATGGTTACTATTAGTGGAGTATTAAAATTTGTTCAAGAAAGTAGATCAAATAACTCCGCTGAGAAGTTAAAAGAAATGGTAAAAACAACAGCTACAGTTGAAAGGGACGGTAGAAAAGAAATTGAACTTTCAGAAATTGTGCCAGGAGATATAGTATATTTATCAGCTGGAGATATGATTCCTGCTGATGTAAAAATAATTTCTTCAAAGGATTTATTTGTTAGCCAAGCTTCATTAACTGGTGAAAGTGAACCAGTTGAAAAATATGGAGAAGAAGTAATTTCTGATTTAACTAATCCTTTAGAAAGTACAAACCTAGGATTTATGGGAAGTAACGTAGTAAGTGGTTCTGCCATTTGTATTGTATTATCAACTGGAGATTATACTTACTTTGGTTCTATGGCAAAGACAATTACAGAGAAGAAAGTTATTACAAGCTTTGAAAAAGGTGTAAATTCAGTATCTTGGTTATTGATTAAATTCATGATGTGTATGGTACCAGTTGTATTCTTTGCAAATGGATTAACTAAAGGAGATTGGGGTGAATCATTCCTATTCGCATTATCAGTTGCAGTAGGTTTAACTCCAGAAATGTTACCTATGATAGTTACAACAAACCTTGCAAAAGGTGCTGTAAAAATGGCAAAGAAAAAGACTGTTGTGAAGAGCTTAAATTCAATACAAAACTTTGGAGCTATGGATGTACTTTGTACTGATAAAACAGGTACATTAACTCAAGATAAGGTTGTTTTAGAATATCATCTTGATGTTCATGGCAATGAAAATGAAAGAGTTCTTAGACATGCTTTTTTAAATAGTTTTTTCCAAACAGGATTAAAAAATCTTATGGACGTGGCAATCTTAGACCAAGCTAACAAATTGAATTTTAGTGATTTAGAGGAAAAATACACTAAGGTTGATGAAATACCTTTTGACTTTAATAGAAGAAGAATGAGCGTTGTAATAAGGGATAAAGAAGGTAAAACTCAACTAATTACTAAAGGAGCAGTTGAAGAAATGTTAAAAATCTCTTCATATGTAGAATATAAAGGAAAAGTTGAAGTTTTAACAGATAAAATAAGAAAAGAGATATTAGCTACAGTTGAGAGATTAAATAATCAAGGTATGCGTGTAATTGCTGTTTCACAAAAAACTAATCCTTCTGTAGAAGGTGTTTTCTCAGTAGCAGATGAATCTAATATGGTTCTTATGGGATATCTTGCTTTCTTAGATCCACCAAAGGAATCTACATTATCTGCAATTAAAGCTCTTAATGAAAATGGAGTGTCAGTAAAAGTTTTAACAGGAGATAATGATGGAGTTACAAAATGTATTTGTAAGCAAGTTGGAATGGAAGTTGAAAATATTCTTCTTGGTTCTCAAATAAGTAAAATGAGTGATGAAGAATTAAAAGTTGAGGTAGAGAAAACTAATGTTTTTACAAAGCTTAGTCCGCAACAAAAGGCTAGAATAGTTAGGGTGCTTCGTAAAAATGGACACACTGTTGGCTTTATGGGAGATGGAATAAATGACGCGGCAGCAATGCGTGAGTCAGACGTAGGAATTTCAGTTGATACAGCAGTAGATATTGCAAAGGAATCTGCAGATATAATTCTTTTAGAAAAAGACCTTATGGTATTAGAAAAAGGAGTTATTGAAGGAAGAAGAACTTTTGGAAATATAATTAAATATATTAAAATGACAGCAAGCTCTAATTTCGGAAATATGTTTTCTGTGGTTATAGCAAGTGTGTTCTTACCATTTTTACCAATGTTACCTATTCAAATTTTGGCCTTAAACTTAATTTACGATATTTCTTGTATTTCAATTCCATGGGATAATATGGATGAAGAGTATTTAAGAAAACCTAGAAAATGGGATGCTTCTTCAATAGGTAAGTTCATGGTTTGGATAGGACCTACAAGTTCAGTTTTTGATATAGCAACCTTTATTATTATGTTCTTTGTAATTTGTCCAAGTATTGCAGGAGGACACTATGGGGCACCAGGAGTAAACAATGCATTATTTATTTCAGTATTTAATGCAGGATGGTTTGTTGAAAGCTTATGGTCTCAAACACTTGTTATACACATGATACGTACACCAAAGCTTCCATTTATACAAAGTAGAGCATCACTTCCAGTGTTAGCTGTTACGACTTTAGCTATTATTGTCGGAACAGTAATTCCTTATACTTTTTTAGGAACATCATTAGGGATGACTGCGTTACCATATACTTATTTCCCTTGGTTATTAGGAATAGTAATATGCTATATGGTTCTTGCAACAGTAATGAAAAATGCATTTAGAAAATATTATGGTGAATTACTTTAATTTATAATTAAACAATTAGAGAAAAAATATTAAAACCATATAAACTTTTTAAGGTTTATATGGTTTTTTATTATGTAAAAAAATATAATTTAAAGTGAAAGGGGAGAAGGAGATGAGAGTAGAATTTAGAAAAGAAAAAGGGAATAAAGGACTTTGGAATATTATCTTTATTTGTTTTGTGATATGGTCTTTAAGTTCAAGTATTGGAAGAATATTCTATATAGAACTTATGGGAAAGAGCAATATAGGAGAAATAGTATCTATTGATCAAAAAACGGCAAGATCAAAGAGTGGAAGGTATGAAGTTTTCACTCCAGTCGTTAGAGTAAATGATGATGGAGAATTATTTGATGTTGTAGCAGTATTCAATAGTACAAGTGGAGATTTACTTGATCCTATTGGGACAAAAGTAAAGGTTAAATATTTAGAAGATGATAAAGCAATGTTTATAATAAATGAAGCAGAATATTTAATTAAAGAGATTTTACCGGTATTAAATTTTATTAGTTTTGCTAGTTTCGCTTGTATGCTTAACTTATTAAGCTTTGATTCCACATGGAAGAAAAGCCTTAATTTTAATATAAGTAAGAAGAGCAAAATAAAATTTATACTGCTTGGGATACCAGTTTTACTAGAAATAGTATTAGGTATATATTATCAATTTGTAGTTAAGAACTTTTCTATAATAAACTTTAACATTGTATCATTTATTCTAAATATAATATTTCTAGTTTTTTACTTGTTTGCTATTTTCAGATTTATAAGATCAAATAAATAGAATAAAAAGGGTTATGAAAGGTTTAGTATTTCATAACTCTTTTTTATTAAAAATATATAAGTTTTATATATTTTTAAGCATGAAATGAGTAATTTTAAAATAATACGTGTAAGATATCTATTAAGTTAAGTAAATAATAAAGAGAAAAATATAAAATTTTATATTAATAGTTATAATAATATAGGAAGTTATTATATTATTATATAAATAAGATATGATTATTAAAAGGTTACATGAAGTGTATTGAAGGAATATATATTTTAAAGAGGTGATTTGTTATGGATATATTATCAAGAAGCATAACTGATAAAGTTGTTATTGTAACAGGAGGTACTAGAGGAATAGGATTTGCTACAGTTAAAAAATTTCTTGCTCATGGAGCTAAAGTAGCCTTATGTGGTTCTAAAAAAGAAACTGTTGATAAAGCTTTAAAAGAAATAAATGAAATTAATCCTAATTATGAAGTTATGGGCTTTTATCCTAATTTATTAGAAATAGGTGAAATAGAGGATATGGCAAATATAATTTTAGAAAAATGGGGAAGAATAGATATTCTTATAAATAATGCTGGTGTAAGTGATAATAGACCAATATATGGTCAAAGTGATGATGATTTTTCTAAAATTATGGATATCAATGTCCAAGCGGTATTCAACTGTACAAAGGTTGTAGTAAAAACAATGAAAGCTCAAAAAGAAGGGGTTATTTTAAATACAAGTTCAGTAGTAAGTTTATATGGTCAAAGAACAGGAGTTGGATATCCAACTTCAAAATTCGCAGTAAATGGATTAACTAAATCTTTAGCAAGAGAGCTTGGAAAAGATGGTATAAGAGTAAATGCAGTAGCTCCTGGAATAATTGCTACAGATATGGTAGCTGCTTTAGATAAGAAGTTAATAGAAGAAATAGCTAAGAATATTCCATTGGGAAGAGTTGGAAAAGCTGAAGATATAGCAAATGCTTTTTTATTTTTAGCATCTGATATAGCTAGTTATATAAGTGGAGAGATATTATCAGTAGATGGAGCTGTGGTGCTTTAAAATAGATATATGAGAAGAATATGGCAGAATAATAAATATTGCATCAACTAGATAAAATCAAAATGAGACTAATAGATCATCAAAGGGGGCTTAAGTCTATAAAATCACATTCATAGTACGAAGAGCTTGAGAGTAAAGTCAAACAACAGGATTATCTATGAATGTGATTTTTATTTTTATTAGAAAAGGTTGAATAAAGATTCTTAACAATAAACAATGAATGTATTATATAGAATTATTATTGCTTATACTAATCTAAAGCTATTAGAGAATCCATAAGGAATTTTTCAGTGGTTATTTTCCATTCTTCCACCATTTCTAAATTTACTTTATTAGCTATTTTAGCAAATTCTTTAATATTTAAAAGCTGTTCTTCTAAAGTACCATATTTTAAAACTATTCCAGCATAGTAAAGTGGAAGTCTAACTTCTTGAACCCTTGTAAATAAGATTTCATCATACTTAGTTTTTTCATAGGCTTTATCAAAAAGGTTATTATATTTATTATATAAGTCTAAAGAAAGATAGGTATTTTCAGCATTTTTAGGACCATTAAATATATCTAATCTTTCATTAAATTTTTCTTGAGCATCATGAATAAGATTTATATATTCAAGAATAAAAGGAGAAGCTTCTTTATAGTACTTATCACAGAAATCTTTCATATGATAGAACTCATCACAATTTGGATTCCAAGCAAGTTTAGCTAACATGTATCCACGAAGTTTAGCGAACTCCCCGCCTATTTCTCTATTACATTGGCTAAATAAAAGTTTAAGATTATTCTTTACAAAATATCTTATATTTGGTCCTAGAGTTCTTAAGTTTGGAAATGGGCTAACTAAATTAGCAAATTGTATATTATAATCCCAGAGTGAAATATTTTTACATATTTTTGACCAAGCCACTAATTCTTCTCTAACTTCTTTATTAGTAGGATCAATTTCTATAGGAAGTCCTCTATTAGCCTCAATGTTACAAAGCATTATATGGACATTAGAGGCTGGACGTGTATGCTTTGGAGGCTTTCTAGAATACCAATAAGCTAAGGTTGATATGACTTTATCAGGAAATTCATTAGCAACCTCATTTATAAAATCTAATATAGAACCCATTTGACTTTCATCATAAGCATCTCTAGCAACACATTCTGGACAACGGCAATATAAGTTATCATCATTTTGACTTACAGACCAATATTTACATTCTGGTTTTTCATCCATAAATTTTTTCAAGTTTTCTTTTATTATTTTTCTAACATCAGGATTGCTTAAACAAGGTTCTCCTTTAGGATTTCTTTTACCATCTATTAAGGCAAAATATTCTGGATGTTCATGAAATAGATTATAAGGTAGTAAAACTTGGAATGAATGTGCCCAAAAGCCCCAACTCTCATGTTCTTTACTTGTATTCATCTTTAATTTTTCTGCAAAAATAGGATTTTCAAAATCCTTATAATAAACCTCACGATAATCTATTGGAGGATTAAAAGAATAAGGAGCAAAATTAATATCTAAAGTTTGGATTTTAGGAATAAACTCATAATCACTACTATAAAAGCCACATCCTATTATTTGTTCTAAAAAATCATAGACAGAATATACAAAGGCTTGTTCATTTTTAGCTTTGAAATATAATATGTTTTCATCAATATGATATGAAAATCCATTTTCACTATTAGAAGAATCTAATACAAATAGGATTTTGTTTACAATAGATGATGAGTTAGAGTTATATTCTAAAGAAGTTTTTAAATTAGTATCTTCCGTATATAGAGTAAAATTAGCATCTGTAATAAGTTCTAAATAGTTTTTTAGTATTTGTGAAGCTCTTTTGCTTTCTTTTATTAAAAAAATAGATGCCGTAGAGTTAGAATTCTCAGTAATTATCATAATAATTCTCTCCTAAATAAAGGTATTTTACTAATTTTACTACTAAATTTATGGAGAGTAAATTGTGAGATTTCATCAATTTTAATGAGATTTCATCAATTTTAAAAGGAAAATTATTAAATTTTTATTTAACAAAGATAATTAAATGAATTTCATTAGAGTTTTTTGAAGATAGTTATTTTAAATTTTACATACTATTACTTATATATGGGAATAAAAAGTATAGATTAAAAGTTTTGTAAAGGAGATTAATATGATGAAAAAATCAAGTTTAAACCTTACTTATGTTATATTAACTATAGCTGTTTTACTTGTAGGATATTTGGTCTTCCCTGAAACAAAGGAAGCTATGAATATGGTGGAATTACAGAGTATTGAAAATACTATTATTCCAAAACCTCTAAGTTATGAGAAAAAGGAAGACGTATTTAAATTAGAGAGTAATCTACCTATTTATGTTAAAGGAAATAATACGGATGAAACAGAGGAACTTTATAAAATAGCAGAAGATTTTGCTAGTCTTTTAAAGAAAGTAACAGGATTTGAAATTAATATTGTTCAGGGGGAGCCAACTAAAGAGAAAGGTATTTTTTTAACTACTATAGGTGGCGATAAAAGTTTAGGAGATGAAGGCTATAAACTAAATTCATCAGCTAATAGAGTTGAAATAATAGGGAATAAACCTGAAGGAGTTTTTTGGGGAATTCAAACTTTAAAACAAATGTTACCTCCTGAAATCACTAAACAATCAATGGTAGAAGGAGTGGAATGGAGTATTCCAGCGGCTACTATAACAGATAAGCCAGAGTATGGTTATAGAGGGTTTATGATAGACGTGGCAAGACATTTTTTTACTATTGATGATTTAAAACGTCAAATAGATTTAGCATCTCAATATAAAATAAACAAATTCCATCTTCATTTAAGTGATGACCAAGGATGGAGACTAGAAATAAAAAAATGGCCTGATTTAACTAAGATAGGAGGAGCAACTGAAGTTGGGGGAGGAAAAGGAGGATATTATACTCAGGAAGAGTTTAAGGATTTAATAAATTATGCATCAGATAGATACATAGAAATAATCCCTGAGTTTGATATGCCAGGTCATGTAAATGCAGCCTTAGCTTCTTATGGATTTTTAAATCCTGATGGAAAGCCAAAGCCACCATATACAGGTACTAAGGTAGGCTTTAGTACGCTTATGACAAAGGATGAAAAAACTTATGAATTTATTGAAGATGTAATAAGGGAAGTATCTGCTATCTCACCTTCTAAATATATACATATAGGAGGAGATGAAGCTGATGCGACTAAGAAAGAAGATTATGATTATTTTGTAGGAAGAGTTTCAAAAATCGCTCAGAAATATGGAAAAACTCCAATAGGATGGGATTCAATAGATACTTCACCTAATATAGACTCTAGTACGGTTCTTCAAAATTGGAAGGATTCTAACGAGGCTGCTAGGAAGAAAAATATGAACATGATTATTTCCATTGCTAGAAAAGCTTATTTAGATATGAAGTATAATAAAGATACTCCTTATGGGTTAGATTGGGCTGGATATATTTCAGTTGAAGATGCATATAATTGGGATCCTACAGAGTTTGCTCCTAAAAATTTAATTTTAGGTATAGAAGCACCTTTATGGACAGAGACAATTTCAAACGTAGAACAAATGGATTATATGATATATCCAAGATTAATAGGATATTCAGAGATAGGATGGACACCAAAAGAATCTAGAAATTGGGATGGATATAAGAAAAGATTAAAATCTCAAGAGCCTAGACTTAAGAACCAAGGGGTAAATTATTTTAAGGATCCTACTATTTTTGAAAACAAGCAATAAATATGACAATTAATATATAGTTTTGGTAGAAGTTTTCAATCTTAATTAAAAAGAATTATTTATAATGAACTATGGAATTTTTAGTAATTCCATAGTTTTTTATTATATATACAATTAAATTAATTAAAAAGTAAAAATATGTTGCCAAAATGAACAAATTGTTA
Organism: Clostridium perfringens; assembly: GCA_034421775.1. GTDB lineage: Bacteria > Bacillota > Clostridia > Clostridiales > Clostridiaceae > Sarcina > Sarcina perfringens_B. The sequence continues at coordinate 9,195 of WNVL01000007.1, read as the reverse complement.
ATAAATTTTATTGGAAGAGACAAGAATTTTATAATATATATTTAAGATTAAAACATATGAAGTTTGATTTATATATTTAATAGTTATAAACTTATTATAAATAATATAAGTTTTTACAAAAGAGGAATTCTTGGTAAAAATCTTAATCTTTATAATACAGACATATTTAGATTTGCTTTGGAATCTATTATAAGGTGAAAGGTTGGATTTAAAATTGATATTTCTCAGATAGGAATTAGGATACTGTTATCTATACTCATAGGTGGTTTTATTGGATATAACAGAGAATATGAAATTAGGCCAGCTGGGTTTAGAACTCATGCTTTAGTGTGTTTAGGAGCTACTATTGCAGCGCTTATTCAAGTTCAATTAATTTATTTTGCGGGTGAGGAACTTGCAAAAAATCCAGCTTTATCTGGTGTATTAAAAGTAAATGCAGGAAGGGTTATATGCCAGGTTATATCAGGAGTTGGGTTTTTAGGAGCTGGTGCAATAATACAAACCAAATGGGCTGTAAAGGGACTAACTACAGCAGCTTCTATATGGGCTGTTGCATGTGTTGGACTTGCTATAGGAATGGGATTTTATAAAATTAGCATTCTAAGTGGGGTTAGTATATTAGTAGTTCTTACTTTCTTAAAAAAAGTTGAGGATAAATTCATAGATAAGACAAAAAAATTAAACATTGAGATTAGATGTTTAAATGATAAGGCAATAAGTGAGATAAATGATTATTTTGAGGATTATCAAATTAAAATTGATAATGTTGAAACTAATTGTAATGGAGAATATATCTATACTTTAGAGGTTCCACATTTTATAACTTCAAATAAGATTATAAGTAGATTAATAGGTAATAAGAATATAAATAGAATAAGAGAAATTAAAAGTAAGTAAAAAAGTATAAGGAGTGTATTACAAATGGAAAGATTAAATGGATATTTAGAAAGAGTTGATAATAATAAAATATTAATAAAGTTAAATAGAGTTTGTCAAAACATTAAAGTTTTTTATAGGGATGCACTAGATAAAAAAGAAACTTTTCTTATGGATTTTAATAATACAAATAGCCTAGAATTTGAAGATCCAAAAGCACTTAATAGAACTTTTTATAAAATTGAAGCTGATGGTGAGGAAATCATAGTTGCCGAAAGAGTTTTACCTCTTAAAAATTTCTCTAATTTCAGAGACCTAGGAGGTTATGAAACTAACGATGGAAGAAATGTTAAATGGGGATTGTTCTATAGATCTGAAGATTTATCAACTTTAAAGGGAGAGGACTTAGAGTATTTTAAATCTTTAGGAATAAAATATGTCTTAGATTATAGATCAAAGGAAGAGGTTTTAAGCAATCCTGATGTTCAGGTGGATTCAGTTAAAAATATAAATATATCCGGAATGAATTTAAAAGGAAATGATAATTTAGATATGACTGGATATGTTAAAGAATTATTAAGCGGAGAAAAAATGACTATTAGCCCAGAGCAGTTATTAAAAGAATGTTATGAAATGATGCCATTTAATAATCCTGCATATAAGGAATTATTTACATTATTTGAAAATCCAGATAATATGGCTATATTACAACATTGTACAGCAGGAAAAGATAGAACTGGTGTTGGTTCAGCTTTAGTTTTACTTGCTCTTAATATTCCAGAAAAAACAGTTATACAAGATTATATGGAAAGTAACAAAAACAGAAAAGAATTTAATGACAAGGTTATGTCAACTTTTAAAGAATATATTAAGGATGAAAAATTAAAGGCAAGTATACAAGGAATGCTAGGAGTAGATGAATCTCTTATAAATTCAAGTTTAAATGCTATAAAAAATAAATATGGTACTTATGAAAAGTATTTTGAAGAAGAATATGGATTAGATAGCGATAAATTAAAAGAATTAAGAAATGCTTATCTATATTAATATAAAAAATTCAGCAAGCTAAATTAGTGTTTGCTGAATTTTTTATTATATGTAATTAAATAAGATGTTTCTTATTTGGAATAATATATAATATGAAAATTAATATTTTATAAAATTAGAGAGGTGTATGTTATGAAATATTTTTTAATGCCACACCCTCCTATAATAATTCCAGAGATAGGAAAAGGGAGAGAAGAGGAAGTTATAAGCACAGTTAATTCATGTAAAAAGGTAGGAGATGTAATAGAGGCGTCAGAAGTAGAAACAATAATAATTATATCTCCTCATGGAACAGTTTTTAGAGATGCAGTTTCATTAATTAAGACAGACTATATTTATGGCGATTTAGGTGACTTTGGGGCTTCAGAGGTTAAGTTTAATTATAATATAGATCTAGAGTTAACAGATGAGATAATTAATCTATCAGTAAAAGAAGAAATACCAGTGGTATCTTTAGATGAAAAATCAAGTATAAGATACAGAGTACCTTTAGAGTTAGATCATGGAGCTATGGTTCCTCTATATTATGCCGATAAAAATAAAAAGCATAAATTAGTGCATATAAATTATGGGTTACTAACACCAATTGAACTTTTAAAATTTGGATTGGTAATTAAGCAAGCGATTAATAATACAGGAAGAAAAGCTACAATAATAGCTTCTGGAGATTTATCCCATAGATTGATAGAAAATGGACCATATCCATATACTTCCTTAGGTAAAGAGTTTGATGATGAATTAGTAAAAATACTATCATCAGGAGATTTTAAAAAGATTTTTAAAATCGATAGAGATCTTATAAAATCTGCTGGAGAATGTGGATTACGTTCAATTTATATATTATTAGGTGCTATAAATTCATCAAAGGCTAAATCAAAACTATTTACTTATGAAGGACCTTTAGGTGTAGGTTATGCTGTTTTTAAATTTGAAGAAGGTAATGGAAATCTTTATGAAGAACTCATAAGTGAAAGTGAAAATGAACATAAGAGAAGGTTAGAGGAAGGAAATCCATATACAAAATTAGCAAGAAAAAATTTAGAAACTTATTTTAATTCAGGCAGATTGCTAACTAAAGAAGATATTGAAGATGAGGAGCTCTTAGAAGATAAAAAGGGAGTTTTTGTATCATTGAAAATGAATGGAGAACTTAGGGGATGTATAGGAACTATTATGCCAACAACAGATTCTGTTGGAGAAGAAATAATTAGGAATTCTTTAAGTGCTGCCTTAAATGATCCAAGATTTGCTCCTTTAAAGAAAGAAGAATTAATGGAAATAGATATATGTGTTGATTTATTATATTCACCTGAACAGGCTAATTTTGAAGATTTAGACCCATATAATTATGGAGTTATAGTGACTTGTGGAAATAAAAAAGGCTTACTTCTTCCAAATTTAGAGGGAGTAGAAAATAAAGAGGAACAACTTGAGATAGCTATGAATAAAGGGGGAATAAGTCCTGCTGATAAATATACCTTAGAGCGTTTTAAAGTAGAAAGGTTCAAGGAAGTTTAATTTGGTGATGAACTATGAAAAAAGAAGCTTTATATTATAAACATGAGGGAGAAAATATAAGATGTTATTTATGTCCACATAACTGTTTAATAGCTGAGGGAAAAAGAGGAATATGTAATGTTAGAGAAGTCAGTAAGGATAAAGATGGAACTTTAAGGCTTTATTCAATAAACTATGGAGAGATAACATCCATTTCATTAGATCCAATAGAGAAGAAACCGCTATATCATTTTTTCCCTGGAAGTAATATATTATCTATTGGCTCTTTTGGCTGTAATTTTAAATGTTCTTTTTGTCAAAATTATAGCATATCTCAATATGAAGCTAATAGTAAGTTTGTGTCTCCAGAGGACATGGCAGAAACTTCTCTTAGTATGAATAATAGTATAGGTTTAGCCTTTACCTATAATGAGCCTTCAATATGGTATGAATATGTACTTGACGTTTCTAAAAAAATTAAGGAATTAAATCCTAACCATAAAATAGTTTTGGTTACTAATGGATATATAAGTGAAGAGTCTTTGAAAGACTTATTACCTTATGTAGATGCCTTGAACATAGATTTGAAAGGTAATGATGAGTATTATAAAAGATTATGTTTTGGTTCTTTAGATGAAGTGGAGAGAACTATTAGGATAGCTAATGAGATGAGAAAACATGTTGAGGTTACTACTCTTTTAGTAACTGATTCTAATACGGATAATGAAACATTAGAGCGTATAGGAAAATTCTTAGGAAGCGTAGATAAATCAATACCTATTCATATATCAAGATATTTTCCAAGATACAAAATGAAAGAAGAGGCTACATCCTTAGAGGAAATGAAGAATGCATATGTTTTTTTAGCAAATATTTAGACAATATTCATTTAGGAAACTTAAGCAGAGATGAATTAGAATATTGCTTAGAAAAATAAAAATGATAGAAATAAAAAGAGGGTATCAAAGAGTAACTTAGTGTAAAATTATTTGATAACACCTCTTTTTATAGTATTAAGATAGCATATAAATATACTATTAATATGATGCTAAAGCTTCACTATAGGCAAATATTTATTGAAAAATAGAACCTAATATAAATATCAATGGTATGAATATAATAAGATAAATTATATTATAAATAGTGAAGCTTTTTAGGTATTTAAAACTAAGAGAAGGATTCTCTTTAATAAAAAGTTTATAAGATATAACACTAGCTAATGAGGCTATTAAAGTACCTGCACCTCCAATATTAACTCCAAGAAGTAATGAATCCTTGAAAGTTGTAAATGGAGAAAGCAATATTGTTGTTGGTATATTGCTTATAAATTGACTAGTAATTATTGAAGTGAAATAGGTTGTACTACTATCACTTAGAAGCGTGTTCATTAAAGTTTTAACCTTATCTAAGTTAGAAATATTTCCTATAAATATAAAGAATGCTATAAAAGTTAAAATTAATGAATAATCTATTTTTTTTAATAAGCTTTTATTAATTATTAATGTCACTAGAATGGTACATATAAAAGCCAATTTATAATTTATAACTTGAAAAACTGATAATAATATTATTGCAAATAAAATACTCCATATAATTAGATGTCTAAAATTTTTTATTTCTATTTTTGAAAGATTTACATCTAGTTTTTTTCTTTTTAACATTAAGAGCGTTATCATTAAAAAGAAAGAAGACAAAATAGTAAGAGGAAATGTTACTTTAAAAAATTCAAATGGTGACATATTAAAATATGAATATATAAATAAATTCTGAGGATTTCCCATAGGGGTTAAAGTACTTCCTACATTAGCTGCTAAAGTTTGAAAGACAATCAAATTCAAAGTGTTTAAGTTTGATTTTTTACCTAAAACTAAGCTTAAAGGAATAAAGGTTATTAAAGCAACATCATTTGTCACTAGCATAGAAGCAAAAAATGTTAAAAATACTAATGTAAATGAAAGTGATATGGAGGTCTTGCATTTATATAGTAAATATGTAGCAATCCAATCTAAAACTTTAAGTTCTTTAAATGCTGCAACTACAATCATTAAGTTAAAAAGCAAAATCAATACTTTAAAGTCTATATATTCTATTTGGGATATGGATATCAATGAACTAATTAAAGCTAGGGTAGTAGCTATAATTAGAACAACTTCCTTTTTTAAAAAATCTATAATTTTTTCTCTTTTTGAAACCGATAGTGATAAAAACAAGATTATTACATACTCCTTTCTATTTTTATATTAGTCACTGTTTTAATCATTTACCTAAAACATTGTCTTATATTAATTTAATATATATAATTTATTGGAATTTTAATTAAAGTTAAGTACTTTGATTAACTAATCAATTTCTAAAAGGTTTTTAAATACTTTATTATGTTCTAAATCCTTGCTTAAAGCTTGAATTATATGTATTATTTCGTATTCTGAAATTTCTTTTGATGATGAATTATATAAAAGTATTAAATAGCCTTTTATTAATTTATAGGTATTTATAAGAACTTTAATACTATCCTTTAAATTTTCCCCTTTGTTAAATGGTATTATATCCTTAAATATTTGGTTTACTAGGTAGTTCTCTAATATATATGAATAGTTTGTAAGAGTAATATCTAATTTTTTTAACTTATCATCATTAAAAGATTCAGACATTAGGTTTTTTTTGTAGTTTAAAGAAGTTAAAAAAGTTTTTAATCTAGTACCAATAACTTTTTTTACAAGATCTTCATTTAAAATAAGGTTAAAAAAGTCTCTATTAAAATTAAAAGGAGTAAACTCTATAGCTTTAATCATAGAGTCTATGTTTGAAGAATCTTCATTAATTTCTTCAAGAAGTTCTTCAATTTCATAAAAGTTATCTTCTTTTTTCAAATATTCAAGTTTTTCATAGAAAGACTTTAGTATAAGTAATCTTTCTTCAATAGAATAATCTCTATTTTGCATGATGTTTATAGAGTTCACTCTTATATCCCAGAAATATTGAATTAAGCTATCGGAATCAATAAAAGCATCAGTATCGATAACCCTACGTATTTCTATAGTTTCTTCATCAAGTTCTTCTTCAGCTTCTATAAATTCCATTTTTTCTTTGTTTAAGAAGGCTTTAGAACAAATTTCTTCGCAGGAAGGAATACCACTTTTTTCGTATATATCATCTATAATATTAAAAACTCTAGGATATCTTTTGCATGTTATAGAAAGATTTTCTTCACCACATTTTCCGTGGATTTCACAAAGTAGGTCATTATTTAAAAAAGGACACTTTTTATCTTTGGTTATAACCATAAAACCATAGTTAAATGAATCAGCTGAGTGTTCGTTTTTTATGTATTTTCCTTTTACTATGTCATTTAAGTTGCTGTTATTATTTTCATATTTTTTAAATGTAGCTTCATCTATATTAATATCCCATCCAGCACAACAAGTATCAGTACATTTAGGACCTATACATTTAAATGTAGCCATGTATTTTGGCATAAAAAAATTTGCTTTCAAAAAAAACACCATCTTTCGTATATAAAAATTTGTTTAAGTTTAGACTCGCTTTAATATTTTATCACTTAATTCTATAAATAGTTAGAAAATTTTTTATAATAAATGAAAATAAAAATTATGCATAGATAGAAAGATATTAGATAATCTATTTAACATAGGATTTTAGCTTAGTTTTTCTAATTAAATCATAATGATTATATATCAAAATATTTTATTATCAAAATAAATCATGCTATAATATAACTTACCAATTTTTTGTGTAAGGAGAATAAATGAATAGTATAGATATACAAAAAAGAGAAAAAGTTAAAAATAAGTGGAGTAAGGCTAAAAACTTTTTTGACATGGGATATAATGTTATTATTCCACCAAAACTTTATTAGGAGACTATAGATAGTTTTTTAAATAAATATGTTAACTAAGGATTTAAATTAGAATCATAAGAAAGAAAAAAGATTAGTTGTTAGATTTAACAGCTAATCTTTTTTTAGTAAGAAGCCTTAATAATATTATTAAATAGTATGAGTTTCTTACAAAATTGAAATCTAAAAGAAAGGGAATTAAATACTACATATATATTATATTATTTATAATTAGCTTATAAAAAGAAAAGATTAAATAAAATATCTGATAGATTAAAATTATTTTAAAAATGTGGAATTTTATAAATAAATAGGGGGAGTAATAGTGCAAAAAATAGTGAGAAATAAATCTAAATTTATAATAATGTTTTTAATAATATTTACACTTCCGATGGTTTTATTAGGTTGCACTGATTTTAAAGTTAAAACTGATAGTGAAATATTAAATCAAAAGATAAGTGAATTAAAGAAAAATCCTAATTATGTGAGAATAGATAATATAGATCAAACATTTTTAGATGCAATAGTTGCTACAGAAGATAGAAGATTTTATAAGCATGGGGCTTTAGATTTTAAGGCTATTGCTAGGGCTACAGTAAATAATGTGAAAGCAGGAAAATGCATAGAGGGTGGAAGTACAATAACTCAACAGACTGCAAAAAATCTTTGCTTAACTAATGAAAGGAGTTTTGAAAGAAAGTTTAAGGAGATATTTTTTAGTTTAGCTTTAGAGAAAAAATATTCTAAAAGAGAAATATTGGAAATATATGTGAATTCAATTTATTTTGGAAATGGGTATAAAGGAATAAAGGAAGCTACAAGAGGATATTTTGGAAAAAGCTCTAAGAATCTGACTTACAATGAAGCAACATTACTTGCAGGAGTACCTCAGGCACCAAGCAATTATGCTCTGAATACAAAGAAAGGTTTAGAGTCAGCAAAAAAAAGACAAAAGACTGTTGAAGCTGCCTTAAAAAAGTTTAAAAATTAATTGCTATTTTAAGTGAAGGATGATTTTTAGCTAGCTCTTCATACCTATCTATAATTAACAATAGGCTAAAATATAGCCGAAATTTAAAATAATAAAAGACAGCAAAACAATGCTGTCTTTTATTTTGTATATTTATTATAAAATATATTAATAAAAAGAAAATTTTGACTAGAGTACATTAACTGTACAGTTGATGGAGGCTTTAAAATAAAGAGACTAAATTTAATTTTAATCAGATTTTTTATGTGATTTAATTATAGATTACATAGCTGGTTTAGATGATAATCTAGTTTTAAGTACACCTATTATAGCTGGTAAAATAGAAACTATTATTATTCCGATAATAACTATAGAGAAGTTATCAGCAACAATTTTTATATTACCAAAGAAATAACCTAGAGATGATACAAGTAAAACCCATACAAATCCACCAATAGCATTATAAGTTAAGAAATTCTTGTATTTCATTGTTCCTATTCCAGCAACGAAAGGAGCAAAAGTACGAATTATTGGTATAAATCTAGCAATTATTAAAGTTTTGCCCCCATATTTATCATAATAGGCATTGGTTTTTTCTATATATTCTTTTTTTATTAATTTAGAATTTTCAAGTAGTTTGCTTCCTAAAAATTTACCGATACTATAATTAAAAGTATCTCCAGCTATTGCAGCAATTATAAGTAAGAGCACTAATATATAAATATTAAGTAATCCTAAAGCACAAAATGTAGCAGATGCAAAAATTACTGAGTCACCTGGTAAAAACGGAGTTATCACTAATCCAGTTTCAGCAAGGATTATTAAAAATAAAACTAAGTAGGTTAAGGTACCATAATTGGTGATAAAGGCACCTAAATATTTGTCTAAATGTAATATTAAATCAAAAAAGTTACTTATCAAGTTCATATAAAGTCTCCTAACTAAAAAT
>WNVL01000006.1:0-200717 GCA_034421775.1 Clostridium perfringens | reverse complement strand
CCTCCGCCTCCGCCACCACCAGCACGACAAAGAACAGTGGTAGCTGGGATTAAAAAGATTAGGAGTAATAATATACTTAAAGTTTTTCTTACATTTTTCATTTAAAATCCTCCAAATTTTTTATAAGTTAATAATTTCTACAACATTTAACAAAATCCTCCTTTTTTTACTAAATGTTAAAATATTATTATTTGATTAAATAAAATATTAACGAGAGAATAAGAAACCAGGTAAAAGAGTGAAAAATAGAAGTTCTAAAAGTAAATTTAGTTAGAACTATTGATTATTTAAATAAGGGACATATATGGTTAATTGAAAGACCAACAAATGAAAATGATAAGGGTATTTTAAGTATATTAGTTAATTCTACTAAGTTTAGATATAATGAGGAGTTAGATAGATATCTAAGAGATTTAGAAATTGGTAAGAAAACTTGTGAATTTGCAGGAGTTATTGCTATATTCAACCCTAAAGTAAACAAAATATATGGTGAAGGATTTTGTGCTTTTATAGAAACTGAAATTTTAACTAAAAAGTTATGTGGGAAAAATTGACCAATGCATATTAGGGAGTATAGTAGTATCAAAGTTATTTAATAATTAAAGGCTTTATTAAAGTAGAAAATCTTGTAATGATAATTAAGATTTAATATTACTTTAATAAAGCCTTTTTATTTTTACTAATCTTTTTGCTTAGGTATTAATCTTACCCTAAATATAAGTGCTTTAAGTGCTTTCCAATCAAATGGAATAAGTGGGTATAAATAAGAATCTCCAGTTAGAGTTTTATTGGTTGCAATTAAAACTAAACCAAGTATTAATCCTGCAATAAATCCAATGACATTAAATAAGCTTGTTAATATAAGCAGGAAGGTTCTTAAAAATTTAAATGCATAGCTAAGTTCCAAACTAGGTTGAGAAAAGCTACCTAGTGTAACTATGGCCATGTATAATATTGTTTGAGGTAAGAACCAACCAGTATCTACTGCAAACTGGCCTAGAATTAATCCACCTATAACAGATAAGGACATACCTAGAGCATTAGGGGTATTTAATGATGCTAATTTTAATCCATCTACAGCAACCTCAAGAAGTAAAAACTGAATTATTAATGGAACTTTATACCCTTCATCAGGGAGTAAAAATATTAAGTAATCTGGTAATCTACCCGCATTTTGAACCAAGAGTAAATAAAGTGGTGTAATAAAAATTGTAGATATTAATATAAAATTTCTTAAAAAACGAACAAAGTTACCTGTTATTACTGGAAGATAGTAATCATCTACATCCTGTATGAAATCAAATATAGTAGTTGGCAATATTATAACAGAAGGAGAGTTGTCTATTATAACAACTATTTTACCTTCGGTTATATGAGCTGCAGCGATATCAGGTCTCTCTGTGTACCTAACTTTGGGGAACGGATTATACCATGATGCATTTGAAAGGGACTCTACAAGGCTTTGCTCACTCATAGTCAACGCTTGGATATCTAAGTTAGCAAATTTTTTTCTTATCATATCAAGAGTTTTTTTATCAACAACCTCATCTAAAAAAGAGATTACCACATCCGTTTTTGAAACATTTCCTATTGAGACCATCTCAAAAGTTAATCTTGGATCTCTAATCCGTCTTCTTATTAAAGCTGTATTAAAGACAATTGTTTCTACAAAACCATCCCTAGACCCCCTTAGAACCTTTTCTGTTTCAGGCTCTTGTACTCCTCTAACTGGATAAGTCCTAAGGTCAATCATAATTGCACTAGAGAAATCTTCTAAAATTAAAGCTGTCTGTCCACTGAGTACTTGAGAAACTATATTTTTTATAGAAGTTTCTTCTGAAACCTCTACATAAGGGATTTGTCTTTTAATAAAATCCTTAGGTGATTTTATTAAACTCATTTGGGTCCTGCTTAATTCGAAAAAATCACTCATTATTAGTTCCATTATGTCATCTTTTACAAAGCCATCAATATAATACATAGTTGCTTTTTTATCACCTATAATTATGGAGCGCTCAATTATATCAAAACTTTTTCCAACTCTTAAGGCCTTAGACAAAGTATTTATATTTTTATCAAAGTTTGATGTTAATTCCAAAAAAATTCCTCCTTAGTTTAACAATATAAATTTATTATTTCAAAGGAGGATAAATAATATTCCTATAATAAGTTATAGGGTTAAATATAAAAGTTTTTCATTCAAAATAAAAAATGCATGGTTTATTTTAAACCATGCATTTTTAAGATCTTATAGATGTACTTGTATTAGTAAAAGTATAGCTGCAAAAGCAGTTATAATACCCATAAGAGGCATAATGAATTTTAACCATTTATTATATGTAACATCAACCATAGCAAGGGTTGCTAAAATTAAGCCAGTTGGTGTTATAAATGAAATTAAACCTTGACCAAATTGGTAAGCACTAACTATAACATCTCTTGGTAATCCAACAGTGTCTGCAAGTGGTGCCATAATTGGAATTGATAAAACTGCAAGACCGGAAGATGATGGAATAAAGAAACCTAAAATTATGAATATTATAAGCATTAATAGTATAAAGATGTTCTTATCCATACCTTGGACTCCATTAGAGAACACATAAAGTAAAGTATCAGATATCTTACCATTCTCAAGTATTAAGTTAATAGATCTTGCAACACCGATAACTAGAGCAACCCCAACAAGATCAGCAGCACCAGCAATAAAACAATTAACGAATTTCTTTTCGCCAAGACCTGATATGAATCCTAAGATTATTCCGACAACAAGGAATAGAGCTGTCATTTGTATGAATCCCCATCCCTTAGAGGAAACACCATAAACTAAAATTACAAAGGCAGCAGCGAAAATTAAAAGCATAAGCTTTAATCTCCAAGTAAATACTGGCACATCTTTAGCGGATTCATGAAGAAATTTAGAATCTATTTCATCTTTTTGATCATATACAAGTGATTTTGATGGATCATTTTTAACTTTACGAGCATATCTAAGTATATAAATAATTGTTATAGCTGTAGCTAAAATTAATCCTATCATCCTAAAATTAAGTCCTTCTTTAAAGCTTATCCCTGCAGCTGTTGAAGCTATTACAGAAGAAAATGGGTTTACAGTTGAAAACATTGTTCCTATTGAAGAACCCATATATATTGTAGCTATACATACTATAGCATCATAACCAGAGGCTAGGAATATTGGGAGTAGTATAGGATAAAGAGCAATTGTTTCTTCTGCTAATCCAAAAGTAGTACCACCAAGAGAAATAAGTACTGATAATAATATTATAAGTATATATTCTTTTCCTTTAGTTAGTTTAGAAAGGCTAGCAATACCAGCGTTAAATGCTCCTGTAGTATTTAGTACTCCTATTACTCCACCAATTATAAGAACAAACATTATTATATCTATTGTATCGTAAGTTCCTTGAATAGGCGCTTCTATTATTTGAGCAATACCTTGGGGGTTTTGGGTAACCTTTTCATATGTGTTAGGTATAGCTATAGGTTTATTTATACTTCCATCAGTAAACTTATCTAAGCTTATTTTTATTCCAAGGTTATCTAAAGTGCTTTGAGTTGCAACTTCCTTAGAACTTTTTCCCTGAGGATTCGTAATAACAAACATATTTTCAGCTTCGTTGTAGGATAATTTTGAGTATGATCCTGCTGGAATTAAATATGTTAAAATAGCTGATAAAATTAAGACGATGAACAGTACTGTAAAGGCTGTCGGGAATGTAATTTTTTTCTTTTTACTCATTTGTTTACCTCCTCCTATGTTCTTTTATATTATTAAACTTTGTATATATTTAATACTTAAAATATGTATTTTAAGTATATTCTATATTATTTTCATTATACTATTTTGTAATTTAGTGGTAAAGTGTGAAAAAAATATTAATAGCATGAATTAATGATTAAATAAATATGTAGTTATGGTTAATTAACTTTAAAAGAGATATATAGTACTTGACTTAAAGGATATTCTAAGGTAAAAGATATATTTAAATATATAATTCTTATATATTTACAATCATTAAAATAAATTTAATGTATTGTGTTAAAGGGTTAGAAAAAATATAATAAAATATAGGGAAAACTGTTTTAATTTGTAAATAGGTGAGTTTCTTAACTTAAAGGGGAGTTATAGATGAGAGATTTTAATTTTGAGATAATATTAGAATCATGTCCTATGGGATACATTTATGGAAAACTAAGAAGTAGAGACTTTAGTGATTTATTAATAATAAAGTCTAGTATAGAAAGTTTAAATGGAAAACTATTAAGTGAAATATTAAATAATAACTTAAAGCTAAACAATATATTTGAAGGTAAACATTTTCATAAATTGGAAAAAGATACAGGTTTGGATGAATATACTAATGAATTAATAAATGTAAAGATAATGGACAAAGATTATGCGGTTATTTGGTTTAAGAAGGATATATTGAAAGAATATGATGAATTAGAGAAAAAGTTAGAACAAGAAAAAGATATGCTAGATTTATTTTTAGATTCTCTAACTGATTATGTATTTTTTAAAGATATCGATGGAAAATATATAAATTGTAATAAGGCTTTTGAAAATAAAGTTGGAATGGAAAAAAAGAATATAATAGGCAAAACCGATAGAGAAATTTTTTTAAGTGATGATTATAGATTAGAGATGTTTTATAAAACGGATATGGAAATTATTAAATCTAAAGAAAAAAGAGTGTATTTTGAAGAATGGGAGTTTGCAAATAATGATGGTTATTTAGAAGAAATAATAAAAGCTCCATATTTTGATGAAAATAATGAAATAAAAGGAATAATAGGCTTAACTAGAGATATATCATATAAAAAAGCTGTAGAGCAGATGCTACAAAAAAATGATAGTATGTTTTTTGAAGTTTTAAACTACTTAGATGACGTAGTAATAGTTAAGGAGGGTACTAAAACTGTTTATGTAAATGATGCTTTTGAAAGATTGTATGGATTAAATTGCAAAGAATTGTACAAAGAGGAAAATATGATAATTAAATTGGATAGAATTCATCCAGAAGATAGGTATAAATTTACCAATATTGATTTTGAAAAATTTTTCTCTGAAAAAGCTAGAATAATTAGAGCGGATAATGAAGTTAGAACTGTTTGGTTTAGAGCAAATTCCATAAAGAATGAAGAGGGAAAGGTTATAAGAAGAATTATAGTTATAAATGATATAACAGACAGTATACATGAAAAAAATGAAATGGAAAAGCTTAGAAAGGAGTTTTTTGCTAATATATCTCATGAATTTAAGACACCAGTAAATTTAATATTTAGTATATTTCAGCTCTTAGAATTAAAATTAAAAAATTCAAAGGGGGGAGATAATACAAATTATCTTAATTATATAAAAATAGGAAAGCAAAACGTTTTTAGACTATTAAAATTAATAAATAATTTAATAGATAGCACTAAGCTAGAAGCAGGATTCTTTAATATCAATATAGAAAATCATAATATTGTTAGTTGTGTAGAAGATATAACAATGTCTATATGTGAATTTGCAGAAGCTAATAAGATTGATATTAAATTTGATACAGAGGAAGAGGAGAAAATAGTTGCCTTTGATTTAAGTCATTTAGAGCGTATAATATTAAATGTTTTATCCAATGCTATAAAGTTTAATAGAGAAAATGGAAATATAGACGTTTACATGAGCTTTGATGAAAAGTACGTAAATATAAGTATTAAAGATACCGGAATAGGGATACCAAAAGATAAAATTGATTTGCTTTTTGATAGATTTAAAATAATAAATAATAGATTAACTAAAGTTAATGAAGGTAGTGGAATTGGATTGTTTATAGCTAATGAGTTAGTTAAAATTCATAATGGTGAAATAGAAGTTCATAGTGAACTTGGAGAGGGAACAGAATTTATAATAAAAATACCTATGAGAAAGATAGAAAATTCACCTTTATCAGATGAAGCTGCTCTTACATCAAATGAAGAAGAAAGAAGAGATGAGGTATATAAAATAGAATTATCAGATATATATATTCATTAAGAAATAAAGTGTACAAGAAATCTTGTACACTTTATTTTACATTTTTCTTACTATGTCTTTATCCCACACAAACATTTGATCTGTATTGGTTAGAGATTTAAAAAGATTTTTCTTGAAACCGGGCATTGTCTTATCTAAATTTCTAATTAAAATTTTCATATCTTCTCTTTTAGTCTTACCATCAGCAGGACAAGGATTTTTTATTATAGGAAATTTATACTCTAAAGCTGCCTTTCTAATTTGACTTTCCTCAATAAACACCATAGGTCTTATAAGAGTTAAATTGTTTTTATGCATGAAGCTTTTAGGAGAAAAACAGTTTATTCTTCCTTCATAGCTTATTGAAAGCATAAGGGTTTCTAAGGCATCATCTTTATGATGGCCTAATGCAACTTTATTACAACCAAGCTTTTGAGCATTGTCATTTAAAGCACCTCTTCTAAGGTTAGCACATAAAGAACAAGGATTTTTTTCTTTTTTTATGTCAAAAACTATTTCTTTTATATCAGTTTGGATTTCATAAAATGGAACATCTATATTTTTACAGAGTTCATGTAAAGGACTGTTATCAACTCCACCTGGATTTAAGGTTATTGCTATAAGTTCAAATTTTTCAGGAGAGAATCTCTGATAGTTTTTCAATATATGTAAAAGAGTTAGACTATCTTTTCCTCCAGAAAGTCCTACAGCTATTTTATCACCATCTTCAATAAGATTATATTCTTTTATGGCTTGTCTAGTTTTACTTAATAACTTTTGCATGGTTTTCACAGAATCACCTCTTAATGTTTATTTAATTATATTATAATAAAAAAGTTAAAATTTAAAGATAAAAATTAAAAGCTTCCAAAATTTTAGAATAAAAGTTCAAATTAATGAGAAAATTAATAAAAATTATACTAATCTATTGTTTACTAGATAACCTCTCTATATAATTAATTCTAACAGGATTTTATGTATAGAGAGGTTATTTATTTGCCAATAGTTATTTATGAAATAAATATATATAAATCCAAAGGAGAAATAAAATAATTAGTTTTTATTTAGAGGAGTGTATAAAATGAAATGGGTATTAAAGCACTTTAATGAATTAGATTTAAATGAACTTTATAAAATACTTAGAATTAGGAATGAAGTATTTATTGTAGAGCAAAATTGTCCTTATCAAGATTGTGATAACAAAGATTTAGATGCATACCACATCTACTGTGAGATTCATGAAGAAATTGGGGTTTATTCAAGAATATTAAGAAGAGGAGTATCTTATGAAGAAGCTTCCATAGGAAGAGTTTTGTCTAATGAGAAGTTTAGAGGGAAAAAGCTTTCAAAAGAGTGTATGAAAAGAGCTATAGATTTTATTGAAAATGAATTAGGCGAGGAGAAAATAAGAATTTCAGCTCAAGAGTATGCAAAAGGCTTTTATGAAAAGGTTGGTTTTAAAAAGGTTTCAGAAACGTATTTAGAAGATGATATTCCTCATATAGAAATGCTATATGAAAAGCAATAAAAAATAAAAGTTTTAATTGTCATATATTTTTATTGATAGTACAATTTTAGCTGACGGTATTTATAAAAAATAATTAAACAAAGATTTAAAAGAAGAGTAAAGAACATATTGATTACTTTTGAAAGGAAAACAAAATGAGAAATATAAAAATGACTTTAGATTATGACGGTAGTAAGTATAAGGGGTGGCAAAAACAAAACCAAAAGGGTAGTAATGTTGCTACAGTTCAAGATAAATTAGAAAATGTTTTAAGTAAGATGACAAGTGAAGAAATTCAGGTTATTGGCTGTGGAAGAACTGATAGTGGAGTACATGCTAAAAATTATATTGCTAATTTTAAAACTAACTCTCTTATGACTTTGGATGAGATGATTGAGTATATAAATGAGTATTTACCAGAAGATATAAGCGTAAAAGAACTTAAGGATGCAAGTGAAAGATTTCATGCTAGATTTAATGTTAAATCAAAAACTTATGCATATACTATTGATAACAATAGATTTAAAGATGTGTTTTTAAGAAAGTATGCATGGCATATTGAAAGTGAATTAAATTTAGATGCAATGAAAGAAGCTTCTGAATATTTAATAGGAACTCATGACTTTAAAAGTTTTACAAGCTTAAAATCAAAAAATAAATCAACCTTAAGGACTATAAACAGTATTGATATTAATGAGAAAAATAACATAATAACTTTAAAAATAAATGGTAATGGATTCTTATTGAATATGGTAAGAATAATAGTCGGTACATTAGTGGCTGTTGGACTAGGTGAAATAGAACCTAATTATATAGTGAACATACTTGAGGCTAAGGAAAGAGCAAAAGCTTCAGAAAAAGCTCCAGCTCATGGTTTATGCCTTTTAGAGTTAAATTATTAAATTAAAAGCTGTATAAAAAGTTGTAAATAATAAAATGTTAAAATTCTATTATTTAGTAAACTTTTTATACAGCTAAATTTTAAGCTTCTAATAATTCTTTTTCTAATTCATTCATTAGAGTTTCTACAGAAACTATCTTATCTATCTTTGAGGCATTTTCACCACAGAAGATAAGACCATTTTCTAAATCACCTTTTACTGCATTTATAAGTGCTTGACTTATGCAATAAGGAGTATCAGCCGGATTACATGGAATTAAGCAATTATAACAGTGAGTAATCTTAGATTTTTCCTTTTCAGTATTTTCTACAAAGGAATTTCTAATAGCTCTTCCTGGCATTCCAACGGGGCTTTTTACTATAGATATATTGTCTTCATTACAGTTTATATATGCTTCCTTAAATTTTATATTAGCATCACATTCTTCAGTTGCAACAAAGCGAGTTGCCATTTGAACTCCACTTGCTCCAAGTCTTAAATACTTTGCAATATCATTTCCATCAAAAATTCCTCCAGCAACAACTACTGGTATTTTCTTTTCATATTTATCTTCATAGCTAGATTTTTCTTTTATTATATCAAGTATAGTTGAATCAAAGTTTTTAGTTTCTTCTTCAAGAGAATCTTTAGTGAATCCTAAATGTCCTCCTGCTTTTGGTCCTTCTATTACTATCATGTCTGGAGCAACTTTATGATGTCTGTCCCAAAGTTTTAAAATTACTTTTGCAGCTTTAAGAGAAGAGACTATAGGAGCTATTTTAACATCGCTACCTTTTGTAAATTTAGGTAAATGAGATGGAAGACCAGCTCCAGATATTATTAGATCAACTCCAGAATCTATAGCAGCTTTTACATGTTCAGCATAATTATTCATAGCTACCATTAAATTAACACCAATAATTCCATTTTGTGATTTTTCTTTTGCTAATTTTATATGTTTTTTTAGAGCTCTTAAGTTAGCCTCTAAAGGATTTTTCTTAAAATCTTCTTCTAAATATCCTGGTTGAGCTCCTGATATTATTCCTATTCCTCCAGCTTTTGCTACAGCTCCAGCTAAATTTGAAAGAGATACACCTATACCCATACCCCCTTGAATTATAGGTAATCTAGCTGATATATTTCCAATGGTAAGTGGTTTTATATTCATAAAAACAATCCTTTCGATTAAAAAATTAGAACAACAAATATTTTGATAATAAAAATATTTGAATATAAATATATTATAAGAATAAGTTAAGAAATAAACAAGTGGTAAAATAAATTAATTTATTATGTTAAAAAAGTGTGAATAAATTACATAAATATATTATAATTAATATTAAGATGTGCTGAGAAAAAAACATGAAGTTAGGAGAAGGTTTATGAAAAAATGTGATTGCAAGGGCTATAAAAGTTGCTTATGTAACAAAGAACTGACTATATTTAGAGATTTAACAGAAGAAGAATTTAATAAATTAGCTACTGGAATGGCATGTTTTCATTTTAATAAAGGAGAATACATATGTTATGAAGGTGAAAAGCTTTCTAAATTATTTTTAGTCAGTAGAGGAAGTATAAAGATATCTAAACTAACTAAAGGGGGAAAAGAGCAAATAATGCATATTTTTTCCGTAGGGGATTATTTCGGTGAAACAAGCCTTTTTGATAATGAAGAAGGGATTTCATTTAATGCTATTGCTTTAAATGATGTTATAGTTTGTGCTATAGATAAGTATGAAGTTAATAGTATTTTAGAAGAAAATCCGAGAATAGCAATGGTTGTTTTGAAATCTTTAACAAGTCGTTTAAAAGAAACAGAAGAATTTGCACATAAATTAGCTACTAATGACGTTAGAGTAAGAATAGCATATATGTTAAAAGAATTTAAGCGAAAATATGGGAAATTAGAGAATGGGGAAATATTCATTGATTTACCTATTAATAGAGAAGATATGGCTAATTATTGCGGAATAACTAGAGAAACTATGAGTAGAAAACTTTCTATTTTTGAGCATGAAGGACTAATAGAAATTAGAGGAAATAAATCATTAATAATAAAGGATATAGAGAAAATAAGAAAGATAATATCATAAAATAGCTAGACTACATTATAGGGAGTTTTAAAGTATATGTAGTCTAGTTATTTTTGAATTAGATTGATTAATAATATAGTTAATATTATTTTTATGTTAAAAGAAAATTTACAACTGTATATGTATGACTTTACATAAAATAACAATTTGAATAATGTAATTAGTTATTTTTAAGGACTCCTTCGTACTTAAATGAAGGAACATAAGCTTTTGAATTAGTTCCATTTTCTTGTATAAAAGCATTTTTTATTCCTAAGCATGAAGCATAATCTATTAATGAATCATAATGCTTAGGATTTAAAGGTTTATTTATTTCAGGATAATCACAAGCTCTATTCATTGGAGTGTATTGATTCATTATACTTATAAAGACATTGTGACCAAATCTTGAGAAAATTGTATCAATAACCTTTTTTGAATCAAATAATAAACCAGGAAGCATTAAATGCCTTATTATCATACCTTTTAAAAGTTTGCCGTCCTTTGAAAATTTAGGAGTACCAACTTGTCTAAACATTTCATCAAGTACAGGAATTAAATTATCTTTATAGTTTTTTATCTTTGAGTATTTAAATGCATAATCATCTTTAAAATATTTAAAATCTGGAAGATAAACATCTATATATCCATCTAAAAGTTTAATAGTCTCTAAACTATCATATCCATTAGTATTATACAGAATAGGAATATTTAACCCCTTTTCTTCTGCTATTTTCAAAGCTTCTAATATTTGAATAGCATAGTGTGTTGGGGTAACTAAATTTATATTTTCTGCTCCCTTTTCTTGAAGTTCTAGGAAGATTTCTGATAGTCTTTCTATTGAGATTTCAAGTCCTTTAAAATCTTGACTTATTTCATGGTTTTGGCAAAAAACACATTTTAAATTGCAGTGAGAGAAGAATACTGTTCCAGATCCATTTCTAAAAGAAATAGGAGGTTCTTCCCAGTGATGAAGTTCTGCTCTAGCTACTTTAACTTTTTCATTGGACTTACATATTCCTAAAGTATTAAATCTATTAACTTTACAATTTCTATTGCAAAGAGTACATTCTTCTAGTAATTCTTTATTTTTCATTAAAACACCTCTAATCTATATTCAATATTAATTATATATTTTAAGCAATTAAGTAACAAGAAGTCATAAATTTTACTTTAAATAAAATTACTTTGGGCTTACAAATTTTTATTCACTCTATTATTTAAATGGAATGTGGTATAATAATCCATATGATTAGAGGGGGCGAAATAAATGACAAGTATAAACAAAGGTTTTATTTTAGATGTGGCAGAGAAGATTTTAAGCTTTAATAGTCCAAGTGGATTTTGCTTTGAGATTATGGAGAAGATAGAAAAAATAATTAAAGAATTAGGTTATGAACTAGAGTTAACTAACAAAGGATGTGGAATAGTAACTATTCCAGGAGAAAGCGATGAAAAAGTCATAGGATTAGCTGCTCATGTAGATACTTTAGGGGCTATGGTTAGATCAATAACACCTAATGGAACTTTAAAATTTGAATTAGTAGGAGGACCTATAGTACCTACTTTAGATTCAGAATATTGTGTAATAAGAACAAGAGAGGGAAAAGAATATACTGGTACTTTTCTAAGTACAAGTCCTTCAATACATGTTTATGATGATGCATCAAGTAAAACTAGAGATGCAAAAAATATGGAAGTTAGGATTGATGAAAGAGTTTTCAATAAAGAAGATGTAAAAGCTTTAGGAATAGAGACAGGAGACTTTATATTTATAGATCCAAAAACAACAATAACACCAAGTGGTTTTATAAAATCTAGATTTATAGATGATAAAGGAAGTGTGTCAGCTTTAATTGGTTTATTAGAAATGTTAAAAAGGGAAAATATTAAACCTAAATATAAAACTAAAATATTTATATCAGTATATGAAGAGGTTGGACATGGCGCATCATATTTACCAGAGGATATTACTGAAATGATAGCTGTTGATATGGGATGTATTGGTGATGACTTAAGTTGCACCGAATATGATGTTTCTATTTGTGCAAAGGATTCAGGAGGTCCTTATGATTATAAAATGACATCAGAGCTTATAAGACTTGCTAAGGAAAATAATTTAAGTTATGCAGTAGATGTATATCCTAGATATGGGTCAGATGTTGGAGCTGCTTTAAAAGGTGGAAATAACATAAGAGGCGCTCTAATTGGACCTCGTGTAAGTGACAAGAACACAATGGCTTAAAATGGTTTAAACAGTAATGTTGAGCCGTTTTTTAATTTGTTGAGTTTAAAAGGAGTAGCTATGAAAAAGTGGATTAGTAATGGAGCAGAACATTCTTTTTCTGCACAGTTATTTAAAATATATGATATATTAAATAACTATTTAATTGTTACAAGAGTAATAAATCCAGAATTAATTAGGAGATCAGAAGGTAGTTCCCCTGATGAAAAAGAGTTTGAAGAAATAAGACAAGAATTACTATTGTCAGGATTGCAAGATTTTTCTTTAAGGGAGCTTTATGGAATTATAGATGTATCAAAAATATTGATGTGTATTGATTTAGAGATGAGAATAAATAAATTATGTTACTATAATTTAAATAATGATGTATTTGAAGCAATTGAAAAATTAGATATTGTAAATAAATTAATTGTAACAGTACACTTAATAAATAAAAGTAAATTTAAAGGAACAAAGGAATATGAATATATAAGAGAATTTAAAGACTTTAGAAATTCTTTTGCACATGGAAAGGTTCAAGAGGTAACTTATAAAGAAAAAGATAGTAATGAAGTCAAAAAAGTAAAAATAAAGGATAATAGAATAGCAGAAGAAAAATACGAAATTTTTTTTGATTTGAGTTTATTAGAGCAACTAAAAAGATTTATTACTATTTGTGATAAGTATATTATATTAAATAATTACTTTAATGAGATTAATCAATATAAAGAAGATATATATGATTTAGAGGATAAGCGTATTGCAGAGCAATTCATAAATTATATAAATAAAAGGATTAAAGTTATTGAATTTAATCTAGAATTAGATGATGATATTAAGAGTTCATTACAACTTATACTAGATAAATTATATGTTGATATAGTAAAAATACAATAAGTATTTCTGCATATTGGGACAATATAGAAAATATGTTATAATAGCACTTGGAAATTTGTTGAGATAAAGGTGGAACATATGACCAGTAAGATAAAGATAAATGTAAATGCTAAGGAAGTATATAAAAGTAATGAGGATTTGGATAAGCAAACAAGAGATAAGTAGTTCATCTGGAAATAAAAGAAATAAAAATACTGGATCAGGCAATTTATTTGGGAATGGAAAAGAAACTAGATATAGTGGTAGACCAATTACTGAGGGAACTGATTTAATAAATGGTGATGACAATGAATAATATTAAAAGTTAAGAGATAGGAAACTATCTCTTTTTATTATTTTAAAATAAGAATTTTATAAAAAAATAAGAGCAAATTGCTCTTATTATCTTGTGATTTCTTTTACATATAATTTATAAGGTTGTCCTTTTTTACTTTCTTTTCTTTCAACTAAATTGAAATCTTCTAGTTGTTTTATCATTTTGGTTGGAACGCTCGATGTTGTAGTTCCAACAAGTTCTGCTATTTTATTTCCAGATATAGAAACATATTCTTTTCCATCTGTATCTTTTTCTTTAGGTAAACTTGAAAGTAAACCATATAAAATTATAGAATTATGTCTTAATCTATCAGAATTGCCACATTTATTATATATAGGATTAATAAGTAGTTCTATTGGTACTGGAATTGTTTGACCATATTCTTCTAGAATTGCTTCAATATTATCTTTTTCTTTATTCATAAATACCTCCCATGAAATTACTTAATTACAATTTAATGGTATAATAAATTGTTTTAATTTGTCAATATAATAAATTGAGTTCCCCAAAAATTAATAACCTCAATTTATCAGTTACCCAATTTTGAGCTACCCAAAATCTGTGCTACCTAAAAATGAGCTACCCCAAAATTGGGGTACATAATAAGAATATATATCTTAATAAGATTATATATACTAATAAGACTATATTACTAACAAGTAAGTTTAGATATAAAAAAATGAGATGGAAAAATCCACCTCATTATTTTTTTAAATATTTTTCTATTAAGATATTTATAGTATCACTAACAGTATGACGATTTTCTTTTGATACTTTTTGTATAATTTCTAAATTTTCTTTATCTAAAGTTACACTAATTCTTTTTTTATTTTCTGATATTGTCATTCTTTATTACCTCCCAAAAAATTTAATCCGTTCAGGTATTGTGATTACTAGGTTTAGTATATCATAGGTACTGCACCAATTCAATTTTATTTACAAAGGTGTTGCACCTATGCGGTACTGGTGTTATAATTAAATCAGGAAAATTAAGGAGGTTTTTACAATGACTACTAAAAGAGGGTTTACAAAAGTGGACAATTCAATACTATTCAATTCTAATTTATCTAACAACTCTAAATTAATATATATTTTTATAAAACATTATAGTTCTATTTCAAACTTTAAATTAAGTAAATCTTTACTTTTGAAAGATAGTGGTTTAAGTAAAAACACCCTAGAAAAATCATTGAAAGAACTAAAGGAAAAAGGGTTAATATTTTTAAATTCTGAAAGGCATGGAAGTAAAAATATATATTGGTACTCACTTTTGGAGGTTAAAGATATTAAAACAAAACAAATTGACACTAAACCAATAGATAGTGATGGTAATACACCTTTAAAAAATCAATTACACATTGATGATATTGCTAAAATAGTTCAAAATCCCGTAGAAAAGGAGAATAAACTTACGATAGAGGAAAGATTGGTCAAAGCAACAAAAGCTAATATAGAGCGTGTAAGACAAGCTATAAAGTATGCAGAAAAAAATAATGCAGTAAATGTTTATGAATATGCTTTAAAAACAATTAAGCATAATTGGGATTTACATAAGAATCATATCAACAATAAGGTTGTTAATTTTTGCAATTTCAAACAAAGGGAATATGATTATGATTTATTAGAAAAACAACTTTTGGGTTGGGATAATGATTCGGAATATGAATTACCATTTTAAAGGAGAGTGTAAGAATGAAAATATAGAGCTACAAGTGGAAGTAGTTGTAAATATGGAAGTTTTGAAGAATTAAATATAAAGGAATTAGAAGAGATATCAAATTTAGTGAATGGAGCGATTAGATAATGAAAATAGGAATGAGAAAACCAAGTTTGAAAAAATCTATTAGTGCCAGAACAACTGGAAGAGCCAAGAGAACTATTAAGAAATCTATAAATCCTCTGTATGGCAAAAAAGGTATGGGGTGTATTAACAATCCGAAGAAAGCTATGTATAATAAAGTTTATAATAAAACATCTTTCGGAATAAGCGATATATTTGCAATAGTTGGAGTTGTAATACAAATAATTGCTTGTAGCATTGGATTAGCACTCAACTTATTTGGTCTATATTTAATATTTAAATGTATAGTTATTTTTATATAATAAAAGGAGGAAATATGAAAAATTTAAAATCTATTTTAGTTTTAGCTTTTGAGGCACTTAAATTTGTTGCATTAGTAATATTAATCTTATTGGGAATAAAATTAATATTTACGTAAGTGGCAAATTTATTGCCTATTTTTTTGATTATTTTCGGAAATGTTTTACAATGTTTCATTTGTTATCATTAATTATACTGAATCAAATTATATAATATAAGTATAAATATTGTTAAATAAAGGAGATGTAATTTATGATAACTATACAACATCTAAAAGAGATGAATAGAAGAGGTTTTGCTAAAGCAATAAAAAAACTTAATAAAGTATCAATGATTACTCTATTAGAAAATGAGGGAATATGGGTTAAGTCAAGTTTAAAAACAGATGAAATCTTAGAGATTCTTTTAGATGTTGTAGATGGTGTAAGAACTTCAATAAAAGAAGATATCAATAAAATTAATGCTAAGAATAAGAGAAGAGAAACTATAAGAAAAAGCAAAGAAAGAAGAAGATTAGAAGAAGAAGAAAAAAACAAACAAAGATCAGAGGAAGAAAAAAGTTTAAAAGGGATTTGGGATGAATTAACAGATTATGAAAGGTGTTTAATTGTTTGGAACGCTGGATTTAATAAAGGTTTGTTTGAAGATGGTATGATATATGATTTAACAGAAGAGGATGTTCCAAGCTTTGTATTTGAGGATAAAAAGTTTAGAAGCTTTATATGTAACCTAGAGGAAAATGGTTTAGAAGGTTGTAGAAGAATGTTATTTCATATTCATCCAGACACTTGTAAAAATTATAAAACTTATGAATTTACAGACCTATCTAAAAACTTTGAGTTATTTAAAAGATTGTTTGGAATAGGAGAAACTAGGAGGTAATTTATGAGTATTGAAAAGTTAAGAGAGCTAACAGATGAAGAAGGAAACACTTTAAAAACAATGGCATCTACTTTAAAATCATAGGCTTCCAGCCTTATAATTCCAAGGTGAAGAGAAATAGGATTAAATATTAAAGCATATCATCAAAACAATTACCACCTCCTTTAAATATAACCATGCCTATGTTTAATCCTATCACTATTTAAATTAATAGAGGATGTGATTTAAAAGACTATGCCAATGTTTAGTGTATGTAGTAGGTGTGGAGATAAGATACCCTTTAGAGGTAAGTGTAAGAAGTGTGAACCTATTATAAGAAAAGAAAAGAATAAAGAATACAGAATGAAATATGATGATACAGAAATAAGAAAAGCAAGATATTCTGTAAGATGGAAAAAGCTTAGACAAAGAGTAATTGATGAACAGAAAGGTTTATGTTTAATGTGTGCAGTTGAACAACAATATAATCCTATTGATGATGTGCATCATATAGTACCAGCTAACAATGATATGAGTTTGTTCTTTGACAGAGATAATCTAATAGGATTTTGTAAGGAACACCATATATATATCCATGCACACAACCTAACAAGCAGAGAATTGTTAGAAGAACATTTATCAAACATTGTTAAAGACAAATAGAATTTAAATAAAATAAATAAATTTAAAATTAATAAATAAAATGTTTTTTATTAGAGAAATTATTTAAAAAAACAAAAAAATAATTTTAAAATAGATGGGGATAAAGCTAATTTTATTTTTAATGGGAGGAAGAAAACTCGAGGTGGGGTTACGTTTTTAAAAAATATGCCCAAATCAGACTTTTTTGTTCAAAAAATGATGAAAATTAATAAAAAAATTAATAATAAAAACTGTGAAAATGGCTTGAATACTATGTTTGTTTGCCCAAAAAGGGTTGGTGATGAATATTTAATTATTCATCTTTTTATTTGCCCGAAAACGGATGATATAGAAACGGAAAAATAGAAAGGAATGATATGTATATATGCCAAAACAAAGAGTTCCTATGGAGCTACAGAGTAAAAAGGTTTCGAAAGAAGAACGTGAAGCCAGAATAGAAGCAGAAAAAAAGTTGGTTGGTGATAGAGATTTATTATTAAAGCCACCTTCTTATTTAAATAAACAAGAGAAAAAGATTTATAAAGAACTTATTAAACCATTGATTCATATTGAAAGCTTAGGAAATTCAGATAGAGAAATCTTTGCTATTATGGCTAATGCTAAATTTATGATGCTGGAAGCTAAAAAATTAATAGAAAGTGATGGTATGTTAGTTCCTAAAGTTGATAGGTTTGGAAATATAGAAATGAAAGAAAATCCTTGTATAAAAATTTATAAAGATTTTGAATCAATTTTTAATAAAAATCAAAGTCAAATTGGTTTATCTGCAAGTGCAAGAACTAAATTGGTTCAAATAAAAGAAGAAAAAGAAAGTGAATCAGAACTTAATAATATTTTATCATCTTTAAGAAGTTAAGCATCTAACCGTTGGTTTGGTTAGGTGCTATTTTTATGCAATTTTTTAAGAAAGGAGAGATGATTTTGTTTTGTTTGATGAAAGAGTTTATGACTTAAAAGTTTATAAATATATGAAAGATGTTAAAGATGGAAAAATTGTTGCTTGTAAAGATTTAATTTTATTGTGTGTAAAGATTTTAAATGATATAGAAAAAAGTAAAAATGACGACTATCCGTATTATTTTGATGTAAATAAAGCCTTGGCTATTGATAAGTTTGTTGGTTTACTTAGATTTACAGAAGGTCATAAAGTTAACCAACCTATAACATTAGCAAACTTTCAAGAATTAATAATTAAAAATACATTTTGTTGGAGATTAAAAGAAGATAAAACTATAACTAGATTTAATGATATTATTGTGTTTCTACCAAGAAAACAAGGTAAAAGTTTTATTTGTTCTATGCTAGGAATATTAGCTTGTATGCTAGAAGAAAATGCAGAAGTATTAAATGGAGCTGGTACAGAATCTCAAGCATTGATACTTGTAAGACAAGCTATGAGATTAATTAAGTCAAATCCAGACCTGGCAAAGCATTTTAAAATCTATAAAAAATATATAGAATTTCAAGGAAGCACATTTTCTCCAGTAGCAAACAATGCAACTGCTATGGACGGTAAGAATCCAAATGCAATTTTATGTGATGAATCTATGATAGTTGATAGAGCATTAATGGAAAGTTTAACAAGTGGGTTTATGCAAAGAAAATCATATCAAGCTTTTTATATATCTACTGAATATTCTCAAGATATGAAAACTGGCTGGTTAAATGAGATGTTAGATTATGGAAGAAAAGTTTTGAATGGTGTTCTTGATGATGAAAGGATTTTAACAATAGTTTATAAACTTGATGATGCTACAGAAATTCATAATAAAGACTTGTGGATTAAAGCAAACCCTATTTTAAGTGAGATTGATGATACTTTTTTAAGAGAAGCTTATAAAAAAGCGTTAGAATCTCCAGCTATGATGAAAAACACTTTGATTAAAAATTTTAATGTAGAGCAGTTAGCTTCTGATGATAATGCTTATCTTGATATGGATAAATGGAAAGCTTGTAGAAGTGAAGAGCCTATTAACTGGAACGGTATTCATGTAAACGTAGGTGTCGATTTATCTAAAACTATTGATTTAACCGCAGTAAGCTTTACAGGAGTGGATGACGAAGGAAATGTATTAGTTCATTCACACGGGTTTCTACCAGAGGATAGTTTATTAAGTGGTAATAGACGAGAAAAGATAGATTATAGAAAATTAGAAAGTCAAGGTTACTGTACTATAAATGAAGGTGGAGTTATAGATTATAACATCGTTAAAGAATATATCATGAACATTGAATCTCAATTTGGATGTATTGTCGATAATATTTGTTTTGATATGTACAATGCTTTACAAATGGCTAGTGATTTATCTAAAGAAGGATATAACATTTTAGAGCAAAAGCAAAATATTTTAACTTTATCATATCCAACAAAAACATTTAGAGAAAAAGTTTACTTGAATCAAGTTAGATATGATAAAAATGAACTTCTTGATTGGTGTGTTTCATGTGCTATCACAGAAGAGGATCGGAATGGAAATGAGAAAATATCAAAGAATAAAAGTCAAAAGAATAATAAAAGAATTGACTTAATAGCTTCAACTATTTTCTCATATGCAGAAACAGTAAAACAAGAAACTAAACCTAAATTTAATTTAGATGCCTTTGGCATTATTGATTGTTAGAGAGATTGAAATAATCTCTCTTTTATTATGCAAAAAATTATAGAAAGGAAATGAAAAAATGAGTATTTTAGATAATATTAGAAATGTATTTAGTGGCAATACCAGAGAGAATGATGGTGTTGTTATAAATAGAGAAGGAAATGATGGGATTTTAACATCATTATTTAATGGATTTGGTAAACAGAATAGATTAAAAGTTGAAAGATTAAGTGCTTTAAATGCTGGAATGGGTTTAATAGCTGACAGTATAGCTAGTTTACAAGTTTATAAATACAAAATAAATAAAGATGGTTCAAAAACAAAAGTTAAATCAAGAGTTAATTACCTTCTGAATAATAATTGCAATGAATTTACTACTAGCTACAATATGAAAAATATGATTATTAAGGATTCTATCTTTTATGGTAACGGTTATATAAAGATAGTTAGAGATGATAACTTTGAAATTAAAGAACTTGTTCCATTGCAACAAGAATCAGTTATGTTGTTAACTAATGATTGTGGTAAGTCATATTACTATCAAGCTACTATTAATGGGAAAACTGAAAGGTTAGAGTATTATGAAGTAATAAACCTTTGTAGTAATTCAGTTGATGGAATTTTAGGTAAAGGGATATTAGTTACTGGAGCAGAAGTTTTAGGACTTGCAAATTCTCAACAACTATATAGTGGGGCAACATTTGAAAATGGTGTATTTGCCAAAGGAATACTTTATGTAGATTCAAATTCAACACAAGAGCAAAGAGATGCTATAGGTCAAAAATTAAAAAGCTTCTTTACTAAAGGAAATTCGGGTAGATTATTAGTTCTTCCTAACAATAGTGAGTATAAACCAGTTTCATTATCTCCAACTGATTTGGATTTACTAAAAGAAAAAGAGTTCACTATACAAGAAATTGCTAGACTATTAAAGATTAGACCAGAGCTATTAGGAGTGAATATTTCTAGTGGTAATTATAAAAACCTTGAAGAAGGTAATAGACAGTTCTTACAATATACTTTAATGCCATATTTAAAGAACTTAGAAGCAGTTTTAAATCATTATTTATTAACTGAAAGTGAAAAAGAGAGTGGACAGTATTGTTTCTGCTTTGATTTATCATCATTACTAGAAAGTGATGTTAAAACTCAATCAGAAGTTCTATCTAAATATGTGAGTAGTGGAATACTTACTGTTAAAGAAGTTAGAAATAAACTTAATATGCCATTTGTTGATGGAACTGATTCATTAATATTTACAAGCTTCAACAGTATATTAAAGAACGGTGAGTTTATTAATATGCAATCACTATCAAAAATAAAAGAAGATGGTGAAGTTGAGAAAAGTATAACTAAAGAAGAGATTGATGTTGAAAAAGACATTAATGATATGAATATAGAATAATGAAATGAACCTTTTATTTTAAAAAATATAGAGTTAGGAAGGTAATAAATATAGAAAGGTATATTATAAAAAGATTTTTTTCATTATCTTATTTATGGGATAAAGAAAAATTCTATCAATATATAGAATTTGTAAATCCAGAAGATGAATCAGAACGAAAAAGGTTTTTAAAAGAAAGAGGATTGCTGTAATGGTAATCCTTTTTATTATGTTAAAAAGAAAGGAGCATAAGTTATATGCAAAGATTTAATTTAGAAATAAGAGAATTTGAAACTGATTCAGATAAAAGAGTTATTGGTGGCTATATAAATGTTACAGAAAGAAACTCTAATATCCTTAAAGATAAAGAAGGAAGAAAATTTATAGAAAAGGTTAAAGCTGGAGTATTTAAGGAAGCTTTAGAAGATGCAGAAAAGGAAAATAGGGAAATTCCTTTAATGTATAGACACAAAAAACTTATAACTAAAAATGTAGAGCTTAGAGAAGATAATATAGGTTTAAGATTTGAAGCATCCGTTGATGAAGATACTTACAACATGGTTAAAGAAGAAAATCTTCAATGTAGCTTTGGTTTTGTACCTATAAAGGAAAATATTAAAAATATAACCTTAGGCTTTTATGAAAGGCTTTTAGAAAAGATAAAACTATTAGAAGTCACTTTAACACCACTACCAGCTTATAACGGAAGCTTAGTTGAGTGCAGAGAAGGAGAAGATGAAATGGAACTAAGAGAATTATTAGAACTTAGAGAAGAATTAGATAAGAAAATAGAAGAACTTACAGATAAGGAAATTCAAGAAGAAAAGATTGCCGAGATTGATGTTCAAATTGCCGAACAAGAAATCATTGAAAAGGAATTTGAAATTGCACAAAAAAGATTATTACTTGAAAAATCTAAATTACAACTTGAATTACTAAAGTTAAAAAGCGAATAAAGACTATACGGGCTTCCAGCCCTTTATCTCAGGGTGAGAAAAAATAAAACTTCTTTATAACAAATAATATTCTCAAATACAATCTAGGTCATTAAATTGGCTTAGATTGCATTACATAAATATGAAAAACTGTAAATTCTATTTGGATGTATTTATACATCCTTTTCCTTACATAACACCTAAGATTCTTAGGTGTTTTTATTATGCAAAAAATAACTAAAAGAAAGGAAATGATTTTATGAACTTAAAAGCTTTATTAGAACAAAGAGCTGAATTAATAACTGAAATGGACAATTTAGTAAACGTTGAGGTTAGAGAGGGCGAAGAAGCTCCTGCTTTAGATTTAGAAAAGTTCAATGAATTAAAAGCTCAAGTTGAAAAATTAGATGCTGAAATTAAAGCGATTAAAGAGATTGATGTAATTAAAAATTCAAAAGAAAAAGAAGAAATGAAAGGAAATGATGAAGAAATGGAAATTAGAGAAAGATTAATGAATGGTGAAGAAGTTGAAATAAGAGATGGTATGTCAACAACAACTGTTGGTGCTGGAATACCTAAAGAAACAATTCCTGGAGTTATAGAAAGAGTTGCAGATGTATCTCCATTATTTAATAAGGCAAAGAAACTTAATACTGCTTCAACAAGTGCTTTAACAGTGCAAGGAACAACATTAGGAAAGTTCGTAAAAACTGCTGAATTAGCTAAGTATACAGAAAAACAAGCAACTTTTGAGGAAAAGGTATTAAAGGCTGACAAATATTCTCTAGCAGTAATAGTTTCAGAGGAGTTAATGGAAGATGCTTCATTTGATGTAGAATCTGAAATAAAGGTTCAAATGGTAGAAGGTTGTGCTTTAACTTGTAATGAGTTAATAGTTGATAAATTAGAAGCGGCTACTAATGCAGTTAAACCTTCAATAAGTGCTTTAGATGCTGACGCTATAATTGATATGTATTATTCATTAAAGTCTGGCTATAGACAAAATGCAGTTTGGATAATAAATCCTGAAATGGAAGTTGCTATAGCTAAGTTAAAAGATGGTAATGGACAACCTTTAATGATTAGAGCTTATACAGATAGACCAGTTGTAACATTAATGGGATGTGAAGTTATCGTTGATGAAAATGTTAACAAACCTATGTTTGTAAACTTAGACAAAGCTTTAACTGTTGGTTTAAGAAAAAATTTTAACATTAAGAGAGATGATTCTATAGGATTCTTATCTGGTTCAATTGCATTTAGAGCAGATATAAGATTAGATGCTGTAACAACTATAGAAGAAGCTATAGTTATTGGTGAAGGACTTTCATTATTAAAGGCAAAAGCTAGGAATAAATAGTTTAATTATTGAGAATGGTTTTAATAATCATTCTTTTTTACATAAAAATCTACTAATAAATTATTTTTCATAAAATTAAATTTCTCCTTTTTTAATTTATAAATAGATGATTTTTGTAGATTTTTATCATCTATACATAATTTTTATGAAAGGAATGATAAAATGATAGATTTAAATAAAATAGATTTAGAATATGTAAAACAGTATCTAAGAGTTGAATCAGATTTTAATGAAGATGACATAGAAATAGAAACTTATATGTTTGTGGCAAAAGAGTATTTAATGAAGAGATGTGGATTGACTGTAGAAGAATTTGGACAAACTCAAACTTTATTAATACCATATTTAATGTTAATATCTGAATTCTATAACAATAAAAGTGTAACTATTACAACAAACAGTAAAGTTAATCCGATATTAGATAGATTTATTATCATTAGTCAAAAGGGGTTAATTTAATATGATTAATATTGGTGAGTTAAAGGATCAGATAGAAATTTATTCTATTGAAAATGATATTGATGAAAATACTGGTATGGATGTAGAAAAAGAAACACTTAAATATAATCTTAGGTGTAAATATCAAGCTATGAGTGGAAAAGAGTTCTATCAAAATGCTTCTGATAATATGGAAATTTTCTCTAAGTTTTTATGCAGAAAAAGAAATATTGATGAAAAAGATATTATTCTTTTTAAAGGTATGAAGTTCGATATAAAATTCATAGAACCAATAGGATTAGACTTTATTAAAATTCATGCAACTTGTAAGGAGAATTAATTATGAGTATGACATTTAATTTCTCTGCTTTAAAAGAGAAGTTATCAGAATTAGATAAAAAGATTCAAAATGAAGTGAGTGAAAAAGCTTTAGAAGCTGGAGCAAAACCAATAGAAACAAAGCAAAAACAATTAGCTCCAGAAGATACTGGGAAACTTAAAAAGCATCTTGTTAAAGGTGAAGTTAAAAATTCTAAAGGTATGAAAAAGATTAAAATAGGAGTACAAAAAACTGCTCCACAAGAAATAAAAGACAGAGCTTATTACCAAAACTTTGGATTTAGAGGGCGTGGTGGTCTGTTCTTTATGGAAGAATCTTATGAGCAGACAAAAGATGAAGCTATAGAAAATATGGCTAAGGTTTTAAAGGAGGAATTGGTTTAATGATAATAAGTCCCCAAATAATATCAATCCTAAAACCATTAAAAATACCAGTTTGTTTAATGCAATATAATGGTAAGTCGGATAAGTACATTATCTTTAGTACAACCAATCAAAAAGATTCATCATTTTATGATGATGAAGCAAATAGTGAAATAATAAATGTTGGATTAAATTTTTATTATTCAAAATCAGAAGATATGTCTTTAATAGGAAATATCAAAGATATATTAAAAGAAAATAATTTTACAATCATATCTTCAAGAGATATTGGAATTAATGATGGTGTATATAATTATGCCATTTATTGTAGATATGAAAATAAATTTTAGACCATTTAGAAGTTAATTTCTAAGTGGTTTTTTTACATAACATCATCCATTTTGGATGGTGTTTTTATTATGCAAAAAATTAATTAATTACAGAAAGGAAATGATAAATAATGGCAAGATCAGGATTAGTAGGTCTAAAAGATATTCATGTTGGAATTTTTGAAGGAGATGGAGAAGCATACACAAATGTAGTTGCATTACCAGGTGCATTAACTGCAAAGATAACAGTTAATGAAGCATCTGAAACATACTATAGCGATGATGCTCCACAACAAGTTGTAAATGGATTAGAAAGTATAGAAGTAGAATTTGAAATGGCTGGACTTTCAATGAAAGAAAGAGCTATGTTATTAGGACAAAAAATAACTGATGGGATATTAGAAGAAAGTTCTGAAACTATAGGTCAAAGACCATATATAGGACTAACATTTAGTGCTGAATTATCAAATGGAGGAAGTAGATTAGTGTCTATTCCAAAGATAAAATTTGCTCCTTCTGAGGATGAATACAACACAAAAGGCGATAAAATTGAAATGACAAATGCCAAATTAAAAGGTTCATCAGTTCCACTAGAAAATGGAACTTATAGAATTATGACAGATGTCAAAATAGGTTCTAGCGAATGGGATGGAAGCACTGTAGGAGATGATGGAAAGATAGAAATTCACGCTAAAGGAAAAGAAGCTTTCCTAAAGAAAATTCCACAAAGTACAGAAGAAGCAAAAACTGAATTAATGAAAAATGCTTAATTTTAATGAGATGGAATATTCCATCTCAATTACATACTATCAAAAAATAAATTGATAGAGATTTATTTTAGTAAAGGAGAAGATAATAATGATAAAAGTTTTAGAAGTAAACGGTAGACAGTTCCCATTAAAATTTAACATGGGTGTTTTAAGAAGAATGGGTAAGAATGGTATAAATACAGTTAAATTATTTGAAGCTTTACAAATTCAAGATTTAGATGTTATTTATATGCTTTTTAAAGAAATGTTAATAGATAAAAAGCAGTATGACGAAGAATTTTTAGATGAATTAAGTTTTGAAGATTTTACTAAGGTAACAACAATCATTACTGAATTAATAAAAGAATCAATGCCTAAAGAAGATAATACTTCAAAAAAAACAAAAAAGAAGTAGATGATAACAAAGAGTGGGACTTTGATTTTATGGAGTATGTGTGGTTTACACTTTTACACAGAGTTGATTTTGAAGAGTGTACACCATTGGAATGGTTTTCACAATTTGAAATCTATAAGAAAATCAATAATATAGACCAAGAAAATAATAGTTCAAATTCTAAAAAGGAAGAAGTTAAAGAAACTTATATAGATTTTCTTACGTAATTTTTAAAAGGGGTGGAGGGATAAATAAATCTCTTTACCCCTTATTTTTTTAATAAATATGGCAGTAAAGAAGTTGCTTAATTTGAGTAACTTCTATTTATTATGCAAAAAATAAAAGAAAGGATGATATTATAGATGGCAGAGAATATAGCAGAGTTATTGGTTAGTTTGGGTTTAGATACTGCAAACTTTGATAAAAATATAACTCAAGTAAATAGAACAACTAAAAATTTAGAAAAGAGTTTTAAAGAATCTCAAAAGGCTATAAAATTAAATGAAGATTCAATGGAATCTTATAGTAATGCTTTGAAAGCTGGAGAAAATTTATTAGGAGCTTATAAAAATAAATTAGAAATTTTAAATTCTTCTTATGATAAGCATAAAACAAACTTAGAAGGTTTGATTCAAAGACAAAAAGATTTACCAAAAGAAATAAATGAATCTAAAGAAGCCTTAAAGGAACTTGCAGATACTTTAGGAACGGGTTCAGAAGAATATAAAAGGGCAAAAGATGACTTAGATAAACTTAAAGCAGAATATAATGGTATGGATAAAAGTATCTCAAATGCAGTAAATTCTTTAAGAAACGTTGAAGTTCAAATACAACAAACTTCAAATAAGATAAGAAGTTCAGAAAATGATATTAAAAACTTTAATGAAGAAATTAAAAAGTTAGGTAATAGTACAGGTTTAGAAAGCCTTAAAAAGCAAATGGATAAGGTGTCCGAAAAATCAAAAGAATTAGCAGAATCATTAGATAAAATAAAAGATAAAACAGAGAAGATAAGTGCTGGTGGAGCAGTAGCTTTAGGAGCTATGTCAGCTTCTTTAATTGAAACCGATAATGCTTCTATGAAATTACAAGGTGGACTTGGATTAACTACAGAAGAAACGGAAGTATTAACTCAAAAAGCTAGGGAGTTGGCGAAAAAAGGATTTGATATGTCCGAAGCAACAGAATCTCTAACCAAAGTAAAACAAGTTATGGGAGATTCTTTAAATCCAGAGCAAGTAGATGAACTTTCAAGACACATGATGGCTTTAAATAAAGTATTTGAAGTTGATACTCAAGATGCTTTAAAAGCAGTATCATCTATGACAAAGCAGTTTGGTATAGATGGTGAAGAAGCTATAGATATAATTGTTACTGGCTTTCAAAATGGACTTGATATGTCAGGTGATTGGATAGATTCATTATGGGAATACTCTACTTATTTTTCTGACTTAGGATTTACTGCAGAAGAAACTTTAGCTATAATTGCTAGAGGTATGCAAGAAGGAACTTTCAATACTGATAAAATGGCAGATATGCTGAAAGAAGGTAAAATAAGACTTCTTGAAATGAACGATGCTTCTAAACAAGCTATAGAATCTATAGGATTAAGTGCCGAAACTGTTCAAAAGAATATTGGTGCTGGTGGAGAAACTGCTAAGAAACAAGTTCAAGAACTTGCACAAAAAATACTTGAAGTAAAAGATCCAGTAGAACAGAATAGGGTGGCAGTAGCATTACTAGGTACTCAATTTGAAGATATTGGTATTGATGGAGTTAAAGCTTTAGCAGATGTAGATAACTCTTTGTTAAATACTAAAGGAAAGGCAGATGAATTATCAAATACTGTAGAAAATTCTTTTGGTAATAAATTTAGAGGAGCTATAGAAAAGGTTAAAGAGCCATTAGCAGAATTAGGAGAAAAATTTCTTATTCCTTTAATAGATATTGTTGGAGATTTAGCTGGTAAATTTGCTGATTGGTTTGGCAGTTTGTCAGAAGGACAACAACAATTTGTTTTATTAGGCACTATTGGATTAGCAGTTTTATCACCAATTATTGGAATGGTTGGTGGTTTAATCAATATTGTTAGTTTGGCTTCTAGTGGAGTGTCATGGTTAGCAGGTAAGTTTAATGGACTTGGTAATAATGCTAGTGGAGCTGGTGGAAAATTAGATGGGTTAAAGGGCAAATTTAGTGCATTAGCTGGACTTGCATCTAATCCAGTTCTTCTTGCTGGTGCATTAGTTGGATTAGCTTCTGCAATAGGAGAATCTGAATCTGCTATTTTAATGCTTCAAGAGAAGTTTGGAAATTTAGGTTTAATAGTTGGTGGTGTATGTGAGTTCATAAGTGGATTATGGAAATTAACTATAGGTCAAATGGCTAATGGATTTATGTTCTTATTCGATTTGATCGCTGCAGTAATTGATGGGCCAGGAGGTCAAACAGTTAATGAAGCTTTCCAAAGATACAATGCTAAACAACAATTAACTATAGAAGAAGGTATGGCTAAAATTCAACTTTCAACTACAAGAGGTATGTCACAATTAAGAACTTTACAAGACGGAGAACTTAATTTAATGATAGATAGTTTAAGAACGACTATGGATAATATACCTTTAATTGTAGATGGAGAGTTTCAACAAGCTTCTCAAAGTATGGCTACTGCATTAACTGCTATGAATAACAATCAGATATTAGCTTTAACTAATATGAATGATGTTACAAGAGGCTTATTTAGTGGTATCAGAGATGGAATGAATATAGATGAAATAGTTCCTATTTTAAATGGTAACTTTGAACACATTAAGAATAGTGGTAAGTTTAATACGGAAGAGTTAAAAAATGGCGTTCAAAGTGCTATGGAAACAGTTCGAGGTCAATTAGATACTAAGTCTGCCGAAGGTGCAAATGATTTATCTAATAACATGGCTCAAGCCAAGAGTAATGTTGATAGTGCTACTTCTGCAATGGCTTATAGTGCTACAACTGGTATGGCTCAAGTTGCTGGTAACATGATTGATGAATCAGGTAAAATACCACCACAAATTCAATCAAACATGGAACAATCAACAACTACAATTCAAAATGCTCTATCTAACATGGCTAAGAACATTGAAAAATCATTTAATGACTTATGTTATAATTCAGAGCATTATTTAGGAAGAATAA
This sequence comes from Clostridium perfringens, assembly GCA_034421775.1. Taxonomy (GTDB): domain Bacteria; phylum Bacillota; class Clostridia; order Clostridiales; family Clostridiaceae; genus Sarcina; species Sarcina perfringens_B. The sequence goes on along the minus strand of WNVL01000006.1, from coordinate 171,117 downwards.
TTACTAAAGCTGGTGAAGTGGGAAGTGCTTTTTACTCATGCCAACAAAAAGTTTATAACTTTGCTTCCAGTGCTATGAGTTATGTTGATAATGCTTCAAGTAACATTATAGCAGACTGGAATAACGTTATTAATACTTTGAATAGAAGTGTTAGTGGTAGGGTAAGTATTTCTAAGACTATAACAACCACAGAAGTAACCAAACCAGCAACTCAAAGTTTAAGTTTAAATCCAGAAAATTCTACAACATTTGGAATTCTACCAAGAGCTGATTTTTCAAATCTAAGAACTGGTGGAAGTTCTTATAATATCACTACTGGAGTTGCAAATACTTTGTCAATTAATAGAAGTAAGAATGATTCATCTTATAGATCAGAAATTAGAGATATTAAACAATCATTAATAAAGTTAATTGATGTTGTTTCACAAGGTAAAGTTATTAATGTTGATAATGACATTAAGCTTGATGGAAGAAGTATAGCTAAAGGAATAGCTACTTTTGTTGATAGAGAAATTAAAAATATCAATAAAAGACAAACAAGACTAGGTGGAGGAGCTTTTGTTTAAAAGCTTCTCTTTTTATATAAATTAATAGAAAGGATGATTATATGACAAATTTAGATATAGATTTTAATGGTAATAGATTGAGTGATTATTGTACTGTTTTAAAAATATCAGATGAAATATTGCCACCTAGAAAAAATAATAGTAAAGATATCCCTTCAATGAATGGTTCTGTTTATACTGGATATAAGTATGGTGAGAGAATCATAAAAGTTGATATATTAATAAATGAATCAAATGAAGAAATTTCTAAACAAAAAATTAAAGAATTATCAAAGATATTAAATGTAGATAAACCTAAAAAGTTATATAAAAATACAAAAGATAGATATGTATATGCAGTTTTAAATGGGAATACAGATATTTCTAAATTTTCAACTGCAAAAACAATTACTTTAGAATTTGTATGTTATGACCCGATTATATATAGTGATAAATGGAGTTGCTTTACACCAAATGAACAAGGAATAATAACATTGAACAATGAATCAAATTATAAAACCTATCAAAATATGGGTGTATATTTTAAAAATAAAGCTTGTTTTTTTCAAGCAACTAATAAAAAAGGTGAAACAGTATTGGTTGGAACACCAAAACAAGTTGGTCAAAGCACTAACTCCGAATTTGATATCATCTTAAATGATGATTGTCAAAGTAAAGCAACATTCACTTCAATTTCAGAATCATTATTCCCTTCTCAATATGATATGAATGGAACTTATGAGGTTGGATTGAATGGAAATGGGATAATTTGTAATAATTATGGAAGTGGTAACGATTGGCATGGTTGTGCATTTAGAAGAAATTTAGGAACTGATGTAGATGAATTTGAATTAGAAATAGATATAGTAATGAGTTGCCAAGGAGAAAATTATAAAGTACCACAACAAGAACCACTACCACCTCAAGCTCCTCCAAACACAAGTGGAACTTGTTTAGGAACTTATAAAGTGGTTAATTGTGGTGGATTATGGATAAATAAAACACCATCAACTGCAGAACCTATTTATGCTATGGCACCAGGAGATTTAGTTTATCCAGAAGAGGTAAATGGAATATGGATGAAACACACATTTACCAATAAACAAGGTCAAACTTATACTGGATGGTCAAGTTCTAAGTATCTTCAAAAAATATATGACAACGGAAGAAGTAGAATTATGACTAGAAGTTCAGAAGCTCCTCATGATGACAAGTTTGCAGAAAGACAACTAGGAAATTTAATGATTAAGGGTTTTGATAGAAGTGGTACTGAACTATTTAAACATTGGGTTTATGATGCTAGTGAATATTTTGAATATATAGAACCTAACACTTATATAGGTAATAGAAAAGTATTAAATGAACAAGCTAATGGTACTAGACAATCAGATGGTGGAGCTAGTGGAACTTTAGGAAGGTTTAATGATTTTGAAGGAAAGCTTATTATTAAAAGAGAAAAAAGTGAAGCTGGTAGATACTTATGGTCAGCTACAATAAATAAAATAAAAGATGGTAAAATTGTAGCTTCTATAGGTACGGACAATTATTTGTGTGATTCAAATTTCCCTACTGGTCAATTAAATTATATTGGCTTTTTTATGGGACAATGGGGAAACCACCCACCTATGAGTGTAATTGCAATAACAAATATTAAATGTAAAAAACTTAACTTTAAAACTGATCAAGAAGTTATAGGAAATGTAACTTTATTTAATCCAGGAGATGATTTACAAATAGACTTCTCTACTGGTGATGTTATATTGAATGGTGTAGATATAAAGGAAAAACTTGATATAGGAAGTAATTTCTTTGAAACCCCTCCTGGAACTTCTCAAATAATTGTAAGGTCAGATGATGCAGATATGGTTGTAAGTTCATCTATTCAAGAAAGATATATTTAAGGGTAAGGCTTTATGCCTTACCCTTATTCTTTATATTTATATTCTTCTTTTATATCATAATAAGAAACTTTTTCATATTCATATCTTTGAATATATCCAACTTCAAGCAACTCTTCTAATAATTTAGTGAGTTTTTTGTCAGAAAAATTGGTAAGTTCCATTAGTTTCTCTTTTGTATTTTCTTTTATATCTTCATTTCCAGATAAATAAGCAAGGTTTAAATATAAAAATTTTGCATCAATACTTAAATTATCATTCCTTATAATATCATGTCTTACATATGTATAACTATCCATATTAAATCACCTCAATAATTATTTTAACATGATAACTTCTTGATTTTTAAAATAAAAGTTAAATTTTATTTTAAATTAGCTTATAATTATTAAAACTTATAGATTAAGTTTTAACTTGAATAATTGATTAAATCTTTGATTCAATAAATATTAAACAATAGAATTATATTAACTTTAAATTTTATGGATATAATTGTATAATTAAAATAAATATAGAGGGAGGTGTTAAAATGTTAACAAGTTTAGAGTTTAATGAGAAATTACATCTTGATAATTTTGAGCTATTAGAAAAAGAGTTTCAAAATGCAAAAAAATATTTAGAAAATTCGAGTGACGAATTAGAAGTTAGTCATTTAAAATCAGCGTATCCAATATATTTTGAATATAATGATTTACTTATAGTAAAATTTCCTACATTTAAAGTTAGAATTATAAATAATGAAAAAACTGAAAATGAATTGAAAGATATGTTAAAAGAATATGGATACTTTACAGTTTATGATGAATCTAATGTTGTATTAATGCCATCATTTAAACCAGTTCAATCAACTGTTATTCATTGTTTGGGAAATAGTTTAGAAGAAAATAAAAAAATGGCAGAAAACATTATTTCTAAATTAAAAAATGAACATATTGCAAGTGAAAAGTGCGTAGCTTATGGATGTTATCATATTTCAATAAAATATATCGACAAAGAAAAAACATTTATTAAAATAGTTAAAGATAGAAAATAATATAATTTTATGGTACAGAGTTATATTAATATTACAACGGAACTCTGTACCTATTTTGTTAATTATAACTATCTAATAAAAATGTTTCTAATAATTTTTGAGGGTTAGAGTTTATTTTCTTTAGGCTTTCTGTAAAATATTTTTGAGTTTCTTCGAGATTTGGTATCATGCTTTCCATAAGATTATCCATAATAGACATACCAACATAACCTATAATTAAATTACTAAATCTTCCACTTATATTATCATTTACTCGTTCTAATTTTACGATATCATTATTTAATATGCTTTGGTAAGGAAATAGCGATTCAATTAAACGTTCTACGCTTTTTATATAATTTATATCGGTATCTTTCTCCCATAAAATAACAATGAACTTTGATGATGCAAATCTAAATGAATAGGTTTTATAAATGTTTTCAAAAATTAATGGGTTATCATTTGATTTGCTTATATTTCCATTTATTAAATTACCATAGGAAAGTATTCCAGCATCATAAAATTTTAAATCTACTCCTATGTTTAATGGTAAGTATAAATCATTTTCTTCTCCCATAGGATTCATATCTACATGTAATCCACCAAAGATTGAGAAATTTTCACTTTTAGTACTTTTTCCATTTATATAATCAAGATTTCTTTTAAACCAAGTGCAACTATTTTTTTCCACACGTTCATAATTAAAAGCAATTTTTAATAACCATCTAGAAAGTTTATTATAATCAAAAGATATGTTAAGTGTATCATTAGGTTTAAATTTTGTAATAAAATTATTCTTTATTAAATTAACTCCATATGTATCTAATTCTGATAAAACTACATTATTACAGTTATTACATACATCTGAAATAGTTTGTCCAGTATTATCTTTATATATTTTATCATGGGTAAATGTTATATTTTGATTTGGAAATAAATTTATTAACCCATTAGGAATTACATGCTCTTTAGTTTTAATTTTTTTAGTTAAATCAATGTTGCAATATGCACATTTTTTCATAATATCACCTCAATCTAATATATATATTTATATTAACATAATTTCATACAATATTATACAAAAACAAAGACTGGTATTAATCTACCTTTATTTTAAAAGAAGCATTTAGTTATTATGGAACAGAGTATAAGTTAGAGCTTTAATTATGATAATTTAGAAAAAGATTTAGGTGTTTCACAAAGAACTATAACAAGATTTTTAGAAAATATAAACGTTAGTCAAAAAATTTTATTTGGAATCCAAGAGTTATTAAATTTAGATCCATCAATAGTTTTTGTCAATAGTTAATTATAGAATCAGAAATATTATAATAGTAAGTAAGAGAATGGTTTGGAGGTAGTTTTTATGATATATGCTTTAAATGATAACAATGAAAAAATAGATATTGAAGATAGTATAAGAGGAGAAAAATATATTTGTCCTTGTTGCAATGGTGAAGTTATTCAAAAGAAAGGTAATGTTAATATGTGGCACTATGCACACAAAAACTTAGGACTTTGTGACGAATGGTATTCAGAAAATGAGTGGACAAAAGAATTTAGTGAAAAGTTTCCACAACAATTTAGAGAAGTCATTGTTACTGGAAAAGATAATAGAAGAAGAATTGCACATATAAAAGTTGAAAATTTAATAATTCAATTACAAAGTAAATCTATGACATCAGCAGAATTTCAAGAAAAAGTTGATTTTTTTAGTGAAAATAATGCTTTAGTTTGGTTAGTTGATTTAAGAGGAAAAGATATTAGTAAATTTATACCTAAGAAAAAGAGAAAAACAGAAATGTTCAAATGGAAACACGCTTGGAAATTTAATGATATGGACAAGTTTGATAATCAACAATTTGATTTGTTTTTTCAATTAGATGAAGATGTTTTTATAAAAGTTGTATGGAATAAAGAAGGTTTTAAGGTTTTTGGTGGTTATAGATATAATAGTGATAGCTTTATGAATTTCCTAAGAAGAAAATATAGAAATACAAAATAGTGGCTAAATGGTCACTATTTTTTTATAGCAGAAAAATTAATTTAATAATACTGATTTATATAATATAAATAGGAGCTTAATAACATCTTCTTTACATAACTAACAATTTGTTAGTAAATATTTTATTTTTAAGGAGAGATGTTTTATTAATTGTAAAAATCAAGCTAAAGATAGAATTTCAAAAGTTCAAGAATTATTATATTTAAGAAATAAGATAGTGTTTTTTAGTGAATTGGATGAAAAGAATGGTTTAGATTAGTATGAACTTTGTAAAAGGTATAATGAATTAAGATACGAATATAGAAATAAAGTTTGGGTTGCTAGAGTTGCTGGGTTTTATGAAGTTGAATAATTATGAAAGAAGCTAGTTAAGGGCTTCTTTTTATTTTACAATTTATTAACATTTTACCATTAATTCTCACGATTAGATTTATATAATATAAGTGAAAAGACAAATGATTTCTAATATCTCCTTACATAGTCAGTATTTTTAATGACAAGTATTTTTAAAATTAAAGGAGAGATTTTAATGGAAAATAATTTAGGAAAAAGAAGAATACCGCAGGATAAAGTTTTTATGAGTAAGAAGATAAATGATATTTTATATGGATATCTACAAGAAATATCATTATATGATAATGCTAAAGGAAAAAGATATGTTTTTGATAAAGATTGCAAACAAACAACTCTGGCAAAAGCTTTAGAAATAGACAGAGGAACTGCAAAGAATTACCTTCAATCATTAAAAGATTTTGGATATTTAGAAGAAGGGAAAGCTTATGATAATTTTAGAAGAAAAGAAGTAAAAGCTTGGTATTTTACAGAGGATGATACTCAAGATAGACATTATATTCCATTTGAAACTTTGCAAGAATTAAGAAGAGTTTTAAGAAAAGATGTAATAAAAACCTATTGTTATTTATACAAAAAATATCAATGGAAATTACAAGATGGAGAAAAATATGTATTTACAAATAGAGAAATTCAAGAAGAATGTTTAGATACTAATTATTCTTCAAAAGCAAATGATGAGGTCAATTTAATATTATCAATATTAATAGATTTAAGATTGTTGAAAGTTACAAAATCAAATTATATAGTTGATTGTGGTCATCCAATTTACAACTATACTATAGAGCATATGAATGATAAATATGAAAGAAGTATTTAGTGGTTTTGTGGAAGGTGCTTTAAAATACCTTCCTATTTTTTTACCTAATTTTGTACCCTTAAAAAATGTGGAAAAAAGTACATTAATTTGTGGGAAAAAGTACATTAATTTGTGGAAAAAAGTACACCCATCTTAATCTATACTTAATCTATCTTAATCTATCTTATAATAAAAAACCATTAAAAAATTAAAAAAACATCCATATAAATCATAAAATATATTTTAAATATTAAATAATTAATAGATAGATGTATGATAAGTTCGCAAAGCTCACTTATCATAGTTGCCTATCGGCAACTATATAGTTTATAAAATTAAATCAATCTGTTTATTACTATACGGGCTTCCAGCCCTTTATCTCAGGGTGAGTATAACTATTTTTCTTATTTGATTTAAGATAAAAATTTTTAAAAAATAACACTTGTAGTTTTAAAAGTGTCTATAAGCGTTATTACATATCTAATTAAGATATAAATATTTAATTTAAAAGGAGAATGATATTTTATTAATGTAGAAAGAGTTTTTGAAGAAGAGGTTCTTATATTTAATGGAAAAGAAGTTGAAAAAATTGAAACTCTTAAAAGTATTAATATCATATTAGAAAAAGACGATGAATTAAAAGAAGAGTTAAAAACTGTGCTAGAAGAAAATCTTTATATTCCAGATGGTGTAAGAGTTACGTTTGATAAAAGAAATATATCAGAATATGAATTTGATAAATCTATAGAAGAGATAGTAAATAGGAAAATGTGTAAGCTGATATATTAGATGAATTAGGTTTGGATTAGTGGTATTATAAATATCACTATTTCTTACATAGAAGAGAATATCATGTCGAGAGACAGCATTCCCTTCTCTTCTTTAAATATTATTTTAAAGGAGAAATGATTTATGGAAAAAGGATTTCTAAAGAGAAAGATTTCAACTTTTGAAGCTATATACTTTCTTATAGTTGCTTGTATTTTTATAGATGCTATGAAAATAGCATTTTAGTGGAAATGGGTAGTAATTATTAACATATGAGAAGCTCCAAAAATAGATATAAAGGAGATATTATATGTTAAAAGTAAAAAATAATCAAATAGATACAATAAATTCAAGAGATGTTGCTGAAATGATGGACATTAGACATTCAGATTTAATTAGAAAAATTGAAGGAATTTCATCTATTTTAAACGAACGCAATTTTGCGTTGGTTGAATACTTTATAGAATCAACTTATGTTGCTGGTAATGGTGAAATTAGAAAATGTTTTGAAGTTACTAGAAAAGGCTGTGAAATGTTAGCTCATAAAACAACTGGAGAAAAAGGAATTCTATTTACTGCAAAGTATATTGAAAGATTTCATGAAATGGAACAAGTAATTAGAGATTCTTATATGATTTCTGATCCTGTGGCTAGAGCTTTAGCATGGGCAAAAGAAGAAGAAGAAAGACAACAATTAAGAATTGAAGCTCAAGAAAAACAAATTTTAATAGATGAATATAAACCAAAGGCAGATGTTTATGATTCTGTATTAGATTGTAAGGATAATTTAAGTGTTGGAGAATATGCAAAGTCTATAGGTTTAGGTTCAAGAAGGTTGTATAATATTTTAAGAGATAGAGGAATTTTCTTATCAAGTAAAAGTAAATGGAATGAACCATCTCAAAGATATGTTGATGGTGGAATGTTTAAAATACAATTCTATCCATATAATGGACAACTAATAAGAAAAACTTTAATTACAGAAAAGGGAATTCTTTGGTTAACTAAAAATTTAAAGAAAAACGGTTATATAGAGTAGATTAATTTCTACTCTTTTTATTTTTAGGAGGAAATAAATATGAAAAATTTAAATTGGGATTTATACAAAGGGAAAAATACTGAAAGAGGTAAGCAGGGTTTTATTAACTTAATAAATAGATTAGAAGAGTTAGATTATACTTTAGAATCTGATTATGTAAATAGCCAAACAATAATTGATATTAAATGTAATAAAGGTCACGAATTTTCTGCTACACCAAATAACTTTATAAATAGTAAACAGATTTGTAAAATGTGTAGGTGTAAGAATCCTAAACCAACTATAAAAAAAGAAATAAAGATTGTTGTTACTAAAGAAGAGAAGGTTATTGATGAGAAAAAGAGCAAAGTTTTTACTTCAATAAATAATAAGTTAACCAAAGAGCAACTAAAACATTTTGAAGATATAGATAAAGAATTTAATTTATTATTAAGACCTAAATTTGTTGGCAAAGATATAGAGTTTGATAAAAGTTATTTGGAGATTACAGATATATATCCAGAAGGATATAATCAAATTGTTGGTGTACCTATAAAAAATGTTAACTTGAAAGAAGAGTTAAGAAGAAGTAGAAATATGGGAAATATTTGTAGAGTAGAAGAGTTATTAGATATAAGTTTTAATAGGGATGTTCAATAAAACATTTCTATTAGAAAATGATAAAAAATTTTTTAATCATTAATTATCGGAAATGAATTTATATAATATAACTATAGAGATAAAAGTGTTACAAATTCTTTTTATTTTTATCTTATATAATATAAGGATTTATTATTAGAAGTTAAAAAGGAGAATATTGATGAAAAAAATAAGAACTTTATCAGAAGAAACAAGGATAAGAATGAGTGAATCTAAGAAAAAGTTATATGCAAAAAATGGTCATCATTGCACTGGTACAATTAGACCTCAAGAAATAAAAGAAAAAATATCAAATACTTTAAAAGAGTATTACAAAACACATAAACATCATTGTGATGGAAAGAAACAATCAGAAGATATTGTTAGAAAAAGAGTTGAATCTTGTAAAGAAAAATATAAAAAGTTTGGACATTGGACACAAGTTAATCCAATTTTAGGTGCAGAACACCATGGAGCTAAAAAGACAAAACTTGAATTGGTTGGTGAGCAACCTTTATATTTTGATACTAGAAAAGATTGTGCAGCTTATTTATCAGAAAAATATGATAGACCATTAAAAACTATTCAAAACTGGATTGATAATGGAATTCCTAAATATATGAAAGATGATATAGTGGATATCAAAGTTGGAGTTCAAATGTAGAAATTATTATACAATAAATTATCAGAATATTCTGGTAATAAGATGGATTAATCCATCTTATTACATAGCATACTGTCGTTGATGATAGAGTGTAATTTATATAAATAAAGGAGAAATGATTAATATGTTAAAGAAAAATGGTTTAATAGTTAGAGAATTAAATAAAGATGGAAAAGTAAACGAAATTAGAATTTTTGAATCACCTGTTTTAAATCTATTATTTGCTATAGAAGGTAGAAAGTTAATTGATGGAGAAACTATTGATTATTTAGTGAAAGCTCCTATATCACCAACTAAAACATCAAAAGTAATTAATGTTGATGGAGAAGAGTTTATATTTTGGATCAGTACAAGCTCACAAATGAAAAATTCAGAAGCTTGGTATATTAGAAAAGATAAAGCTCATTTAGTAAAAAAGGTTGAAGATTTATTAAGCACTGGTAAATTAGAAACTTTAAAAGGGAAAGAAACAAGTATCAATAAAGATATAATTGCTAGACTATCACTTGCATTTAGTGGGAGCTACAAAACAACAATTAGACCTAATATGATAATTGTACCAGATGTTGAATATTCAGTATTTAAAGATGTTACAGTTTTTGAAGGAAATGAATTAGTGAATAAAGATAATTTTGAAATAAAGGTAACAGCTTTCGATGGGTGTGGGATTATGTCACCTCAAATAACTCAAAGAATAGCTAGAGAGCTAAAAATTGACTATATACCTTCATGGGTAACTGTTAGAAGCTCTAAGATGGCAATTAAAGGATTACTAACTAATGTTGATTTTATAAGATATTTCAATGATACTTATACACATGATACAGATTGCTTTAAGAAGATAGGACAAGATTTCTATATTAAAGATGTATTTAATAGCTGGATTAAAGTTGATGAAAATTCAATAATAATCAATGAAAGTATGAGTAAGTGGTCAAAGTTCTACAACTCAATGGAAGAATATAACCAACTTGTAAGCGAACAATATAGAAATTTATTAGAGTGCTTATATATAACTAAGATAGGAAAAGTAGGGGCTAAACCTTTAACTAAAACAAGCTATCAAAGTTTATGTGCAACATCTTTAACAAAAGCTAGTCTTTTAAGAATGACAAAATCAGAGATGGAGTTTTATAACAAAGTTTTAGAGTTTGATAAAGTTGCAGTATTAGAGTTATTAGGGTTGGAAGCTAAGATTAGTGAATCAAATGAAGAAGAAATTAAATTAACAACAAATAAAATATCATCTCTGTTAACTATTGATTTTGATAATTTCATTTCATTAGGTTGGATTAAGAAGGAAATTGTAAAAATGGTTAATAGAAAGATTATAGAATTATCAACTGGAAAATTCTTAATAGCTGGTAACTTTAAGGCAATGGTTTCAGATCCAATTTCATTTATGAATTACTGTATAACTAGAGAATTAAAAACTAACTTAAAAGAGAAGGAGTTTTATGTTAGGGGTGAAGCTGGAAAGGAAGTAGCAACAGTTAGATATCCAGTAGCTAGTCCATTTGAGTTAACTAAAGAAAAATTTGTAGCTAATGAATTGTTAGATAAATATTGTAACTATACTGATGAGATGATTGTATTTAATGTTGCTGGATGTGATGCTTTAATTAAAAGTGGTGCAGATTTTGATGGCGATATAGTTCAAGTTATATATAACCAAGACTTTATTAACAATATCATTGAAACAGATAGAATTTTCTATAATACCCTTAGTGAACAAGCTAAAACCATTAAACTACCATATACAACAGAAAATAGATTTAATGAAAATATCAAATATTGTGGGAACTTAATTGGTTCTATAGCTATATTAGGAGCTTCAATAATGGATAAAGCATTAGAAGAAAAATGGATAGATAATGGTGAAATTGTTAGCTATATAGATGTTTATAATAAGTTTGAGAGAGATTCAGAAAAAACTAGAGAACACCTTTCAAATTTAAAAAAGATAGAGCAAGTGTTTTCAGAAGAGCAACAAAGAGAATATTTCAAATCTCAATTTGAAGTTAATATGATAAACATTAATAAAGTGGTTGAGTTATCAATGGTTTCAATAGATACACCTAAAACTGGTATTAAGGTAGATACAGAAGTTTTAAGAAGCTTAAAATTTCAATTTAGAAAACCTAAGTTTATGTCATTTTTACCAGAGAAAGATGTTGATTTTAGAAGTTGTTCTTATCATACTTCTTCTCTTAGTGCATTTAACAATTATGTTTATGAAAGTCTTATAAAGAAATTCAAAGAAAAATATGGGGAAAACATGAGAATTTCTATAACTTCAAATAATTTATTAGAAGCTATGAGTAATATAAGCTTTGTAGAAACTAATAATGAAAATGTTGATAAAATAGAAAGTGTTTTAATGGAAGCTATATCAAATTATAATGATAAAATGAGAGAAGTAAATAGGGTATCAGTTTTTTTAAACGATAAAGGAGAAAGGGTATATGAAGAACTTTCTAAGGAAGAAAAAAGAAAGATAAAAGAGCCAGTTAACTTAATTTGTCAAAAAATTATGGTTGACTTAAAGAATGAATATCCAAAAGAAGATGTTTCTATGGCAATATACAAACTTCTAAGAAAAGGTTCATCAGTAGACTTTGTTTTCAACTTCTGCTTTGACTTAATAGTTTATTGCTTACAATTAAAAGATAGAACAGTAACTCAATTAGTGGCTGATCCTAATGGACAATATCAAGGCTTATTTAATAGATATGACCTAAAAACATTTACTAAAGAAGGTATGGAAGAAAAGTTAGTAAAGAAACAAAACTTTAAAACTAAGAGATTAATGGAAAAATTAGCTATAAGAATGAGCTTATTAAATCCAGAAGAAGTTGAGAATTTAGGTAATGTAACTATAAATGGTTTAGAAGTTGTTGAAAATAGTCAAGTAATAGGAAAAATATTTATTGATAGCTTAAATAAACTTGGAATTGATTTAGATGCAATTCAAGGTGAAAGAAATGTTCTAGTATTTGAAAAGAATAAGAAAAGTGCAAAGATAGTAATAGAGTAGGTTGATAGCCTACTCTTTCTTTTTTACATAAACATTTAAAATAAAATAACTTTTTTATTGATAAAAAATAAAGAAACTTATTAATAGAGTGCATTTAATTAATAAGCTTCTTTATAAGATATTCACTATGACCTTATTATATCATGTGGAAAAATTTGCTTCAACAACTATTTATTTTTAATTCAAAATATTGTAAAATGTGTTCATAACATTTTGTGAGGTGATTTGATGGAAAAAATGAAAAGTGTTTTGTACGCTAGAGTTTCAACAGAAGAATTAGAGCAAAATAATTCATATATACAACAACAACTGTATCAAGATGATAGATTTGAAATAGTAAAAGTCTTTAGTGATAAAGCTAGTGGTTCATCTGTAGATGGGCGTGAGAGCTTCTTAGAAATGTTAAAATATGTTGGAATATCTAAAGATGGAAACAACTATTCTATAGAGCATAGAACCGATATAGAGTGTATTGTAGTTGCAAATGTAAGTAGGTTTAGCAGAAGTGTTGTAGATGCAAGACTTATAATAAAAGCCCTACATAAAAACAATGTAAAGGTATTTTTTGTGGATTTAAATAAGTTTAGTGATGATGCGGATATATTTTTACAATTAAATATGTATTTAATGATAGAAGAACAATATTTAAGAGATGTATCTAAAAAAGTAAAAAGTGGTATGCAAAGAAAAATTAATACTGGATATGTTTTGGGTTCAAATAAGATATGGGGATATAATTATGTAAAGAAAGATGATGGAAATGGTTATTTGATAGCACATCCAACAGAATCAATAATGGTTAAAAACATATTTAAAGAATATATTTTAGGATCAGGAACAAGAGCATTAGCTAAACAATATAAATTATCACAATCAACAATTTTACAAATGTTGAAGAATGTTAAATATAAAGGTTATATGGGTTATAATCTTAAATCAGATAATCCAATATATATAAAAAGTCCTTTTATAGAACCTTTAATATCAGAAGAAGCGTTTGAGGAAGTACAACGAATTTTGAAAGGTAGATGTAATTCAGAAAATGGAAAAGGCAGAAGGATTGAAGTTAGAAGATTAACTGGTAAAATTAAATGCAGTTGTGGAGCAACTTATCACTATAAAGGAAGGGAAACACAATGGTGTTGTGGTAGAACAGAAGGTATAGGGGATAGAACTAAAGGGTGTGGAAGTAAGCAATTCAATACTAAAATGATAATTCCTTGGTTAGAAAAGAATATTGACAATATTGAAAAGAATTTAGAATTTAATTTAAATAGAGAAATTAAAGATATTAATGTTGGTAACTTTGAAAGATTAAAGCAAAGAAAAGAAGAATTAGTTAAGCAACAAGATAAGTTAATGGATTTATTTTTAGATGGTTCTATAGATAAAGAGATATTAAGGAGAAAACAAGATTCTATAAAATCAGAGTTAGAGGAAATAGAAAATAAGATTAATATATTAAATGATATGAGTAGTCACTTAAATTCTTTAAAAAGAATAAAAGTTGAATATAAGAATCAAATTAAAAATATAAGAGAATTAATTGAAGAAAAAAATCTTGAAGAAATTGAAAAGCTTATATCCAAAATAGAATTACAAACAATAATTAATATTCTTAATTTTAAAGAAGAATTGCACATAAGAACTATAAAATTTTCATGCTTTGATGAAGTATATAATACGAATTTTATATTGCTTGATGAAATGTTTGAAATGTAGTTATATCAAACTTTGACAGCAATGTGTTCTTGTAACACACAAGACCAGGAGTACATGCATCTCATGGAATGGAAAGAACACATTATGAGGCTTTAGAAAATACTATAAAGCTTATATATCTTTATTTAATAGAAGCTAATTAATATAAAATATTCGGCTCTATTTAAAAATCAATAATAGTATAAAACATAACCCAATATTAAGTTTATAAGTCTTAGAGATTTTTAATAAATTCTCTAAGACTTAATTATATATATACAATATAATTAAGAATTTTTTTACTTGAATTATAATTAACATAATATTAGAATTAATAAAATCCCTATTAAAATGGTTATAAACTAATGGATTTGTAAATAATATACTTAAGATAAAGTTGATTGGAGCTGTTTACAAGTGAAAAGAATTTTAATCGGAACTATTTTAGTTTTTTTCTTATTTTTAGGTGGGATTTTAACTTACGGAAGTACTTTGTTTGAGAGTAAAAAGGCTGTTGATTTAAATAAAAATATTGATGTTTTAGTTGTTAAAAGTGATCATAAAGAAAATATGGTGGAGCAAAAAGAGAAAGAAAATATAAATATAGAAGATGGTACCAAAATATCTTTAACAAAGGAAGAGGAAGAAAAGATAAAAGATTATGCATTAAAGTATGAAGATAAGATGACTTTTTTGGATTTAGGAGCTAATATAGATGGCTTTAAAGAAATAGGTAAGGAAAGATATTACCAAATAACACTTTATTCTAAAAGTGCAAAAAGTGATGATTTAACAGGAGTAGTGGATAGAATTCTTATAAGTAAAAAAGGCAATGTTTTAAAAGGTGAAAATGGAGAACACTTAACTGGAATTGAAGGACTTATAATCAAACTAAATATAAGTAATAATGAGCGCATAGAGTTAGAAAATATTGCGAAAAAATATGAGGTCTCATTAAATAATAATGATTTAGAAGTTAATATATGGGGTGAGAAAGAAATCAACAAACAAATATATTACGGAGTTAATCTATATTCAAAGAGTTTGAAAAAAGAAGGAATTTATGAACCTTTAGAAAAGTTATACATAAACAAATCAGGAGAAGTTATTAGAAATACAGATAGTTAGATGTGGGAGAGTATAAATGATATATGGAGATATTAAATTTTCAGTAAGAAAAAATTTAAATGAAAAGGATTTTTTAAGCATAAGATTAGAAATTAAAGAAGTTTCCTTAGGAAAAGAAATTCAATTTTATAAGGGAAAGGCAAAAATTGAAAATATAAGGTGTAAAGAGAAATTTTATTATGATTCAAACTTTATATATGTAAATAGCTGTAATAGTAATTTGATTTTAGAATATGATGTTCTCATTGGTGGCTTAGGTAAGCATGGAAAGGGCGGAGAGTTAAGTAGTGACTTAATAACCTTCATGGGGGAACAGATATTATTATTACCAGTAGAAATGCTTACCATGAATGATAATAGTAAATTTAATGGCACCATAGAAATAGATTTTTCGAAATTTGTAGAGATTTTAAATCTTGAAAGTTTTAAGGAGAAATACCTTGAAAATAATAATCTTTTAGAATCTAATAAATTAAATGAAGTTAAGCACATAATTCCTTTTAAAGAAGAGAATTTTAGGTCAAGGTGCAAAAATGCTACTTGGAGTGATTTATATGAAATAATGAAATCATCTTACACTTTTGGTTATTTTGAAAAAATAGATTTTAAAGAGAGTTATGGAAATATATCAATATATAACAATATAGAAAACACTTTTCTTAGTGA
Organism: Clostridium perfringens; assembly: GCA_034421775.1. GTDB lineage: Bacteria > Bacillota > Clostridia > Clostridiales > Clostridiaceae > Sarcina > Sarcina perfringens_B. Next base: position 154,886 of record WNVL01000006.1, on the reverse strand, counting down.
AGATGAAACAAAAAAAGAGAAGCTTATAAGAAATATAAAAGGAGTTTGTGATTATTACTTTAATTTATTTAAAATAAATTCCTTTAATAAAAAAGATATAAATATAGCTTTATTAAGAAAAAGTAAAAAAGAAAATCCTTATATATTAGGAGGAAGCGGAAAAAATATTATAAGTGCTACCTTTGATATGGATAATAAGAGAGATTGGCAACTTTTATCTCATAGATTGTTTCATGCTTTCATGGATGATATTTTAAAATCAAGGGATTATCACCTTCCACCGAACCTTTGGTTAACAGAAGGATTAGCAACCTACTATGAAAATTTGGCTTTAGAAACTTTAGAAGAAGATTTAAAAGAAAACCTAGGAATAAGCTTCAAAAATGAAATGGCTATTTTATATACTAGATATTTATATATGACATTAAAAGAGCCAAGTAGGTTTAGGGTTATTCCTATGGAAGAGGCAAATATAAGAAGTCATGGTAAAATAGAGTTTCTTCACTATACTAAAGCTCCACTATTAGTTCTTTGTATGGAAGGATTAGAAAATGAGGAAGAAAAAAACAATAAAATAATAAATTATTTAGTAGAGAATAAAAAAGAAAAACTCTCTATGCAAAATCTTTTTTATAAATTATTAGGTAATAAGTGTAATGCTTTTGCAGCCAATTATTTATTTGGTAATAGTTTAATTCCCTTATGGAATCTTAAAAATTACTTAGAGGATGAAAAGGTAGTTGATTATTTAGAGGAATACGAGTATATTTTGTGGACATGGTTTTTAGGAGAAGATAAAAATTATATTAAAGATGAAGTGAAATCATATAAAAAAGAATTCAAAGACTTTTTAAATAATGAAGAGGTTAATATTTATAATCCATATATAACAAAAGAAATAGAAGAGTATTCAAAGACTTTAAGTTTTTTATTAAAGATATGGATTTTAAGAGCAAAACTTTGTAATATTTCTTGTGAAGACATAAATATTAGGTGCAAGCTTTTAGAGGATAAAAGGAACATTAGGATTTGGAATGATTTTACGAGAAAAAATATACATAAATAAAGCATTGCTTACAAATATTAATAATATATTTTGTATTATTTTTATAATAAATAAGATTATTTAATGATTAAGATGTTTAAATATAAAGATATTAAGAAAAAAAGTTAAATATCAATAAAATTTTTAGGAATATTTTACTATAAGTGAAATTTAAATAATCTATTTACTAATTTGTATGTGCTATAATCATATTAAAGGTTGTCAAAGTTAAAAATAATAATATTTTTTTATTTACAACTTTAAAGAATCTGATATAATAGAATTTGTTATTTAAAACCAAATATTTTATTGTTATGATGAAGAAGAGTATATAAGCAGTTATTTCAAAGCGATTTAGGGGTGGTGTGAGCCTAAAAAATAATCTTATAGAAAGAAGCTTCGGAGCATAGACTGAAAATCTTAATTTTAAGGAGTAGGTCTAGGGGTAATTCCCTTAATTAATTATGAGTGAGTTAGCTTAGCTAACTAATTTAGGTGGTAACGCGGAAGGTAAGTCTTTCGTCCTAATTCTTAGGACGAAGGGCTTTTTTTATTACATAAGTTTAGAAAGGAAAGTGAAAAGAATGAGTTATGAAAAATTAGCTAATTTAATATTCCCAGATATAGATAAAACACCGGAATATTACTTTGAAAAATATCCAAAGAGAGAATTAAAAGAAGGTGCTAAAGTATTAAGATATGCACCAAGTCCAACTGGATTCCAACATATAGGCGGAGTTTTTGCTTCATTAATAAATGAAAGATTAGCTCATCAAAGTGGTGGAATATTCTACTTAAGAATAGAAGATACTGACCAAAAGAGAGAAGTTGAAGGTGCTATAGATGATACTATAAAAACTATGCACAACTTTGGAATGGATTTTGATGAAGGAATAACTGGGGAAAACTCAGAAAAAGGAGCTTATGCACCATATAAACAAAGTCAAAGAGCTGATATATATAGAGCTTTCGTTAAAGATCTTCTAAGAAAAGGATTAGCTTACCCATGCTTTATGACTTCAGAAGAATTAGAAGCTTTAAGAGAAAAACAAGTTGCAGAAAAATTAACTCCTGGATGTTATGGAGAATTTGCTAAATATAGAGATTTATCACCAGAGGAAGCTATAAAGAAAATAGAAGCTGGTGAAAGTTATGTTATAAGAATGAAATCACCTGGAGATCCTGAGAAGAGAGTTGTTGCTCATGATATGATAAAAGGCGAGGTTTCATTCCCAGAAAATCTTCAAGATGTAGTAATAATAAAAGGTGATGGTCTGCCAACTTATCACTTTGCTCATGCTATAGATGATACATTAATGAGAACTACTCATGTTATAAGAGGAGAAGAATGGTTATCATCACTTCCAATACATCTTCAAATGTTTGAAGTTTTAGGAGTAGAAGCACCTAAATATGCTCATATTCCAACAATAATGAAAATGGATGGAAGTTCAAAAAGAAAATTATCAAAGAGAAAAGATCCAGAAAGTGCAGTAAGTTATTATAGTGAAAAAGGATATCCGGCTCAATCAGTTGTTGAATATCTTCTAAACATAATAAACTCAGCATTTGAAGAATGGAGAGCTGAAAATCCAGATGCAGATTACCATGATTACAAAGTTGAATTAGACAAAATGAGTAAGAGTGGAGCTTTATTTGATTTAATTAAATTAAATGACGTAAGTAAAGATGTTATCTGTAAAATGAAGCCAGAAGTAGTTTATGATTACTATACAAACTGGGCTAAAGAATACGATAAAGAAATGTATGATTTAGTTACTGATAAAGAAGCTATGATGAAAGAAGTATTCAACATAGATAAAGAAGGTCCAAAACCAAGAAAGGACTTTGCTAAATGGAATGATGTTAGAGAAAAAATATTCTACTTCTTTGATGAATTATTTGATAAAGAAACAGATGCTGATGTTGAATTACCAAAGACTTTAGAATTAGAAGAATCTAAGAGAATAATAGAAGCTTATGCAAAAGCGTATAACTTCAATACAGATAAAGATACTTGGTTCTCAGATTTAAAAGAAGTAGCTGTAGAATTAGGATATGCTACTGATAGAAAGAAATATAAAAAGAATCCAGAAGAATATAAAGGAATGGTTTCAGATGTTGCAGGAGCTGTTAGAGCTGCATTAACACATAGAACAAACACTCCAGACCTTTACACAATAATGCAAATTATGGGTGAAGAAAAAGTAAGAGAAAGATTCCAAAAATTCTTAGCTATATAATTGGGTTTTAGAGATTGTGTAAGTTTTATATAATTTTATAAAAACTATGTTAGTTTATAGTATAGTTTTAAGATTGTATAAACTTATGCAATCTTTTTTTATAACTTAATAAAGATATTTTTCACAAAATGTAAAAAATACATTGTTAAAGGATATATTAAGTTGATATAATCTTATTATGCAGATTTCAATACTACATTAAGTGGAAAGAAGAGAGGTGCAAGTAAGTTTGGGACAAAAGAAAAAGAATCAAAAAAATCAAAATAAACCTACAAAAAAAGAAATCGAAGCTAAAGAAAAGGCGTTAAAGAAAAAGTATTTTCCTCTAAATTTAGCAAAGTATGTATTATTCGTAATACCTATAGTATATATAATTTACTTATATACCTTAACTATGGCTAAAGGAGAAAAATTTTATCAACCAGTTTTAGAGGACACTAGAACAACAGTAATGTTTGTTATAGCAATGCTAGCTTTCTTTGGTGGAGCAATATGTAAATATGCTATAAAAGATTTAAAAGAAGGTAAGAATATAACATCTAACAAAGTAGCACTTAATATAATAGCTATAGCTCAAATTGCTACAGGTAATATAATAACTAGTGGTCTTATATGGGGTGGGCTTTATAGAATAAGAAAAGATAAGGGCGTTAAATTAGGATCAAAAGAGTTTTTAGCTGAACTTAAAAGTGGTATTGTAAATATAATAGGAGCAATAATTATTTTATTATTAGTTATATTATGTATATATTTCTTAAGTAGAGTATATACTTTAAATGCTTTATTACCTCAATAAAGAAAAAGTGAAGAAAAAAAGCTTGCAATATGAATTTAATAGTGTTATAATAGATTTATAACAGAAAAAGCTTTAAAAGATCAATAAAATTTTCCTTAAACTTAAAGAAAATTTTTATTAATCCATTTAAATCTTTAAATTTAAGGAGGATGTCAAAATGGCAGATAAAACATTAAAATGTAAAGACTGTGGAGCAGATTTCATATTCACTGAGGGAGAGCAAGCTTTCTACAAAGAAAAAGGATTTGAAAATGATCCAGTAAGATGCTTAGATTGCAGAAGAGCAAGAAAAGCACAAAGAAACAATAGATAATAATTTGTTTATTATAAGGTTGTAAGACTAGTCTTACAACCTTTTTTATTGTTATATTAATAAGCCTTAAATGGAGCTGTAATAAATATAATAATTCATTTTGAACTAAGGAGGTTTTAGTATGGAAATATATACTATAGGACATTCAAACTATGATGTAAGTAGACTTGTTCATATGTTAAATAAATATAATATAAATTGTGTTGTAGATATAAGGGGGATTCCATATTCTAAATATAATGTTCAATATAATAAAGAAACTATTCAGAAAACTTTAACTAATTTAGGATTTACTTATATATATATGGCAAAAGAGTTTGCAGCAAAAAGAGAAAGTAAAAGTTCCTATAATAAAGAAGGATATGCAGATTTTCATAAAGTTATTAATGAGGAATCATTTAAAAATGGAATAGAAAGACTTAAAGTTGGAATAGGTAAAGGATATAGAATAGCTTTATTAGGAGCAATGCAAGAGCCTATAAGATGTCATAGAAGCATATTAGTTGGAAGAGAATTAGAAAAGCAAGGATTTAAAGTAAATCATATATTACATGATTATTCAATATGTGATCAAAGAGAAATAGAGAATATGCTTTTAGATAAATATTTTAAAGATAGAGATCAGCTAACAATAGATTCTTTAATGGGAAGTGAGAAAAGTACAGAAGAAATGATAGAAGAAGGTTATAGTTTAGCCAATAAAGAAATAGGATATAGAATGGAAAAAATAAAATAAAAATAGCAGTTATGATAAACTAACTGCTATTTTTATTTTGGATTTGTTTTAGATAAATGTTGATTTTTTATTTATCAATTGAACTTTTCCAGTGGATTACAAAGTCTTCAAGAATTTTTCGAAGTACAGTACCAATTTTAGAGTACGCATCATCATCTAAATTAGCTAAAGAAATCCTTACAGACCATTCAGGACCTTGGAAGCCACCTCCACTTAATAATACTATGGAAGATTCTTCAGCTAATTTGTATAGAACATCTACTGGTTTATAATTGGATTTTAAATAATTTGCAAATTCAGGACCATAATTTTTAAGTGCCCATTGGAGTAAATCGAATTCAGTATAGTATGATGCATCATATGGATCTTCTTTAAGTGGAAGTCCTAAGTTTTTAAATAAAAGTTTTTGACGTCTGTGACATATATCTATTGTTTGATTTTTATATTTATTTTCTTCATCTACTAAAGAAAAGGCTGAGAAAAATGCCATTTGTACTTGTTGAGGGGTTGATAAACCAGCAGTATGATTAAGTGCTACCTGACGACTATCAGCAACAATTCTATCAATAAATGGAATATTTTCTGGATTAGTAGATAAGGATTCATACCTTTTATTAACAATTTCTTTCTTTTCTTTAGGCAGTTCACTTATTAACTTGTCAAATATATTATCTTCATAAAGAGCTAATGTACCAAGTCTCCAACCAGTTACACCAAAATATTTTGAATAAGAATAAACACCAATAGAGTTAAGAGGTATATCTGCCACTAAGGACTGAAACTTATTCACAAAGGTTCCATAAACATCATCTGATATTATCATTAAATTAGGATTATAGTTATTAACTATATTCTTAAGGATTTCTTTACTTTTATCATGAATAGCAACAGAAGGCGGGTTGCTTGGATTAACTAAAAATAGAGCTTTAATTGACGGATCTTTTAACTTATTTAATTCTTCTTCTGGATATTGCCAAGTATGATTGCCTTCTTCATTAATTTCACTAGCATGAATATATATACTTTCTAAATCATATCTAGGTATCTGAGGAATCTCTAAATAAGGAGTAAATATAGGAGCCATTATGGCTATTTTATCCTTTCTTTGAAGAAGTTCATTGGCTATTAAAGAATCGAAGATATAGCACATTGCTGCTGTAGCACCTTCAACTGCGAAAAGTTTAAACTTTTTTGAAGGAGGTAAGTAGCAAAGTTCTTTTATTAAATAGTCATGAACTATTGACTCTATATGAGGAAGCATTCTATCTGGATAAGGATAGTTATCTCCTATAATAGCATCAGTAAGTTCATAAAGAAAATCATCCGGATTAAAACCTTTTATATTAATGCCATATTTGATTATTTCATCTAGTAATCCTATTCCAGGATAATTTTGATTGTTTTTTAAAAAGTCTAAAAATCTTGTATATATTCCTTCTTTATGAGGTATACCAGCTAGATCTCCTGAAGTAAAAGTTCGTCGTGTTTCAGAAACTGCAAAATGACCAAAAGTAAAAAATGAATCACGAGGTGTTGATGCTGTCCAGTTAGGATTCCCACGACCTGCATCTAAAAGAATATGTGCACTTTTTTTATCTCTAGCCAAATCTATTAAATTATTTTTAAATTCAAAAGGACTTATTTTACCATAAATTTTTTTTAGTTCTTCTAAACGTAAGTTTCTATTTGACATATGTCATTCCTCCTAAAAGTATAGTGTAACTATAGTATAGGTATAAAGCTAAATTTCTATAATTAAATATGATTACAAAATAAAAAAATCTATTCCTATTTGGAATAGATTTTATTTATAGGCTTGTTTTGAACTGATGTTGATTTTTTAGTTAGGATCTTAAGGAGTTGCTAAAAATAAACCTTCACCTAAAATAGAGTCTTTTTATTAAAATAAAACCTATTTTATTGACATAGCTTGAAAGATTTCTAAGAAAAATTCTTCAAGTTCAGCAACCTTTTTTTCAAGATTATATATGCGTTCTTCTAAAGCTTTATTTTCATTATCTTTTAGATTATTTATTTTTAAATTTTCTATAAAGGATGAATTAAGCTTAAGCCTTTGTAGTTCATTTTTTAAATCTTCTAAGGAATCTTGCTCTAAATTTAAAATACTTAGTTCTTTTAAACTCTCTTTTGAAATGGGAAGTCTTTTTCTTCCCTTAAAATTTTTAGGCTTTTTTATTTCAAAAGATAATTTAGATTCCTTGTGGATTGGTAATAAATCAGTTACTATATCTTTATTTGTAGGTAAGACTTCTAAAGCTACTTCTTCTAAAATAACATTAGGAGAATCTTTAACAGCATGAGGAGAATCCTTCTTTTCTAAATCTTTATTATGTAAAGATTCCTTGTAGTTTAATTCTAGAGGTTCTTTTAATTTCTTTGATTTTTTTACCATAAATATTTTAGAAAACTTATTTTTCATATATAAGAAAAATCTTTTTAAGGCTGTTTTTTTCATTTTTTTTCTTCTAGCAGTTCTAGATACTTTAGGTATTTCTAATGTAAGAGTTTGAGACTTAGAATCAGTAGTTTCTGGTGTGGATTCAAGAGAAACACTAATTTCTTTACTTGGTTTAATCTCAGGTAGTAAAATTTTATTAGAATCAATATCTTTTAAATTTAACTTTTCATTTATGGAATCTATAATAGATTGAATATCTTCCCGTTCAGTTTTTAAATTTGAAGCTTTTTTGTTTAGTTTTACTGAAGAATTCTCTTCTTTTGGAGTGGATATTTCTTTACATTTTTTAAAATAGCCATCTATTTCATCAAAGAAAAAACCTTCATTCTCCATAAAGTTTATTATTTCTTTTTTTTGTACATCTATTTTTTTTGAAAGCTCCTTAAGAGAAAGTCCATCTAGAACTAAGGAGTTATTTATCAACTTAACTTTATCTGAATTAATCATATTTTTAAAGTTTATTTTTTTATTACTCATAATTATTTCACCCTTAAATACAAATATAAATTATGTTTAATGGTAATGGGAATTTTACCATATTACAGAAGTTTATATAAATATTATAAGATAAAATCAATTAATATGAAATATATTACAATTAAAATAGGTAAAAATTTCAAAGGTTTTTACATCTTATATATAATTTTTATATATATTATAATATAATTTGGATTAAATGAAGATTTTAACAAGAAAGATTGTTGCTAAAAGATACATACAAATGTAAAATAATATTAGAAATAAATCAAACTAAATTAAAGTTACAGTTCAAAGGAGAATAAACATGAATATAGATGAATTAACAAAAAGAATAAATGAGTTACATAAGAAACATAAAGAAGAAGGTTTATCAGAGGATGAACACAAAGAAAGAGAAGAACTTAGAAAAGAATATATAAACAGATTTAAAAGTAATTTAAGAGAGCAGTTAAAAGGGATTGAGCCAAAAAATAAGAAAAATTAAGGGTGATTTAAGTGGGTGTTACAGTAGAAAAGTTAATAAAGGATTTTAGTTTAGAGGTAATTCAAACTGGTGAAGAAAATGTCCCTATAAATGTTAGTGATGTAAATAGACCAGGCTTACAATTAGCTGGTTTTTATAATTATTTCGCTCCAGAAAGAATTCAAGTTATAGGAAAGGCAGAGTGGAGTTTCTTAGAAGATATGTCTCCAGATCTTAGAAAAAAGAGATTAAATAAGTTTTTCTCTTTTGATATATCTTGTCTTATAATAACTAGAGATTTAGAGATACATGAGGAACTTTTAAAAGCAGCTAGAAAGAGAAATTTATGGATTCTTAGAAGCAAAATGATAACTACTAAGTTTATAAGTAAAATCACAATGTATTTATCAGATAAGATGGCTCCTGAGACAAGATTACATGGTGTTCTTGTTGATGTATATGGTATAGGAATGTTAATAACAGGGGAAAGTGGTATAGGTAAAAGTGAGACTGCTTTAGAGCTTATAAAAAGAGGTCATAGATTAGTAACTGATGATGCTGTTGATATAAAAGAGATAGATGGAGACTTAATAGGTAGATCTCCAGAGATAACTTTTGGAATGCTTGAAGTTAGAGGTATGGGAATAATAGATGTATCAGCATTATATGGATTAAGTTCAATTTTAAATTCTAAAGAAATAAAAATAATAATCCATTTTGAACATTGGAAAGATGATGGAGATTATGATAGATTAGGTGTAAACGACGAATATCAAGATATTTTAGGTGTGAAGGTTAAAAAGCTAAGAGTTCCAATAAGACCTGGAAGAAACATAGCAGTAATAATAGAGGCAGCTGCAGCTAACTATAGATATCAACGTATGTCTGATGTTACACCAGTTGATATAATAGAAAAAAGAATGCTTGAAAGCATGGAGAAAGAGAGTAAAATTTAATAAAGAGTATAAACTATAACCATATCAGAATTAAAGGTGATGATATGGTTATATTTAATATTAAAGACAATTTTAAAGTGGTTGAAGAGTGGAAGCTAGATGAATTTCCAGCGTGGATTCTAATGGAAGAAGATGAAATAAACCTTTTAGAAGAAATGTTTTCTTATGAGTGTATAAAAGAATGTATTGATTATAGACAAGAGCAGAGAATAGATTATTTTAAGGATTACATATTTATTTTGATTAACATAATTGAGCAATCTGGTAAGCAAATCATCTCAAAAGAGCTTGATATATTTTTAGGAAAGAGTTTTATAGTTACAGTTTATAAGAGTAATATATCACTTTTGTATGAGTTAATTGAAGATATAAAAGAAGAAAAAAATTGCCAGTTATTTAAAATGGATAAAAGTCCTTCAATTATTCTTTATTATATATTAGATAGAATAATAAAAAATAATTATAATATAATCTCAGACTTAGAAACAGAAGGAGATAAAATAGAGTTAGAAATATTAAAAAATCCGGATAGTAAATATTTAAATTCATTGTTATTTATAAGAAGAGAGGCCTACAAACTTAGAAAGCTTATAAAACCTATTAGATACATAGGGGATGCTTTAGTTATTGACGAAAATGGTGTTGTAGGAGAAAAAAATAGAATTTACTTCAGAAACATAAATAGTAAAATAGAGAAGTTGATGACTTCTTTAGATACTTTATCACAGGAGTTGGCGATTGTAAGAGAGGCATATGAATCTGAATTAGCTAATAAAACCAATGAACTTATGAAAGTATTCACCATAATAACAGCAGTTTTCTTGCCTTTAGAATTAATGACTGCAATCTTTTCCATGAGCTTTGATTGTATGCCTTTTAAGACATATCCTTATGGATTTTATATTATGGTTATTGTATTAGCTTTAATGGCACTAATTTTACTATTATTATTTAAAATAAGAAAAATTCTATAGTTTGACAAAATATTACCAAAAATATAAAATTAAATTAAAATAGATAGGAGGGCTATATTATGAAGGATGTAAAAGATTTAAAAAAAGAATATGAAAATGCTTGGGGAAAATATGAAGAACAAGATTTTAAAAATGTATTTTCTTTAAGTGATAGATATAGAGAGTTTATGTCAGTTGCGAAAACTGAGAGAGAATGTGTTTCTGTATTAGCAGAAATGGTTGAAAAGAAAGGCTTTAAAAATTTCGATGAAATAATTAAAAATGAGGAAAAGGTATCAGTGGGGGATACACTTTACTCTATTAATATGGATAAAACAATAACTTTAATAAAAGTAGGTTCAGAGCCATTAGAAAATGGACTAAGAATAATAGGAGCTCATATAGATTCTCCAAGAATGGATGTTAAGCAAAATCCATTATATGAAGACTCAGGATTAGCATTATTAGATACTCATTATTACGGCGGAATAAAAAAATATCAATGGGTAACTATACCACTTGCAATCCATGGTGTTGTTATTAAAAAAGATGGAAGCAAGGTAAACATTGTAATAGGTGAGGATGATAATGATCCTGTATTAGGAATATCAGACCTTTTAGCTCATTTATCTGCTAATCAAATGGATAAAAAAGGAGCTAAGGTAGTAGAAGGAGAAGATTTAAATGTTTTAGTAGGAAGTATGCCACTAAAGGGAACCGACGAGAAAGAAGCTGTTAAAGCAAACATTTTAGTTTTATTAAATGAAAAGTACGGAATTACAGAAGAAGACTTTGTTTCAGCTGAATTAGAAATAGTTCCAGCAGGGAAAGCAAGAGATTATGGATTAGATAGAAGTATGGTTTTAGCATATGGACATGATGATAGAATATGTGCATATACTTCAGCTGAGGCTTTAATGGATTTAGGTAATGTTGATAAGACTTGTGTTGCATTATTAGTTGATAAAGAAGAAATAGGTAGTGTAGGGGCTACAGGTATGCAATCTAGATTCTTTGAAAATTTAGTTGCGGAGCTTATGGATAGAAAGGGAGAGTACTCAGAGTTAAAGCTTAGAAGATGTCTTCAAAATTCAATGATGTTATCAGCAGATGTTACTGCTGCCTTTGATCCAAACTACCCATCTGTATGTGAAAAGAAAAATACTGCATACTTCGGAAATGGGGTAGTATTTAGTAAATACACAGGAGCTAGAGGAAAATCAGGATGTAATGATGCTAATGCTGAGTATATAGCTCATCTAAGAAATATCATGGATAAAAATGGTGTTGTATGGCAAACTGCTGAACTTGGTAAGGTAGACCAAGGTGGCGGTGGTACAATTGCTTATATATTAGCACAATATAACATGCAAGTTATTGATTGTGGAGTAGCATTACAAAATATGCATGCACCTTTAGAAGTTGCATCTAAAGCTGATATATATGAAACAAAGAAATGCTATAAAGCATTTTTTGAAGAAGCATAATTACTAATGAAGAGAAGGCTGTGCCAAAAAACATCTAATATTACCTATATAATAAAAAATACTTTTTAGGTATATTAGAAGAATTTATGGTACAGCTTTTTTAATTGTATAAAAATAAGTTATTTAATAAGGGTTTATATATGAATAAGATTTTAAAGGGGAATTTAATTTTTTCAAGCGTTGCTTTGCTTTTTGTGATAGTTTGCAAAAATATTGAAGGGGTTAACTTTGATAATAATCTTTTGGTTTTAAATTTAGTATTTTATCTTCAAATAATATTTATGATAAGAGGTTTTAATAAAAATAGATATTTAGAAGAGACCACAAAGGAAAAATGGAAGCTTATAAAGGATTGTTATGTATTTAATATTATTTTTACAATTGTATTATTTAATAGGATTATAGATTTAGAAATAAGGTTAATATGTATTTCTTTTTTACTACTATTTGGGTGTTTATATTTAATATTTAGGACATACAAGTATTTTAATGGACTAAAAGTTTATAGTCATTACAAACTAGCTTTAAAGGATTCCTTATTATTGTTATTTCCTATTTTAATAATATTGGCTGGATTTGCACCTAGGAATTTACCACAGGAGGTATATACAAATAAATTTACGGAAGTTGCATTAAATATAAATACTATATTGGGAAATTTTATAATGATAAATTTTATTTTTATTTTACTTACTTCCCTCATACTATCTTTTTATTCTAGTATTCAAAGAAAAGCAAATATTTTTTTAACAATATATATATGCATAAAAATTTCTATATATTATTTTATAAATTTAAATACTAAGTATGAAAGTAATTTAGCATATACATTAATAAATTTTTTAGATATATTTATATACTCAATGATTTTAGACTCAGGCAAGAAGGAGAGAAAAATTTACTCTAATAAAATAGCTCATATGCGAAAAGAAAGGTATAATGATATTTTTAATACAATAATAGTTCTTGCATTTACTATTTTTTCTTTTTTAAGTCTGGTTGTATTTGGAATATTAGATTCTCAGTTTAATATTTTTAGATATGTATTACTAAGTGTTGTAACAATGAGTGTATTTTTAATAAGAGTAATAATTTACAATAGAAGTAAAGAAGAGTTTACTAAAGAAATATTATTAAAAGAAAAATTTGATCCAATTAGAAAGATATATACTAGATTTGAATTTGAGGACAGGCTAGAAAATTGGAGTGGGAAATACACTTTATTTTTATTAGATTTAAATAAATTTGGTCTTATAAATGATGTTTTAGGAAGAAAATGCGGAGATGAGGTTTTAGAGGCGTTTTCAAAAGAGTTAAGTAAGCTGTCTAAAATGTTAAAAATTAAAAACATATATGGTGTTTATGAAGGTGATCAGTTCTTGATTGCACTAAATACTACTGATAAAGCTAAGATAGAAGAGGCTTTAAAAAGTATAGAATTAATAAGAAAACTAAGATTAATAAACCTTAATAAAGAAATTACAATGAAATTTAATATAGGATACTCAATTAATTTTGGTAATAAAAGTTTTAATGAAATTGTAGCAGAGGCAGCCTTTGCAAAAGAAAAATCTAAAGAGGAGATATTTCTTTCAAGTTTAGAATATACTGAAGAAATGCATAAGTTAAGAGTTAGAACAAATTTAATAAAGAAGCATATTAAAGAAGCTTTATTAAATAAAGAATTATATACTGTTTATCAGCCACAGATATCAGCTTTAGACAACAAACTTAAGGGATATGAGACACTTATAAGATGGAATCATGATGTTTTAGGAGCAGTATCTGCTAGTGAAATAGTTAATATTTTAGAGGAATTTAAAGTTATTGATGAGTTAGATCTTTATGTTTTTGAAAAAACTTGTGCTTTTCAAAGTTTTTTGATTAAGAACAATATTAATTTACAGTGTTCAGTAAATATATCAATAAATACATTAAAAAATAGAGGAATAGTATGTAAATTAGATAAGATAACAAAAAAATATAATCTAATACCTAGTAATATTACTTTAGAAATTTTAGAAAATGTTGATTTAGAAGCTAATTGTTCTGCATTAAATGAAATAATAAAATTAAAGAAGTATGGTTTTAAGATAGCTATTGACGATTTTGGAAAGGGATATTCATCCATAGATAGAATATTAAAAATACCTTTTGATCAGATAAAAATTCCAAAGGATTTTATAGCTGATATACCAAATGATAAGTATATATTACTTCTTAGTTCTATTTCTAATTTTGCAAAGGGATTAGATGCAGAGCTTGTTGTTGAGGGAGTGGAAAGTAAGGAATACTATGACTTTTTTAAGTTGTTAGATTTTGATGTTATTCAAGGATTTTATTTCTCTAAGGCTTTAAAAGAAAAAGAGTTTTTAGAATATGCAAAGAATTTAGGAGTTAGTATATCAATATAGATAGGTTTAGTATATAATTAAGTTATGTAAAGGATATAATTTAAAAAAGATAGAGTAATACAGAAGTATTTTTATATAAACTCTATCTAAAAACATAAATGACTATAAGTGAATATTTAAGTAATAAGAATTTTTAGTTATTTAGATAAAAGGGGAGAGTCAAATGAAAATAGCATTAATTGCACATGATAAGAAAAAAGAAGAAATGATAGAACTTGCAAAGGAGTTTGAGGATAAATTAAGCAAACATATTCTTGTTGCAACAGGAACTACAGGTCTTAAAATCATGCAAAATACATCTTTAGAGGTTAAAAGATGTAAAAGTGGTCCATTAGGTGGAGACCAAGAGATTGGAGCTATGGTAGCAAACCATGATATTGATATGGTAATCTTCTTAAGAGATCCATTAACAGCTCAACCTCACGAACCGGATGTTAATGCATTACTTAGACTTTGTGATGTTTACAAGGTTCCATTAGCTACAAATACAGAAACTGCTAAGCTTATAATGACAGATATCTAATAGTATATGTTGATTTAAAGACTGTTTTAAATTTATTTAAAACAGTCTTTTATTATGCTAATTATATTATAACCATACATGAATATTGTGAATATGATAATATATATTAAAATTCAGGAGGAAATATTTATGTATGATTGGAGTAGATTAAAAAACTATGGGCTATGGATGTCAATTTTTGCTTTAATACCATTAATACTTGAAAGTTGCCATATAAGTATTTTACCAAGCAATTATAATGAAATAGTAACTGCTATCTTATCAATATTAGTTATGGCTGGAATATTAAGTAATCCAACTACTGAGACAAGGGGCTTTAGAGATGATAAAATTGCTCCTAAAACATTAGGTGAAATAAGTGACAATACAGTTAATAGAGAAAACGATAATAAATAGTGTAAAATGTTGAATTTAAATTTTTGCTGTATTAAAATTAAAGTATCAGAAGTAATGTATTGTAGAAGAGGAGATGTTTTATATGGCAAAAGAAATAATAAAAACAAACAAAGCACCAGGTGCAATTGGACCTTACTCACAAGGAATAAAAATAGGAGAGTTAGTTTATACTTCAGGACAAATTCCACTAAATCCTGAAACAGGAGTAATGCCAGAGTCAATTGAAGAACAAACAACTCAATCATTAGAAAATGTAAAGGCTATCTTAGAAGCTGCTGGAACTTCTATGGATAAAGTAATAAAAACTACAGTATTTTTAAGTGATATAAATGATTTTGGAAGAATGAATGAGGTATATGCTACTTATTTTATAGAAAATCAACCTGCAAGAAGTGCAGTAGAGGTTGCTAAATTGCCTAAAGATGCTAAAATAGAGATTGAAGTTATAGCTACTTTAAAATAGTAGCTATGTTTTTATAATTAGCTAGATAGGGGAGATAAGTATGAATTACAAAACTACAGGAGTTTGTGCTAAAGAAATTAACTTTGAAATTGAAGATAATAAAATAAAAAATGTTAGTTTCGTAAATGGATGTCCGGGAAATTTAATGGGAGTTGCTAGACTTGTTGAAGGAATGGAAGTTGAAGAGGCTATTTTAAAATTAAAAGGAATAGACTGTAGAGGTAAAGGAACATCTTGTCCAGATCAACTTGCAAAGGCTTTAGAAGAATATAAAAGCATGCAATAGAACATAAAATATAATTTCAATTTTAATCAAAAGAAATTTTATTTAAATTGAAATTATATTTTAAATAAGA
Source organism: Clostridium perfringens (assembly GCA_034421775.1). Lineage (GTDB taxonomy): Bacteria > Bacillota > Clostridia > Clostridiales > Clostridiaceae > Sarcina > Sarcina perfringens_B. Next base: position 138,783 of record WNVL01000006.1, on the reverse strand, counting down.
AAGTGACTATATGAATAATTCATATAGTCACTTTTTTATCTAACGTAAGCTTTTATAGTTACAATTTCTTTTCCTAAAGATTTGCCGTAAGGTCTTATGGTATATTCTTTTATACATTCTGGGATTATGAAAGTTTCAGCGTAATGAACAATAAATGGTTCAAAGGAATTTGTAGGGCTTTCTACAATTGCCTCAGCACCTTCCACAAGATTTAATACATTTACGCTTTGATTTGTTGAGTGTAGTACTGAATCTGAAAATCTATGTCTTCTTGTCTCAATAAATTCTCTTTCATGTAATCCTGTTTTCTCCTCTTTTATATTATTGCTTTGAGAAATTATTCTAATGTCATTTACTAGATTTTCTTTAACCCAAGATGTTGTTCTATCCCATTGAATATTCTTTTCACCATGTTCTAGATGAATAGGTCTTGGTAGACCATCTAAACCAATTCTTCCCCAATCCCATAATTTAAATGTAAATATATAAGGAGTAGCACTTATTTCTAGCACCATAGTTCCAGAACCTGAGCAGTGGACTGTACCTGCAGGTATTAAAAAATGGTCATGTTTTTTAGCAGGAAACTTATTTATATATTTATCTGCGGGAAATATAAGTTCACCTTTTTCTGCAAGCTTTAAATCTCTAATCATATCATTTTTATTTATATTTTCTTTTAAACCTAAATACACATAAGCATTCTCTTCACAATCTAATATATAATAGCTTTCATCTTGAGTATAGTGCATTCCAAAGTTTTCTTGAATATATTCTGTTAATGGATGTACTTGAAGAGAAAGATTTTGACCACCCATAGTATCTAAAAAATCAAATCTAATAGGGAATTCATAACCGAATCTAGCATGTACCTTTTCGCCAAGAAGCTTTCTTGGATTTATAAGTACTAAGTTAATTGCAGGAAGTTCAACTTTAATTTCCCCAAATTGAAGATAAAGACTATTTTCCTCAGGAACTCCATCAAAACTCCAAGCGTAATTTTCTGCTGTTTTATCTAAATTACAAACTTCCTTCATCCATTGACCACCCCATACACCAGGATCAAAATATGGAACTACCCTAAATGGTTTTGAAGAAACTTGTAGAAGTCCATTGAAAAAGGCATCAGAAGTTAGCATCTTTGGATTGTTTGGAATATTGGTATCTAAAATATAATTAATTTCAGAGAATAGAGATTTTTTATGCCTATCCATCATTCTCCATTCTAAGAAAAAGCCCCTTTTATATTTTTTTAGTATTTGTTCACTTTCATTATTGGCTTTCCAATTTCCCATTCCTTTTCTATAGCGCATTTGTATTTCCCATCTTGCAAGATCAGAAAATATAAGTATATCTCCTTTAGTAATTAAAGAAGCACCTGTACCATATATAATTATTAATCCCTCATCTTGTTTAGATAACAGTTCTCTAGCTTTGTTTATGTTTTCTTCGGGAAAAAACTCAGAAAGTTTTTTAGTATTCATAACTCCAAAAACTCTATCTTCAGTCATGAAGTCTTTAATCTTTTCATTTATCTCTTTATCACATAATGCAAAATCATCAGATTTTATCATTTTAACAGGAGATAATTTAGAAAATGATTTTTCTATTTCTAATAAGTCAACTCCTATATAACAATCTATAACTAATATAGGATTATTTTTATTAAGAATATTTATATTATTTTTTAGTTTTTCTATTATTGAATCATATCCTTGCCAAGCTTCTTTATGAAATCCTTTAATTTTATTTGTAGGATACTTGTCATAATTATTATATTTGTTAAACATAAAAACTCTCCCTTAAAATATTTGTATTATAAAATAATATTACAATATGTAATTACATATATCAAGTTTTATATGGTTAAAGTTATTAATATACTGTTAATAAGGAATAAATGTATTTACATATAGAAGGCGTACATATAAAATTAGGATGAGGTGGTATTTATGAGAAATTATTTTATAGCATTAGATGTGGGAGGAAGTTCTGTTAAAAGTGCTTTAGTTGATAATTTAGGAAATGTTATTACAAAGATTTCAGTAAGAGACTCTTTGGCTAATGAAGATAAAAATACTATTTTAAAAAATTTTATTGAAATTATAAAATTACACATTTTAGAGGGAAAAAAGTTAGAAAGAAATATAGAGGGAGTAGGAATTGCTTTTCCAGGTCCTTTTGATTATAAAAATGGTATCTCCCTAATAGAAGGTATTGGCAAATATGAAAGTTTATATGGAGTTAATTTAAAAAAGGAGCTTGAAACTTTTTTCCCAGAATTAGAATTTAAATTTAAAAATGATGCTCATCTATATGCTTTAGGAGAGTGTAATTTTAGAGAAGGGAAAAATTTTAATAAGCTTTTATGTATATGTATTGGAACTGGAATAGGTTCTGCTTTTGTTAAAAATAAAAACTTACTATATGAAGGCGAAAATATACCAAAGGAAGGATGGCTATATAACACTCCTTTTAAAGACTCTATAGCAGATGATTATATATCCACAAGAGGAATGGTAAGGGTTGCAGAAAAGGCTAATATATCTATTTCAACTGGAAAAGAATTATATGATTTAGCTTGTAATAATAACCAGGAAGCCTTAAATGTTTTTAAGTCTTTCGGTAAAAATCTAAAAGAGTTTATGGAGCAATATGTTAAAAAATGTAATATAGAAGCTATAGTTATAGGAGGTAATATATCTAAAGCATATGAGTTTTTTAAAGAAGACTTAGAAAGAATGTGTAGTGATAACAATGTAAAAGTAATAATAAGTAAGGATTCTACAGAAAGTACCTTAATAGCTATTCCTATGTTATTTAAAAAATAGATTAGTTCTGTTTATATAAATTAAAAACAATGTCAATGCATGAAATTAAAAAGATAATTATATCTAAAATATAAAATAATAAGGTTTTGAGAGGTGTATATTTATGTTAAAGAAAAAGTGGAAAATACTTGTTTTAAATCATAGTCATACTGATATTGGATATACTGATAGGCAGGAAAAAATAGAGAGACATCATATAGAATATATAAAAGAGGCAATAAATATATTAAATGAAGCTTATGAAAATGGAAAAGAAGAATGGCAAGGATATAAATGGACTTGTGAAAGCTTTTGGTGTGTAGAAAGATTCCTCGAAGAGGCTACTGAAAAGGAATTAAGTGATTTTATAAAGTATGTTAAATTAGGTAGAATTGGATTAAGTTTAAACTATTTAAATCTAACAGATCTAATAAGTGATGATGTATTAAGAGATGTGTTTAACAGAACAATTGATAAATTAAAAGGCTTAGGATTAAGTGCTAATTGTGCTATGACAGCAGATATAAATGGATATTCATGGGGATATTCACAGGCTCTTAAGGATAGTGGTGTAAACCTTTTATATTCATGTATTCACACTCATCATGGAATGTATCCTAATGGAAGAAAACAATATCCTTTTTATTGGGAAACTCCAAATGGAGACAAGCTTCTTTCATGGGTAGGAGAACATTATCATGTTGGAAATGAGTTGGGATTTTCTCAGTTTAATAGTTGGGAATTCACCATAAAAGATGGATTAGATAGTAAAGATATGGGGCGTTATGAAAGAGCTGAAAAAAGAATATTTAATTATTTAGAAAAGTTTGAAGAAGAAGATTTTCCTTTTGATTTTCTTCCAATAACAGTTTCGGCTCTTATGACAGATAATGCTCCTCCAAGCTTTAAAATTATAGAATTTATTAATAGGTGGAACAAGGAACATGGAAATGAAATTAAGCTTGAAATGGCCGTATTGGAGGATTTATTAGGAAATATCAATAGATTCAAAGATTCAGGTTTAATACCAACTTATAAAGGAGATTGGACTGATTGGTGGGCTGATGGAACAGCATCAACTCCTGGAGCTGTTAAACACTATAGAGAAGGTTTAAGATTATATAATTTATGTAAGAAATTGGATCCTGAAAATGAATTAGGAGAAGAAAAACTTATGGATGAAGCTCTTAATAACTTCATGATGTATTCAGAGCATACTTGGGGATATTCAGCTTCAATTACTGAACCGTGGCACACTATGGTTAATAATCTTGATTTAAGAAAGCAATCTTTTGCTTCAAAAGGACATGAGGCGGCAGCAAGAAACTTAGATAAAATAACTTATAAGCTTGGAGAAACGGAGCTTAAGATGTGGAGAGATATAACTTTCAAAGTAGTAAATCCACATGATGAAAAGAGAAGAGAAGTTACAAAATTTTTCTTGGAAGTTTTATTTGGACATGAAAATTTTGAGATTGTAGATAAGGATACTGGTAAGGTTTATCCGCATCAAATAGCTATGGTACCTAGGGGTTATGAAATAAATGTTTTAATTGATTTAGAGCCAAAGGAAGAGAAATCTTTAATATTTAGAGATATCAATGGGGAAAAGCTTAAAACAACAGCAGGATATACCTTAACAGGAAGTGATGGAGTAAAGGATTTAGTTGATAATAGAAAAGATTTAATAGTTACTCCAAACAGATTAGAATCTCCTTTTTTTAAGATAAAGTTTGAATTAGAAGAAGGAATTACAGAATTTATTGATAAAGAAAGTGGAAAAAATATTCAAAGAGAAGATAGAGTTGTAAATGCTTTTACACCTATATATGAAGTTACACCGCTTAAAACAGATATTGCCAATGATAGAAGGTTAATGGGAAGAAATAGAAAGGCATATCATAGTACTAGAGACTTTGGAAAGCTTATAAATATTAAAGTATTAAACGACGGAGATTTATTTGGAAGAGTAGAACTTGAATACAAGGTGAAGGGATGCTCTAATTACTTTGTAATACTAACCCTTTATAAAGACTTACCTAGAGTTGATGTAGATTGTAGAGTTGGAAAAGATAATATATTAAATGCTGAAAATTTATATGTAGCACTTCCTTTTACTATGGAAGAAAAAGAGGAACTTTATATAGATAAGACAGGGTGTTATTTAAGACCTAGAATAGATCAGCTTCCAAAGAGTTGTGTAGATTTTTATGCAATACAAAATGGAATGGTTTTAGAGGGAGAAAAGGAATCTCTTGCAATAACATCAAAAGATGCTCATATGATTTTTATGGGAGATATTAAACCTCATGAAATAAATTTATGTGGCGATCCAGGAGTAATAAATAATGATTTAGTATATTCATGGGTAATGAATAATTATTGGGAAACAAACTTTAAAGCTTCTTTAGGTGGATTCTATGAATTTAATTACTCTGTATTTAAGGTAAAGGGTGACGCTAAAAAGGCATTTAAAGAAATTATCAATCAAAATGAAGGAGTAGTTTCTTTCAATAGATGGGATTAGTGTAAATAATTAATATGTAAAAGTAGTCTTTTTAATTCTTTAAAGGGCTACTTTTTAATTTTCTCTATGTTTTAGGTGAATGTTAATTTAAAAAGAATATGTAATTACATTTTAAAATAGATATATGATATAATTTTTATTAGTAGATACATTATTAAAGAAAAGGGTGTTTTTATGCATTTACATAATAAAATAGAAAATTATATATTAGATAGAATAGAGTCGGGAGAATGGTTAGAAGGGGAAGTGCTTCCTACTGAAATGAAATTAGCAGAAACATTTTCTGTAAGTAGACCTACAGTTAGGCAGGCTCTTAATAGTTTAGTTAATAAAGGATATTTAAAGAGAGTCAAGGGAAGGGGTACCTTTGTTACAAAACCTAAAATAGTGCAAGATAACACTAGATTCATAGAAAGTTACAATAGAGAAATGAATAATAAAGGATTGTTACCTGTAACAAAAGTGTTAGGAAAAGACATAATATTAGCAGATAGTAAAATTTCTGAAAAATTAGAGATAGGCGAAGGGGATAAGGTTATTAGAATTGAAAGACTTAGATTTGTGGAAAGAGATAATAAAAATGATGTTATAAGTAATAAACCAGTTTTATTAACAACTGTTTATTTGCCTTATAAAGTAGCTAAAGAAGTTTTAGGAAACAATCTAGAGAATACATCATTATATGATATTTTAGAAAGTATGGATTTAAAGGTTTGTAGAGTAGTTAGAGAGATAGAAGCTAAAAATGCGGATTATAAAACTGCAAGGCTTTTAGAGATAGATGAGAGAAATGCTATTCATTATTTATCATCAGTTGGATATTTAAAGAGTGGAAAGCCAATTGAGTATTCAGAAAGTATTTATCCAGGAGAGAGAAATAAATTCATAGTAGAGTTAAATTTAAATTAAAAAAGGATATTAGTTTTACTAATATCCTTTTTATTATATATTATAGTAAATCACTTGATAAAGCTGCAGTTTTAGATAATTTATTATCTATTGCTATGATTATCTGACCAGCTTTAGAAATATCACCAACTATAATTCCTCCAACTAAAATATTATCCTTGAAGAATAGTTTAGTGTATTGTCCTTTTATTTCATCTTTAGAACTAATTTTTTCATAAGAAGCATCGTTAAATTTTATTAAACCAGCTGAGAATACATGAGTATTTAAAGCATCTAATATTATTGATGGTGTAAAGTTTTCGAATACTTTCTCTGCTCCAGTTACATTAGCACCAGCGGTTTTACCCATTTCGATTGCTGCAGGCCAGTTTCCATAAACAAGACCATTAAATTCAGCTACATCACCACAAGCATAAATATCTTTAACATTTGTTTCCATTTTTTCATTAACAATAACACCTCTGTTACAGTTAATTCCTGTTTCTTTAGCTAATTCAATATTGCTTCTTATACCTGTTGAAACTAATAATATATCAGCATCTAAAGTTTTTCCGCTCTTTAAGCTTATAGAAGCTAACTTACCATCTTTAGTTATTATTTCACTACATTCTTCTGATGTTAGGAATGTTATTCCACAATCAGAAACTTGATTTCTGAAGATATCAGCACCTTCTTTATCTAATTGATTATTCATAAGATTTGGTAAGAATTCAACTACTGTAACATCTAATCCTGCAAGTTTCATTTCCCAAGCTGCTTCCAATCCAAGAGGACCAGCACCTACAACAACAGCCTTTTTAGCTTCCTTCATTTCTTCTTTAACATCAAATGTATCTTTTAAATCTTTAATAGAGTAGATACCTTTAAAATCATGAATATTATTACTGCTTAAAGTAGTTCCTTCATTATTATCCACAACTTTAAATGGTGGAATAAAGTTATGACTACCATTAGCTAAAATAAGTTTAGTGTATGGTATTTCAGTACCATCTTTTAAGATTACTTTTTTACCTTCTTTATCTATAGAAGTAACTACAATACCTAGTAACTCTTCTATGTTGTTTTCTTTGTACCAAGAAGATTTTGCTAAGTAGAAAGTATCTAAATTCATTTCTTCATTTAGAAGATCTGAAAGATTTGGTCTTGAATAAGAAGATACTTCTTCACTTGAAAGTAATTTAACTGAAGCTGTTTTATTTATTTCTCTTATTGTCTTAGCAGCGTAGAATCCAGCAGCTCCATTACCTATAATAACGAAGTTATCATCAGTATCATTCTTTTCAAATGTATCCATTTCAACTTCTATAAACTGTTCTTTTCCAGCGCCACAAACAGGACAAATATCAGGACATACTGGACTTTCGAATATTTCACCACAAACTAGACATTTCCAATATCTTGTCTTTCCATTTCCAGTTAATACTTCTTTAGTTTCAGTAGCGTTATTTGGAGCATAGTCAAGTTCTTTTTCTCCAAACATAGTTCTTGCAAAATCTCTACCGAATTCAAAAGCTTCTTTTAATTCAACAGTTGAAGGTTTAAATTTAATTCTTAAACCAGGTCCAAATATATTCATTTTTAATTCTTTTAATCTAGCTTCTATTCTAGGAACAGCTTCACCACTCCAACCATATGAACCAAAGGCTGCAGCGTATTTTCCTCCATGAATAATAGGGTTTAAATTAGCTAAAAGAATTCTAATAGGAGGTAATAATTCTCCAACTATTGTTGGTGAACCGAATAATATTCCATCTGACTCACCTATATCGGCTAAAACATCTTCCTGTTTGCTATAAGTTAAATCATATAATTTAACTTCAACATTATGTTCAGACTGTATTCCTTTAGCGATTTCTTCAGCTAATTCTTTAGTGTATCCATAAGCTGATACGTAAGGAATTGTAACTTTTTTATCTCCGTTTATTTTAGGTTGTACTGGAGTACTCCATTCTTTATAAGTATTTATTATTTTCCATGGATCTTGTCTAAGTACAGGACCGTGACCAGGACAAACTAAATCTATATTTAAATCTTTGATCTTATCTATAGCTTTTAAAACGTAAGGTTTGTATGGTCCAAAGATACAATCATAGTAGTATCTTAAAGCATCTAGATATTCTTCTTCGTTAGGAATTAAGTCATTAAATACTTCTTCACAAGAGTAGTGGCTTCCGAAAGAGTCACAAGTTATTAATGCCTTATCCTCAGGAATATAAGTGTACATTGAATCTGGCCAATGTAAAAATGGTGCAGAAATAAATTGTAATGTTTTATTTCCTAATGAGATTGTGTCATTGTCTCCAACAACTATATATTCAAAATCTTTATTAACTATATCTTTTAAAAATTCTATAGCTTGCATTGAACCTATAACTTTAGCTTTTGGAGATATTTCCAGTAATTTTTCAACTGAACCAGCATGGTCAGGCTCTGTATGATCAACAACTATGTAATCTATTGACTTAGGGTCAACACCTAAGCTATTAAGCTTTGATAAATAATCTTCAAAACATTTTTCTTTTACTGTTTCAAATACAGCTGTTTTTTCACTACCTTTAACAACATATGAGTTATAAGTAGTTCCATAAGGAGTGTACATAATAATATCAAAAACTCTTAATTCAGGATCTAAAGATCCAACCCAATAAATATCTTTTTTTACTTCTAAATAATTCATAAAAACACCACCTAATATATATGTTAAGTTCTTAACAATCAAAATCAATTAATATTAATTATTAATTAATATCTACAATTAAATTATATTCTTTTCCAATGAAAAGTAAATACTTTTTTTTATAAAATATTATATTATTAAAATTTATAAAAAAATAATGGTAATTTGGTAGTTAAACCATATTACCATTATTTTAATCATTAATATTATTTTTTATTACAGTAATATTTTTCAAGAAATCTTTCTAGATATTCTTCTGGCATACTCATGCATCCAACATGACCATGTCTTTCATCTCCTTCATGATCACCATGAAAATCAGATCCACATGTTATAAGAAGGTCATGATGAACAGCGTATGAAATAAAGAAGTCAGTATCTTTTTTTGTATTTTGATAGTAAATAGCTTCTATACCATCAAAAGCAAACTCCATAACTTCTTTTACAGGAACTCTTTTTATAAGCTTTGGGTGAGCTAGAACAGTTATAGCATTATTAGCTTTTAATATATGTATTCCTTCTTCTACAGAGATTTTTTTATTTGGAACATAAGCTGGACTATCGTTTCCAATGAAATTATCAAAAATATATTCCCAATCATAAGGATAACCAGCATCTATTATGCATTGAGCTATATGAGGTCTGGCAACTACGCCTTTTCCTTTTGCTAAAACATCTCTATAGTCAAGTTTTATATCAAAATATTTTTCTAAATTAGCTACAATTTTTTTAGCTCTATCTATTCTAGAATTTTTTAATTCTTTTAAGAAGTTTTGAAAAGATTCTGATTTATAAGAGTCATCTCTAAAATATCCCAATATATGAACAGTAGCATTCTTATGTTCACAGCTAAGTTCTATTCCAGGGATGAATTCAATACCTAAATCTTTTGCAGCTTCTTTAGCTTCTTCAAGACCAGAAGTTATATCATGGTCTGTTAAAGCTATTAATGATATACCTGCTTTTTTAGCTTCTTTAATTATCTCTTTAGGAGATAGTGTTCCGTCAGAAGCTAGTGAGTGACAATGAAATTCTGCATTAATATTAATAGTAAACCCTCCTTTGAAATTGAAAAAAATTAATGTATGTATAAGAATTATTATTTGAATAATATTGTTATTTTTATAAAATTTGTAGTATAAATATTTTAACACAGAAGTTAGAATAAAATAAATTAATTTTTAACTTTGAATCAAGGAATAACAATACTTTGGATTATCAATTAAGAAAGTGCAGGTGCACAAATGGTATAAAATTCATATTTTTTTTGAGTTGTTTTTGATATAATGATTTTAAACTAAATATTTTAGAGGTGAATTAATGTTTTTAATAATAGATAACTATGATTCCTTTGTATTTAATTTAGTTAGATATTTTAAAGAACTAAATGAAGAGATTGTTGTAAAAAGGAATGATAAGATAACTATAGAAGAAATAAAAAGATTAAATCCAGAAGGAATAATCATATCACCTGGACCTAAGGCGCCTAAAGATATGAAAGAGTGTTTGAATATCATAGATAAGTTTAAAGGAAAGATTCCTATTTTAGGAGTTTGTCTTGGACATCAGTGTATAGGATATTCCTTTGGAAGTAACATAATAAAAGGAGAATTTCCAGTGCATGGAAAGGTGAGTAAAATAACTCATGATGGAAAAGGTGTTTTTAAGGGGATTAAAAACACCATAAATGTCACTAGATATCATTCTTTAATGGTTGATAAAAATTATTTAGGAGAAGATTTAGAAATAACAGCTTTAAGTGATGATGGTGTTGTTATGGGGATAAGACATAAGAAGTATGATATAGAAGGTGTACAATTTCACCCAGAAGCTGTTTTAACTGAATATGGTCATGAAATGCTTAGAAATTTTATTGAAATTTCTAGAAAAAATTTAATACTATAGAAAGGTGATTAGCTTGAATTTTAAAATTAAAGAGATAGACAATAAACTTGAATCTCAAGAGGTGTATTCTTTATTTAAAGATGAAAAGGATAGTATATTTTTAGATAGTTCAAAAGAAGAAAGTGAGTTTTCTCTATACTCATTTATAGGAATAAATCCTTTTAAAAAATTTATTTCTAAAAGAGATGAAATTTATATAGATGGGAAATTAAGTTATGGAGATCCTTTTGACAAATTAGATGAATTAATTAAAAAATATAAAATTGATTATGAGAGTGATATTCCTTTTTTAGGAGGGGCAATGGGATACTTTTCATACGATATAGGAAGAGTAATTGAAAAAATGCCTGAAAGTGCTAAAGAAGATGTAAGTATTCCTGATAGTTATTTTTTATTTTATGATAATGTAATAATATTTGATTTAAGAAATAAGAAAACTTATATAACTGCTTTAGGAATTAAAGAGGACTCAGAAAAAAGCATAAAAGATATTGAGGAAAAAATAAAACAAGGAAAAGTAGAATTTAACATAGTTTTAGATAAAAAAAGTGAATTTATTTCAAACTTTTCAAGAGAAGAATATATAGAAGCTGTAAAGCAAGTAAAAGAGTATATAAAAGAGGGACATACATACATAGCTAACTTAACTCAAAGGTTTCAATGTGACTATAATTCTAATCCTTTTGATACATATATTAGTTTAAGAAGTATAAACAAGGCTCCATTTTCCTGTTATTTAAATTTAGAAGATTTTCAAATAATAAGTTCTTCACCAGAAAGATTTTTAAAGGTATTTAATAATGAGATTGAGACAAGACCTATTAAAGGAACAAGGCCTAGAGGAATAAATAAAATAGAGGATGAAAAAAATAGAGAAGAGCTTTTAAATAGTGAAAAAGATAAATCAGAGCTTTTAATGATTGTTGATTTAGAAAGAAATGATTTAAGTAAAGTTTGCAAGCCTTTTTCAGTTAAGGTTACAGAACTATTTAAATTAGAGGAATATTCTACAGTATTCCATTTAGTTTCAACTGTTATAGGAGAATTAAATAATAATGTTAGTTCTGTAAAATGCATAAGAGAATGTTTTCCAGGTGGATCTATAACGGGAGCACCTAAAATAAGAAGTATGGAGATAATAGAAGAGTTAGAAGGTATTAGAAGAGGAATATATACTGGAGCTATAGGTTATTTTGATTTAAGAGGAAATTGTGATTTTAATATAGTTATAAGAACTATATTAACAAAGGATAATAAGGCTTATTTTGGAGTTGGTGGAGGCATAACCATTGAATCAGATGAGGAAATGGAGTATGAAGAAACTTTAGATAAGGCAAAGGCCTTAATGAGAGTATTATAATTAGGGTTGTGATATAAAGTGATTTATATAGGTAAAAATGAAGAAAATTATAATATGGTAGAGGAAAATTTATTGTATATAGATTCTTCGGTTTTCTTTGGCAGAGGAATTTTTGAAACAATACATGTATTAAAAGAGGGGATATTTTTAAAAGAACACCTAAAGAGATTAAAAGAGGGCTGTGAAGCTTTAAAAATTCCTTTTAATATTAATGAAGAGGAATTAAAAGAGTTTATTAAAAATAAAAAAATAAGTAATGAGGCTTTAAAAATAACACTTACTGAAAAGAATATAATTTATTCAACTAGAAATATTCCTTATAGTTTGGATGACTATAATAGAGGGTTTTCTCTAAAAATTAGTGATGTAAGAAGAAATAGTACATCTAAGTTAACTTATTTAAAAAGTACATGTTATATTGAAAATATTATGGAAAAGGAAAAAGCAAAGGATGAAGGCTTTGATGAAGTAATATTTTTAAATGAAAGAGAAGAATTGACAGAAGGGGCTACTAGTAATTTATACTTTATAAAAGACAATAAGATACATACTCCTAAGGTGAGTTGTGGTCTTTTAGATGGTATAATTAGAAAATGGATAAAGAAGAACTTCTTAGTTGAAGAAGGGTGTTATAATATAGATGACTTAAGAAATAGTGAAGGGATTTTCATAAGTAATTCCCTTCTAGGAATAATGAAAGTAAGTCAGTTTGAAGATAAATTTTTTGGGGAAAAAGACTTAATAGAAGAGGTAAAAAGGAAATATAACAATTCTATTATAAGCTTTTAAAATGGAGGGCAAAATGATCGATAAAGATAAAATAAGAGAAGGAATGAAATTAATACTTGAAGCAATAGGAGAAGATGTCAATAGAGAGGGATTAATAGAAACTCCAGATAGAATTGCAAGAATGTATGAAGAGATATTTTCAGGAATAGGCATGGATGCAAAGGAGCATTTAAGTAAAACTTTTGAAGTTGATAGCAATGACTTAGTTTTAGAAAAAGATATAACTTTTTATTCAATGTGTGAACATCACTTAGTTCCTTTTTATGGAAAGGTTCATATAGCATATATACCAAATGGGAGAGTTGTTGGATTATCTAAACTTGCTAGATGTGTAGAGGTTTATTCAAAAAAACCACAGCTTCAAGAAAGACTTACTAAAGAAATAGCTGATGCATTAATGGAGTATTTAGATGCTCAAGGGGTAATGGTTGTTGTTGAGGGAGAACACATGTGTATGACTATGAGAGGTGTTAAAAAGCCAGGTGCAAAAACAGTAACAACAACTTATAGAGGAAGATTCTTAGAGGATGAAAACTTAAAGAATGATGTATTCAGAATGATTTCAATGTAGATATAAATTGTTCGAGGTGTGGATTATGGAGAGAGTAAATAAGATACTTAATAATAGTAAGTATAAGGAATATTTAAATAAGAATTCTTTCTATGAAAAAGACAGAATTTTTTGTAAGCATAACTTAGAACATTTTTTAGATGTATCAAGAATTGCATATATAATGGCTTTAGAAAAAAAGCTAGAGATTTCTAAGGAAATTATATATGCTATTGGACTTCTTCATGATATTGGAAGATGGGTAGAATATGAAGGAGGAGAAAAGCATAATAAGGCTTCTTATAAATTAAGTTTAGATATTTTAAAAGAATGTGATTTTGATGAAAATGAAATAGAAATTATCTTAAGTGGAATTTTAAATCATAGAAATAAAGAAGTCTTAGGCTTAGATAAAATCATATATATAGCAGATAAAAAATCAAGAAGTTGCTTTTCATGTAAAGCTGAGAAACTTTGTAAATGGGACGAAGAGAAAAAGAATTTAGACATATTTGTTTAAGGGGGAAGTTTTGTGAAAATAGGAAATAAAGAATTTGAAATAGGTAAAAGAACATATATAATGGGAATTTTAAATGTAACTCCAGATTCATTTTCAGATGGTGGAAAATATAATGATATTGAATTAGCATTAAAGCAAGCAGAAAAAATGATTCAAGATGGAGTAGACATAATAGATATTGGAGGGGAGTCAACAAGACCAACCCATACACCAGTAGGAGAAGATGAAGAATTAGAAAGAGTAGTTCCTGTAATTAAAGCTTTAAGAGAAAAGTTTGACATACCTATATCAGTTGACACATATAAGGGTAAGGTTGCGGAAGAGGCAATAAAGGCAGGTGCAAATCTAATAAATGATGTTTGGGGATTTAAGAAGGATAAATATATGGCTACAGTTGCAGCTAAATATGGAGTACCTTGTTGTTTAATGCACAATAGAAATGACAATGAGTATGGAGACGATATAATAGAAACTATGAAAGTTGATATGGAAGAATGTATAAATATAGCTTTAGAAGCAGGAGTTAAGAAAGAAAATATAATTTTAGATCCAGGTGTAGGTTTTGCAAAAGATTATGAACAGAATCTAGAAGTATTAAACAGGTTAGATGAATTTTGTTCTATGGAGTATCCTGTTCTATTAGGAACATCAAGAAAGTCAGTAATAGGAACTGCTCTAAACCTTCCTACAAATGAAAGAGTTGAGGGAACATTAGCTACAACTACTCTTGGAATAATTAAGGGCTGTGAATTTGTAAGAATTCATGATGTACTAGAGAATAAAAGAACTGCTCTTATGACTGATGCTATGGTGAGAAGATAGGAGTTAAGTGCATGGATAAGATTATTATTAAAGATTTTGAGGTTTTTGGCAATCATGGTGTTTTTGAAGAGGAAAAGAGATTAGGGCAAAAATTTATCTTAAGTATAGAACTTTCTTTAGATACTAGAGAAGCAAGTATGACTGGCGACTTGAGTAAGTCAGTTCATTATGGAGAACTTGCACATAAAGTAGAAGAGGAATTTAAGAAACAAAGTTATGATTTAATAGAGACTGCTGCTGAAAAAATTTGTGAATTCATATTATTAGAATATCCTTTAGTAAAAAAAGTTAAGGTTTCTTTAAAGAAACCTTGGGCACCTATATTAAGAAGTTTAGATACTGTGTTTATAGAGATAGAAAGACAGTGGAATGAGGCTTATATTTCATATGGTTCAAATATGGGCGATAAAGAGTATTATATAAAAGAGGCTTTAAATGAGATAAATAAAACATATCACACTGAGGTTATAAAAAAATCTTCTTTAATTAAGACAGAACCTTGGGGATATACTGAACAAGATGAGTTCCTAAATGGAGCTTGTATTATAAAAACCCTTTTAAATCCTAAGGAATTAATAAAATTCCTATTAGGAATAGAAGAGAATCTTAAAAGAGAAAGAACAATAAAATGGGGACCTAGAACTATAGACTTAGATGTTATATTCTTTAATGATTTAATAAGTGAGGATGAGGATATTGTTCTTCCACATCCTAGAATGCATCAGAGAAGTTTTGTTTTAGAACCTTTAAATGAAATTGCTCCTTATAAAATTCATCCACTATATAAAAAACGTGTATTTGAATTGTTAGAGGAATTAAAATAATAAAAAGAGCTAAAAATAGCTCTTTTTATTTTTGTTTTTTATTAAAAACATACTGACAAAAAGGTTCAAGCTTAAAAGCATTAGGCGTATCTTTTAAACTTATATAATCCTTACTTATATCACTATCCCAAGGATAAAGTGTCACTATATCATCTCCATAAATATCTATTACATACTTAGTTGAAGCTAAATCAATAAAAAACTTATAAAGAGGCTTAGTAGGTAAAGGTTCTTCTTGTATAAAGTTAGAATCCTTTAAGCTTTTAAGTAAGTCTTCTACAATTCTTGCATCTTCATTATCAACAATAACTTCACTATAAATATTCATATCTAATATTCTAATTTTTACATTATCTTTAGAGGCTATTTCACTAAGATTTTTAGTATGGTAATTTAAAGAAGGTTTTTCCTTAGTAAATATATCAGCTTTAGAACAAGAGGTTAAAGCCAAGGAAAAGCATAGAAGTATTATAAATATGGTAGTAAATTTTTTTATCAATTTTATCACCTCCTCAAGTTTAATTTATGAAAGTTATGTTCTGGGTAGAACTTTTTTAAACAAAATGAATAATATATATTACAGTTGACATTAAAATAAGGAGGTGCTTTATAATGAAATATGCATTAGATATAAATGACTCCTATTTAAGAGAATTTTTAATAAAAAAACTAAAAGAAGATGGTAATCTAACTATAGATTGTTTTAATGAAGAAGGGTGTTTAGGAGAAAATTTTTTTAAAAAAGTATTATTATCTAACACTACAAAAGCAGATGTTTTTGTAAGAATAACAAAGGAATTAGGAAATGAGAAAAAAATAGAAATTTTAGGTGATAACCAAATTCTTAGAAGAGTAGTATCTTTAACCTTAGAGGATATGGTAAATTATTTGGAGTTAGCTCAAATATGTATTAAAAGTGGAAAAGGACTGTACTTAGTTAAAAACTTAGAGTCTTTGTGTTTAATTATAAATATAAGTGATGAGGAATTTAAGAATATAGATCAAGAAAAGTTAAAAGATGTTTTATATAGAATAATTAAAGAAGTAAGTTAAGTAATTGAATTTATTGTAAAATGGAGTATTATAGTATTCTATTCTGTGTTATTTACTTCAAAAGGGCTAGAAGAACTAGTCCTTTTGTTTTTTTAGCAAATTTTATTTATTTTTTCGCTTATACCCCATGAATTTTAGTCGTAATTATAAAAAACAAAAGAAGAATCTGCTAAGACATTATCACCAAATAAATGCCCTGAAATAGGGGACATTATATTATGGTTTTAGCAAAAAAATATAATAGCATTTCTTTATAAAATATATTATGTTAAGTTGTTTTTAATTGTTAATATATAGAAATAATATTTAGTAACTTTTATGCATATATATCATTGAATAGCAATATTTATGGAGGAAATTATGGACATTGTAGGTAGTATTAATACTAGGTTTATTAATAAAAACGAACAGAGCAAAAAAGAAATCTTTAATAAAATAGATAATATAGTTAAAAGTGGAGGCAATATAATTAGAATGAATCTCTCTCATGGAAAGCATAAAGACATAGAGGTTTGCATCAATTACATACGAGATAAATATGAGGGGATAAAAATTCTTTTAGACCTACAAGGAAATAAAATTAGAGTATCTAATAATATTTGTGGCACATTTAAAGTGAATATAAATGATATTGTTTATTTTTGTTCAGAAGAAACTTATGAGCTTTATTTAGAAAATATTGATAAAACAAAATTGATACCTTTAAACATAAAAAATAAATTTATCTATAATAATAATTTTAAAAAAATATATATGAAAGATGCAACAATGGATTTTGAAGTTATAAATAATAATAGTGGGCTTATAAAAACTAAGGTTAAGCTTGGAGGTGTTGTTAGAAAAGAAAAAGGATGTAACCTTCCCAAGCTTGATAGAAAAAATTGGGGTATGTCACCTAAGGACTTAGAAGATATTAAATTTGCTATAGATAATAAGGTAGATATTATAGCCTATTCTTATTGTTCATATGTAGAAGAATGTAAAGAATTTAAAAATAGTGTTTTTAAAAACCTAAAACCGAATCAAGTTATACCAAAACTTTGGGGGAAAATTGAAACTTCAGAAGGAATAGAGAATATAAAGGCAATAGCAAAGGAGCTAGATGGAATAGTTATAGCTAGAGGAGATTTATCTGCTGAAGTAGGAATAATAAATGTTCCTATAGCACAAGAAAAGATAGTTTATCTTCTAAAGAACCAGAATAAATCAATAATAGTTGCAACTAATGTACTTAGCTCTATTTCTAGAAGTAATAAAAGTAAGCCTACTATAAATGAATTAAGTGATATATATCATTTAATGAGATGTGGAGTAACAGGATTTATTTTAACAGGAGAGACAAGTACAGGAGCAAATGAAAAGTATGCAGTAACAACACTAAAAAATAGCATAAAACATTATGAAAAGTTAATATCGAAAATAAAGAAAAAATCAAAAGAGTCAACTTAAGACTCTTTTGATTTTTTTTTTGAATTTTATAAAGTTATAAGTTTTTATAACTATTAAAAAGCTTATATATCCTAATAAAATACCTGCTAATACATCACTTGGATAATGAACTAGTAAGTATAATCTAGAAAAAGCTATAAGTGAAGCTAATAAGTAGATATATACTTTTAAATTCTTAAATGAATAAGCAAGCATAAAAGCTGCAGCAAAAGAGGCAGATGTATGGCCAGATGGCATGGAATAACTTGTTGGTTTTGGAATTATTATATGTAAATCAGGATAAGTAATGAATGGTCTAGGTCTTTCTATAATATGTTTAAGTATTCCCTCACCAAGAATTGTATTCACAATTAGAGCAGCTAAGGTTAATAAACCAATTTTTCTATACTTTTTTGATAATATCAATAACATACTTATTGCAATCCATATAAGTCCTAAATTACCTAATGAAGTGAAAAAAATCATTATGGGATTTAGAAAACTATTTTGAAGATTATTTTGGATCCAATAAAGTATATTTATATCTATGTGTTGAATAATCATAAATATTTACCTCCATAACAAACAGATAAATATAGTTTATTACTAAAAGTTTAATAAGTCTAGTAAAAGCAAAAGTAGGTTTATAAAAAAAAGTAATATTATATAAAAAATATTCATTTAAAGAATTATAAAAAATAAATATAATGTATTTGTAATAAAAAATGGAGGGATAAGAGTGATTAAGGTTGAGAAGCCGGTTTTAATTATTATAAGTTCAATACTTATGATATTCTTAATAATATTTAATCTTGTGAAGAATGGTAAATATACTAGTGATTTTGAAAATACCGAGTTGGTTTGGTACACCATAGGCATAGAGCCAGAGGATATGGAAATAGTTGAGAATGAAGTAAATAAGTATTTGATGAAGAAAATAAATGCAACTATTGATATTAGATTCATAGATTATGTTGATTTTACAAAGGTTATGAATAATAAAACAAAAGAAGGAGAAAAATTTGATCTTGTATTTACATCATCATGGGCAAATGACTACTTACCTAATGTTAAAGAAGGTAATTTTATTAACTTAAATGTTTTATTAGAACAGTATGGAAAAGAAGTATATAAGGAAATAGACGAAAAGTTTTGGAAAGGTGCTGAGGTTAAGGGGGCAGTATATGCCGTTCCAAATCAAAAAGAAATAGCCAATATGCCTATGTGGGTATTTTCAAAGGAACATGTAGATAAATATAATATCCCTTACAAGGAACTAAAGACATTGGAGGATTTAGAGCCTTGGCTTAAGTTGATTAAGGAAAACGAAGAGGGGGTAATACCTTTTTATGTAGATAATAGTTACTCAGTGCCAATGACATGGGATGAATTAGCTCCGGGGTTAGGTATTTCCTTAATAAGTAATAACTTCGATGTAGTAAATATATTTGAAACAGAAGAAATGTTAAATAATTTAGAAACTATGAGAAAATATAATGAGCTTGGGTACACTAATTCTAAGCTTGGAAATACTGGGGATTTTTCTGCTAAAAAGTTTGCGACTAAAGCTGATGGGCAGCCATATGCTGAAAAGATATGGTCAAATAAAGGTGGAAGTGAAGTTGTTGCGACACCAATTTTTGAGAGTTATATAACTAACGATTCTATTAATGGATCTATGATTGCCATATCAAAAAATTCAGATAATCCAGAAAAAGCTATGGAATTTTTAAATCTTTTAAATACAGATAAATATTTAAGAAATCTCATAAACTATGGTATTGAAGGAGTACACTATGAAAAAATATCAGATAATAAAATAAGACTTTTAGAAGAATCACAAAAATATTTGGTTGATTATTACACCTTAGGTAATTTATTTATAACCTATGTTTTAGAGGATGAACCAGATGATAAATGGGAAGAATTTAAAGCAATTAATGATAATTCTAAAATTTCACCGGTTTTAGGGTTTAAATTTGATTCAAGTAATGTAAAAGTTGAAATAAATTCTATAAACTCTGTGCTTGAAGAGTTTAAAAGAAGCTTATATACTGGATTAGTTGATACAGAAGAATATGTTGAAAAGTTAAATAATAAGCTTAAAAGTGCAGGAATAGATAAAGTTGAAGAAGAATTAGAGAGACAATTAAATGACTGGATAAATAAAAAACAGGCTAAATAGTCTGTTTTTTATTTTTTAAATCTTATTACATCAACAATTAATTTAAGAGCATATATGATTAAATAAAGAATAAAAATATGCTAAAGATAACACTTTTATTACAAATATTTTAAAATTTTCAAATTATTTAAAAAGTTAACGAAATATATATAAATAAATTTTAGTGATAAAAAATCTTCAAAGTGGCTGAAATAGGCGATTTAGAGCGAAAAAACACTTATTTTCGCAGATGTTGACTTTTTTACTAATATGGTATAAATTAACTATAGAAACTTTAATTTACTTAAATTTCTCAAGTAAAGAAGATTGAAAAGATATATATAACATTGGAATAAGTGAGATTTATACATTGTTTGTAAACGTTTGTTTGAGGTATTTAAGTATTAAAGAATCTAAATGGTATAAAAATAGTAATATGAGGGGGAATTAAAAATGCTTAAACACAAAAAATTATTAGCATTAATTTTAGGAGGAATGATGACTACATCTGTAGCACTTACAGGTTGTGGATCAAGTGATCAAAAGGCAGAAGGTGGATCAAGTGAAGAACCTGTTAATTTAGTATGGTATGTAATAGGGGATCCGCAAAATGATAATGAAGTGGTAGAAGAGGAAGTAAATAAATATATAAAAGATAAGATAAATGCTACTGTAGATATAAAACACATTTCTTTTGGTGACTACACTCAAAAGATGAACGTATTAGCTAACTCAGGAGAGGAATATGATTTAGCATTTACATGTTCATGGGCTTTCCCATATTTAGAGAATGCTAGAAAAGGTGCTTTCCTTGAGTTAAATGATTTGTTAGATAAAGAAGGAGCAGATCTTAAAGGTGTTATAGATGAAAGACTTTGGAAAGGTGCTGAAGTTGATGGAAAGATTTATGCAGTTCCAAATCAAAAGGAAATAGCATTAGCACCTATGTGGGTATTTGATAAGGAACTTGTTGAAAAATATGATGTTCCATACCAAGATATACACTCAGTAGAAGATTTAGAACCATGGTTACAAATAATAAAAGAAAAAGAGCCAGATTTCGTTCCATTCTATACTCAAGGAGATTCAATTCCATTAGAGTTTGATGAAATAATGAGACCATTAGGAGTATTCTACAATGATGATACTTTAACAGTACAAAACATGTTTGAAACTGAAGAAATGAAAGCTATGATGGCTAAATTAAGAGAATACTATGAAAAAGGATATATAAATCAAGATGCAGCTGTTAATAACATGCAAAATGAAGTTAAGAGATTTTTATGGAAAGCTGATGGACAACCATACGCTGAAAATGGTTGGGGACAATCTTTAAAAAGAGATGTTGTAACTTCATCAATAATACCATCATATGTTACAAATAACTCAACAACAGGGGCAATGACAGCTATATCAGCTAACTCCAAGAATCCAGAAAAAGCTATGGAGCTTATAAACTTAGTAAATACTGATACTGAATTAAGAAATATGTTAATGTTTGGATTAGAGGGAACTCACTATGAAAAGGTTAATGATAATCAAATTAAGAGACCAGAGAAAAGTAACTATAGTGTAACAAGTTGGGCGTATGGAAACCTATTTGGTACTTATGTATTAGATGTTGACCCAGCAGACAAATGGGATGCTTTTGAAGAGTTCAACCAAAACGCTAAAACTTCAAAAATCTTAGGATTTAAGTTTAATACAGAGCCAGTTACAACTCAAATATCAGCAGTTAACAACGTATTACAAGAATTCGAAAGATCTTTATACACAGGTTCAATAGATCCAGTAAAAGGATTAGAAGACTTAAATAAAAAGTTATATTCAGCTGGATTAGAAGATATAAAGGTTGAAATGCAAAAGCAATTAGATGAGTGGAAAGCTTCTAATAAATAATAAATTATAAAAGAGTGGTTTTATACCACTCTTTTTATTTTAATCATTTTTAAGAGATAAGTAATATACAAACTAAAATTAATTAAGTAAATACTTAATTAAAATAAAAATAACTATTGAATTTGGAAAGTAATAGTAGTAAAATTTAATTAAGAAAATACTTAATTAAAATCAAGAGGTGGTTTATGGAAGAAAAAATAAAAATATTTAAAGCTTTAGGTGATGAAACAAGAATAAATATATTGCACCTTATAAGAAAAAAATCTATGTGCGCAAAGGGGATAGCTAGAGAATTAAGCATTTCAGAATCAGCTGTTTCCCAACAAATAAAAATATTAAAAGAAGCAAAACTTGTAATTGGATATAAAATAGGTTATCACATTGTTTATGATTTAAATATAGAGGAGCTAGAAAGCATTAATATTTTAATTGATTATATCGTAAATGATGATAATAATATAAAAACAAAAGAAAATACTTACGCAAAATGTATTAAAGTATGTAATTATGCTAAATGCATAAATAATAAAAATTTAAAGGAGGAAAATATAATGAGAATTTGTTTCCCAGTTAAAACTAATGAAGGAGTTAAGAGTATTCCATATGGTCACTTTGGTACAGCTCCAACTTTTGTAATATGCGATTTAGAAAAGAACGAGGTAACTACTGTAGGTAATGGCGATTTAGGTCATGAACATGGTAAATGTCAGCCAATAAAGGCTTTATCAGGTGAAGTTGTAGATGCTGTAGTAGTTGGCGGAATAGGTGCTGGTGCTATAAATAAATTAAACTCTATGGGAATTAAAGTTTATAAAGCAATTGATGGAAATATAGAAGCTAATTTAGAAGCATTTAAAAAAGGAGAATTAAAAGAGTTTTCAAGTACACATGCATGTAATCATCATGGATGTAGTCACTAAGATTATAATATATATTAAAAAGACAAGTTCTTGTTAGGACTTGTTTTTTTATTATATATTATTAGGAAAAAGAGTTTAAACATTAAGAAAATTTTAAATGGTTTATTATACTTAAAGATAATGTATTATTAAATATAATGGTATTTTAAAGATTTATTAGCATGGAGGAATAAATAATGAATAAGGGTATTGAGAATTTTTTGAATGAAAGTATAGAGAAAATAATTAATTATAGAAGAGATTTTCACAAGTATCCAGAAGGAGCTTGGAAAGAATTTAGAACAGCCTCTTTAATAGGGAAGTATCTAAAAGATATGGGGTATGAAATTAAGGTAGGAAAAGAAGTTATAAGTAAAGAACATAGGTTAGATGTTCCTAGTGAAAATGAACTAAATAGAAGTTATGAAAGAGCTTTAAAGCAAGGGGCATTTAAAGAAATAAGTGATTTAATGATCGGGGGATATACTGGAGTAGTTGGAACTTTGAAGAATGGGGAAGGACCAACCATTGCTTTAAGGTTTGATATAGATGGAGTTAAGGTTTTTGAAAGTGAGGATAAAGAACATATTCCATTTAAAATGGGATTTTCTTCAGTAAATAAAGGAATCATGCATGCTTGTGGACATGATGGGCATATAGCTATTGGACTTGGAGTAGCTGAAGGATTAATTACTTTAAAGGAGAAGTTTAAAGGTACGATAAAGCTTATTTTTCAACCAGGAGAGGAAAGTGTTTGTGGAGGAAATCCCATGACTGAATCAGGAATATTAGATGATGTGGACTATCTATTAAGTGGACACATTGGAATAAAGGCTAAAAAGTCAGGAGAAATAATCTGTGGAACAAAAGGATTTTTGGCAACTTCAAAGATTAATGTTGAGTTTAAGGGGAAATCATCACATGCAGGTGTGGCACCTGAAAAGGGACATAATGCATTACTTTCAGCTTCTACAGCAGTTTTAAATTTAGATGCTATACCTAGAAATAGTGAAGGAATAACAAGAATAAATGTAGGTAGATTAATAGCGGGTAGTGGAAGAAATGTAATTCCAGGAAAAGCATTTATGGAAGTAGAGACTAGAGGAGAAACTACAGAGTTAAATGAATATATGAAAGAGTATGCTATAAGAATTTTAAAAGCTTCTGCGGATATGCATGATAATCATGCTGAAATAGCATGTTTAGGACAATCTATAAGTGGAAAAAGTGATAAGGAATTAATTGATATTATTAAATATGTGGCAAAGGATATAAAAAGTTATGAAATAATAATAGATGAAGAAGATTTTGGGGCTAGTGAAGATATATGTTATATGATGAAAAGAGTACAGGATAGAGGGGGAAAAGCATCATATATTATGTTTGGAAGTCAATTGAAAGATGAACATCATTCTATTAAATTTGATTTTAATGAAGAAGACATGTTTCCAGCGATTAATTTATATTTAAGAACAATTATAAGATTATGTAAGTAAATTTAAATAGGTACTTTTGCATCTTATAAACTGAACCCCATTAAGTAGATAATACACTAGCTATTTAAGCTATATCTACTTAATGGGGCTAGTTTTTTGACAAAGTAATGTAAAGTTAGGAAAACATATAGTCAAAAATTTAAGATATATGTAATAAAACGACACATCGAAGATGGAGTTTCGTATATTAAAGTTAATTATTTAATTTTAAAGTGTAGACAATAAATCATCTATAATCATGTTTCCACCTAATTTATAATCATATGTAGATCTTGATGTTAGAGACTTTATAAAACTCCAAGAAGCATTCCAAAGCTTAACTACAAAAAGATAATCTTCTAATTTTTCCATTAATTTATTAGAATAATAACCAAAATAATTTTTTATTAAAAAATATCTTTCATTCTCTTTAAGCATCCATGATATAGTTGCCAAATCAAAAAATATATCACACATAGCAGAAAATTCAAAATCAATAAAAAAAACTTTATTATTATAGTAAAGTACATTTGATGAATTTAAATCATTATGACAAAGTCCTAAAGTAATATTTCTACTTAGCTTCTCTTCAAGAATATTTAACCTATTTAAAATTAAGTGAATATCTTTATGTAATATAAAATTTTTAGATTTTAAAAGTTTAAAGTTTTCTCTTATATGTTCAAAAGGATTAAAAGTATGATCGCATCTAAGAATATGTAGCTTTTTTAGAGTACTGGCTAAATTTTCAATGAATTCTAAAGAGGTAAATGTAATCATGTTTACTTTTGAACCTTCTAAAAATTTGCTTATTAGTATTCCATTATCCTTATTATGATATATAATAGGGGGGGATAGCTTGTTCAAATTAGCAAAAGTTAAAACAAAATTTTCCTCTGAAAAATTATTTTTATTATCTTTACTAGGTATTCTTAAAACATATTTATTATTTTCACACTCTAATAAATAATTTGAGTTATTAAGACCGCCTAGTCTGGTTATCTTATGATTTTTCATTTTATTAGTCATCTTAATCTCCTTATATTTCTAATGAAAATATTATATCAAAAAATAAGAAGGGATGGAAAAGGATAATGTTAAATGAGGTGTTAAAAGGAATAAAGGGGATAGATGAGAATGTAACATTAAAAGCTAAAAAACGAGTAGATTCTTTAGCTAAACCTTTAGGTAGTTTAGGAAAGTTAGAAGATATAGCTATAAGGTTATCTGGAATAACTGGAAATCTATTTAATGAAATTGATAAAAAATGTGTAATTATAATGTCTTCAGATAATGGAGTTGTAGATGAAGGAGTAGCTTCAGCACCTCAATGCGTAACTTTACTTCAAACTAAAAACTTTATGAGAGGAAATACTGGAGTAGCTACCTTAGCAAAAGCTAATGGAACTGACTTAATGGTATTTGATGTAGGGATTAATTCTGATGAAGTTATAGAAGGAGTTATAAATAGAAAAATTTCAAAGGGAACTAAAAACATTTATAAAGAGCCAGCTATGACTTATGAGGAGGCTAAAAGGTCCTTAGAAATAGGAATAGAAGCTGTAAAAATGGCTAAGGAAAAAGGATATAAAATACTTGGAGTAGGTGAAATGGGAATAGGAAATACAACTACTTCAGCAGCAGTATTAAAGGCTCTTATTGGATGTGAAACCTCTCAAGTAGTAGGAAAAGGTGGCGGAATAACCAACGAATCTTTTGAAAAGAAAAAAACTATTGTAGAAGAAGTTATAAAAAAGCATGATGTTAATAGTGAGGATCCTATTGATATTATTTCAAAGGTTGGAGGATATGATATTGGGGCCATGACAGGAGTATTTTTAGGAGCTGCTTTCTATAGAATACCTGTTGTGATTGATGGATTTATATCTGTTGTAGCAGCTCTTTTAGCCAACAGGTTAAATCCTTTAGTTAAAGAGTTTTGTTTTACTTCTCATAAATCAGAAGAAATAGGATATAATCTTGCTATAGAAGAGCTTGGGCTAAATCCTATGTTAGACCTTAATATGAGACTTGGAGAAGGAAGTGGTTGTCCAATTGCTTTTTCAGTTATTGATTTTTCAATAGCTATGATGAATAATATGGCAACTTTTGAAGAAGGAAATATTGATAATAGCTATTTAGAGAAAGTAAAGGAAGAAGAGTGCTATGTTGTACTTTAAAGCTTTAAGAGGTATTTCAAAAATATTAGAGGAGTTAATTTAATTAGTTATGATAGTTTTAATTATTGGAGGAGCTAAAAGTAGTAAGTCCTCTTATGCTGAGTTTTATAGTAGTGAGCTTTCAAAACTAAAAAAAGGAGAGCTTTATTATTTAGCTACTATGAATCCTTATGATTTAGAAGATTTAAAAAGAATAGAAAATCATTTGGAGAACAGAAGAAAATATGATTTTAAAACAATTGAAAGACACAGAGGTTTAAATGGAATTCTTAATGTATTTTCTAAGGAAGATACAGTTTTACTAGATAGTTTAACGTCTTTAGTTACTAATGAAATGTTTGTAGGAAAAGAATTTAATGAAAGTGTAAATAAGATGATTTTAAATTATATAAAAAAATTAGGAATGAAAGTTTCTAACTTAGTAATAGTTTCAGATTATGTTTTTAGTGATGGAATTAAATATGATTCTTATACAGAAGCTTTTAGACGAGAGTTAGGAATAATAAATTGTGAATTAGCTTCCTTTTCAGATGTTGTTATAGAAGCTTCCTTTGGAAACTTAATATTTCATAAAGGAAAGGAGGTTTTAAGAAATGAAAAGCTTTTATAAGGCCGTAAATATGGCTTTAAGTATGTTTACAGTTATTCCATTACCTAAATATGAATGGGATGATAAAGTATCTAAGCACATAATGAAACTTTATCCTTTAATAGGATTAATCATAGGATGTCTTTGGTATTTAAGCTTTTTTATACTAAATAAACTAAATGTGCCTATGATGCTTATGGGAGCTATTATTTTATCAGTTCCTTATCTTTTAACTGGATTTTTACATTTAGATGGTTTTATGGACGTTTCAGATGCTCTTCTTTCAAGAAGAGATAAGGAAGAAAAACTTAGAATTTTAAAAGATTCAAGAGTTGGGGCTTTTTCAGTTATTTCTGTTCTTTTATTAATAATAGTAGAGTTTGCAGGACTTTTTACTATACTAGATAAAAATATAGATATGAGAATATTAATATTCATACCTATAGCATCAAGAGCCATAAATGGATATTTTATTGTTAGCAAAGAAATGATTGGAGAAAGCTCTTTAGGAAAATTCTTTAAAAATGGAACTGGAAAAATAGATGAAATAATTTTAATAGGAATATATATAATAGTTTCAATATTAACATTTTTTATCTTAGGAATAAATTATTTAATTGCTATGGCAGGAATGGGAGTTGTTTCTCTGATTTTACTTTCAAAAGTGAAAAGAGAATTAGGAGGAATAAATGGAGATGTTGCAGGATATATTCTTGTTATTATGGAATTTACAGGGATTCTTATTTTAGGAATTATTTAAGGAGGGAACACTTTTGAAACTTTTATTTGGTGGTGCCTATAATGGGAAACTAAATTATGTAAGAGAAAACTTAGGAATAAAAGAAGAAGAGATATTTTATTGCAGTAAAAACAATATAGATTTCTCTAAAAGAGTAATTAGTGGAATAGATAAGCTTATTTATTTTAATGCTTCAGAGGGAAAAGAGTCTTTAAGTTTTTTTAAGGAAAATAAGGACCGTTTTAAAGGTAAAATTTTAATTTGTGATGAGATATCCTCTGGAATAGTTCCTTTAAAAAAAGAGGAAAGATTATGGAGAGAAGAAACAGGAAAAGTTCTTCAATTTTTATCAAAGGAAAGTAAAGAAGTTTATAGGATATTTTTTGGAATACCAACGAGATTAAAGGGTGAATAATAAGATGATAATTTATTTAATTAGACATGGAAAAACTTATTGCAATGAAAAGAAACTTTATTGTGGAATAAGTGATGTGTCTCTAAGTGAAATAGGAATAAGTGAATTAGAGGAAAAAAGAAAGAGTGTGAAATTTCCAATATGTAAAAAGAATTTTACAAGTGGAGCAAAGAGAGCTAATGAAACATTTAATATTTTATATCCAAATGAAAGGTATGAAATTATAAAAGAATTTGGAGAATATAACTTTGGAGAATTTGAGTTGAAATCCTATGATATGCTAAAAGAAGATAAGAAGTATTTAGAGTGGATTCTAGATGAAAGCAAAGGAGTTTCTTGTCCTAAGGGTGAATCTAGAAAAGATTTTGAAAAAAGAATGAAAAAAGCATTTTTAAAATTACTTTTAAGGCTAGAGGAAGAAGGAGAAGAAGAAGCTTTAATAGTATGTCATGGCGGAAGTATAGCTTGTATTTTAGAACTTTTTGAAAAAAGTGGACTAGACTTTTATACTTATCAACCTAAGTGTGGAGGAGGATATAAATTAAAAGTTGAACAGGTTACTAAAAATTTAAAGAAAGAATTTTCAAGTCTAGATTTTGAAGAAAATATAAAAAATCATATAAGGCTAGAAATAATAGAAAGGTTTTAGAAATGATAAAAATTATAATAGGATATGTTTTAGATCTAATAATAGGAGATCCTAATAATCCATATCATCCTATTAGATATATAGGAAGATTAGCTTCTAGTATGGAAAAGCTTTGGAGAGGAGTATTTAAGAAAAATCTTAAGTTAGCAGGTTTTTTTGCATGGTTTTTCATAGTAGCTATAACCTTTGGAGTAACTTTAGGAATTGTACATATTGCAAATAGAATTAATCCTATTTTAGGGACTTTAATATCTGGAATACTTATTTATTTTTGTATTTCAGCTAAGGGGCTTAAAGTTGAGGGACTTAAAGTAATTAAAATTTTAAATGAAGGAGATATTGCTAAGGCTAGAAAGCAATTATCTTATATAGTAGGAAGGGATACAGCGAACTTAGATGAAGAAGCTATAGTAAGAGCTGTAGTAGAAACAGTTGCCGAAAATATGTCAGATGGTATTATAGCACCATTGTTTTTTGCCGGTATTGGAGGAGCGCCATTAGCTTTTTTATATAAGGCAGTAAATACATGTGATTCTATGTTTGGATATAAAAATGATAAATATAAGGATTTTGGATTTGTTTCAGCAAAACTTGATGATGTATTTAATTATATTCCTGCTAGATTAACAGCTTATCTAATAGTAATTGCTTCATTTGTTTTAAGACTTAATTATAAAGAGAGTTTTAAAATATATAAGAGAGACAGATATAATCATTCAAGTCCTAATAGTGCTCATCCAGAGGCAGCAGTTGCTGGAGCTTTAGGAATAAAACTTGGAGGAGCAAATTATTATTTTGGAAAACTTGTAGAAAAGCCAACAATAGGAGAGACTAAAAAGAAAATAGAAATTTCGGATGTTTACAAGACTAATAAAATTTTGGGGTTAGTTTCCTTTTTAGGAATGGTAATAGATCTTATTATTAGATTTGCTTTAGAGGTGATTATATGAATTTAGGACATGGTGGTAATGTAGAAGAAATAAAACGAGTTTATGGGTTAAAAGAAGAGGAGATAATTGATTTTTCTGCTAATATAAATCCTATGGGGATTTCAGAAAAAGTAAAAGAGGCAATGATTAGAGGACTAAACTCAATAGAAAGGTATCCAGATATAACTTATTATGAACTTAAAAAAGAAATTTCAAGTTTTGAGAAAGTAGATTTAGATAAAATAGTTTTAGGTAACGGAGCTGCAGAAGTGATTTTTAACATAGTAAGAGGAATTAAGCCTAAAAATGCTCTTATAATAGCACCTACTTTTTCAGAATATGAGGATGCTTTAAAATCTCTAGAATGTAAAGTAAATCATTATATATTAAAAGATAGATATTCATTAGATAATGGGTTTATAGATGAAATAAAAGATGATTTAGACATAATATTTTTATGTAACCCAAACAATCCAACAGGAGCTTTAATAGAGAAAGAATTTTCATTAAGAGTTTTAAAAAAGGCAAAAGAGATGGATATAAAAGTTGTTTTTGATGAATCATTTCTAGATTTTGTTGAAAATAATGAAAAATACTCTGTTATTGAATATCTAGATGATTTTAATAATTTAATTGTGGTTAAATCATTAACTAAGCTTTTTGCTTTTCCAGGTATAAGATTAGGTTATGGATTAAGTTCAGATTTTGAAATGATAAAAAAAATAAATTCTGTTGCTACTCCTTGGAGTGTAAATACAGTGGCGGATTATGCTGGAAGAGAAGCTTTAAAAGAAGTTAAGTATATAGAAGATAGTATAGCTTACGTAAAAAAAGAAAATGAATTTTTATATAATGGTTTAAAAGATTTTAAAGATATTAATGTTTTTAAAGGAGCTGTTAATTTCCTATTCTTTAAATCAAACAGAGAATTAAATTTAAGGGAAGAGCTAATTAAACAAGGATTAATAATAAGAAGTTGTAATAATTATGTAGGTTTAGACAATAATTATTATAGAGTTGCAGTTAGGAGAAGAGAAGAAAATGAAAGACTTTTAGAAGTGCTTTCAAAGATTTTAAAATAGTTTATTTACATTTTTATTCTTATTAAAAAGATAAATTTAAAGTAGGTAAGGTGTTTGACAATAATAAAATATAATAATATAATCAAGTTGATTGATTCATAATTGGTGTGATTTCACTTAATAGGGAATGAAGTTAAAATCTTCAACTACCTCAGTAACCGTGGAGCTGACGAAATCTCAATATGTCACTGCATTTTTATGTGGGAAGACGAGATAGAGGATGAAGCAAAGTCGGGATACCTGCCTTTTATGCGAATACTATTATCTTCTGAGGGTAAGGTAATAGGATACGTACGCTTTCAGAATATACTTAACATACCTTCGAATGGGTATGTTTTTTTATTTTCTACGTATTAATCTTAAACCTCAAATATTTAATTGTTAAGTTTTATGAAAGAGAAATTTGATTATTAGTGATGCTTTAACTTTAATTTAAGAAATTTCAAATTTGCTTTTATAGGTTGTAGGGATGCTTAGCAATATTTAAAAATACATATTAAAATCATTAATTAAAATCAAATAGGAATCCTTCATATGACTTAAGAAATTACAAAGGTAAAAGTGGAGGAAAAACATGAAAAACTTTAAAAAATTAATTTCCCTAGTAACCTTAACAGTAATATCATTACTGTTATTTGTTGGCTGTGGAAGCAAAACGGTAACAATGAAGGATATGGAAGGAACTGAATTTACAGTACCTAAAAAAATCGAAAGAATAGTGTCAACAGCACCGTCTAATACAGAAATATTAGTAGGTTTAGGTTTAGGTGATAAAATCGTAGGTGTTGATAAATACTCAGCAGATGTAAAGGGATTAAACCCAGATATACCTAAAATAGATTTTAGAAATCCAGATGCTGAGGCTATTTTAGCTCTTAAGCCTGATGTAATAATAGCTTCAGGTCATAATAGAGAAGGTAAAGAAGACCCATTTAAGGTTTTAAAGGATGCTGGAATACCAGTAGTTTATATTCCAACTAGTGAAAGCATTGATGGAATATACGAAGATATAAATTTCTTAGCTAAGTTAACTGGAACAGAGGCTGAAGGAAACAAAATGGTTGATGAAATGAAAAGTGAGGTAAACAAAATTAAAGCTATAGGTGAAACTATAAAAGATAAAAAGACTGTTTACTTTGAAATTGGATCAAGTCCAAATTTATACAGCTTTGGAAGCGATACTTTCTTAAACAATCTATTAACTATAGTTGGAGCAGAAAATGTATTTGCAAATGAAAAAGGATGGATTTCACCAAGTGAAGAAGCTGTTATAAAAGCAAATCCAGATGTGATTTTAACAAATGAAGATTATATTGAAAATGCAACAGATTTAATTGCTAAACGTCCAGGTTGGAATACAATAACTGCTGTTAAGGATAATCAAATATTCTTAGTAGATAAAAATACAACATCACGTGGAAGTCAATATGTGATAAGTGCTTTAAAACAAATAGCAAAGGATATTTATCCAGAACAATATGCAGGAATCTAAAAAGAGAAAATTACTAATAACACTATCTATTCCATTAGTATTATTAGTACTTTGTATTGGAACTTCTATTGGAAGTTCCAATATTAATATATGGGATACTATTTCTATAGTTGGAAATAAGATTTTTGATATTCCACTTAGATCTGGTATCAAACCAGAGGACGTAGCAATTATTTGGGTAATTAGATTACCTAGAGTTTTATTAGCATTTGGAGTTGGAGCTTCCCTTGCAGTTAGTGGAGCTGTAATTCAATCAATTTTAAAAAATCCTTTAGCATCACCATATACCTTAGGAGTTTCATCAGGAGCTTCTTTAGGAGTTGGAATATACATAGTTCTTGGTATAACAATACCTTTTATAGGTAATTTAGCTATGCCTATTATAGGATTTTTATGTGGAGTTTTTACTATTTTCGCGGTAATAATTTTTTCAAATAAAGTAGACAGAGGACTTTCAAACAACACAGTAATATTGGCGGGAATGGTTCTATCACTTTTTACTAGTGCCATGTTAACAACTATAACAGCATTATGTAGCGAGGATATAAAGGCTATTACTATGTGGCAAATGGGGTCATTTGCTATGAAAAGTTGGTCCTATGTTTTGGCTGGTCTCCCATTTTTTGTGATTGGAGTCTTTATGGTATTAAGATATACAAAAGAAATGGATATTTTAAGTTTTGGAGAAGAGAGTGCAAAGACCGTAGGTGTTGAAACTGAAAAGGTAAAAAAAAGACTACTTATTTCAATTGCTATTTTAACTGGAAGCGCAGTTGCTTTAAGTGGAGTTATAGGCTTTATTGATCTTATAACTCCTCATATAGTTAGAAAAATATTTGGTTCTAATCATAAAGTAGTAATTCCAATGAGTATTATACTTGGAGGAACACTTATGGTACTAACAGATTTAGTTTCAAGAACATTAATTTCACCATCAGAATTGCCAGTAGGTGCAATTACAGCTTTAATTGGAGCACCATTTTTTGCTTACATTTATTTTGGAAAAAGAAGTGGGTGATATTTTGCTAGAAGTTAAAAACTTATGCTGTGGGTATGATGAGAATGATGTTATACATAACATATCCTTTAAGGTTGGTAGAGGAGAGAATATTTCTATAATAGGACCAAATGGATGTGGGAAATCCACAATATTAAAAGCTTTAGCTAACCTTATAGAATATAAGGGAGAAATAAAGCTAGATGGAGTAGAAATTAAAAAGATTAAAAGAAAAGATTTAGCTAAAAAAGTTGCATTGATGAGCCAAAATTCCGAAATATATTTTTCTTATACTGTATTTGAAACAGTTGCTTTAGGAAGATATGCTCACATAAATGGTATTTTTTCAAGTCTTAGTAATGAAGATAAGGATATAGTATTAAAGTGTATTGAAAGTGTTGGTTTGTTAGAAGAAAAAGATAAACTTATAAATGAATTATCAGGTGGACAACTTCAGAGAGTTTATTTAGCAAGAGCCTTTGCTCAGGAGCCTGATATACTACTTTTAGATGAGCCAACTAATCATTTAGACTTAAAATGTCAAATTGAGATTTTAGATTATATAAATAAATGGACAAAAGAAAATAATAAAACAGTTATAGGTGTTTTACATGATTTAAATTTAGTTCAAATGTTTAGTGAGGATGTAATTCTTATTAAAAAGGGCGAAATTTATAGCCATGGAAAAGCAAGGAAAATATTAAATAGTTCTAAAATTAAAGATGTTTATAAAATAGATATTAGAAAATTTATGCTAGAAGCATTAGAAAAATGGAAGTAGGTGGACAATATGAAAAAGAAATTTGTTGTATCATATAGTTGTGGAAAGGATAGTACATTATCATTATATAGAATGATAAAAGCTGGACATACTCCAGTAGCTTTATTAGTTACTGTTGACAAAAAAGTTTTAAGAAGCTGGTTCCATGGAATACCAGATAAATTGTTAAAAGACGTATCAAAATCTCTAGATATACCTCTAGTTTTAGTTGCAAGTAACGGAAAAGAAAACTATGGTGAAACATTTGTTGAGGCTTTAAAGAAAATTAAAGAGGAAATGGGTGCAGAAGCTTGTGTATTTGGAGATATTGATTTAATGGCTCATAGAACTTGGTGTGAAGATAAATGTGAAAAAGCAGGACTTGAAGCTATTTTCCCACTTTGGGAAGAAGATAGAGAAGCACTAACTTATGAGTTTATAGATAGTGGCTTCAAAACTGTAATTAAAAATGTAAAGTTAAGCATTTTAGGTGAAGAATTCTTAGGTGAAGTTTTAACTAAGGATGTAGTTGAAAGATTAAAAGCAGCTGGTTCAGATGCTTGTGGAGAAAATGGAGAATATCATACATTTGTTTTTGATGGACCTTTATTTAAAGAAAGAATAAACTTTGAAACTGGAGATAATATATTAACAGAAACTCATGGATTCTTAGATATTAAGTAGGTGTGTTTTATGAAGTATAGAGGTATAATGCTACTTGGAACAGCATCTTCCGTAG
Organism: Clostridium perfringens; assembly: GCA_034421775.1. Taxonomy (GTDB): domain Bacteria; phylum Bacillota; class Clostridia; order Clostridiales; family Clostridiaceae; genus Sarcina; species Sarcina perfringens_B. The sequence continues at coordinate 103,604 of WNVL01000006.1, read as the reverse complement.
GAAAAAGTACTGTTGCAGCAGCCTTTTGTAGATATTTTAAGAAAAAAGGATATAGCGTTGCCCCTTATAAAGCTTTGAATATATCATTAAATTCCTTTGTAACAAAGGAGGGAGATGAAATAGGACGAGCTCAAGTGGTACAAGCTGAAGCTTGTGAAATTGATCCTAAGGAATATATGAACCCTATATTAATGAAACCTAGTGCAGGATTTAAAACTCAGGTAATAGTTAGAGGTAAGGTTCATTGCACTATGGATGCTTATAAATATAAGGAATTAAACAAATATCTTAAGGAAAAAGCAAAAGAAGCTTATGATGACATTTCAAATGACTATGATTTAATAGTTTTAGAAGGATCAGGGAGCTGTGCTGAAATAAACTTGAGAGAAACTGATATAGCAAATATGCATACTGCTAAAATGGCAGATGCTGATGTTATTTTAGTTGCTGATATAAACAGAGGAGGAGTTTTTGCTTCTATTGTTGGGACTATAATGCTTTTAACTGAAGAAGAGAGAAAAAGAGTTAAAGGAGTTATAATAAATAAATTTAGGGGAAAAAGAGAATTCTTTGAGCCTGCAATTAGACAAATAGAAGAAATAATAAAAATTCCTGTTTTAGGAGTTATGCCTTACTTTGATTTAGACATAGAGGAAGAAGACAGTGCTTCTATTAAATTAATAAAAGGTGATGGAAAAGGAATAGATATAGCAATAGTTAGATTGCCTCATATGTCAAACTTTACTGACTTTAATGCTCTATCAAGAATAAAAGATGTTGGTATAAGATATGCAGAAAATCCTAAGGATTTAGAAAATGCAAATATGATAATAATTCCTGGAAGTAAAAATACTATAGATGATCTAATTTATTTAAAAGAAAGTGGTTTTAAAGAGGCATTAATTAATAAAAGTTCTGAAGGAAAATTAATTTTTGGCATATGTGGAGGATATCAAATACTAGGAGAAAAAATAATTGATTCTCTTGGTGTTGAAGGAGATGTAAGAGAAGAGGATGGATTGGGACTTTTAAACATAGTAACATCATTTAATAAAGAAAAGACTACAAAACAGGTAGTAGCTTTTGATTTAGAAGGAAATGAAGTTAGTGGATATGAAATTCATAATGGAGAAAGTATTCCTACAATTGAAGAGAATATATGGCTAAAAGAGAAAAATGGAAATGTTCTTGGTATGAAGAATGATGATTTAAATGTTTTTGGTACATATATTCATGGAATATTTGATGAAGGAGACTTTGCAGAAAAGCTTATAAATAAATTAAAGAAAGAATTAAATATAGAAGAAAGCGATGAAGTAAATTATAAAGATTACAAAATAAGTCAATATAATAAGCTTTGTGAACTTTTAGAAGAAAATATAGATATGAAATATGTTGAGAATCTAATTAGATCTTAATTTTAAACAGTGTATTAAGTTTTATTATTTAATACACTGTTTTTGATTTTTTATATTATTCTTTAGTTTAAATTAAATTTTTGACTTTTATTAAAAATTTTTAGTCTTGGTAACTTAGGTTACGTGATTAATAAAGTATATAAGATAGAATAATACTTGTTAAAGCGGATAGAAAAAAGCTTTAGACAACAAAGGAAAAAGTTTTGAATAAAGTGGAGGAATATTAATGGAAAATAAAATGTTTTGTTTCCAGTGTCAAGAGACTGCTGGATGCACAGGATGTACTAAGTTTGGGGTATGTGGAAAATCACCGGATTTAGCAAGAATGCAGGATTTATTAATATATACAACTAAAGGATTATCAGAAGTAACTACTAGATTAAGAGCTGAAGGAAAGAAGATAGATTCAAAAGTTAATCATTTAGTAACTATAAATTTATTTACTACAATAACTAATGCAAACTTTGATGATGAAATATTCTATGAGAGAGTAAAAGAAACTTTAAGAGTAAAAGAAAATTTATTAAGCACTTTAAAGAATAAAAAGAATTTATCAGAAGCTGCACTTTGGAATGCTTCTAATAAAAGTGAAATGGATGAAAAAGTAAGTTTTTTACAAAAGATAAAGAATGCTTTCTCAAAGAAAGAAGAAATTTCATTAGATTCAATATTAGATGAAAAATCAACTAAAGTAGGAGTTTTAGCTACTAAGGATGAAGATATAAGAAGCTTAAGAGAACTTATAATATATGGTTTAAAAGGTATGTCAGCATACATGAAGCATGCTAATGCACTAGGATATGATAAAGAAGAAATAAATGCATTTATGCAAAGTACATTAGCTAAAACTTTAGATGATAGCTTAACAATAGATGAATTAATAGCTTTAACTTTAGAAACTGGTAAGGTTGGAGTAGATGGAATGGCATTACTTGATAGTGCAAATACAGGAACTTATGGACATCCTGAAGTTACTAAGGTTAATATAGGGGTTAGAAAAAATCCAGGTATATTAGTGTCAGGACATGATTTAAAAGATTTAGAATTATTATTAAAGCAAACAGAGGGAACAGGGGTAGATGTATATACACACTCAGAAATGTTACCAGCTCATTACTATCCAGCATTCAAAAAGTATTCTCATTTTGCAGGTAACTATGGAAATGCTTGGTGGAAGCAAAAAGAAGAATTCGAAAGCTTTAATGGACCAATATTAATGACTACAAACTGTATAGTACCTCCAAAGGATAGTTATAAGGATAGATTATATACAACTGGAGCAGCAGGTTTTGCTGGATGTACTCACATAAAAGGAAACTCAGAATCAGACAAAGATTTTTCAGTTATAATTGAGCATGCTAAGAAATGCAAAGCTCCTAAGCAAATAGAAACAGGAGAAATTATAGGTGGATTTGCTCATAATCAAGTTCTTGCTTTAGCCGATAAAGTAGTAGAGGCAGTTAAGTCAGGAGCAATAAGAAGATTCTTTGTTATGGCTGGATGTGATGGAAGAGCTAAATCAAGAAATTACTACACTGATTTTGCAAAGGCATTACCAAAGGATACAGTAATATTAACAGCTGGTTGTGCAAAATATAAGTATAATAAATTACCTTTAGGTGATATAAATGGAATTCCAAGAGTATTAGATGCAGGACAATGTAATGATTCATATTCACTTGCATTAATAGCCTTAAAACTTAAAGAAGTATTTGAATTAGAAGATATAAATGATTTACCCATATCATTTAACATAGCTTGGTATGAGCAAAAAGCTGTAATAGTATTATTATCATTATTATATTTAGGAGTTAAAAATATACATTTAGGACCAACATTACCAGCATTCTTATCTCCAAATGTTGCTAAAGTTTTAGTTGAAAACTTTGGAATAGGTGGAATAACTAATGTTGAAGATGATATAAAAATGTTTTTAAATGAATAGTTTTTATAATTGTATTTTATAAAAAGAGCTATATCAAAATAATTTTTTAGTAGAACTTACAAACAGTATGAAGAGAAAACCTAGTAATTCTCGGAATATATTTTTGTAAGTTTTATTATTAAATTTTGATATAGCCTTTTTTCATTAACTTTAATGGCAAAAAAGTACAATAAAAGTACAAAAAATTACAAAATAACTTAAAAATATAGACTATAAATGGTAATATATAAAAGGCATTATTTAACGAAAAAATTATTATATAATAAAAAAATAGGACGGATTTTTAAATGAAATTTAAAGTTTTAATATATGCGTTAATAATTTTTATATTTGGAGCATTTATAGAAGGATATAGAGTTTATTTGGAAAAAACGAATAATGATTCTTATGCAGATCAGTTCATAGAAATAGTAAAGCTTGATGAAGAAAGAAAATTAAAATCGGATAAGTTACAAAAGTTAAAATTGGAATTAGAGAAAGAAATAATAAATTCAAAAGATAAAATTCATTTAAAAAAAGCATATTATTCCTTAGGAGCAATAGAATATTTAGAAAAAAATTATAATAAGGCTATAGAGTTATTTTTGAAAGCAGAAGGTTATATAGAGGGAAAAATAGATAGTGTAGATTTAATGATATATAGTGCTTTATCAACTAATTATTTAATGATAGAAGAAAAAGAGGAATCTGAAGAATACTTTAATAAAGCAAAAAAAATGGCTTTGAATAATAAAAAAAATGATGAGTTAGCAAATATGTATTATGCAAGAGCAAAAGCTATTCTATCTGTTAAGGGAAAACTAAGTGATGCTATAGCTTTAATGGAAGAATTTATAGAATTTAACCAAAGTTATGAGAAACATATAAGAGCATACTTATTTCTTTCAACAATGTATAGGTTAAGCGGGAAATGTGATTTATCATTAAAATATGATGAATATGCTTTAGAAATAGCATTAAAGCATAATGATAATAAAAATTTAAATGCTTGTATAATTAATTTAGGAGAAAATTATTATGTAAAGAGAGATTATAACAAGGTTATCTCCGTATATGAATCTTTAATTGAAAGTGGTAATGTTACAAGTGCAGAAAATAAGTTAACTATATATGGATATTTATTAGAAAGTCATTTTGAAGTTGGTAATTATAGTAAGGTAGAAAGCTATAAAGAAAGATATTTAAGTACTATAAAAGAATTAGAGGAAGAAGATCAAAATAGAGAATATATTTGGTTATATTTAGTTTTATCAGATGTAAACTTACGGGAGAAAAATTTAGACAGAGGAGAATATTATTTTAGTAAAGCTAGTGAATTATATAATAAAGATAAAAGTGATGCTTATGCTAATACTGACATACTTTTAAAGAAATTAGATATAAGTATAAATTACATAAAAACAGATGATTTTAAAAAAGCTATTTATGAATATGAAGAGCTATTAAATGAGATAAAATCAAGAGGTATAAGTACGGATATATTATATTCAGTAGCCTATTCCATAGCTAGAATAAGTTATGAAAATGAGAATTATGAAGAATTCTCTAAGTATATAATTCATATGTATGAGGAATATAATGAAATTAGTTTTAATTCTAGCACAGATGATGCTTTGGTTAGATTAAATAATGATTTATTCAATAAAGTTAGAGTAAGAGATAGAAGGAAAATATATTCTTTAAGTGGATTACTTATTATAGCAATAGCAATTATTAGTATTATACATTTAAAAAATAAAAAGATAAAAAATTTAAATAAGGAATTAGAAATAGCTATACTAACTGATGGGTTAACTAATGTATATAATAAGAGATATTTATACAAGCGATTAGAAGATAGTATAAATAAATGTACAAGTTTAATTTTTATAATGATAGATATAGATTATTTTAAAAAATACAATGACAATTATGGCCATATGAAAGGAGATGAGGCACTTATAAGTGTTGCTAATATTATTAAAAATGTTTTTAAAGAAGATTATGTTTTTAGATATGGAGGTGAAGAGTTTTCAGTTTTATCAGAACGATCTGAAATGAATGTCATAAAGGACATAGAAAAACTAATGAATGACTTGCATGAAAGAGATATAAAGCATGAATATTCAAAGATTAGTGATAGAGTAACTTTAAGCATAGATGTTAGCAAATCTACTATTATTTCTAAAAAGAATATTGAAGAGTTAATACGAGAGGCTGATAAAAAGTTATATGAGTCAAAGAAAAAAGGTAGAAATAGATATACAAGTTAAATTTTATTAATTTAAAGAAAAAATTTTAAGAGGAAATAAAGAGAGTATGGAATCTGAAAAAAGACAAATTATTAGTGGGTTAATAATAATCAACTTTATTTGCTTGGGAGTTATATTAAAATTTATATCATTAAATAATAAAAAAAATAAATTGAATTCTATTTTAAAAACTAACTTAGATATATTGAGCAAACAGATAAATTATCAAAGAAAATATTGGAATGAAGATTTAAGAAATCATGAGGAAATAAAAAGGTTATGGCATGATATGAAAAATCATTTAAATATAATAACTGCCCTGTATGAAAATGGTGATTATCATGAATTTAAAAATTATCTCAAGTCTTTAAATAATGAGATATCAAGAGTGCAGAGAAAAAGTATAACGAATAATAAAATCTTAGATGCCCTACTTAGGGAGAAAGTAGAATTATGTAAGGAAAATAACATAGATATTAATTTAAACATATATATAAAAGAAAATTTACCAATAGAAAATATAGATGTTTGTGTAATATATAGTAATTTAATAGATAATGCTATTGAGGCTTGCAATAGAATTGATGATGGCAGTGAAAAATATATAATAGTTAGTAGTAAATGTAATAAATATTATTTATATATAGAAGTTGAAAATAGTATAAGTTTTTATGAAGAATTTAACAAAAAGAATAAAGTTTTTAGAACGAAAAAAAAAGATAAAAAAAATCATGGGATTGGATTAGAAAGTATAAAAAAGAGCATAGAAAAATATGATGGTCAAATTAAGTTTTATTATGATGATAAGAGATTTAATGTAGCTATTTTAATAAAAATGAGGTGATAAAAACCTCATTTTTTTATATAGATTTAAACCTAAAGTATTCAAAAAATAGATCCTTAGTTTTTCTTAAATAAGATCTACTTATAGGAATAATATTATTATTTAAAGTGATGATTTTAGAATTTTCTATTTTTTTTATATAATTTAAGTTTACCAAATAACTTTTGTGACATCTTATAAAGTTTTTTGAAATGAGAGAATCTTCAATATTATCTAACTTATCATAAAACGAAATTTCTGAATAATTAGAACAAACAATATTTATTTTCCTTAATTTTGATTCGAAAAAGATTATATTATCTAAATTTATTCTAAATATACTTTGCTTATTTTTTACAGTAAAAAAATTATTTTGGGAATTATTGAAGTTATCTATAAAATCTAAAATTACATATTCTAATTTAAAATAAGAGACTGGTTTTAATAGATAATTATAGGCGTGTACATCATAGCCGTCTAAAATATAATCTTTACTGGTACTTATAAATAAAATTTTAACTTCAAGATCTAAATTACGTATTTCTTTGGCTAAATCTAAGCCATTTAATCCATCCATAAGTATGTCTAATAATATCAAGTCGAAAGCTATAAAGCTGTTCTTTTGAAACTCTAAAAATTCGTAGCTAGATGAAAACTTAAATATATTAGCTTCTAAATTATTTTTATTTAAAATATTTTTCAACATATTTTCTAGTAAATTTAAGTGATATTTTTCATCATCACAAATAGCAATTTTAATCAAAAAAGAACCCCCTATTGATTTTAGATATGTAATTATTATATATCATTAAATAAAATTTATAAACAAAAAGAGGCAATTAGTCTACAATTTAGTCGAAAATAATAAAAAACACACTTTAATTACATAAAAAGTAAATAAAGTAATAAATTGACAAATAAAAAACTCTTGTATAAAATATACTTATAATAACAAGTTGGTAAATGTTAACTTTAATATAAAATTTATAACAATATTATTTGGAAAAACTAAGAAATATTAAATGGTAGGAAAGGCTAATAGTATATTGATATAAATTTTGTTACAAATTTAACTTCTTCTTGGAATGTGAAAATTAGGGGGAAAATATGAAAAGAAAGATGATAATTAAAAAGCTAAGTGTTTTAACCTTAGGTACTGTTTTTATATCTAATATTATGTTGCCAGCGATACCTGCTTATGCATTTCCTTTGTTTGATGGGTTAACTCAGAAAGTTGAAAAATCAGAGAATGAAGAGGTAAAAGACGCCGGCTATTCTCAAATAGGGGGAGTAGAAAGTTTTATCCAAAGTGAAAACGATGTAACCATGAGGTTGACAACAGGAGAGGAACTTAGAGTATCATTTTTAAAAGATGATGTTCTAAGGATTTATATGGATCCAACAGGAAAGTTCCAAGAAGATCCAACGCCAAATGGAAAAGATCACGTAACAAAAATAATTGATAAGGCTGAAGATGAGTATGAAAATCCTACTCCAACAGTTGAAGATGGTGATATAATAAAAATTTCCACAAGTGCTGTTGAGCTTAGAATAGAAAAAGCTACTGGAAAAATGGAGCTTTTTAATAAGTTAACTAACAAGACTGTATGGAAAGAAGCAGAGCCATTAAAACATAAATCTGATAGTACAATTCAAACTCTTGAATCAAATGAAGATGAATACTTCTATGGTGGAGGAATGCAAAATGGTAGATTCTCACATAAAGGTAAAAAGATAAATATAAAGAATGAAAATAACTGGGTTGATGGAGGAGTAGCAAGTCCAAATCCATTCTATTTCTCAACTAATGGGTATGGAGTTATGAGACATACATTCAAGCCAGGTGAATATGACTTTGAAGCAGCTGAGGCAGGAAAGGTTACTACAAAACATGATGAAAATCGCTTTGATGCTTATTATTTTGTTGATGAAAAACCAACAAACATTATAGATAAGTTTACAGAGTTAACAGGAGCCCCTGTTCTATTACCTGAATATGGATTCTATTTAGGTCATGCAAATTGTTATTCTCGTGACTGGATAAATGATGAGACTGGACAAGAATCACAAACACCAAAACCAGGATTCGATAGACAAGAGAGTCTAATGGTAGATGCTAAGAAGGTCGTTGATGATCACGTTGCTAATGATACACCTCTTGGATGGTTTTTACCAAATGATGGTTATGGATGTGGATATGGTCGTGAAGAAACTATAGATGGAAATATAAATAATTTAAAAGAATTTGTTGATTATTCAAGAGGGTTTGGTATTCAAACAGGTCTTTGGACTCAAAGTGATTTAAAACCTACTGGAGGACAGGATGTTTATCTTGAGCGTGACATAGATAAAGAAGTTGGAGTTGCAGGTACAAATGGAGTTAAAACTGACGTTGCTTGGGTTGGAGCAGGATATTCATTTGCTCTTAATTCAGTTAGACAAGCTGCAGAGGGGATAGTAAATAATTCTAAGGATAAAGCAAGACCTTTCATTGTAAGTTTAGATGGATGGGCAGGAACTCAACGTTACACAAGTATATGGTCAGGAGATCAATATGGTGGAGACTGGGAATACATTAGATTCCATATACCAACATATATAGGATCAGGTCTTTCAGGTCAACCTAACGTAGGATCTGATATGGATGGTATATTTGGAGGAAGTCCATTAGTACAAACCAGAGATTTCCAATGGAAGGCATTCACACCAGTTCAAATAGATATGGATGGTTGGGGATCAAATGCTAAGTATCCATATGTATTTGGGGATCCATATACTTCAATTAATAGAATGTATTTAAAATTAAAGGCCGAGATGATGCCATATAACTACAGTATTGCTAATGAAGCGACTGAAGATGGTGTTCCAATGATAAGAGCTATGATGCTTGAATACCCAGAGGCATATACTTATGGAACAGCAACAGAGTATCAATATATGTGGGGACCTAATTTATTAGTTGCTCCTATATATCAAAATACAGCTGCTGATACTGAGGGTAATGATATAAGAAATGAAATTTATCTTCCAGATGAAGATCAAATTTGGATTGATTACTTTACTGGTGAACAATATAGAGGTGGTGGAGTATTAAATAACTTTGATGCACCTTTATGGAAAGTACCTGTTTTTGTTAAGAACGGAGCTATAATTCCAATGACTAGTGAAAATAATAATCCAGAAGCTATAGATGATTCACATCGTATCTATGAAGTATATCCAAGTGGAGATACAAACTTTGAAGTTTATGAAGATGACGGTTTAACAACTGATTATAAAGATGGAAAGTCAGCTAGAACTATGATTACTTCAAGTGCTCCAAAGACAGGAAAAGGAACGGCTGTTATTACTGCAGGAGTATTAGAAGGGGATTATAACGGAATAGTTGTAGATAGATCAACTGAATTTATAGTTAATGTAAGTGAAAAACCAACTAGCTTAGAAGTTACTGTAGGTGATAATGATGTCAAGTTAACAGAAGCACAATGTTTAGAAGAGTTTGAAAATGGAACTAACATGTATTTCTATGATGAAACTCCAAACCTTAATAAGTATGCTACTGAGGGTTCAGAGTTTGCAGAGTTAGAAATAACAACTACTCCTAAGGTTTATGTAAAAGTTGATAAGACAAATGTAAAGCAAAATGAAGTTAAATTAACAGTTGAAGGATTTGTTAATACTCAAGATATAACTAAGGATGAAGTTAATAAAAATTTAAATGTTCCAACTAACTTCAGAGCACCAGAAGAAGGAATAACACCAGAATCTATTGAATTAACTTGGGATGAGGTTGAAGGTGCTACAAGCTATGATGTTGAAATAGATGGAATGGTATTTAATAATATTAAAGCTAATGAATATATAGATACTGGATTAAACTATGATACAGAATATAATTATCGCGTACGTAGTGTAAATAAAGATGGTCATTCTGAATGGAGTGAATTAATAACAGTAAAAACTGCTCTAGACCCATATAGAAACGTACCTAAGGATATGAAAGTTGATTGGAAGTGGGATCAATATAGTAGTGAAAAACCAGAAAATGCTGTTGATGGAGATGATCATTCACAATTCCATTCAAAGGATAGTGCTATAGATAAGCCATTTATAGTTGATATGCAAAAGGCTTATACACTAGAGAAATTGGAATTATTATTCAGAAAAAATGGTAATGGATCAGTTAAGCGTGCTGAAATATATAGCAGTTTAGATGGTGTAAATTATGAGAAAATATTTAGTAATGCTCAAGGATCAGATGTTCCAGCATGGGCTACTGATGGAGAAGTTAAAACAATAAACTTTGACAAGCCTATAAAAGCTCGTTACTTTAAGATAGTAACTAAAGAGTCTATAGGAAACTTTATGGCTATGAGAGAATTTAGACCATACAAAGTTGATGGAACTAATGGACAAGTAGTTGGAGACTGGAATAACAGTGGATCTATAGAAGAGGGAGATTTAGTATTCCTTGAAAACTATGCAGGATTAACAACTGCTGATGCTGACTGGGGATACGTATCAATGGCTGACTTGAACAATAATGGATTAATCGATGCTTATGATATATCTTATGTTGCTAGCCAATTAGAAGGTGGAATAAAACCTTCTGAAGGAGTGGAGCTTGAAGGTGAAATAATGTTAGTACCAAGCAAACAAGAAATTTCTGCAGGAGAAACATTTACTGTTGATGTTGTAGGAACTGGACTTTCTGATATTAATGCATTTAGTGTAGAAATTCCTTTAGATGCTTCTAAGTATGAATATGTTAAGACTGAGGGAACTATTGCAACAGCAGGAATGAGAAATCTTTCTAAGGCAAGAGTTCATACAGATAATACTCAACATGCTTATGTAAACTTTACTAATGTTGGTAATAACGTAAAAGTAAATGGAACAGATACAATAGCAAGAGTAACACTAAAAGCTAAACAAAATATTACTTGGGATATGGAAGCTAGTCAAGCTTTACTAGTGGACAGTAAATTAAATTCTAAGATGGCTGTTGCTGAAATTGTTGATCCTGAAAATGAATTGCCATCAGGAAGACCAACTAGCAGTAAGATTGATAAAAAGCATATTACTGTAAGTGGAGATTCAAGTCAATTACAAGCTGGAATGGGCTTAGACAAGTTAATAGATGGAACAACAAGCAGTGATGATAGTTCTCGTATGGACTTAAAGTGGATCTTTACTCCAGACAAAGAAGATAAAGGAACTCTTCCTTTTGAAATGACATTTGAATTTGATGAACCAAAAGCTTTAGAAAACTTTACTATATACAATAGAATGAATGCTAATGGTACTATAAATATAGCTGCCATGAAGAAGGTTAAGGCTGTTGGATATTTAAATGGAGAAGAGTTTGATTTAGGAGAAAAAGCAGATATTACAACTGCTACAACTATTTATGAGTTAGGTGGACAAGAATTTGACAAGATTGTTATTACAGCTTTAGATTCTCATAAAGATAAGAATACTTTAGCTATAAATGAAATTGAATTCTATGAAAAGAGTGGAGTTGAAACAACTGGAATAAGTTTTGCTGAAAATACTCCAGAATCAGTATATCTAAATAGAATTACTCCTATATTCGCAGAGGTTACACCTGACAATGCAAATAATTTAAATTATAGATTAGTTTCTGAAAATCCTGATGTTTTACAAGTTTTACGTGTAGATAGAGAAGATAAGGTAACTTACTATTTACGTGGATTACAACCAGGAGTAGCTAAGGTTGTTGCAACTACTGCTGATAGAAATCATACAGTTGAAAAAGAAATAGTTGTTTTAGATGGAATTGATAAGACATTATTAGTTCAAGCTATAGAGCAAGCTAAGTCACATGAGTCTTTAAGTGAGATTTACACTCCTGAAACTTATGAAGCTTTACTTGAAGCCATTAAGAATGCTGAAAATGTATTAGAAAATAGCTCAAATGAAAAAGAAATCGGAGATGCTATTTTAACTTTAAGAAGTAAGACGGCTTTATTACAAGAGCGTGAAACTGTAGAAGAAGATAAAATACATTTTAGTAAGTTAGAGGCTATTCATGCAACTAGTGAAGCTGATAGAGATTACAAAGAAAATGCAGTAGATGGTGATGAAAATAGTATTTGGCATTCAGGCTACCAAGCTGCTGATAAGCTTCCAGTATCTATAACAATTAAGTTAGATAAAGCTTATGATCTTAATCAAATAGATTATTTACCAAGACAAAACAGTAGAAATGGTCATGTTACTGAATATAAGATTGAAACAAGTCTAGATAACGAAAATTGGACTGAGGCTAGAAAAGGAACTTTAGAAGCTAATGAAGAGGGAACTGCTTTAGCTAATAGAGGATATAATCCTATAAGATTTAATACTGTTAATGCTCAATATGTAAGATTTACTGCTCTTAAGACTTTAGGAGATACAAATAATAAGTATGCAAGTGCAGCTGAGTTAGTATTCTACGGTAAAGACGGAAATGTAAGTGCTGAATCAATTACATTAGAAAAGACAGAATTAAATCTAGAAGTAAATGGAACTGAGCAATTAGTTGCTATATTAGATCCTATTGAAAGTAAAGATATTATTACTTGGACTTCAAGTGATGAGTCTATTGCTACAGTAGATGAGAATGGATTAGTTACTGGTGTAGGCAAGGGTACTGCTACAATAACTGCTACAATTCCAAATGGAGAGTTTGCTACTGCTACAGTTACAGTAAATGATAATGGCTCAGAGGAAATAATAGTTAATCCAGTAAGAGACTTTAAAGCTTCTGAAGTTAATAAGAAGGATGTAACTGTAACATGGACTGCTCCAGAAATAACTAATGGATTAGATGGATATATCTTATATAAAGATGGTAAGAAGGTAGTAGAGATAAAAGCTGAGGACACTTCATATACATTTAAAGGCTTAAATAGACATACAATTTATAACTTTAAGATTGCTGCCAAATATTCAAATGGAGAAATTTCAGAAAAAGAATCAATAACTATTAGAACAGCAAGATAATAATTAGACAAAATAATTAAGTATTTAATCAAGGAGAGAGAATAGAGTTTCATCTCCTTGATTATACTGATATACATTTGAGGGGAGAGGGATTAAATTATGAGAAAAATAATAAAGATACTATTGATATTTATACTATTATTTACTTTTGTTGGATGTGGAGAAAAAGAGTATGTAAGAGATACCTCTAGTGGAGAAATACTAGAAGTTAGATTAGATGATGCTCTTACCATGGCTGAAAATAAAGAAGAATCTCTTATTATTTTTACACAGTCAACTTGTAGAGATTGTATAAAGTTAAAGAAGCTATTACTTCCTTATTTAGAAAATCATAATATACTTATAAATGAAGTTGTTTTAGATAATGAAGGAATATCTAAAGAGGAGATTCAAAACAATAGAAAGAAAATAAATAAAATTTTTCCAGAGTTTAATTCAACTCCATCAATGTACTATGTAAAAGATGGAAAAATAATTGATGAAATATTTGAAGTAACAAGCGAAGAACAACTAGATGAATGGGTTGTAAAGAATAAGCTTGATGCTAAATAATTAGGTTAAAAGAAATATTGCTTGATTTTATAAAAGCCCTAGATTATATATTAAACTTAATTGAAGTTTTAATATATAATCATGACTTTTATAAAATCAAGCTTTTTTATGTATATTTTTAATTTCTAAAAGCTATTTAGAAATTAATTTATTAGCCTATGGATACGCTGGATATAATATTTCTAAAATGAATAAATTAAAGATATAATACTAATGAGGTGAATGGTTGTGGGAAAGTATATATTGGATACTAATGTGATTATAAATTTTTGGAATAGAGGAAAAGGCTTTTTTGATGATTTTTTAGAATGTAATGAAATTATAATTATAAGAGAGGTTCTAGAGGAGTTAGCTAGAAAGGAGAAAAGAAGGTTTAATGGAGAAAATGTTATGTCAGAGCGCTTTATGAAGCTTGTTCCATTAATGATTGAAATAGATATAAGAAGGTTTAAAGAGTTTTTAAATTATATAGATTTTGACAATATAAAAGGAGAAGCTTATTACTATAATGGGAAAAAGCTTACTAAAAATGACATATTACTTATATTTACTTCAAAAGAAAAAGAAGATTTTTCTTTGGTTACAGAAGATAAGCCTTTAATTGAAGCAGCAAAGGAGTTATTAGGAGAAAGTAAGATAGTTAAGATTATGGATATTGAATAAAATTTTAATTAATTTGATATATATAGAAATCTTATGTATTATATTATATAGCAAGTTAAGTTAGAAAATTAATTTAGCTTTAATAATAAATTTGTAAGGTGAGTTTTAATGGATGATTTAATAAAAGCAATTAATAAAATTACAGAAGAAGAAATCATAAAGTTAGTAATTAGTAATAAGATTAATAAAGATGTTGAATATAAAAAAATAGTGTTTCAACTTAAAGAAAAGAATAAAAAGGATTTTTATCAAATAGAGAAGTACACTGATAAGCAAGTCTTTCATGAAAATATAGAAAAAAGTGAATTAAAAGGAAAAGTAGAAGAGTTATTTGTTTTTAAATATAAACAATTAAATGCTTTTTCTAAAGAAAGTTCTTTTGATCTTAAGGTTTCTAAGAAGGGAAAGGTATTTTTAGGGGTTAAGAAAAATGAATCTTTAAAAGAGGTTAATAAGGAACATAATAGAAAGAAAAATTACATATTAGAAGAGGGAATGATAATAGAGCCTCTTATAGACTTAGGAGTTTTTACTAAAGAAGGTAAAGTTATTAACTCAAAATACGATAAGTATAAGCAAATAAATAGATTTATTGAAATAATTGATGATGAAGTAAAAAAACTTGATCAGAAAGAGCTTACAATTTTAGACTTTGGATGTGGTAAGTCATATTTAACATTCATATTATATTACTATTTCGTTGAAATTAAAAAGATAAAAGTTAATATGATTGGATTAGATTTAAAAGCTGATGTAATAAAGAAATGCAATGACATAGCTAAAAAATATAATTATGAAGATTTACATTTTGAACTTGGAGATATAAATGGCTTTAAATATAACAACAAGGTTGATATGGTAATAACATTACATGCTTGTGATACAGCAACAGATTATGCTTTATACAATGCAATTAAATGGAATAGTAAAATGATATTCTCAGTTCCATGTTGTCAACATGAGTTTAATAGTCAAATAGAGAGTGAGAAGTTTTCTATACTTACGAACTATGGAATAATAAAAGAAAGAATATCAGCTCTTATGACTGATTCAGTTAGAGCAAATCTTTTAGAATGTGCAGGATATAAGACTCAACTTCTTGAATTTATAGATATTGCCCATTCACCTAAAAATATTTTAATAAGAGCTATAAAGGGCAATGTTTCTAAAAATAAAAAGGAAAAAGCTCTATTAGAAGTAAATAATCTTATTGGAGAATTTAATTTAAGTCCAACTTTATATAAATTATTAAAAGAAGAGGAAATAATTTAGAGTAGATTTAAAAAGAGGATGTATTAGAAGTAACTTTTAAACATATAAGAAGGGTCTGTATCAAAACTTTAAATAATAAAACTTATAAATATATTCTGAGAATTACTAGATTTCGCTAAGAATTTATAAGTTTTATTTTAAGTTACTTTTACTACAGCCCCTTCTTTAATTTTACTTTCTTTTAAACTTGGTTTAATAATTAAAAAATATAAGAATTAAACCAAAAATAAATAAGGATTAAAGAGATTCTAGAATTTTGAAGTTATTTCTTCTCTTTTAATTCTTTTAAGTTCCTTTAATCTTAAATTAGTCATCTCTTTTATTTTATCAAAGGGGTCACCATTGATAATCATTTGTTTAGCTATATCATGAGCAGATTTATTTTCATTAGTCATTAAAAATACCTCCTAAAATAAAACTTCAATATATAGTTTTTCTAGAACTTTAGAAGATATTCTATAGGAATATAGACAAAAAAGTTAATTTGTTCGATATATTCCAAAAGATATAAATTTAAATTTTTAATAAATTAAGCTAAAGCTTAATCCTAAATTGGGTAAGCTTTAGCTCTAGATTAATTAGTCTTCATATAAATATTTTCTTGTCATAGGAAGTGTATTATTTATTCCCTTTGAGAATAGAGTTTGATGTATATCAATATCCCAATAATGGAAAGCAGCAGCACAAGTAGCAAGGTACAAATGCCACATTCTTAAGAATTCATCATCAAACATTTCTCTTTCTTCATCTAAATGATTCATGAAGTTCTTACACCATTCTTCTAATGTTTTCATATAATGAAGTCTTAAACTTTCTACATCTAATACATGGAAGTTAAGATCAGCTGCGATATTAAGTTCTTCTCTTAATGTTGGAAGATATCCACCAGGGAATATGTATGTTGTAATCCATTTATTTCCCTCAGTTTCTATAAGATTAGTTATATTATGCAATAAGAATAATCCACCTTCTTTTAATACAGAATCAACATTTTTAAAGAATAAAGGTAGATTAGCATGACCAACATGTTCTGCCATACCAACACTAACAACTCTATCAAATTCTAAATTGGATTTTTCTAAATTTCTATAATCCATTAATTGAACATCAACTAAATCTTCAAGTCCTTCTTCTTTGATTCTTTCTTTGGCTTTCTTAAATTGTTCTTCACTAAGAGTTATACCTAAAGCTTTTACTTTGTAAAGTTTGGCTGCTTCTATAATTAGGTATCCCCAACCACAACCTATATCTAAAAGACTTTGACCTTCTTTTAAATTAAGTTTCTTTAATATATAATGTATTTTATTCATCTGGGCATCATAAAGTGTATCTGTTGGATTTTTAAAATATCCACATGAATAACTCATTGTTTTATCTAACCATAAACTATAGAAATCATTACCTATATCATAGTGGTGTGCTATATCTTTCTTTGATTTTAATAAAGATGGAGCTTTTATTTTAGAAGCAAGTTTGAATACTGTATTTTTATTCATGAAGCTATCCTTATTACGAATAATACTTTCAAAGAATTTTTGAAGATCTCCTTCTATATCAATGTCACCTTTCATGTATGCTTCACCTAAAGCTACACTAGGATCTGATATAAGCTCTTTTTTGCTTGGAAAGTTTTTTATAATAACTTTAAATTCAGAATCTCCATCACCATATTTAAGAATTTCACCATCCCAAAATTCTAAATCAAATGGTCTGTCTGAAAGATGTTCAGCTATTGATTTGACTATACTTTTATTAATTTCCATAAAAAAATCACCTCATCTAATATTTTTAATTTTATGATACTCCATATTTGGTAAAAAATCTTTTGAAAAATGTACTTTAATTCTTTAAAATTAACGAATCTAAGAAATTAATCAAAAAATACTTAAAAATACTTATAAAAAGATTCAATTTGAAAAAACGAAATAATAAAATAATATATTTTATTGTAAATATAATAAAAGATTTAATTAAATATAGTATTAAGTGAAAATTTAATAATTTTTAATAGTTATTTACTAAATAATATAAATTTGATATTATTTTTAATGGTGTTAAATTTAGTTGAAAATTAAATAAAATTAAGGAGGACAATATGAGTTTACTAAAAAAACTAACTTTAGGTTTAATTGTAGTAGCTTCAACTGTTACTTTTATAGCTTGTTCTAGCAGTAAAAGTAATGAGGCAGATGTTTCTCTTAAATCTTTAAGTACAGAAGAAGTAAAAGAAAATTTAAAAGACAAGTCTTGGATAGCTGTGGATACACGTCTAAGTGATTCATATAATGGATGGATATTATATGATGAGGCTAGAGGAGGACACATTCCTAATGCTGAAGATTTTTCTGCAAATTGGATAAAGGTTGATGCTAAAGATAAAGAAAAAAAATTAGATGAAGCTTTAAAAACTAAAGGAATAACTACAGATAAGAACATAATATTATATGACGCTAATGGAGAAGATTCTAAAGTAGTTGCAGATTATCTTTCAAAAAAAGGATACAAAAATCTTTATACATATGACATTAAAGAATGGGCTAGTGATAAAGAACTTCCTTTAGAGAAATATGATGACTATAGTTTGATAGTTCCTGCTAAAATATTAAAAGAAGTTATTGATGGAAATAAACCAGAAACTTTTGAAAATGCTAAAAATATAAAAGTATTTGAAGCAAGCTGGGGAGATGAAAATCAAACATACGGAAAAGGTCATGTACCTACGAGTGTACATATAAATACAGATACCATAGAACCACCTCCAACTTGGATGCTTGCAGATGATAAAACATTAACTCAATTTGCTTTAGACTATGGTATTAATAAAGATGATACAATAATACTTACAGGTGCTGAACAAATGGCAGCTTATCGTGTAGCTAGTGTTCTTAAATATATGGGAGTTAAAGACGTAAGAGTATTAAATGGAGGAGATGGAGCATGGACTAGTGCCGGTTATGAATTAGAAACTAAAGTTAATCCAAAAACTCCAGGTGGAGACTTCGGTGCTACTATACCAGCTGATCCTAGTGTAATTACTACAATTCCAGAACTTAAAGAAGATCTTAAAAAATCTGATTTTACTTTAGTTGATAACCGTACTTGGGATGAATACATAGGTAAAATATCAGGATATAGCTATCATGATAAAAAAGGTCGTATTCCAGGAGCTGTTTTTGGATATGCAGGAATAGAAGGTTCAACTTCATTAGATTATTACAGAAATGTAGATAATACAATGAGAAATGGATATGAAATAGAAAAGATGTGGGAAGATCAAGGAATAAACTTAAAAAATCATCTTGCATTTATGTGTGGTAGTGGATGGCGTGCAGCCGAAGTTTATACTTATGCTAATGTAATGGGACTTAAAAATACATCTATATATAGCGATGGATGGATTGGTTGGAGTAATGGTGGAAACCCATCAGTTACTGGAGAGCCGGAGAAATAAATAATGAGTAAATTAAAGAAAATAATATATTCATTAATAGTATTTATTCAGGCTGCTTTATGGTGTGCTGTAATTGCTATTGAATATTTAACAAATAAAAAAGCAGGTGTAATGCATCATGTTTATTTTAAAAGATATGAGTATTCAAAGAGCATAAGTAATGAAAATTTATATATCTTATCAGTTATAGCTTTAGTTTTAGCTTTATTATTTTTTATATGGTTTATTTATTTAGTAAAAAGTAATAAGAATAAATTTTATATAATCCAAACAATTATAACAGCGATTATGGCTATTATTTTAGCTTTAGTTATAAAACTAAAGTTCTTTGAAAATTTATTAGCATATTATTATTTTATAATGGTAGCATTAATAGTTTTAGTAATTCAAATTATTTGGAACATAGTAATTGCTATAAGATATAAATAAAATAATGATAATTTTAATAAATCATCTTATCTAATGATAGGATGATTTATTTTTTTATTATATACACTTAAATAATATACTCGTAAATGAGCATCAAAATAAAAAAGAATAAATAAAAAAATATATACAATAATAAAAAAGAAAGTAAAAATCAAATGGTAATATATTCAAGGAGGAATTGATATGTCTGAAAATCAAATTGTATCTTTTAGAGATCAAAATGGTAAAAGAGTAGAATATTTAATTTTAGAGCAAAAATTAATATGTGGTGAAGAGTATGTAGCTATGGCACCAAAGGAAGATAAAAATCATATTGAATTATTTAAAATTAAATTTGATAAAGACTGGAATGAAACTTTAGATTCAGTAGAGTCTGAAAAAGAGATAAATATGTTTAAACAAGTATCTAGTTTAAAATTCTAATCATATATCTATTTTAAGATATATACATATAAAATAGAATTTAACACTATAAAATTTACTAATATAAATATTATAATTATTTTAAAAAGATATAAATAGAGGGGGAGAGATTCAATTAATAATTTTATTTAATTGAATAATAGATTATGAGAAATTTAAAATTTATCACATTTAACTTAAAATATGATTTTAAGGCTCAAGATAATAATGAATGGAGTCAAAGATGTGCTAGAATTACAAAGCTAATAGAGATACATTCACCTGATATAATAGGAACTCAAGAGGGTTTAATTCATATGTTAAATGATATGGATAGTATATTAGATGAATATTCATGGATTGGAGAGGATAGGGAAGGAACTGGCAAGGATGAATTTAATGCCTTGTTTTTCAAAAAGGAAAAGTTTGACTTGTTAGAATGGAATCAATTTTGGTTATCTAAAACTCCAGAAATTAAAGGAAGTAAAGATTTTAATAGCAGTCTTCCAAGAATATGTACAACATTAAAAGTAAAAGATAAAACAAATGGAGTAAAGTTAGATATATATAATACTCATTTAGATCATGAAAGTGAAATAGCAAGAGAAGAAGGAATAAAAATAATATTAAATGAAGTTAAAAAAATACCATATGTAATAATGGGAGATTTTAATTGTTACTTAGAAGATAATCTTTTTAATATAATAAGAGATTCAGAAAAAAATACTATAGAATTTAATGTGTGCTATGACGAAATTGAAAATAATATAATAGGTACTTTCCATGATTTTAAAGGTGGATATGATGGAGGAATAATAGATTACATCATATATTCAAAAGAGTTTGAAATTAAAAATCTGTGTATAGATGATAGAGAAATAGATGGAGGGTATCCATCAGACCATTATCCTGTTATATGTGAATTGAAATTAAAATAAAATTATATTTATGAGGTTTATTTTGTCTTATTTATTTAATAAGGTATAATATAGAGAGACTAAAAACTATAGGAATCTTAATTCTTATAGTTTTTAATTTAGCCTAATTATATATTATATGCTTTTTAAGTCTTTATTTATTGATATTTTACATAATATTGTTTTGTTTTAAATAAAGATAGAGAACTTATAATAAGCTGATAAAAAAATACAACAGAATAGTACGGAGGATAAAAATGATTTTAAACACAAAAAGAGATGGACATGTACATAGCACTTATTGTCCTCATGGAAGTGATGATAGTTTAGACATGTACATTGATACTGCATTAAAAAATGGTATTACAGAAATAACTTTTACAGAACACATGCCACTTCCTATAGAAGATCCTTCTCCAAGAAAAAACAGTGCTCTACCTATGGAGAGATTAGAAGAGTATCTAAAGGGCATAGCTGAATTAAAAGAAAAGGTTAAAGATAAAATTCATGTTAATGTAGGCTTAGAAGTAGACTACGTTGAAGGATATGAACAGGAAACTAAAGCTATATTAGATAAGTATGGGAAATATTTAGATGATGCTATTCTTTCAGTGCATATAGTGAAATTTAAAGATGAATACTATCAAATAGGAAATGGATCAGATATGATTGGTGAATTAGTAGAAAAGATTGGTGGAATGGACAAGCTTTATGATTTATACTATGAGACCATGTTAAAGTCAATTCAGAGTGATTTAGGAAAGTACAAGCCCAAAAGAATAGGACATCCAACTTTAGTAAGAAAATATAAAGAAGATTTTCCAAATGAAAAATATAACATAAAACTTTTAGAAGGTGTCCTTAAAGAAATGAAAAAAGGTAAATATGAGATTGATTTAAATACTTCAGGTCTTAGAAGAGCAAAGTGCGGGGAAGTGCATCCACAAGGGATATTTTTAGATTTATGCTTAAAGTATAATATACCTATGGTTTTAGGATCAGATTCTCATAGTTCAAAATATGTAGGAGCAGAATTTGAAAAAGTTGCAAACATGATTTTCCCAGACTCAGAAGCAATATAATTTTTAAATTAAAAAATTATAGTTTTAAATTAACTTAGCATTAATTTAAATATAATATAAATAAAAAAACACAGGTTTTACTTAAAACCTGTGTTTTTTTATTATTTACCGTAGATAATTTTCTTAGTAACGTCATTGTAGAACATTGTATTTGGATAATTATCTTCAATTTCTTGAGCATATTTCTTAGCCTCAGCACTATTACCGTCTTTATCATATAATATAGCTAAGTTATATAAGCATTGAGGAGTGTACATAACATCATCAGCATTTGGTTTAGCTTTATAATTATTTAAATATTCTTGGAAGTATTTAATTGCTTCTGCATTATTATCTAAGTTTTCATAAGAAGTTCCTATGAAGTACATTAAGTGAGGTCTTAAATAAGAACCATCTGAGAATGCATAAGCTTTTTCAAAATCTTTAAGGGCGTCTTCATATTTTTTCTCTTTAAATAAATCTGACCCTTTTAAGTATAAATCCTTAACTCCATCAGTTTTCATTAACTCTTCAGCTTTATTATATGCATCTAAAGCATCTGCTGGGACTTTATCCTTAGGAGTAGAAGTTAATATTGTATAAAGAGAGTTTATATCTTTATCTTGAACAGCTTTGTTTAATTCATCTACATTAAGTGCTTTATTTTCAGTCGATGAATTTTCGCTTGACTTATTCTCTGTTGAATTATTAGCTTGGTTAGTATTTTCTTCAGTTGAAGTTACTTGAGTATTACCTGCATTTGTAGTTTTTATGTTCTTTGTTATACCATAAGCAAGTAGTAGGACAATAGCACCTGAAACAGCTACAGCAACATACTTAACAGGTTTCTTTTTATTTGATTTTTTTGCATTTGATTTCTCATTTTTAAAGTTAGGAGTACTAATAACTCTAGGTTCATTATCATCCTTAGATTCTTTAGTTTCCTTTATTTTTTCATTTTTAATTTCATCTTTTTTATGGAAATCAACTCTTGTTACATTATCAAGATGTTTATTTTCAGTTTTTGTAGTTTCTTTAATTGGAGTTTCCTTAACTTGTTTACTTATTTTTATATCTTCTTTTGGTGTTTCCTTATTGATATTAATAACTGGAGCTTGTTCAACTTTTGAATTTTCTTTAACATTTTCAGTCTTTTTAATTTCAGTATGAGTTTCAAGCTCTCTTTTTTCTAATTGGCTAGCATATTCTTTTTGAGCTTCTTCTTGAAGTCTAGCCTTAATTTCATCCTTCATAGTTTCACTAAATATAGTACTCATTGCTAGTTTTTTCTCATCTATATTATTAAACTTTTCAAGTTTTGTTCTAGCTTCTTCATTATTGTTGTACTCAGAGTTTATTTTCCAAGAAACAATAGCATCACTTATTCTATTAAGCTTCTCAAGAGCTCTTCCTTCTAATATAAGTGCTTCTTCGTTGTTATAATCTTTATCAAGTACTTTTTCACATATATCTAATGCTTCTTCATAATTTCCATTTTCATATTGAGCTAATGCTTTTTTAAGTTTTTTATCATATTTACTCATAGCTTTATAGCTCCTCCTTTTTAAATAATTTGTATCAAACATATTTTGACAAAATAGATAAGTATCTGTCTAAATTCTAATTATACATTATATATATAAAAGTTTACAACATATTTAGGGCAAAAGTATGTCAATGTTCTTAATTTTTTTACAAAATAATATTTTTTACATAAGAATACACCAAAAAATAGTAAAAATAATCTATTAAAATAAATAATTTATATCAATATACATCAAAAAACAAAAAATTCTTTTTTTAAATTTAAAAAAAGCTATAAATATATTCTAAAAACTATTTATTTCACAAGGGTTTAGGGTATAATAAATAGTTTTAGAATAATATTTATAGCTTAAATTAAAAAATTATTAATTGTTTTTAAATTAAAAAATCATTATATACTGCATCAGAAGGCATTCTCCAATCACCTCTAGGTGAAAGAGATATTGAACCGACCTTTGGTCCATCTGGAAGAGCAGAACGCTTAAATTGTTGGGTAAAGAATCTTCTTATAAATTTATCTAACCATTTTTTTATTACTTCTTCATCATAATCATTTTTAAAGGCTCCCTTGGCTAAGAAGAATATTCTTTCAGGACTTGAACCATGTTTTATAAAATGATATAAGAAGAAATCATGAAGTTCATAAGGGCCAACAATATCTTCTGTCTTTTGAGTTATTTTACCTTCTTTATCTTTTGGTAATAATTCTGGGCTGACAGGAGTATCTAAAATATCTAATAATGCTTCCTTAGCATCCTCTGAGATTTCATGATTAGCAAAATAACTAACTAAGAATCTAACTAAGGTTTTAGGAATAGAGCAGTTAACAGAATACATTGACATATGATCTCCGTTATAAGTACACCATCCTAAAGCTAATTCAGAAAGGTCACCAGTACCTATTAATAATCCACCTTCTTTATTAGCTATATCCATAAGTATTTGAGTTCTTTCTCTTGCTTGAACATTCTCATAAGTTACATCATGAATATCTTTATCATGACCAATATCTTCGAAGTGTTGAAGAGCAGCTTTTACTATATTTATCTCTCTGAAGTCACAGTCAAGTTCTTTGCAAAGAGTTACAGCATTATTATATGTTCTATCTGTAGTTCCAAAACCAGGCATAGTTACAGTTATTATATTTTTTCTAGGTATATTTAACATATCAAATGTCTTTACTACTACTAATAAAGCAAGAGTAGAATCAAGACCTCCTGAAATACCAATTACAGCTTTCTTAAGATTTGTATGTTCTAATCTTTTTGCAAGAGCAGCAGCTTGTATATTTAATATTTCTTCACAACGTTCTTCCATAGCATATTGAGATTTTGGTAGGAAAGGATGCTTATCTATTTCTCTATCAAAATTCTTTATTGTTGTCCCTTCTAAATTAAATGGAATGAATCTAGGTTCATTATTTTCATTAAAAGTTGAATTTCTAAAACTTATATTTTTTGTTCTTTCTGCATCTAATCTAAATAGATCAATTATACCAGTTAATAAATCATTTTCTCTTTTGAATCTATTATTTTCTTTTATAATAGATCCATTTTCAGCTATAAGCATATGACCACTAAATAATAGGTCTGTAGTTGATTCATGAACTCCTGCTGAAGAATAAATGTAAGCACTCATTGTTCTAGCACTTTGATTTTGAACTAATGATTTTCTATATGAACTCTTTGATACAAGTTCATTAGAAGCTGAAAGATTACAAATAAGATTGGCACCCATAAGAGCTAAATTAGAACTAGGTGGTATAGCGACCCATAAGTCTTCACAGATTTCAAATCCTATTTTTAAGCTTTCAAATGAGAATATTAAATCAGTTCCAAAAGGAACTTCTTTTTGAAAATGTAAATCTACATTTACCCCTTTAATATTGAAACCTTCTGTAAACCATCTTTTTTCATAAAACTCTGAGTAGTTTGGTATGTAGCTCTTTGGGACTATACCTAAAACTTTTCCGTTTAGGATTATGTATGCACAGTTATATAAAGAATATCTATATAATAAAGGAGCACCAACAGCTACTAATATATCTTTCCCTTTAGAAAAATTAACTAAGTTTTCTATAGCTAAGTTACAATTTTCAATTAGTTTTTGGTTTGTAAATAGATCTCCACAAGTGTAAGCAGATATACTTAACTCTGGAAAAACTAAAACCTTAACCTCTTCATCTATAGCATCTAAAATAATAGATTCTATTTCTTTAAGATTGTACTTTGTATCACTTATCTTTACTTTAGGTGAGGCTGCACCTACTTTTATAAAATCCATAGCATCATCTCCAGTTATATTTTATTTTTAGTATTTCTATAGTAATAAAAGTTTATCCAATAAGGAAATCTATGTTTTTAAATAATATTTTCTTAGGATAGAAACATTTACTAAACAAATCTATATATTAAATATTAATGTGAATTCATAATAAAATCAACTAGAGAAATAAGGTATTAATTAACTCTTATTAAGTTTTCAAGTATTATTTTAAAAAGTTAAAAATAATACTTGAAAAAATAATGCATAAACTGTATAATAAAGTAAATATTAATAAATAGTAAATTAAATAAAGGAGGGGTATTTATGTTGTGGCTTTGGATAGTAGTCATTTTAGCAGGAATAATTATAGACTATTTAAGCTCTGACGTTCTATTTGTTGGATTTTCCTTTGGGGCTTTAGGTGGTTTAGTATTAGCATTTTTAAATTTTAATATAATATTACAATTTATACTATTCGCCATAATAACAATTTTCTTTTTCTTCTATGTTTATCCTAAGATTAAAAGAAAAATAAAGGTGGATAATATAGGAACCAAAACAATGGAACAAGCCTATATAGGAAGAAAACTTGTATTAGATGAAAGTATAGAGGACTCAGCATTAATTAAATTTGAGGGGATTTATTGGACATTTAAAAGTGTTAGTGGTCCTTTAAAAAAGGGGACAAAAGTCGAAATTATAGGTATAGAAGGAAATAAAATTCTAATAAAAAAATAGGAGGGGTTACAAATGGTAGCTACTGTAATTATTATAATCTTATTATTAATAGTGGTATTTGCAGCGATTTCTTCAATAAAAGTTGTAAATACAGGATATGTTTATGTATTAGAACGTTTTGGACAATTTAGTAAAATATTAGAGCCGGGTTGGCATTTAGTTATTCCTTTTGCTGACTTTGTAAGAAAAAGAATTTCAACTAAACAACAAATATTAGATATACCTCCACAATACGTAATCACTAAAGATAATGTAAAAATTGAAATTGATAATGTTATATTTTATAAAGTATTAAATGCTAAGGATGCTGTTTATAACATAGAAGATTTTAAATCTGGTATAGTTTATTCAACCATAACAAATATGAGAAATATAGTTGGTAATATGTCTTTAGATGAAGTTTTATCAGGAAGAGATCAAATAAACTTAGAGCTTTTAACAATAATAGATACAATAACAGATGCATATGGTATAAAAATATTATCTGTAGAAATTAAAAATATAATGCCACCATCAGAGATTCAAGATGCTATGGAAAAACAAATGAAGGCTGAAAGAGATAAAAGAGCTACTATATTACAAGCAGAAGGTTTAAAACAAAGTGAAATTGCAAGAGCCGAAGCAGAAAAACAAGCTAAGATTTTAAGAGCAGAGGCAGAAAAAGAAGCAAATATTAGACATGCTGAAGGTTTAAAGGAATCTCAATTACTTGAAGCTGAAGGTAAAGCAAAAGCTATTGCGGAAGTTTCTAAGGCAGAAGCGGCTGCTATTGAAAGAATAAATACTGCAATAATAGAATCTGGAACTAATGAAACAGTAATAGCATTAAAGCAAGTTGAAGCATTAAAAGAAATGGCTACTAACCCAGCTAATAAACTTATTTTGCCTAATGAAGCAGTATCTTCTCTTGGTAGCATAGCGGCTATTGCGGATATATTAAAAGAGAATAAAAAATAACTTTGAAGAATATACTATTTATGAGTCTTTTATAGGGCTTACGTAGGAATTTATTTTTCCCTTTACTTTTAAATTAAGTAAAGGGATTTTTTTATTTGGATACAATTAATAATAAATTAGTAATTTATATATTCATAAAAAAATGTTATCATATAAAATGTAATTTCAATGTAGAAAGAGGATTAAAATATGAGTAATTATTTTTGGTGCGATGTAAATTTAAAGAACATAGAGAAAAATATAAATATAATAAAAGATCTAATAGAAGATAAAAAGTTTATTGCTGTTATAAAAGGAGATGCCTACGGATTAGGAAGTAAAAAAATTGCTGAATTCATAGAAGATAAGGTTGATATAATAGCTGTAGGTAATATAGAAGAAAGTTTATGTCTAGAAGATATAAAAAAAGATATACTTATATTATCTCCTTTATGTACAAAAGAAGATTTCAATGATGAAAGAGAAAATTTAATATTAACTTTAGACAATGAAGAAATATTAGAATGTTTAAATAAAGAGACAAAAAGAAGAGTACATATATATGTAGATACAGGTATGAATAGAATGGGAATCAAACCTGAAGGATTAGATTCATTCATAGAAAGAATAGAAAGAGATTTCCCTAATATTGAGATTGATGGTATATACACTCATTTACATAATGCAAAAGATGTTAATTATACTTTAAATCAAATAAATTTATTTAAATCTACTACTCAAAAATATATAGGAAAAGTTAGAGTAATACATTGTATGGCATCAAGTGCCATTGTAAATGATCAGTTAAGAAAAGCGTGCGATTTTACTACAGGAGCTAGAGCTGGAAATGTTCTTTATGGATATATAGGGTTTAATAAAGGAATTAAGAAAACTTATGAGTATTATGCAAAACCAGTAAATACTTATAAAGTTGAAAAAGGACAAACAGTTGGTTATGGATGTCTTTTTAAAGCTAATAAAGATATGGAAATAGGAATAATTGAATGTGGTAATGTACATGGTTTAGGTATAAGTAGAGAAATTAAGAACAATGTTTTTTACGATATATTTAGAATGGTTTATAGAAGATTTAAGGAGAGAAGCGTAATTTTCAATAATAATACACCAGTAAAGATATTAGGAAAAGTAAATATGAATATAACTATTATATCAATGGAAAACTGTTCAAAAGATTCTGTTTTAAAGGTTGATATTTCTCCTATAATATCAGATTCAAGCATAGAAAAAGATATATTTATTAGAAGTAATTAATGGTTTAATTTAAAAGTTTTTATAAACATAAGACTAAACAAATTTAGTCTTATGTTTTTTTTATTTTTTGTAATATTTTAAGGATTAAAACACTACCTTTTAATATAGCCTTAAAAGAATAGTACTAAATTTAATTTCTAATTTTAACTAATGCTTTAAAATAATCAACAGAATATAGGAAAAGTAGGATACTAAGGATTTTAGATTTTTAAATTAATTGTTTTATGGGAGGGAGAAATAAGTCATGAAAGAAAATCTAAAATTAGGACTTATACTTTGTTTAATAACTTCATTTGCTGGTATATTTTTAGGGTTTGCTAATGAATTTACTAAAGAAGTTATTGCTCAGAATTCAAAGTTAAGTGCAGAAATTTTAAAGGAAATATTACCTAGCGCAAATAAGATAGAAGATTTTGCTTTTCAAAAAAATGAGGATTCAACCATATCGGACGTTTTTGAAGCAAAAAGTGATTCAGAAAGTAAGGGATATGTTATAAAGGTTTCGCCAAAAGGGTTTAATGGTGCAATAGATATGGTTGTAGCCATTGATAAAAAGGGAGGAATTAGTGGCGTTAAAGTTTTATCACAATCAGAAACTCCTGGATTAGGTGCAAAGGTAGAGGAGCCTGTCTTTACTGATAAATTTAAAGGATTAACAGTTGAAGATAAAATAAAAATAGTTAAAACCACTCCAAGTAGTGAAGGAGAAATTCAAGGGATAACAGGGGCTACAATATCATCAAATGCAGTGTTAAGTGGAATTAATGATGCGATAAATTTTTATAAAGAAAATATTCTAGGAGAAGATCTATTACAAGAAAAGACTTTAGATTTAGCAAGTATTAATTTAGAAGGAAATTCTAAAGAGTTAAATATTGAATTAGAAGAGGGAATAGAAAAAGTTCATATAGTATCTAATGATGAAAAGGAAATTGGATATGCAATTGAGGGAAGTCATGTTGGAATGTATGATGATAAACCAGTAAAGTTTGCTGTTGGAATTTCTACTGGTGGAATAGTTACAGGGGTGCAAATAATAGATCATAAAGAAACTGCTGGTCTTGGAGATTTAATAGAAGATGAAAATTTCTTAAATGGATTTATAGGTGTTTCTTCTTTAGATAAGCATTCAGTTAAAGAAAATACAGTAGAGATTGATTTAAGTTCCTATGGAGAAGTAATAAGTGTTGATTCAATAAGTGGAGCAACAAAAAGCTCCATGGCTGTTATAAAAGGAGTTACAAATGTAATTAACTTTTATAATAATAATCTTAGTTAATTAGGGAGGGATATTTTTGAAGATTCTATTTGAAAGATTAAAAAATGGTATAGTCACTGAAAATCCTATATTTGTTCAGGTATTAGCTATGTGTCCAACCCTTGCTGTTACTTCAAGTGTTGAAAATGCTATAGGTATGGGGATTGCTTCAACTGTTGTTTTGATTTTTTCTAATATGATAATTTCAGCTTTAAGAAAGTTAATACCAAGTAAAATAAGAATTCCAGCATATATAGTTATAATAGCTTCCTTTGTTACAGTAGTTGATATGCTAATGAATGCTTATGTTCAATCTTTATACAAATCCTTAGGAATTTTTATACCACTTATAGTTGTTAACTGTGTTATCTTAGGACGTGCAGAAGCATATGCTTCTAAAAATTCAATAATACCATCAATTTTTGATGCTATTGGAATGGGAATAGGGTTTACTATAGCTTTATTTTCTATAGGTACTTTTAGAGAGATATTAGGAGCAGGAACATTCCTAGGAATGAACATTATGCCACAAGGATTTAAGCCAGCTACTATTATGATATTAGCACCTGGAGCTTTTCTAACACTAGGAGCCTTAATGACATTCTTGAATTATAGGAATATAAATAAAGCTAAAAAAGAAGGCAAGAAAGCTAAATGTTTAGAACATAATTGTAGTACCTGTTCAGGTTGCGGCAAAAATTCTTAATAAAAATATAGGAATTAGAGGTGGAGTTTATGGAATTATTACTGATTTTCATTGGTGCTATGCTTGTTAACAACTTTGTTTTATCTCAATTTTTAGGCATATGCTCATTTATAGGAGTATCTAAAAAGAAAGAGGCTGCAGTAGGAATGGGGCTTGCTGTTACCTTTGTAATGGTATTAGCTAGTATCATATCTTGGCTTGTTTATAATCTAGTTTTAGATAAATTTAATATAACATATTTAAAAACCATAGTTTTTGTTCTTGTTATAGCTTCTTTAGTTCAATTTGTTGAAATGGTTGTAAAAAAATATAGTCCTAGTTTATATAAAGCATTAGGAATATTTTTACCATTAATAACTACAAACTGTGCAGTTTTAGGTATGGCTGTTACAAATGTTGAAGAAGGATATACATTAATTCAATCTATAGTTCATGCTCTAGGTGCTGCTAGTGGATATATGCTTGCTATAGTTTTAATGGCCTTTTTAAGAGAAAGAATAGATGATAATGAAGAAATACATCCTTATTTTAAAGGATTACCAATAACTCTTTTTACAGCAGCACTTATGTCTATAGCATTTTTAGGATTTCAAGGACTTATATAGGTTAGGAGGCGTTTAAAATGGATTTTTCAAGTATCTTATATTCTATTTTAATTTTAGGAGTGTTAGGTCTTTTGTTTGGAATCCTTTTAGGATTTGCATCAAAAAAGTTTGAAGTTAAAGTCGATGAAAGAATTCCTAAGATAAGAGAAATTTTACCTGGTGCTAACTGTGGTGGATGCGGTTATCCAGGATGTGATGCTTATGCTACTGCTGTAGTTGAAGAAGGAGCTGATATTACATTATGTGGTGTTGGAGGACCTAATGTATCTAAACAAATTGGAGAAATTTTAGGAGTAGAAGTTAAAGCGGCTGAAAAGAAAGTTGCTTTTGTAAAGTGTATGGGCGATTGTAACAATAAAAAAATTAAATTAAATATTCCTATAGATAAAGGTTGCAATGAAGCTAAAGAATTTTTAGAAAATGAAGAAAGTGAAGGCTGTAAATTTGGTTGTTTTGGATTAGGAAGTTGTAAAGAGGCTTGTAAATTTGGAGCTATAAATGTTATTGATGGTATAGCACAGATTGACTCGTCAAAATGCGTAGCATGTAAAGCATGTGTTAAAGCTTGTCCGCAAAATCTTATTGATATAATAAAAGATGATCAGAAAGTAGTTGTTAAATGTAATTCTAATGATGTTGGAAAAGTAGTAAATCAAAATTGTACTGTAGGATGTATTGGATGTAAAATATGTGAAAAAAATTGTCCAAATGAAGCTATAAAGGTTGAAAATTCATTAGCAAGCATTGACTATGAAAAATGTAATTCCTGTGGAGTGTGTGCATCAAAATGTCCTAAGAAAACAATAAATTTGAGATAAAATAATAAAGAAACACTTGAAAAAAAATAAAAAAACTTTAAAATTAGTGTTAAGTTCTATTTAGGAGGGTTAATATGATTAGCAAAAGAGAAGATTATATTTCATGGGATGAGTATTTTATGGGAGTTGCATTAATTAGTGCCAAAAGAAGTAAGGATCCAAACACTCAAGTTGGAGCTTGTATAGTAGATAGTGATAATAAAATAGTTGGAATTGGATATAATGGTTTTCCTAAAGGATGTTCAGATGATGAACTACCTTGGGGGAATACTGGAGAGTTTCTAGAAACAAAATACCCATATGCATGTCATGCTGAACTTAATGCTATTTTAAATAGTACAGGTAAAAATGTTAAAAATTGTAGAGTATATGCAACATTATTTCCTTGTAATGAATGTGCTAAAGCTATAATTCAATCTGGAATAAATGAGGTAATATATTTATCAGATAAATATAAGGACACTGACATTGTTAAAGCATCTAAACTTATGTTTGATAAGGCCAATGTAAAATATAGATATTTAGGTAGTAAAAGAGAAAATTTATTAATATCATTTAGACCCGAAGATGTTTAAAATAAATAAAACCTATGGGATATTTCCTATGGGTTTTATTTATTTAAAAAATAGAAAAGTTGACAATTCTTATTGAGTATAGTATATTTTGAATATCAAAATATTTGGTTTGACATTCAAAATATTTGAATTTTATATCTAATGATTTTGAAGTAAGGGAGCGATTTTAAGATGAGGGAAAGTGAGTTAGTACTAAATAATATTTTAGTAAAATTATTTAACAATATTTTGAGAATAGAGGAATTTGCATTGAAAAGTGCGCCTTTTAATGATTTATCTATAACAGAAAATCATACTATAGAGGCTATAGGAGTAGGAAAAGCAAGAACAATGTCTGAAGTGGCATTGGATTTAAATATTACTGTAGGAACTTTAACAACTGCTATAAACAAGTTAATAAAAAAAGGATATGTTAATAGAAGAAGAATAGAAGAAGATAGAAGAGTTGTTATGATAGAACTTACAGAAAAAGGAACTTTAGCTTATAAGGTACATGAGAAATTTCATGAAGAAATGATAGATCATGTTCTAGAAGAACTAGGTGTTCATGAGGAGGAAGTTTTAATGAGTTCTTTAGAGAAGCTAGATAAGTTCTTCCAAAAGAAATTAGAACTTATAAAATCAAAGGAGATTTAATATGAAAAATGCTAAAATGATAGGATTTGGCTTGTACACACCTAAAAATTTAATAGAAAATGAAAGATTACAAGAATTTTTAGACACTAGTGATGAATGGATTAGAACAAGAACCGGAATAGAGAGAAGATATATTTCACTTGAAGAAAATACATCTGATTTGGCAGTAGAGGCTGGAAAAATGGCTTTAGCTCAAGCTGGTTTAAATGCAGAAGATATAGATGTTATAATCTTAGCTACTGTAACTCCTGATAATTTTACTCCATCTACAGCATGTATAGTACAAGATAAATTAGGAGCTAAAAATGCATGGGCTTTTGATATAAATGCGGCATGTACTGGATTTATATATGCACTTAAAATGGGAAGATCATTAATAAAGTCAGGAGAAGTTAAAAATGCATTAATAATAGGAGCTGAAACTTTATCAAAGGCACTTAACTGGGAAGACAGAGGAACCTGTGTATTATTTGGAGACGGTGCTGGAGCTACTGTTATTACAGCTACTGAAGAGGATTGTGGTATAAAATGTGTTAATGTAAAAGCAGATGGTTCAAAGGGAAATTCCCTTGTCATTGAAGGGTTACCACTAAATAGTCCTTTTAAAGTTGAAAAAAAAGTTTCTGAAAATTATATAAGCATGAGTGGAAGAGAAATATTTAAGTTTGCAACAAAGGTAATGGAAGAAAGTATAGTAGAAATTTTAGAAAATGAAAATATAAAGATTGAAGAAATTGATGCTGTAATTCCTCACCAAGCAAACTTAAGAATTATAGATTATGTAGGTAAAAGATTAGGAATACCAACAGAAAAATTCATAATAAACTTACAAAATTACGGTAATACATCTGGAGCAAGTATTCCAATAGCACTTTGTGAGGCTATAAATGAAGGAAAAGTAAAAAAAGGAGACAACATAATAATGGTTGGATTCGGTGGTGGTCTTACTTGGGGAGCTACTTTAGTTAAATTATAAAATTTCAAAAAACAAAATCTAGAAAATAATAATATATAAGAATATAATTATAAATATATTAATTTTTAATCCGTTAAGTTTTAGGAGGTATTTTAATGGCTAAACTAGGATTTTTATTTGCAGGGCAAGGAGCTCAATATATAGGCATGGGAAAGGAATTCTTTGATAAATTCGAAGAAAGTAGAGAAATATTTAAACTAAGCAGTGCTGCCTTAGGTTTAGATATGGAAGAATTATGTTTTAATGATCCAGAAGGATTATTAAATAAAACAGAATTTACTCAACCTGCAATAGTAACAACAAACATGGCTATATTAATAGCTTTAGACAAATTAGGAGTTAAGTCAGATATAAGTTGTGGATTAAGCTTAGGAGAATATTCTGCACTTATTCATAGTGGTGCCATTAACTTTGAGGATGGAGTTAAGCTTGTTAAAAAAAGAGGTAAGTTTATGCAAGAGGCTGTTGCTGAAGGTGTTGGAGGTATGGTTGCAGTTTTAAGAATGACACCAGAGCAAGTTGACGAAATAATAGAAAAAAGTTCTGAATATGGAATAGTTGAGGGAGCAAATTATAACTCACCTGGTCAAATTGTTATATCAGGAGAGTTAAAGGCCTTAGATAAAGCGATGGAATTTATAAAAGAAGCTGGTGGAAGAGCTATTAAATTACCAGTTTCAGCACCTTTTCACTGTTCAATGTTACAACCAGCAGCTGAAAAGTTAGAAGAAGAGTTGAAGAAAATTTCAATAAATGAACTTAATGGCGTCGTTATGTCAAATGTTAAAGGAGATTCTTACTCAGAAGATGACGATATAATAGAACTTTTAACTTCTCAAGTTAAAAAACCTGTTTTATTTATAAATGATATAGAAAAGATGATTGAAAATGGTGTTGACATTTTTGTGGAAATAGGACCAGGTAAAGCCTTAAGTGGTTTTGTAAAGAAAATCAATAAAAATGTTACTATACTTAATGTTGAAGATTTAAATTCATTAGAGAAAACATTGTCAAAATTAAAAGAGATGGAGGTACTTTAATCTATGTTAAAGGATAAAGTAGCAGTAGTAACTGGGGGAACCAGAGGTATTGGGAGAGCGATTGTTTTAAAATTAGCAGATGAAGGAGCAAATATAGTTATAAACTATAGAAATTCTGATAAAGAAGCAGAGGAATTAAAAGCTATTTTAGAAGAAAAAGGTGTAAAAGTTCTTACTGTAAAATGTGATATAAGTAATTTTGAAGATTCTAAGAAACTTATTGATAAGTGTAAAGAAGAGTTTGGTCAAATAGATATTCTTGTAAACAATGCTGGTATAACAAAAGACACCTTAATTATGAGAATGAAAGAAGAAGATTTTGATAGTGTAATAGATGTTAATTTAAAAGGAACATTTAATTGTGCTAAACATGCTTCTGCCATAATGTTGAAACAAAGGTTTGGTAAAATTATAAATATGACATCTGTTGTTGGAATAACAGGCAATGCTGGTCAGTCTAACTATGCAGCATCAAAAGCTGGAGTTATAGGACTAACTAAGTCATTAGCTAGAGAGTTAGGAAGTAGAGGAATAACTGTTAATGCAGTAGCTCCTGGATTTATAAATACAGATATGACATCAGTTTTATCTGATAAAGTTAAAGAAGAAGCTATAAAAAATATCCCTTTAAAGAAATTAGGAAATCCTGAAGATATTGCTAATTTAGTAGGATTCTTAGCATCAGATTCAGCAAATTATATAACAGGCCAAGTGATTAATGTAGATGGCGGAATGGTAATGTAGGAGGATTTTTATGGAAAATAGAGTTGTCATAACGGGAATGGGTGCGATTACACCAATCGGAAATAATGTAAATGAATTTTGGACGAATGCAAAAAAAGGAGTTTGTGGAATAGATGAAATAACCCTTTTTGATACAACTGATTATAAGGTTAAAATAGCAGGGGAAGTTAAAAACTTTAATGTGGAAGATTTTATTGATAAGAAAGAAGCTAAGCGTTTAGATAGATTTACTCATTTTGCTCTTGTTGCTACAGAAGAAGCTATGAAAGATGCTAAGTTAGATTTAAGTGATGAAAATGTAGATCCAAATAGAGTTGGAGTTATTGTTGGATCTGGAATAGGTGGATATGGTACTTTAGAAGCTCAGTTTGATGTTTTATTAAACAGAGGACCAGCTAGAGTTTCTCCATTTGCAATTCCTGCTGGAATAATAAATTTAGTGGCTGGAAACATAGCTATTAAATATGGTGCAAAGGGGGTATGTGAATCATTAGTTACTGCTTGTGCAACAGGTGTAAGTTCTATAGGAGCTGCTTATAGAAGTATAAAACATGGATATTCTGATATAGTTATATCAGGTGGTTCAGAGGCCGCTATAACAAGAGCTGCAATCGCAGGTTTTACTAACCTTAAAGCATTAAATACTAATAACGAACCAGAAAGAGCTTCAATTCCATTTGATAAGGAAAGATCAGGATTCGTTATGGGAGAGGGAGCTGGAATATTAATTTTAGAAAGCTTAGAAAGTGCTCAAAAAAGAGGAGCTAAAATCTATGGAGAAATCATAGGATATGGTGCAACTTGCGATGCATATCATATAACTTCACCTGACCCAGAAGGAGAAGGAGCTAAAAGAGCTATAGAAGCTGCTATAGAAGAAGGTAAGATAAACAAGGATGAAGTTTCATACGTAAATGCACATGGAACAAGTACTCCTTTAAATGATAAATTTGAAACTTTAGCTATCAAAGGATGCTTTGGTGAAAAGGCTTATAATATACCTGTTTCATCAACAAAATCAATGACTGGGCATCTTTTAGGTGCTGCTGGGGCTATAGAATCAGTAATATGTGTCAAAGCTTTAGAAGAAGGATTTATACCACCAACAATAGGATTCAAAGTTCCAGATGAAGAATGTGACTTAGATTACGTTGTAAATGAAGGTAGAGAAGCTAATTTAAAATATGTAATTAATAACGCACTAGGTTTTGGTGGACATAACGCATCATTATTATTTAAAAAATGGGATTAGGAGTTGAAACAATGAATCTTAATGATATTAAAGAGCTTATAGATAAAATAGATTCTTCTAATATTGCTTATTTTGAAGTTAAAATAGATAATTCATATATAAAAATGGATAAATCATTAACTAGAAACTTAATAGACGAAAGTAAGTCTTCAAACGTAGAAGTTAATGAAATAACTGAAGTAAAAGAAACAAAAGTAGAATCAGTTTCAAGTGTAGAGGAAACTGTATTAGAAAAAGTTCAAGAAGTGGCAGCAGATGAGGATTTGTATGTAGTTACTTCACCAATGGTGGGTACATTCTATGAATCACCTGGTGTTGGCGAAAAAAGTTATGTGTCTGTTGGAAGTAAAATTGCTTCAGGAGATATTTTATGTATAGTTGAGGCTATGAAACTTATGAACGAAATTGAAAGTGAAGTATCTGGAGAAATTGTTGAGATACTAGTTCAAAACGGAAATATGGTTGAATATGGTCAGCCATTATTTAAAGTTAGGAGAGCATAATTATGATGAATATAAATGAAATTAAGGAAATTCTTCCTCATAGATATCCTTTTTTACTTGTTGATAAAGTAGAAGAAATAACAGAAAATAAAGTTGTTGCATATAAAAATGTAACTATAAACGAACCTTTCTTTCAAGGACATTTCCCTGATTATCCAGTAATGCCAGGAGTATTAATAGTAGAAGCATTGGCACAGACTGGAGCAGTGGCAATGTTAAGCAAAGAAGAATTTAAAGGAAAAACTCCTTTTTTTGCAGGAATAGATAAGCTTAGATTTAAGAAGCAAGTTTTACCTGGTGATACTTTAAGATTAGAAGTTGAGATAATAAAACTTAGAGGAAGCATTGGATTTGGTAAAGCTACAGCTACTGTTGATGGAAAAATCGCTTGTTCTGGAGAAATTATGTTTGCAATAGGTTAGGTGATTAGAGTATGTTTAAAAAAATATTAATAGCAAATAGAGGTGAAATAGCTGTTAGAATAATAAGAGCTTGTAGAGAATTAGGAATTCTTACAGTTGCTGTTTATTCTGAGATAGATAGAGATGCACTGCATGTACAATTAGCTGATGAAGCCGTATGTATAGGACCATGGAATTCTAAAGAAAGTTACTTAAATATTCAAAATATATTAAGTGCTTGTGTCTTAACTGGTGCTGAAGCTATTCATCCTGGATTTGGTTTTTTGTCTGAAAATCCCAGATTTGCTAAGATGTGTGAAGAGTGTAATATAGAGTTTATAGGTCCTAATTGGAAATCTATAGAACTTATGGGTAACAAAGCTATGGCAAGAGAAATAATGAAGAAAGCTGATGTTCCTGTTGTACCTGGATATGAAGGAGAAATTGAAAGTCCAGAGTTTGCTTTAGAGATAGCAAAAAAAATAGGTTTTCCTGTAATAGTAAAAGCTTCTGCAGGTGGTGGTGGAAAAGGAATAAGAATAGTCTATAAAGAAGAAGACTTTATTTCAAACTACAATACAGCTAAATCAGAAGCACAAACAAACTTTGGAGATGATAAAATCTATATTGAGAGATTTGTTGAGAAACCTAAGCATATAGAAGTACAGTTATTATGCGATAAACACGGAAATGCTGTTTACCTTTTTGAGAGAGATTGTTCAGTTCAAAGAAAAAATCAAAAAGTTTTAGAAGAAGCTCCTTCAGCAGTTTTAACTGAAGCGCAAAGAGCTAACCTTGGAGATATAGCTGTTAGAGCTGCAAAAGCTGTAAATTATCATAACGTTGGAACAATTGAATTTTTATTAGATAAAACAGGTGAGTTCTATTTCATGGAAATGAATACTAGAATACAGGTTGAACATCCAATAACTGAAATGATAACAGGTATTGATCTTGTTAAAGAACAAATACGAGTTGCGGCTGGTAAAGAATTAGAAGTAACTCAAGATGATTTAAAAATAAATGGTCATTCTATAGAATGTAGAATAAATGCTGAGGATCCAAGCAAAAACTTTATGCCATGTCCTGGATTAATAAAAGAGGTTAATTTTCCAGGGGGCTTTGGAGTTCGTTTAGATACAGCTATTTATTCAGGATATAAGATTCCGCATTGTTATGATTCAATGATTGGGAAATTAATAGTTCATGGTAAAGATAGAGAAGAGGCAATTTCTAAAATGAAAAGGGCTTTAGATGAGTTTGCTATTGATGGTATAACAAGTAACATAGACTATCACTTTTTAATATTAGATCATGAAGATTTTAAGAATGGTACTTATAATACTTCATTTTTAGCTGAAAAGTTGGTGAATAAGTATGATTAAGAATTTATTAAACAAAAGAAAATATATAACGGTTAGTTCAGTTGAATTAATTGAAACTGAACTAACTGCAGAGGAAAAGCCTAATATACCATCTGGTATGTGGAGCAAATGTGAGAAGTGTGCAAAAATATTATACACCGAAGATTTAAAAGAGAATTTTAATGTGTGTCCTAATTGCGGACATCATTTTAAAATAGGTGCATATGAAAGAATTAAATATTTAACAGATAAAAATAGTTTTGTTGAATTTAATAAGAAAGTCGTTGGAAGAAACCCATTAGACTTTAAAGGATATGAAGAAAAAATTAAGGGCTATCAAAAGAAAAGCAATGTTATTGAAGGTGTTGTAACTGGAGAAGCTCTTATTGCTGACAGAAAAGTTGTTCTTTGTGTTATGGATTCTAATTTCATGATGGGAAGTATGGGAACAGCTGTTGGTGAAAAAATAACAAGAGCCGTTGAATATGCAACTAAAAATAGACTTCCTTTAATAATATTTACTTGCTCAGGTGGGGCAAGAATGCAAGAGGGTATTTACTCTCTTATGCAAATG
Source organism: Clostridium perfringens (assembly GCA_034421775.1). GTDB lineage: Bacteria > Bacillota > Clostridia > Clostridiales > Clostridiaceae > Sarcina > Sarcina perfringens_B. Next base: position 63,224 of record WNVL01000006.1, on the reverse strand, counting down.
GCAAAAGTTAGTGGTGCTATTTATAGACACAATCAAGAGAACTTATTATATATTACAGTATTAACTAACCCTACTACAGGTGGGGTAACTGCTAGCTTTGCAATGGAAGGCGATATTATATTAAGTGAACCTGGATGTTTAGTTGGTTTCGCTGGTAGAAGAGTAATAGAAGGTACTATAAACGAAAAACTACCTGATGACTTTCAAACAGCAGAATTTTTACTACAAAAAGGATTTATTGATAAAATAGTAGAAAGAAAAGATTTAAAGCAAATATTAACTTCTCTTTTAAGAATGCATGAGGTGGATTATGAGTAGAGAATTAATAAGAACGGCAGATGCATGGAGTAAAGTGAAAATAGCTAGGGATCCTGAGCGTCCTAATGCGAAATTTTATATAGATGAAATATTTGACGAATTTATCGAATTACATGGAGATAGAAATTTTGGTGATGATAAAGCAATCATAGGAGGTATAGCTCTTTTAAATAACTTGAGTTTTACAGTTATAGGTATATGCAAGGGAGAAAATACAAAAGAAAATATCAAAAGAAACTTTGGTATGCCTCATCCAGAAGGATATAGAAAAGCATTAAGACTTATGAAGCAAGCAGAAAAGTTTAAAAGGCCTATAATTTGTTTTGTTGATACTCCAGGAGCTTTTTGTGGCATAGGTGCAGAGGAAAGAGGCCAAGGGCAAGCTATAGCCCAAAACCTAGTTGAGCTTATGGGATTAAAAGTTCCAGTAATATCAATAGTTATTGGAGAAGGTGGCAGTGGTGGTGCCTTAGCATTAGCTGTTGCTGATAGAGTATTCATGTTAGAACATTCAGTTTATTCCGTATTATCTCCAGAAGGTTTTGCATCTATATTATGGAAGGATTCATCTAGAGCAGAAGAAGCTGCTAATGTAATGAAAATAACTGCACAGGACTTAAAAAGTTTTAATATAATAGATAAAATAATAAAAGAGCCTAGAGGGGGTGCCCATAAGAACCCTGCTAAGACAGCTCAAAATATTAAAAAGATACTTCTAGAAACATTGTCTGAAATGAAAGGTACAAATTTAGATACCTTATTAAACGAAAGATATAATAAATATAGAAATATAGAAAGTAATCTATAGGACATATTTTATATAAAATGAAACACATGAGCTCTGATTAGGCTCATGTGTTTTTTATTTAGATAATATTAAAAATAGAGATTAAGTTGTAAGCATCTTTATTAATATATCTATTATTGATTTATTTTTCTTTAAGGCATCCACATAGTCAGCTACGTGAAGTTTATAGTATTCCTTGCCTTCATCTGTTATTCTATACATCTTTTTTGTTCTTTTATTTATAAAGTCATCACCTATCCAGTAACTTGTAACTAATCCCTTTTGCTCTAAATCGTAAAGTGTATCATAGATTGTACTAGATGATACTGGGAATGGAAGAGGAGAACTAGAAAATTCATCTTTAAAAGCTTCTAGAACTTTATTTCCGAAAACCTCATGTCCTTTTGAAAGTTCTTTTAATACATAAAAAGAATATAACTGTTTTGCATTTATAATATTTCTTGGTGCAACCATACGAGTTCTTTTATTCAAAAAACCTCACCTCCAAATTTTACATTTTATATTATAAGTATAACTCAAATTATTATATAAAGTAATTAACAATTTATAATTTATTGAATATACTGTACTATACAAAAGAAGTGAGGTGAACTATTATGTCAAGAAGATGTTGTTGCAGAAGAGATTGTTGTTGTAGAAGAGATTGTTGTTGTAGAAGAAATTGCTGTGGTTGTGGAAATTTCGGTGGCTTTGGCGGATGCGGTGGATTCGGTAATTGTGGATTTGGTAATTGCGGATTCCCTTTAATTTGGCTTCTTTTACTAGGATGTGGCGGATGCGGTGGCTTTGGTTTTAATCGCGGATGCTTCTTTTAATTAGTATCTCATTATAATAACAGCATAGATTAGTTATATAAGATAGGAGAAATTCTCCTATCTTATAATTTTTCATAAGTTTCCTTTAATAATAAGGCATCTTTTTCTAAAAGTGGACTTTCACATATTATACATCCTTTTACTTTGTAATCTTTAAGCGCTCTTAAGCATTCAATATAGTTAAAATCACTTTCTAAAAATGGTAAGTGATTTCTTTCACCTTTTTCAGTGTAATGTATTCCAGACATATGAATATGTAAATCTTCTAAAGCTTCATTTCCTAAGTTTTCTTTTATATATTCTAAGATTTCAGCAAAATCTTTATATTCTTTTAAAGCTCCAATTCCTCTAGCATGTATATGTGAAAAGTCAATACATAATTTACAAGAAGGTACTTCCTTACATATATCAACTAACTCTTTTAGGTTACCAAATTGAGTGCCCTTACCTGTAGTTTCTAATCTATAATCTACACCTTCATAAGGTAATTTCTTTAAATTTTTCTTTATTTCTGCTAAAGCTTCTTCTTTTGAAGATTTTAAGTAAAATCCAGGATGGAATACCAAACTTCTACCTCCAACGCTTTTTAATGCTTCAGCACCTTTTAATATTCTTTCAATAGATTTTTCTTTCTTTTCCTCTTCTTCAGCATTTAAATTTATAAAATAAGAACCATGAGCTGAAAGATAAAAATTATTTTTCTCTTTAGCTTCTATTATTTTGTCTTTATTTTTAGCTGTAACATTAACAGATCTAACAAAAGGAAGCTCCATAGCTTCTAATCCTATTTCTTTTAAATATTCAATTCCTGTGGCATAGTTGAATTTCTGTCCTTCTTCACCTATTGGTAAACCTGAAATTCCAAATAAAAGTTTTTCCATGTTATCACCTCTTTTTAAAGTATAGCAAAGTACTAGGAATTATTCAATAGAAAATGATTATTGTTTAATATGAATTACAATATATCAAATTTGTTAATATATAGAGAAAATCTTCACTTTTTTCAATAAAAAATGCAATAATTCGAAATAAATATTGCATTTTACCCTATAGTTATTTAAAATTATTAATAGAAACTATCATATGGAGTGTGAAAAATGGAAGAAAGATTGCAAAAATACATGGCAAGATGTGGAGTAGCATCAAGAAGAAAGTGCGAAGAAATAATTTGCAGTGGAAAAGTAAAGGTTAATGACATTGTTGTTGATTCTCTTGGTACAAAAGTAAATCCTTCAATAGATGTTGTTAGCGTTAATGATAAAGTAATAAGTCCAGAAGAAAATAAAGTGTACATAATGTTAAACAAACCTGAAGGATATGTAACGACAAATAAAGATGAAAAAAACAGAAAGACTATATTAGATATAGTAAAAGTTAATGAAAGAATATATCCAATAGGACGCCTTGACTATGACAGTTCAGGGTTGCTTTTATTAACTAATGATGGAGATGTATATAATAAGATAATACATCCAAGAGTTAATTTAAATAAGGAATATATTGCACTAGTAAAAGGAATTTTCACAGAAGATGAAATGAATAAATTTAGAAAAGGTGTAGATATAGGAGATTATAAGACAGCTGAGTGTGAGATAAAACTACTAGAAAAATATACAAATAGCTGTAAAGTAAAAATAATCATTCATGAAGGTAAAAATAGACAGATTAGAAGAATGTGTGCTGCTTTTAATCATGAAGTTGTTTCTTTAAAAAGAGAAGCTATTGGAAGACTAACTTTAAGAAATTTAAAGAAAGGAGAATGGAGATATTTAAGTAATTCAGAAGTTGATTATATAAAATCTCTATAATCATTATGTTTAAGTATGTATCTGACGTAAGTAATCTATATCATAATATAATAACTTCTTTCATAGAAGATAAGAATGTAGCAATAGACGCTACATTAGGAAATGGCCATGATTGTGATTTTTTAAGTGAACTATTTGAAAAGGTATATGCCTTCGATATACAAGATGAGGCTGTAAATTCATATAAATCAAAAAATAAAGAAAAGGTTGAAGTTATTTTAGATTCACATGAAAATTTTGAACTTTATATAAAAGAAGAAAATGTTGATTGTATAGTTTATAATTTAGGATATCTTCCAGGTAATAATAAGGAAGTTACTACGGTTGCACATAGTACTTTAAAAAGTATAGAAATAGGACTAGATTTATTAGGTGCTAATGGGTTAATGATAATAGCACTTTATAGTGGACATGAAGAAGGAAAAATAGAAAAACAAGCCGTACTTGATTTTACAAGTACATTGCCTAAGAATAAATATGGTGTTTTATATACAGAGTTTACAAATAGAGCTAAAAGCGCGCCTTCTTTAGTTGTTATTGAAAAGAAATTTAAATAAAATTTTAATAAGATAGAGAGAGGATTTTTAAAATGGAAAGTCAAGATTTAATGAGATTAATTCAAGTTAAGTTTCCAAAGCTTAGTAAAGGACAGAAGCTTATAGCTGAATATATATTAAAGAATTATGATAAGGCTGCATTTATGACTGCTGCAAAATTAGGAAACAACGTTGGAGTAAGTGAATCAACAGTTGTTAGATTTGCTACTGAGCTTGGATTCTCAGGTTATCCAAAATTACAAAAGGCACTTCAAGAATTAATAAAGAATAAATTAACATCTGTTCAGAGATTAGAATTATCTAACGATTTTATAAGTGAAGAAAATGCTTTAAAGGGTGTTTTGAAGGCTGACATAGAGAATATAAGAGCAACATTAGAAAAAATAAATCATAAAACTTTTGATGAAGTTGTAAATGAAATATTTAAGGCTAAAAGAATATATATAATAGGTCTTAGAAGTTCTACTGCACTTGCAGAATTTTTAGGATTCTACTTAAATTTAATATTAGACAATGTAAGAGTAGTTTCTAATGGAATAAGTGATACTTTTGAACAAATGCTTAACTTAGGAGAAGGAGACTTAGTTATAGGAATAGGATTTCCAAGGTATGCATTAAAAACAATAGACGCTTTAGAATTTGCTAAAACTAGAAATGCTAAAATAGTTTCTATTACAGACAGTTTGATTTCACCTTTAGCATCTCAATCAGATCATACACTTATAGCACAAAGCAACATGGCTTCATTTGTAGATTCATTAGTTGCTCCTCTAAGTGTAATAAATGCTTTAATAATAGCTGTAGGAATAAGAGAAAAAGAAAAAATAACATCAACATTTAGTGAATTAGAAAAGATATGGAAAGATTATAATGTCTATTCATATAATAAAAACAACATAGAACCTTAAAAATAAGAGCTGTATAAGGATATAATAAAAACTTATAAACATATTTTGAGAATTAATTTTGTAAGCTAAAAATATTATAAAAACTATTCTCTTATGTAATTTATAAGTTTTATAAATTATATCTTTATATAGCTTAATTTTTCGAAATTACATAGAATATCAAGTAAATGCATTTGTTGACAAACGCATTTAATAAAGTTTATTATTAGTTTGATTCAATTAAATTAAGGAGCTGATAAATTGGCTAAAGTAATAGTTATAGGCGCCGGTCCAGCAGGGATGATGGCAGCAATATCTGCAGCAGAAAATCATGAAGTTATTCTTTTAGAAAGTAATGAAAGAATAGGGAAAAAGCTATTTATTACTGGTAAAGGAAGATGTAATGTAACAAATGCAAAGGATATAAGTGAATTTTTTGATTTTATACCAGGAAATCCACATTTCTTGTATAGTGCATTATATACTTATACTAATATCGATGTAATGAATTTCTTTGAAAATGCTGGAGTTAAATTAAAGGTAGAAAGAGGATCGAGAGTTTTCCCAAATTCAGATAAATCTTCAGATATAATAAGTGGATTATCAAAGGGATTAAATGAATCTGGAGTAGACTTAAGATTACATAGTAAAGTTAAAGATGTTATTTTCAATAACAATAAAATAGAAGCTGTTATTTTAGAAAATGGTTCGAAAGTTAAAGGTGACTATTTTATAATAACAACTGGAGGTAAGTCATATCCTCTTACTGGATCAACTGGAATTGGATTTGATTTAGCTAAAAAGATGGGTCACACTATAGTAGAACCAAAACCATCCTTAGTACCTATAGAAATAGAAGAGTCATGGGTTCGTGAATTACAGGGCTTATCTCTTAGAAATATAGAACTTAAAATAAAGAATAAAAAGAATTCTAAAGTAGTTTATAGTGGGCAGGGAGAGATGCTATTTACTCATTTTGGAATATCAGGACCTCTTGTTTTAAGTGGTAGTAGATTCATAAAAGATGGTGAGAAATTTGAAATTTCTTTAGACTTAAAGCCTGCCTTAGAGGAAAAACAGTTAGATTTAAGAATTCAAAAGGATTTTAAAAAGAATTTAAATAAGGATTTTAAAAATTCTTTAGATGAACTTCTTCCAAAAAAACTTATACCTGTTATTATAGAGTTATCTGGAATAGATGAAAATAAAAAGGTTAATTCTATAACCAAGGAAGAAAGAAGAACATTATTAAATCTATTAAAGAATTTAACTTTTTCTGTTAAAGGCTTAAGAGATATAGCAGAAGCTATTGTTACTGCTGGAGGGGTTTCAACTAAAGAAATAGACCCTTCAACAATGCAATCGAAAATTTTAAATAATCTTTACTTTGCAGGGGAAGTTATAGATGTAGATGCCTTTACAGGTGGATATAATGTTCAAATAGCTTTATCAACAGGGTATTTAGCAGGAAAATCAATTTAGATTTAAAATTATAGTTGCTATAAAGTTAATAAAAATTTTAGTTAGTTTAGTAGAAACTTTATAATAAACTTAAAGAGAGTATAAAATTTACAATGTTTTTATGAGAAAGGACTTAATAATTATGAATGAACTAATTACAGTTGCTATTGATGGACCAGCAGGAGCTGGAAAAAGTACTATTGCTAAAATAATAGGAGAAAAATTTAATTTAATGTATATAAACACAGGATCTATGTATAGAGCTGTTACTTTAAAAGCCTTAGAAAATAATATTTCAGCTGAAGAAGTTGATAAATTATTAGAGATGATAGATGGAATGGATATGCATTTTGAAAATGATGAGCTTATATTAAATGGAGAAAATATAAACTCATTAATAACTATGCCTAACATAAGTAAAAATGTTTCAGCTTATGCTTCAATAAGAGAAGTAAGGGAAAGATTAGTTAATCTTATGAGAAAAATGGCCTTAAAATATAGCGTAATAATGGATGGAAGAGACATTGGAACAGTTGTATTAAAAGATGCTAATTTCAAATTTTTCTTAACTGCTAGCCCAGAAGAAAGAGCAGATAGAAGATACAAAGAGCTTATGGAAAAAGGCGTAGAAGTTAATTATGATGAAATATTACAAGATATAATAAAAAGAGATTACCTAGATTCTAATAGAGAAGTAGATCCTCTAAGAAAAGCTGAGGATGCTATTGAAATTGATACTACTGGCATAGGCATAATGGGAGTAGTTGAAAAGATATCTAGCTACATGGAGAAATAATATGGAAAGAAACGTAATTTTGGCTAAAAATGCTGGCTTTTGCTTTGGAGTAAAGAGAGCAGTTGACGAAGCTATAAAATATCAAAAAGAATTTGGAAAGAAAATATATACTTTAGGACCACTTATTCATAACAATGATGTTGTTAATTATTTAGAGGATAATGATATATTTGCAATTGAACTTTCAGATGCAGATTCTTTAAATAAGGGTGATGTTGTACTTATAAGATCTCACGGAGTTAAAGAAAGTGTAATAAAAGATTTAGCAGATAAGGGTTTAATTGTTAAAAATGCAACTTGTCCATATGTAACTAATATTCAACTAAAGGTTAAAAAATGTTACGAACAAGGATATAAGATAATAATTGTTGGGGATGAAAATCACCCAGAAGTTATTGGAATTAATGGCTGGTGTAATGATTCTGCCATAATAACAAATGGAAAAACAGAGCTTGAAAATATTCCAGCAAAGGTTTGTGTAGTTTCACAAACTACTGAGAAAAAGGAAACTTGGAACAAGGTTTTAAATGAAATAGTAAGAGAAAGTAAAGAAATTGTTGCTTTCAATACTATTTGTTCAGCCACTGATGTTAGACAAAAAAGTGTACAAGAACTTTCAAAAGAAGCTGATTTAGTTTTTGTTATAGGTGGAAAAAATAGTTCTAATACAACAAAACTATATGAAATATGCAAAAAGGAATGTCCTAAGAGCTATCATATAGAAAATGTTAAAGAGTTAGATGAAAGCTTATTAAAAGATGAAAGTGTTAAAACTATAGGAATTACTGCTGGGGCTTCAACTCCTGATTGGATAATAAATGAAGTGATTTCTAAGATTAAAGAATTATAATTTTTAAATGTAATCCTGCAATTTAATTCATAATTATTTTGTACTGCTGGTATTAAACTGGAAATTGTTTTATACTATATATATGACAAAGCTTTAGGAGTAGTAGTATGAATATAGTTAGATTTAGATTGTGGGATTATTTTAAATATGCAAAGCTTTTAAATTTATCACTTAAAAGGCTATGTACTAATTATTTTGTCAAAGTAACTTATAAAAATGATGTTTTAATGCTTTGGGAAATTGATTATGCAGTAAATCTTGATGCATATATTAAAAAAATCACTAAGGTGAAGTGTAACAGGTATATTCCTGAAAAGAGTAATATTTTTTCAGAATTTAAAATAAATAAATATATATATGAAACAGTGGAAGATGAGGGAAGTGATTTGAGTATGTATGGGTTCATTAAAAAAGCTTCTAATATAATATTAAAACTAGAGCTTCATAACTTTAATAAGAAAAATACTAATGAATTTAATTTTAGACCTTTTATTAAAGGAAAAGATGAAACCTTACGCTGTAATTTACAAAATGAAATATTTAATGAGGAAAATAGAATACCTCTAAAAACAAAGGATATTGTTTATGAGTGTAGTAGAAAAGCTTTTTTAGAAGATTTAGCTTTCTTTGAACTTAAAGGCGATAATATAATTGGGTATGGTCAGATATTACTCCTAAAAGGCAAATATACAGTTGCTAACTTTGGAATAATAGAAGAATTTAGAGGAAAAGGTTATGGTGAAGCTCTTCTTATACACATATTGAGCCAAGCTAAACAAAAAGGGTTAGATGAGGTATATATAAAGGTTAAATCAGATAATATAAGTGCTGTAAATTTATATAAAAAAATGGGTTTTGAAGAATCTTCAGAAATAAATATATATGAGTTATTAAGTTAAATAGTTATTTAAAGAGAATTTCTACATTAAATTTGATTTTATGCAGAAATTCTCTTTTATTATTTAAGAGGATTTACTTTTGTTTATTTATAAATAAGCCTTAAATTATAGTAGAGAATCAGTAGGCACATAAGATATTTTTGTTTTGAATACACTATCTGTTAAGTGAGGACTATAATATCCACGGTCACTAAGTTCTACATCAGTTTTCTCTGCATTCATTGAATTTCGTTCAATTTCTTTTAAATCATACATGGATGAGTCACCTCCTTTTTAATAGTATTAACAAGTTTGAAAAATCTTATTTAATTACCTTTGGAAATTTTAATATAGACAAATTTATTTAGTTATTATATAATAATTATTATTAATTAGAAAAATGAGGTGCTTTTTTATGGGAAATAAAATTAGCTTAGTATATGAAAATGGTGAATTTACTGTATATATGAATGATCAAGTAATTACAGTTAATAAATATATGGATAACGCAATTGAAAAATTTACTCAAACAGTAAATAATAATGCTATGCCAAAATCTATTCAATGGGAGAATATAGAGCAAGATTTAGAAGGTATTAATTTACCTGATTTAGAAATAAATAATCAGTTTAAAACTTTAACTTATAAAGATATGAAGTATTTTTATAGTACAGATAAAATCTTTAATATGCATGGTGGAAGAATGCAACAATTACTTGGAGGATATCAATTATTCTCATTTATAGTTAAGATGATTTCTGAAAAACATTTAGAGGATTATTTAGATGTTTTAGAGTTTTGTGAAGAGATTTTAAGATGTAAGGTTACATATAGAACTCCAGGAAGTAACTTTATAGTTGGTAGTCCTGCATTCAACTATGGATCAGCAGCATATGATTTTGCAAGTGGAAAAGTTAATAAAGGTGCTTCAATAGAAAAAATGTCTTTTGATGACTTCAAAAAGTATATATTGGATATAATAAAAAAATAAAAGAAAACCTTTGGAAATTTCCAAAGGTTTTCTTTTATTACTTTTCAAGAGTTTTTAATGTTTTTATTATAAATTCTGAATCTCCAAATAAAGTGAAACGCGCTTTAGAAGAATCTTTTATATATTCATAAGAAAATTTGGCTCCGTTTTTAACTGCCTCTTCATCTTCATTTATTATTGTCATTAACTTTTTAGAAAGTTCTTTTCCTTCTAATATATTTTTACAGTTAAGATCTATTATAGTACAAATTTGTACTTCTTTCTGTGAATCTGTGTTTTTTCCTTCTAAAAAATCGATTACTTCATTATTATAAGTAGTACTTATATCTTGATTAGTTTTACTATTATCAAGAAACTTCTCAATATCCTTCATAGTAAATCTCCACTGTCCACCAATTTTTTTACCTTCTAGTATTCCATCTTTAAGATAGTTTCTAATAGTACGTGAAGTAAGTCTAGTCATTTCTGCTATGTCTTCAATAGTATAAAGCTTTTCAAAATTATTCATATACATACACCTCTTAATTCATATATTTTCATTGTATTTCATAGTATTTCATATATTTTCATTATATTTTATGTATTTTTATATTTCAAGTATTTAATTGTAAAAATATTGAAAAAATTTATATCAATATATTTTCAAATTTACAAATAATGTTGTTAATTTAGAGAGAAATATATATAATAGATTATTAATAAAATGTAAAGAAGGATTAGTGATGGATAAAATTAAATTAATTTCACCTAAGCTAAATTTAAAGGATCAAATAGAAGAATATAAGAAAGAATTTTTATTAAATGGTGATAGCATGGATGGATGTACCGGGTTAGGAAATATACAATCTTTTGAAGAATGGATAAAGATATTAAAGAATAATTCTAATATTAATACTGTAAGAGATGGATTTGTTCCTTCATCAATTTACTTGGCTATAAGAGAATCAGATAATAGAATTGTTGGGATGATAGATATTCGTCACTTCCTAAATGATTATTTAGAAGAATTTGGATGACATATTGGATATAGTGTTATAATAAATTTATATAAAAACCAAAAAAATAACCAGAGTAGAAAAATATCTACTTTGGTTGTTTTTTGATTCTGTTTTAAGTAATGGCTGAAAACCAACATTCACTTAAAGTAGAGCCTTTTTAAAATTCTTGATATTCACTTGGGATATCTCCTACGAATTCTCTATTGCTTAGAACTATATACCAGAATGTTAGGAATGCTATAAAAGAGAATATAATTCCTAATATGGTCATAAATAATCCAAAGTCGAAATTTCTAAGTATTTTATAAAATACAATTATAGAAAGTATTATATTAACAAATGGGATTAAATAAAGTATCCAATATAAATAAGATAAGCCAGCTAAATGTAATAACTGAAATTCTCCAAGTATAGGAAAGAACATCATCCATGAGTGTTTTAAGTTAGCCCTCTTAGACATAACATAACTTGGATAGATTCTTATTAGGTAAAATATAAATGCTACTAAAATACTTGTGCTGCTAAAATCGTATAATCCTTGAAAATATGACATGTATTTCACCTCCCTAATTTAATTATATCATAAAATTTATGTGAATTTGAAAAATATTGATTAATAACCATAGTATTAATTATATGCTGAAAAATAATAATGATAATATAAAAAGATACATTAGTATTTGGACATTCCTTACAAAGTCAAATAGTAGGACAAATTAAAGCTGGATTTATGATTTCTGGTTTTTATGAAGATATCTTAGAAGGGGTTACTAGATAAACATATTTCAACTTATATAGATACTAAAGCAATAAAATTAAAATTCTAATTATTTATATAAAAAACTTTTTAAATTAATAAAAATAAAAAAATACCATATATATCATAAAAAAGTTATTTATTATGACATATATAGTTAAAAAAATACAAAAATTTTAGTTTTTTAATATTTATATGTTAATTTAGTGCAAATTGACAATAAATATATGTGGGTATACTATAAAAATATAAATTTTAATTATTTTTAAGGAGATGAGTTAAGTGTGTACTCACATACATATTTCAAGTAATAAAAATAATTTTTATTGGGGAAGAACTTTAGATACTTCATTTAATCCCTTTGATGTTGATTCAAAAGTAACTATTGTACCTAAAGATTTTATATTAGAAACACAAAGTAAACCTTGGAAAACAAAATATGCTTTTTTAGGTATAAGTTTATCAGGATCCACCCTATTTTTTGATGGGGTTAATGAAAAAGGTCTTGCTGGAGGACTTTTATTTTTAAAGGCATGCACATGGGATAAGAAAGAAAATATAGAAAAACAAGGACTTACAGCCATTAATAGTGGTGAAATAGTTACTTGGATCTTAAGTAACTTTGAAAGTGTTAGTGATATAAAAAACAATATATCAAAAGTTGTAGTTACTTCTGATGATATTCCTTCATTAGGGGAGATAGGAAAAGGAAATCCTATTACTGCTCATTATACTTTCACAGATAAGATGGGTGAGTCAGTTGTATTAGAACCAACAAACCATGGACATTTTCGTGTTTTTGATAATACTGTAGGAGTAATGGCTAATGATCCAACATTTGATTGGCATATGACTAATTTAGCAAATTATATCCAAATTCAAGGATTTAATAAGCAACAAAAAAATTTAAATAAAAAAACAGTCATTACGCCAATTTCAAATGGTACAGGTATGCTTGGATTACCAGGAGATTATACTTCACCATCAAGATTTGTACGTGCAGCATATTTAAGAAATCTTATAGGGGATGTTAGTGATGAAGAAGCACCTGCTCGTTTATTTAGTGTTTTAAATTCAGTTTGGGTTCCAAAAGGAGTCGAACGTTTTACTGAGGATAAAGATAATTCAGATTTTTCCAGTTATATGTGTGCATATGATCAAAATTTAGGAAAATTATATTTACGTATTTTTAATCATATAGATACAATGGAATTCTCTTTAGAAAATGTTAGAAAAGATGAATTAGTAACTTATTCAGTTAGATAAAAAGAAATAAAAAAAGTCTTAGAAATAAGGCTTTTTTATTTTGCTTTTTTAGCTTTATTAAAGGTGAATAAATAAGCTAGCTATATTTAGGTATAAAATATAGAAAATTCAATCTTTAAATACGAATAAATTTTATGCTATAATACAACAGATAACAATTTTAATTGGAGGAAAAGACATGACATTAGATAATAACATGGATAAAAAACTTTTCTGTATTTCTACATACGGATGCCAAATGAATGAAGAAGATTCAGAAAAACTATCAGGAATGTTAAAATCTCAAGGATATGAGAGAACTGAAAATAAAGAAGAGGCTTCTATAATAATCTTTAATACATGTTGTGTAAGAGAAAATGCTGAAAATAAGGTTTTCGGTAATCTTGGACAACTTAAACAATTAAAGAGAAAAAATCCTAACTTAGTAATAGCAATTTGTGGTTGTATGATGCAACAAGTAGGTATGGCAGACAAAGTCTTAAAAACTTTCCCTTATGTTGACATAATATTTGGAACTCATAATGCACACAAATTCCCAGAATACTTACATAGAGTACTTCAAGAGGGTGTTCAAGTTAAAGAAATATTAAATAAAGAAGAAGGTATCGTTGAAGGATTACCTATAGATAGAAAAAGTGATGTTAAAGCTTTTGTTACAACAATGTACGGATGCAATAACTTCTGTACTTATTGTATAGTACCTTATGTTAGAGGAAGAGAAAGAAGTAGAAAGTCTGAAGATATCATAAAAGAAATAGAAGAGTTAGTAGCTAAGGGATATAAAGAAATAACTTTACTAGGTCAAAATGTAAACTCATACGGAAAAGGTCTAGAAGAGGATATTGATTTTGCAGGACTTTTAAGAAAAGTTAATGAAGTAGAAGGATTAGAGAGAGTTAGATTTATGACATCTCACCCTAAAGACTTAAGCTACGATGTAATTAAAGCTATAAAAGAATGTGATAAACTTTGTGAACAAGTTCACTTACCAGTTCAAAGTGGATCATCAAGAATATTAAAAGAGATGAACAGACACTATGACAGAGAGTATTATTTAGATTTAGTTAAGAAAATAAAAGCTGAAATTCCAGATGTTACTTTAACAACTGATATAATCATTGGATTCCCAGGAGAAACTGAAGAGGACTTCTTAGAGACTTTAAGTCTTTGTGAAGAAGTTGGATATGATTCAGCATTCACATTCATCTACTCAAGAAGAAATCACACTCCTGCTGACAAGATGGAAAATCAAATTCCAGAAGATATAAAACATGAAAGATTCAATAGATTAGTTGAAGCTATAAACAAAAAAGTTGTATTAAAGAACAAAGAATATGAAGGAAGAGTTGTAGAAGTCTTAGTTGAAGGTCCAAGTAAAAATGATGAAACTAAGATGACTGGAAGAACTAGAAACGGTAAATTAGTTAACTTTGCTGGAGATGAAAGCTTAGTAGGAAAATTAGTTGATGTTAAAATAGTTAGAGCACAACCATTCTCATTAATTGGTGAAATAGTAGAATAATTTAAAAAAAGGCTTTATTATAAATATGATAAAGCCTTTTTCTTTTATATATTAAAATAGTTCTTGTAGTATTCCTCTAACTCATTTCTAAATTTAGGGTGAGATATGCTTATAAGGGCTTCAGCTCTTTCTTTTAAGGTTTTTCCTCTTAAATCGGCTATTCCATATTCAGTAACAATATAATGAATATCATTTCTAGATGTTGTTACAGCTGCTCCAGAATCTAATTTAGGAACTATTCTAGATATTGTGCCTTTAGATGCAGTAGATGGCATAGCTATTATTGATTTTCCCTCTTCAGCCATACTAGTACCCCTAACATAATCAACTTGTCCTCCAACACCACTAAATTGTTTTCCTCTTATTGATTCTGAATTTACTTGCCCAAACAAATCTACTTGTATGCAAGAGTTGATAGAAACCATTTTATTATTCTTAGACACAATAATAGGATTGTTTACGTAATCAACAGGATACATTTCGACTACAGGGTTATCATTTACAAAGTCATAAAGTTTTTTTGTCCCCATCATAAAAGTAAGAACTATTTTATTTTTGTGAATACTTTTCTTCTTGTTATTAATAATACCCTTATTAAATAAGTCTACAATACCATCAGAAACCATTTCGGAATGAATACCTAAATTCTTCTTATCATGTAAAAACATTAAAACCGCATCTGGAATTGATCCTATACCAAGCTGTAATGTAGAACCATCTTCGATTAACTTAGCACAGTTTTCACCAATAGCTTTTTCCACATCATTTATAGGCTTTGGTTTTAATTCTGGAAGTGGGTAATCAACTTCAACAATATAATCAATATTAGATATATGGATGAAGTTATCCCCTAAAACTCTTGGCATATTAGGATTTATCTCTGCAATAACAAGTTTTGCACATTCAGATGCAGATTTTGTATAGTCACAAGATGTGCCATAACTACAATATCCATGTTTGTCAGGTGGCGAAAGTTGAAGTAAACATACATCAATTTGCAAGTAATCCTTCTTAAATAATCTAGGAATTTCAAAAAAGAATGATGGAGTATAGTCAGCAAAGCCAGATTGAACAGCTTCTCTAGTGTTTGCATTAACAAAAAGTGCATTGTGCTTTATGTGCCCTTCTATTTCTTTTTTTGCATAGTCTCCTTTGCCTAAAGAAACTAAATGAAGTATCTCTAAGTTTTTAAAATTCTTATAATTAAGAACAAGTTCATCTAATAAAACTCTTGGTTCAGCAACAGCATGACCTGTTACTATTCTTGAATTAGATTGAATCTTATTTATAGCCTCCCTAGCAGTAACTTTTTTTGAATTATAAAGTTCCTCCCAGTTCATATTACCTCCTAAATAAAAGATAGCTTCTAATAAATTAATATGATTTTTAAGGGCATAATATAATTGATACTATTTAAATAATTATTTATACGAATTATATTATTTTAAATAATATTATAATTCGAAATGTATAAAACATAAAAATTTGTGTTTTTTTATTGAAATATTTCTTGCAATTATAAAATGCAAGTTATTTTTTAAAAAAATTGCATTTTAATTTTAAAAACACTTGATTTTAATAAATTGTTGCAATATAATTAACTTGTAAATTTCATTTTGTAATAAATAAAAGGGGGCTGTATTATGAAGATACCTTGTTCTATGATGACACAACATCCGGATAATGTAGAAACTTACGTTTCAATACAACAAGAACCAGCAGAGGCTATAAAGGGATTAACTCCACAAGATAAAGGTGGATTAGGCATAGAGGAAGTTATGATAGATTTTGAAGGGAAGTTAACACCTTACCATCAAACATCACAAATAGCATTAGGATTAATTTCAAATGGTATAATTCCTGGAAAAGATGTTAGGGTTACACCTAGAATACCTAATGCAAATAAGGAATCAGTTTTTAGACAGCTTATGAGTATAATGTCGATAATTGAAACTAACGTTCAATCTAAGGAATTATCAGGAGTACCTGCAATTTCAGAGGTTGTTGTTCCTATGATTGAAACAGGAAAAGAAATTTCAGAATTTCAAGATAGAGTTAATTCAGTAGTAGATATGGGGAATAAAAACTACAAAACTAAATTAGATTTAAATAGTGTTAGGATAATACCTTTAGTTGAAGATGTACCTGCACTAGTAAATATAGATAAAATATTAGATGAACATTATGAAATAGAAAAGAGTAAAGGAAATGTTCTAAAAGATCTTAGAATAATGATAGCAAGGTCAGATACTGCCATGTCTTATGGATTAATATCGGGAGTTTTATCAGTGCTTATGGCTGTTGATGGAGCTTATAAATGGGGAAAAAAACATGGAGTAAATATAAATCCTATATTAGGTTGTGGTTCACTTCCATTTAGAGGACACTTCTCAGAAGAAAATATAGATGAAATCCTTGCTACATATAGTGGAATTAAGACTTTCACTTTCCAATCAGCATTAAGATATGATCATGGTGAAGAAGCAACTAAGCACGCAGTAAATGAATTAAAAGCAAAAATTGCAGAGTCAAAACCTAGAGACTTAAGTGAAGAAGATAAAGATTTAATGAAGGAATTCATAGGAATTTGTTCAAAGCATTATCTTCAAACATTCTTAAAAGTAATAGATACAGTTTCATTTGTTTCAGATTTCATTCCTAAGAATAGAGATAGATTAACAAAAGCGAAAACTGGGTTAGAATATAATAGAGAAGTTGCAAACTTAGATAATGTAGCTGATTTAGTTAAAGATGAAAAATTAAAGGCTGAAATACTTAGCATAGATAATACTAAGGAATATGCAGTTCCAAGAGCTATATCATTTACAGGAGCTATGTATACTTTAGGAATGCCACCAGAACTTATGGGAATGGGTAGAGCATTAAATGAAATAAAAGAAAAGTATGGTCAAGAAGGAATTGATAAGCTTTTAGAAATCTATCCAATATTAAGAAAAGACTTAGCATTTGCAGCTAGATTTGCAAATGGAGGAGTCTCTAAGAAAATAATAAATGAAGAGGCTAGACAAGAATTTAAAGAAGATATGAAATATGTAAATGAAATTCTAGCTCTTGGTTTAGATTATGAATTCTTGAATGAAAATGAATTTTATCATACTTTGCTTAAAACTACTAAACCTATAATTATGCACCTTATGGGACTCGAGGAAAATGTAATGCGTAGCAAGACAGAAGAGCTTAAAATCCTAAATGAGTGGATAGTAAGAATGGGTAAGGTAAGAGGAAGCATAGGTTAAAGTGAATTATAATATTTTGGATAATAAAAAATAGTTCTCATTTACTTAGAAAAAAAGATCTATAAACTTGATTTAAAGCCAATAAACATGAATTAAAAAGTTACAAAAACATCTTTTGTTAATTGATTAGATTAAGAGGAGGTGTTTTTTTATTGTGGCTAGAGTTTTGAAAAAGAAAAGAATTACTTAAAGTTTTCTCCATTAGAAAATATGAAGAAGAAAAATTGGTAAAAAAATAAGAGCCACTACCACATAGCTCTTGTTACAATTTTAAAATATTTAGTAATAAAAGATTGAGGTCAAATTATATAAGAGAAATAACTGATACTGATAATGAAGATTTTAATATATTTAAAATATGTTCTCAAGATAATAGTGGTAAATTTAATGAATATGCAATATATGACTTTGTAGAACTTATATGGCAGGAAATTAAGTATTCTAAGTAATATAAATGATGAATTTAAAAGGGCTAGAATTATTATCTAGTCTTTTATTTTATCTTAAAAGTTATATTTTATTAGGAATTGAATTTATATATATATATATTTGATGGCGTAAAAGGGGGGGGGGGAGAAAAACTCGAAGGCAGACACTTTGGTAGATACGTTTTCCCCATTCCAAGAACTCGACCCATAAGGGAAGAGTGATTGGTTTTTCAAGATTGTAATATATATGTCAAATGTCTTACTTTACGATTTTTAATACAAAGCATTTATTAGATTATTTGTTTCTTCGTTTATTATATCTATCCATCCGTATATCCCTACTTCAAATTTATATCCATCTGTTACTAATACATCTAGTGTTTCATATGCAGTTCTTAATTCTTCTAATGAACTATAGACTCCTCCTGGTAATTGATATTGACCAATTATACCGTCTGTATTTTCTAAGAAAGCTTTACAATATTGCTTTACTAATCCAAAATCACCTTTTTTATATGCATCTCTCATTTGTGGTGGGTAATATTGTGCATCATCTGTAGATATTCTTATTCTATCCATTACTGATTCATATAATGGATCTCCTGATGCTTCAAATAGATTTTCTTCAACCTGTGGTTGTTCTTGCTTTTGTTGAGGTTTTTCATCTACTGTTTCTTTAGTTAATTCACTTGCATCAAATACTGTTTCATTACTTGCTAATAATATTATTTTATCTAAGTCTGAATTTATTTGCATTAGTTTGTCTTCATCATATTGATCATAGTCATCTGAAGTCATTTCTATTTCTATGTTTTCATGGTTTAAAATATTGTCTGATATTGTAATATAATTTTCTTGTCCAAACAAACTTCCATAAGGTATATCCATTAATTCTTCTGCTGTTAATCCTGAGGTTGCATTTGATTTAGTTCCATTTTGTCTAGCTTCTCCATATTCTTGATAAGCATTAATATATTCATTTATATAGTCGAGTGCTTTATTTGCTTTATCTGCTGTTGATTGAGCTAATTTGTTTTCTTGAGCTGTTGGATCTTCTGTTAATGTTGTTGGAGCTTGATCGCACCCAACTAATCCTACTAATGCTAATCCTACTAGTACTGATACTAATAAATTTTTCATAATAATCCTCCTTATAATTTTATTATCTATTGTAAATCTTCTACATAGGTTTCTGATGTTTCTAATTTAGCGTCATATATTACATGTATTTCTTTCTTATTTTCTTTATCAATTAAATCTATTGATACTTCTATTAATTCTGCATCCTCACTTAACATTGGTATATCTGATGCTGTACTAGTTTCTCCTGGTAATGTTGTTCTTCTACTTTAACTTGTGGTTCTTGTCCTTCTTGTACTTCTGTTGGTTGTCCACATCCTACTAATTTAACTAATGATAATCCTGTTAATAGAGTAACTAATAATTTTTTCATGATATATCTCCTTTGGAATTTTAGAACTTAATATTACAATATATTCCAAAATGCGAGATTTATTGAATTAGGATATAAAAGTAACAAAAGGATAATAAGCAAATTAAATCTATCTAGATAAAATTAGTAAATAAAGGATTAATTTTATTATTTGGTATAGTGGTGACTATCCTCTAGAAAACTATACAACTATAGCAAATATAAGTCATATTATTAATTTTAAAAATCCTTTCATGGATAGTACTTTTTTAGTGTTTCTTTATTTTACATAAATTTAAAAAAATATTTTTAAAAGTAAGAATATGTTATTTCCATTTATAAATTATGAAATATATGAAAAATATTAATATTTAATATTTATATTTTCTTAAAAAGAACTTATAATCTAAGTAATTAGTTTATGATTCGATTTAAATCTTAATAAATTAGTAAGTATTTCCTGGGAATGTATTGAAATTGGTTATCAACTACTTTACAACTCGTTTAAAATATGTTAGATTTAAATTGATAAAGATTTTCAATTAAGAAAGAGGGGATATACCATATGTTTAAACAATGGGAAGGTTTTAGAGAAGGAGTATGGCAAAACGAAATAGATGTTAGAAACTTCATTCAAAAGAACTATACTGCATATGAAGGGGACAAGAGTTTCTTAGCAGGAACAACTGAAAAAACTGATGCTGTCTTAGAAAAAGCTCAAAAATTAATAATAGAAGAAATTGAAAAAGGTATTATAGATGTTGCTACAGATAGAGTATCTGGAATAGACAAGTATGAGCCTGGGTATCTAGATAAAGATAACGAAGTTATCGTTGGTTTCCAAACAGATGCACCACTTAAAAGAATTGTAAATCCTTTCGGTGGAATGAGAATGGTTGAAAGTTCTTTAAAAGAATATGGATATGAGTTAGATAGTAATATAAGAGAACATTTCAATGACTACAGAAAAACTCATAACCAAGGTGTTTTTGATGCATATTCAGCTGAAACAAGAGCTGCAAGATCTGCTGGTCTTTTAACTGGTCTTCCAGATGCTTATGGTAGAGGAAGAATCATAGGTGACTATAGAAGAATTGCTCTTTATGGTATAGATTACTTAATAGAAGAAAAGAAAAAAGATTACGCTAAAATATCATTTGAAAGCGAAGGTTCAGTAGAAGAGTACATTCAATTAAGAGAGAATGTTTCAGAGCAAATCAGAGCTTTAGGTGAAATTAAAGCAATGGCTGCAAGATATGGTTTTGATATATCTAAACCAGCTTCAAATGCTAAAGAGGCTGTTCAATTCTTATACTTTGGATACTTAGCTGCAGTTAAAGAAAATAACGGAGCTGCAATGTCTTTAGGAAGAACTTCTACTTTCTTAGATATATTCATAGAAAGAGATCTTCAAGCAGGAACTTTAACTGAGTTAGAAGCTCAAGAATTAATAGATCAATTCATAATCAAATTAAGATTAGTTAGACATTTAAGAACTCCTGAGTATAATGATTTATTCGCTGGAGATCCAACTTGGGTAACAGAAGGTATTGGTGGTATGGGTATCAATGGTAAGCCATTAGTAACTAAGAACTCATTTAGATATCTTCAAACTTTAATTAACCTAGGGCCTGCTCCAGAACCAAACATGACTGTTTTATGGTCAGATAGATTACCAGAAGGATTCAAGAAGTTCTGTGCTGAGGTATCAATAAAAACTGACTCAATTCAATACGAAAATGATGAGTTAATGAGACCTATGTATGGAGATGATTACTCAATAGCTTGTTGTGTATCAGCAATGCAAATTGGTAAGCAAATGCAATTCTTCGGAGCTAGAACTAATTTAGCTAAAGCTTTACTTTACACTATAAATGGTGGAGTTGATGAGAAATCAGGAAAAGTTGTTATTAAAGATTTAGAGCCAATAACAGACGAAGTTTTAGATTACGATAAACTAAGAGCTAACTATGATAAAGTTTTAGAGTATGTTGCTAAGCTTTATGTAGATACAATGAACGTTATCCACTACATGCATGATAAATATGCTTATGAAGCTGGACAAATGGCTTTACATGATACTCATGTAGGAAGATTAATGGCATTCGGTATCGCTGGTTTATCAGTTGTAGCTGACTCATTAAGTGCCGTTAAATTTGCTAAAGTTAAACCTATAAGAGAAAATGGAATAGCTGTAGATTTTGAAATCGAAGGTGACTTCCCTAAATACGGAAATGATGATGATAGAGTTGATGATTTAGCTGTAGAAATAGTTAAGAAGTTCTCAGATGAGCTTAAGAAACATCCTCTATACAGAGGTGCTAAGCACACATTATCAATCTTAACAATAACTTCAAACGTAGTTTATGGTAAGAAAACAGGTTCAACTCCAGATGGAAGAAAAGCTGGTGAGGCATTTGCTCCAGGAGCGAACCCAATGCACGGAAGAGATAATAGCGGAGCTTTAGCTAGCTTAAACTCTGTTGCTAAGATTCCTTACTGTGAAGTTTGTGAGGATGGAGTATCAAATACATTCTCAATCGTTCCAGATGCTTTAGGTAAAGAAGAAAATAGTAGAATAGATAACTTAGCTGCTATTTTAGATGGTTACTTCAAGCAAGGTGCTCATCACTTAAATGTTAATGTATTTAATAGAGAAACTTTAATGGACGCTATGGAACATCCAGAAAAGTATCCAACATTAACAATCAGAGTATCAGGTTACGCTGTTAACTTCAACAGATTAACTAGAAATCAACAATTAGAGGTTATAAGCAGAACATTCCACGATTCTCTATAATCTTATATAATAAGAGTGTATAAGGTTACTTAAAAAACCTATAAATATATTCTGAAAATTACTAGGTTTCACTAAGAATTTATAGTTATTACTCCGAATATATTTCTAAAGCTTCGAAACTTGCTTCGCTTCGAACAGTCTCAGCTTTTTAACGAAATATATTCTACGTAATAACTTAAATTCTAAAGTTCATCTAGATATTTTCTTCATTATATTTATAGGGTTAATTAAGTTAAGACCTTGTACACTCTTTTTTGAAATGTTTACTGTAAGGAGGGACAGCATTATGGTTAAAGGAAGAATTCATTCATTAGAAACTATGGGATTAGTAGATGGTCCTGGTATAAGATTTGTAGTATTTATGCAAGGATGTGGCATAAGATGTGCTTATTGTCATAATCCAGATACTTGGTGTAAAGATGGAGGAACTGAATATACTCCAGAAGAGCTTGTAAATAAAATTAAGAGATTTAAAACTTATTTTAATTCATCAGGTGGTGGAGTTACTTTTTCAGGTGGAGAGCCTCTTCTTCAACCAGAATTTTTACTAGAATGTTTGAAATTATGCAAAGCAGAAGGAATACATACTACAATAGATACTGCTGGTGTTGGTTTAGGAGATTATGAAGAGATTCTTAAGTATGTTGATCTTATATTATTTGATATAAAAGAAATAGATCCTGAAAAATATAAGAAGTTAGTTGGAGTAGATATAGATAAGTCCTTAGAATTTTTAAAAGTAGCTCAAGCTATGAATAAGAAAATGTGGATAAGACACGTTGTTGTCCCTGGGTTTACTGATAATAAAGAGGATTTAATAAGGCTTAAGAAGTTTGTAGATGGTCTTAAAAATGTTGAAAAGGTTGAACTTTTACCTTATCATGTTTTAGGAGTTAATAAATATGAGGGTCTTAATATTCCATATAGATTAGAGGGGGTTCCACCTCTAGATAAAAAGTGGTTAAAAGAACTTGAAAAAGAAATATTTAATTAATATAATTATTTAGATGAAAAACTAAAGTCTTATTTTAGGCTTTAGTTTTTTCTTACCCTAAAAATATGTTAAAATAATTAGTATGACATAATAGATAAATACATAAATTAAGAATTTAATGGAGGTACTGAAATGGCGTTGACTCCAATGATGAGACAATATTTTGAAGTGAAAGAAAATTATAAGGATTGTATATTATTCTTTAGACTTGGAGATTTCTACGAGATGTTCTTTGAAGATGCAGAAACAGCTGCAAGAGAATTAGAATTAGTTCTTACTGGTAGAGATTGTGGTTTAGAAAAAAGAGCTCCTATGTGTGGAATTCCATTCCATGCATCTAATTCATATATAGGAAGATTAGTTGCAAAAGGATATAAGGTTGCTATTTGTGAGCAAG
Source organism: Clostridium perfringens (assembly GCA_034421775.1). Lineage (GTDB taxonomy): Bacteria > Bacillota > Clostridia > Clostridiales > Clostridiaceae > Sarcina > Sarcina perfringens_B. The sequence continues at coordinate 39,204 of WNVL01000006.1, read as the reverse complement.
TCGAAGATCCTAAAGTTGCTAAGGGAATAGTTAAGAGAGATGTTATTAAGGTTATAACACCAGGAACATATACAGATTCTTCTTTTGTTGAAGAAACCAAAAATAACTATATAATGACTATTTATGCAGATTTAAATAGAAATAAATGTTCCTTAGCTATAACAGATATTTCAACAGGAGATTTCTTAGCTACAGAAGGCGATTTAGAGAAGGGAGTTATTCTAGATGAAATATCTAAGTTTAACCCTAAAGAAATCATACTATTAGATTCTTTAGATCAAGAACTTATAAGAGATATAACATTAACTACTCCTGCATTAATCAGTAGAAAATCTGCTGACTATTTTGAATATGACTTTGAGGAGATATTAAGAGAACAATTTGGTGAAAAATCAGATTCTCTAAGTTTAATGGTAAAGAAATCAAGTAATGCTTTAGTTAAGTACATACTAGATACTCAAAAAATAAGTTTAACAAATATAAATGATATAGAGGTATATAGCTTAGTTGATTTTATGACTATAGATTTAAGTTCTAGAAGAAATTTAGAGCTTACAGAAAATTTAAGAGAGAAAAGCAAAAAGGGATCTCTTCTTTGGGTTTTAGATAAAACTGAAACTTCTATGGGAAGCAGAATGCTTAGAAGATGGATTGAAGAACCTCTTGTTAATAAGGAAAAGATAAACTTAAGATTAAACGCTGTAGAGGAATTATTTAATGATCTTTCTTTAAATGATTCTCTTAAAGAGGCTTTACATGATATTTATGATATAGAAAGAATATTAGGTAAGATTTCAAATAAAAATGCAAATGCTAAGGATTTAATAGCTTTAAAAACATCTATAGGAAAAATACCTAATATTAAAAGTATTATAGAAGGTTGTGATTCAAATCTTTTAAGAAACTACCATGAAAATTTAGATGATTTAAGAGATATATATGAACTTCTTGAAAAGTCAATAAAAGATGATCCTTCTTTAACAATAAAGGATGGAGATTTAATAAAAGATGGTTTTAATAGTGAAATAGATGAATTAAGACTTGCTAAAACTAACGGTAAGGATTGGATATCAAATTTAGAAAGTAGAGAAAGAGAATTCACTGGAATAAAATCATTAAAGGTAGGCTTCAATAAGGTATTTGGATATTATATAGAAATATCAAGAGCAAACTATTCTTCTATACCAGAAGGAAGATATATAAGAAAACAAACATTAGCTAATGCTGAAAGATTTATAACTCCAGAGCTTAAGGAAATAGAAGAGAAACTTTTAGGAGCTAGTGAAAAACTTTGTTCTTTAGAATATGATATATTCTTAGAAATAAGAAATGAAGTTGAAAATCATATAGATAGATTAAAAACTACTGCTAAGATAATAGCTGAATTAGATTGTATAAGCAACTTAGCTTTCGTAGCTTTAGAAAATGACTTTGTAAAACCAGAAATAAATGATGGTGGAGAAACTAACATAGAGAATGGAAGGCATCCTGTTGTTGAAAAGGTAATACCTAAAGGAGAATTCATTCCTAATGACACTATTATAAACAAAGATGATAATCAGCTTCTTATAATAACAGGGCCTAACATGGCTGGTAAATCAACATATATGAGACAGGTAGCTATTATAACTTTAATGTGTCAAATAGGTTCTTTTGTACCAGCTAATAAAGCTAATATAAGTATAGTTGATAAAATTTTTACTAGAATAGGTGCTTCAGATGACTTAGCAGGTGGGAAGAGTACATTCATGGTTGAAATGTGGGAAGTTTCTAATATTCTTAAAAATGCTACAGAGAATAGTTTAGTTCTTTTAGATGAGGTTGGAAGAGGTACTAGTACTTATGATGGTTTAAGTATAGCTTGGTCTGTTATAGAGTATATATGCAAAAATAAGAATTTAAGATGTAAAACTCTTTTTGCTACTCACTATCATGAATTAACTAAGTTAGAGGGAGAAATTCACGGAGTTAAAAACTATTCGGTAGCTGTTAAGGAAGTTGATAATAATATTATTTTCTTAAGAAAGATTATAGAAGGTGGCGCAGATCAATCTTATGGTATTGAAGTTGCTAAACTTGCAGGTATTCCAGATGATGTAATAAATAGAGCTAAAGAGATTCTAGAAGCTCTTGAAATGGAAGCTCTTGAAATGGAAGCTTCAAAAGATAATTTAGATATAGCTCTTAAGGAATCAAAAGCTTTAAATGAAGAAGTTAAGGAAGCCGCTATTACAACTTCTTACGAGGTTAAAGAAAAAGTATTAGAAGATGATGATAATAAAGTTGATATTAAAGAAGAAATTATATCCTCAACTTCAAGCACTAAAACTATTAAAAATGAAGATGATCAAATACAATTAGATTTTTCTGCTATAGGAAAGGAAAACTTAATAAAAGAGCTTTCAGAAGTAGATATTTTATCATTGAATCCTATGGATGCTATGAATAAGCTATATGCTCTAGTTAAGGAAGCTAAAAACTTAATTTAGCTTATTAGCTTAAAGGAAGGAGCTGTGAGAGATTTTGAATAGAATAAATATTTTAAATACAGATACAGCAAATAAAATAGCAGCAGGAGAGGTTGTTGAAAGACCCTGTTCTGTTGTAAAAGAACTTGTAGAAAATTCCTTAGATGCAGGTTCAAAAAACATAACTATTGAGATTCAGAATGGTGGAGAATCTCTTATAAAAATAATTGATGATGGAGCTGGAGTTCATCCAGAAGATGTAGAAAAAGCTTTTAATCCTCATGCCACAAGTAAAATTAAAGATACTTACGATATATTTAGTATAAATACTCTTGGATTTAGGGGTGAGGCTTTACCTAGTATAGCTTCTATATCTAAAGTAAACTTTAAAAGTAAAATAGAAAATGAAGATATGGGAAAAGAAATCATAATTAGTGGTGGTGAAAAAGAGTCTTTAATAGATTGTTCTATGAATAAAGGAACTCAAATAGAAGTTAAAGATTTATTTTTCAATGTCCCTGCTAGAAAGAAATTTTTAAAAACAACAGCAAGGGAAAGTGCATTAATAAATGATTTAGTAAACAGAATTTCTTTAGCTAATCCAGATGTATCATTTAAATTATTTAATAACAATAAAAAGGTTTTAAGTACTTATGGTAATGGAAATTTAATAGATGTTATAAGGACTATTTATGGTAAATCTACTGCTGAAAACCTAATATATTTTGAAGAGCATAAGGATACAGCTTCTGTTTATGGCTTTATAGGTAATGATACTTTAGCAAGGGCTTCTAGAAACAATCAAAGTCTCTTTGTTAATAAAAGATATGTTAAAAATAGAAGCTTAACAGTAGCTGTAGAAAATGCTTTTAGATCATTTAATGTAACTGGGAAATTCCCTTTCTTTGTTTTATTTATAGATACTTATCCAGAGCTTATAGATGTTAATATACATCCAACAAAATCTGAGATTAAGTTTAAGGATGAGCGTTTTATATTTAAGACTGTCTTTGATGCTGTTCACTCAGCCATGAGAGAATATGTCAAGGATACCTTCACTCTTCCTGAGGAAGAAGAAAGAAAGTTTGAAACTTTAAAAGAAGAGGTTATTCAAGAAAGTTTAGATAAGGAAATAAGTACTTTAGAAAGATTAAAGGAAAATGTAATCTATAAAGCTAATGAAGAAAGAAGAAGAGAAGAATTAGCTCCTTATAAAACTTCAAGTAATGAAGAAAATAAAACTGAAGTTCAAATTCCAGTAGATTTTTCTTTTAGACAGGAAAAAGAAGAAGTTTTAAGTAGTACTTTAGATACTAGAGAAAGTTTATCTACTATAAATAAAAAAGACTTTTCTTATGAACCAGTACTTATTAAAAATGAAATTAGGGATAAAATAAGTGAAAATCATACTATTAATTCATTTAAACCTTCTTTATCTCAAAATGAATCAATAGAAACCTCAAATTCTTCTATTGAAAATAATAAGAATGATAAAATCTGTAGTGAAGAGGAAATAGTTTATAGGGAAGCTAAATTCCCTAGATTAAAAGTTATAGGTCAATTTAATAAGACTTATATACTGGCTGAATATGATTCTACTTTGTATTTAATAGATCAGCATGCAGCTCATGAAAAAATACTTTTTGAAAAGTATTCAGAAGATATTTCTAAAAAGAAAGTTGAAATTCAACCGTTAATGATTCCTTTAGTAGTTACCTTACCTACTGAAGATTATCTTTATTATGATGAGAATAAGGATATTTTTGAAAAGGCTGGATTTAGAATAAGTGATTTCGGTGATAATTCAATAAGAATTGAAGAGGTACCTTACTTTTTAGATAGGTTAAATCCAACGGAGTTAATAGCTTCTATGATAAACAACTTAAAGAAAATGGGTAGTGGTGAAACTATAGAGGTTAAGTATAATAAGATAGCTTCAATGTCTTGCAGAGCAGCAGTAAAGGCTAATGATGTTTTATCTTTAGTTGAAATGGAAAACTTAATAGAGGATTTAAGATATATAAAAGATCCTTTTCATTGTCCACATGGACGTCCAACTATAATTAAATTTACTAGTTATGAATTAGATAAGAAATTTAAAAGAATAACTTAAGGAGAGAGACAGTTTAAATGAATAATGATTTACTTATTATTGCTGGGCCAACAGCTGTAGGGAAAAGTGACCTTTCAGTGGAACTAGCAAAGAAGTTAAATGGAGAAATAATTTCTGTTGACTCTATGCAAATCTATAAATATATGGATATAGGGTCAGCAAAGATACCTAAAGAAGAAATGGGAGGAATTCCTCATTACTTAATAGATTGCGTTGATCCTCATAAAGAATTCAGTGTGGCCGAGTTTAAAGAATTAGCTACAGAAAAAATTAAAGACATTCAAAGTAGAGGAAAACTTCCTATCTTAGTAGGAGGTACAGGACTTTATATAAATTCAATCATATGTAATATGAACTTTGCTGAAAGTGATAAGGATGAAGCTTATAGAGAAGAGCTTGAAAAAATAGCAGAAGAACATGGTAATGAATATCTACATGAAATGCTTAAAGATATTGATTTAGAAAGTTATAATTCTATACACTTTAATAATAGAAAAAGAGTTATTAGAGCTTTAGAAACTTATAAATTAACTGGAAAACCTTTTTCATCTTTTAAAGCTAAGAATAGTATTTACGAAACTTCATATAATATATATTATTATGTACTTAATATGGATAGAGCAAAGCTTTATGATAGAATAAACAAAAGAGTTGATATAATGTTTGAAAAAGGTCTTTTAGAAGAGGTTAAAGAGCTTAAAGCTATGGGACTTACTGACGACATGCAATCTATGAAAGGCATAGGGTATAAAGAAGTTTTATATTATCTTGATGGAAAAATATCTTTAGATCAATGTATAGAGATGATAAAACAAGGTAGTAGAAATTATGCTAAACGTCAACTTACATGGTTTAGAAAGGATCCTAGGGCCATATTTATAGATAAGGATAACTTCGCTTCAGAAGAAGAGATTTCTACCAAAATTATTAATGACATAATAAAGGCTTAGGTTTATAATTAAGTTATATTAAAATTTATGGAGGGCAATAGAATGAATAAGTCAATCAATAACCTACAAGATATATTCTTAAACAATGCAAGAAAGGAAAGAATACCTGTAACAATCTTTTTAGTAAATGGGGTTCAATTAAAAGGTATCGTTAAAGGGTTCGATAGTTTTACAGTAGTTTTAGATAGTGATGGAAAACAACAACTTGTTTATAAGCATGCTATAAGCACAGTTTCACCAGCTAAACCTATTTTATTTAATAATGCACAAGTTTTTGATAATTAAATATATAGAGAAAAATAGGTAAACCTTTGATGGTTTGCCTATTTTTTTTCTATATGATAATATTTATAAATGTACGATATTTTAATAATGCGGGGGTATAATAATGCTTAATGCAACTATAGAATTACTAAAAGAACAATATGGTTTCACAGATGAAACTTTAAAGCTTTATAATCAAGCTATAATTGATGTAGAAAATGAATTTAAAATATATGATCAAATAAGAGAATATAATCAATTAAAAGTTCTTAAGGCTTTCCAGGAAGAAAGAATTTCAGATAGTCATTTTACTAATTCAACAGGTTATGGATATGGAGACATTGGAAGGGATACTTTAGATTTAGTTTATGCTAGAATTTTTAATGCTGAGAAAGCTTTAGTTAGACCACACTTTGTTAATGGAACTCATGCTTTAGGAACAGCTTTATTTGGTAACTTAAGACCAGGAGACACTATATTAGCTGTTACTGGTAGCCCATATGATACTTTACATAGTGTAATTGGTATAAGCGGAGAAGAAAACATAGGCTCATTAAAAGAATATGGAGTTAACTACAAACAAGTAGATCTTGTTGAGGGAAAAATTAACATAGAAAAAGCTTTAGAGATGATTAAAGAAGATGCTTCAATAAAGCTAATACATATGCAAAGATCTACTGGTTATGGTTGGAGAAACGCTTTCCAAGTTAAAGAGTTAGGCGAAGCTATAAAAGCTATTAAAGAATTAAGAGAAGATTTAATAGTATTTGTTGATAACTGTTATGGAGAGTTTATAGATATAATAGAACCTACAGATGTTGGTGCAGATTTAATGGCAGGTTCATTAATTAAAAACATAGGTGGAGGAATCGCTCCAACTGGTGGATACATAGTAGGGAAAGAAAAATACGTAGAGCAAGCATCTTATAGACTAACTGTACCTGGTATAGGAGCAGAGTGTGGATGTACCTTTGGGGTAATGAAAGATTTCTACCAAGGATTATTCTTAGCGCCTCATGTTGCCATAGAAGCCTTAAAAGGAGCAATATTCTGTGCTAGAATAATGGAGCTTGCAGGATTTGAGGTTCTTCCTAAATATACAGATAAAAGAAGTGATATAATTCAAGCTATAAAATTCAATGATAAAGAAAAACTTATAAAATTCTGTAAGGGTGTTCAATATGCATCACCAATAGATTCTTTCGTTGAATGTGAACCATGGGCTATGCCAGGATATGCAGATGAAGTTATTATGGCAGCAGGAGCATTTATCCAAGGTTCATCAATTGAACTTTCAGCAGATGCACCTATAAGAGAGCCTTATATAGCTTATTTACAAGGTGGATTAACTTTTGATCATGCTAAAATCGGTGTATTAATAGCTTTAAATAACATTTTCAAATAATATGCTAATTTAGTTATTAAATATGAAAAATTGAAACTTTACTTTAAACGCTTTACGTTTTTATAACTTAAAGCGTTTTTTAATGGAATAAATTTCTTTAATAATGTATAATTAGAATATAAAATATTACGTAATACGTATCGTTATTTACATAATGTATTACAAAAGAAAGGTGGATATGAGTTTGGAGGAGAGTAGAAACAAAGAATTAAAAGTAAAAAGCTTCAGAGTTACTGAAGAAACTTTCGATAAATTTAAAAAAATAGCATCTGATGAGTTTGGAAACCAAGGACAGTGTTTAGATGCTTTAATAGCTTTATATGAATTAGAAAACTCTAAATCAACGCTGATAGAAAGAAAGTTAGAAATAGAATCTTTTCAGGATTATCTAAATAAGATAAATCAATTGTTTTTAACATCTTTACAAATGAGTGAGGATGCAGGTAAAAGGGCAGAAGATGAGTTTGTAAAGAAACTTTCTATAAAAGATGTGACTATAGAGAGATTACAAAGAAGAGAAGAAGAGTTTATAGAAAGAGATAAATCTTTAAAAGAAGAAAATAAAGCTAAAACGAGAGAAGTTGATGAACTTAAAGAAACTATTAAAACATTAGAAAAAGACAAGAGTACTTTATCACAATTAGTATCTAGAAATTATGATTTAATAGAAAAAAACAAGGAGGAAATAGCCTCTCTAAAGCCTTTAGAATCCTTAAAAGAGGAAAATGAAAAGCTAAAAAGAAAGTTGGAAGAGGAGAGAGGCTCTATAAAAGAACAGGAATCTCACACAAAAGCTTTAGAATTAGAAAAAGACTCCTTAAAAGAAAGAATAAATTTCTATGTAGAAAAAGAAAACTCTTATAAAGAAGAGGTGGAATCCTATAGAAAGCTTATAGAAGCCATGAGAAATGACCATAAGAAAGAGTTAGAGCTATTGGAGGATAAATACTCTAAAATGGTAAAAAGAGAGTCTGAGAAGCTTAGAGAAGCGTTTGATAATAAATTAGAATTAGAAAAGAAAAGCTTGGAATTAGATATAAAAGCTTTAAAACATGAAAAGGAAGTTTTAGAAAGCAAATTAAATTCCTAAAATAATAAAATAAAACAAAAAAGAAAGCACCAAATGATGCTTTCTTTTTTGTTAATATGCTCTATATATACCTACTAATTTACCTAAAATAGAACAGTTTGGAACTATTATAGGTTCATAATTTTTGTTTTCTGGTTGAAGTCTTACAAATCCATCTTCTTTAAAGAATCTTTTTATAGTAGCTTCATTCTCTATTAAAGCTACTACAATATCACCGTTTGAAGCTACGTTTTTTTGTTCTATTATTGCTAAATCGCCATCTAATATTCCTGATTCTATCATACTGTCTCCAGTAACTTTTAAAATAAACAAGTCATTATTATGCTTAACGTAGTTTATAGGAATTTGAAACATATCCTCTATATTTTCTGTAGCTAAAATAGGCATACCAGCAGTAACTTTTCCTATAATAGGAATGTCTATAAGCTCTTTTTCTTCGGTGGATAATTCCACTATTTCTAAAGCTCTTGGCTTAGTTGGATCTCTGTATATCAATCCTTTTTTCTCTAATCTTTTTAAATGTCCATGAACAGTTGAAGTTGATTTCAAGCTAACAGCTTGACATATCTCCCTAACTGAAGGTGGATACCCCTTTGATTTTGTAAATTCAACTAAAAAATTATATATTTGAGTTTGTTTATCTGAACTTTCCTTAACTATCATAGTAATTGCACCTCACGATTCTTTGGTAATATTATATCATATGAATAGGAACATAGCAAACTTATGTTCTCATATCTATAAAATTATAAAATATTTATAAAAAGAAAAATAAAATTTAGTTTTCTAGAAAAAAATAAGAGAATTAGAGATGTTTTTTAAGTATAAAAATGAGTTTTATTTGATAAAAGTCAACTTATTTGTTATAATGAAAAGATGATTTTTAAAGTAAGAGGTGACTTTATGGATAAAAAAGTGTTTAACAACGATGACTATTGTGATGTATATAACGGGAAGATTTGCGACAATTGTGGCGATTGTTTAGAGATGCAAGGGGTAGATACAAAAGCTATAAAAATAGCTGATATAGCAAAAGAAGTTGAAGAGAATAAAAAGATAGAAGAAGCTTTAAAAAAGCTTGCTGAAGAAGAAAATAAAGAAGTAGAAGATGATGTTGAAGAAGAACTTACAACAGAAACTTGGGAAGAGTATTTAGCTAGACAAGACGAGTATGAAGATGCTTTTGATCATATAGAATACCTTGAAGATATAGATTTAAATGATGATTTAACAATGGAAGAGATGACAGAAGAAGTATTCCCAGGTGTTAGAAAACTAAAAATAAAAGAGTAGTTTTATAGATAAAAATGCTAAAAATACGGGTATAGAACATATGTTCTATACCCGTATTTCCTTTATAATTTTAAGTTTTTAGATGCAAAAAATATAACCAAATTTAAGCTATTTAATATTAGCTAAAGGGTTGGTGTTGACAGCTTTTCTCAGAGTTTCATCATCTACATGGGTATAAATTTGAGTAGTAGATATATTTTCGTGTCCTAATATGTTTTGCAAACTTCTTATATCTACATTTCCGTATTTATACATTAAAGTAGCTGCTGTATGTCTAAGTTTATGAGGGGTATATTTTTGGTCTTTAAATCCTGCATTTTCTATATGTTTTTTAACCAGCATTTCAACACTTCTTTTATTTATAGGTCTATATTTGCTTGATAAAAATAGATATTTTTTAGCTTCTTCTGTGGCTTTTGAATCATTTCTATTTTTTAAATAACTATCTATAGCGGAAATAGAAGCCTCATTTAAATATACAGTTCTTTCTTTATTTCCTTTTCCTATAATAGTTAAAGTATCACCCTTGATTTTTTCTATTTGAATATTGCAAAGTTCTGATAATCTCATTCCGCAATTCAAGAATAAAGTAAGTATGCAGTAATCTCTATAATAGTTTTTATTTGTTTGATCCATTGAATTCAACACAGTTATGCTTTGATCTAAAGTTAAATAAACAGGGTGTCTTTTATTTATTTTTGGCGATTCCAATTCTATAGTTGGATTTTCATCTATTATCTTTATTTTTGAATTTAAAAACTTGAAGAAAGATTTTAATGTAGCAACTTTTCTTGCTCTTGCATAAGCACTGTTATTTCTTACTTTTTCTAGAAAAGCCAAAAATGCATATATATCAGATAAGGTTATATCTTTTATAAAATTATCACCTAACTCAGAAATTTCAACTTCCTCGATTTTTTCTAATTCAATATTATTTTCTAAACCTTTATATACTTTTAAAAATTTAAAAAATAACCCTAAATCAACTGAGTATCCTTTTATTGTATTCAAAGATTTACCTTTTACGTTTTCTAAGTAATTTAGGAACTCAATAACTCGTTTTGGATGCTTCGATTTCTCTAAAAAATCAAATTTTAGTTTTTTGTTTTTGAGCAATTCATCATTTGAATCATTTTTAAAATTTATTTTTTCAACAGAATCGATACTTTTTTCAACCTCTACAAGCTTGTCCATTCCAAGTTCTTTTATCCATCTTTTTATAATTCTTTGATTTACTTTATATATATCTGCTAGTTGTGTATTACTAAGATTTCTTTTAAAGATTAAAATATATAAATCTTCAATTAGTTCTTCATAATCACGCTGAATATTTTGAGAGTCATAATAGTTATATATATGATCTAGGTTAGTTAAATCATCATTGCTTAAATTAATATTAAGTAATTCTTTTACTTCTTTTGTATATTGGAAGTTTTCGAATTGATTTGCTTCATTATTCATAGTCTAAAATCCTTTCAAAGCATTGATATAACTATATTGTAGCATATTTCTCTAAAAAACACAATAACTTCGCTAAATGTATATTTAGCGAAGTTATGAATTGTTTGTATTCGAGGAAATTGTATTTGTATTTAAAAACAACTTTAAAAGCGGATTTTTAGTTGTGTTTGAACTTAGTTTGCGTTTTTTTTAATTTTTGGCATAACTTTTTTTTGAAACGAAACGTTATGCATTTATCATATATGTATTACAATTAGTAATACATATATTTGTATTACACAATAATAAAAACAAGATATTTTAATTATGACCATTCTTCAAAATAATATACATAGTAAAATAAAAAAAACAAAATATTTATTACATTTCAAATATATATTCAAATTTCTCATCAAATATATATTCAAATTTCTCACTATTCTAATATCGTTTTTAGATATTAGATAAAAACAAAAGGAAGCTAAGTATATTTTTGTTAGCTTCCTTTTAATACTTATACTATAAAGATTTAATCATGATAATTCATCTAAGTTATTGTTTTCTTTTCCATCAGGAATACTTCTTAAATAAGCTTCACCTTTTTTAGAATGAGAAATTATAACACCATCAATCATTCCCTCTTCTGCAAGTCTTACACCCTCAGCTTTAGAGACAGTTTTTCCACTACTTAAAACGTAATCTGTAATTTCTCCATTACTATCCTTTTTTACTTTAACTATAGAATCTGACATAAATTATCACCTTCCTTTACTATTATTTTGCATGTATTTTCAAAAAATATTCTATGTAAAAAAATATTTTTCTTTGTTATAATTATTGTATAAAAGGTTTACATAAATGAGAGGTGATTATTTTGTATTTAGAAAAAATTATTGAAGCAAAAAAGAATATAGAAGATGTAGTTATAAAAACACCCTTAATATATAGTAAGGTATTTTCAAAGAAATCTGGAAATCAAGTATATATGAAATGTGAAAACTTACAATTAACAGGAGCTTATAAAATTAGAGGTGCATTAAATAAGATAAGAGCCTTATCAGAGGAAGAAAAAGCAAGAGGTGTTGTATGTTCTTCTGCTGGGAATCATGCTCAAGGTGTAGCTTTTGCTGCCTCTCAAGCTAATGTGAAATCAACTATAGTAATGCCTAAAACAACTCCTCTATTAAAAATTCAATCTACAAAGGATTTAGGAGGAAATGTTGTTTTATCAGGATATGTATATGATGATGCTTTTAATGAAGCTAAAAGAATAGAACAAGAACAAGGTGCTTTATTTATACATCCATTTAATGATATAGATATAATATTTGGTCAAGGTACTGTTGCTTTAGAAATCTTTGAAGATTTAAAAGATGTAGATGTTATTCTTTGTCCAATAGGCGGTGGTGGTCTTATAAGTGGAGTTACTTTAGCAGCTAAAGAATTAAACCCTAATGTGAAAATAATAGGAGTTCAAGCTAAAGGCGCTAATGCCATGGAACAAAGTTTTAAATCCGGCAAAATAGTCAATTTAGAATCTGTAGATACAATTGCAGATGGTATTGCTGTAAAGAGACCTGGTGATTTGACTTTTAATTTTATAAAAGAATATGTAGATGATATAATAACCGTTTCAGACCATGAAATAGTTGAAGCTTTCTTTACCTTAAGTGAAAAGCACAAACTTTTAGCAGAAGCTTCTGGTGCTGTTTCATTAGCAGCCTCTTCTAAGTTGAAATTTAAAGATAAGAATGTAGTATCAATAATAAGTGGTGGTAATATAGACATGGTTACCATAACTTCATTAATAAATAGTGCCTTAGTAGCTAAAGGTAGACTTTTTGGATTCAGTTTAGAAGTTCCTCATAAACCAGGACAAATTTTAAAAATCGCAAAAATTCTTGCTGATGTAAATGCTAATATAGTAAAACTTGAACATGATCATTTTAAAGCAATAGATGCTCTAAAAAATATGGTTATAGAAATAACATTAGAAACTAATGGACATTCTCACATTGAGGAAATTAAAAAGGCTCTAACTGATCAGAACTATGTAATTAAGCAAATTTATTAATATAAAAAATAATAAACAAAAGAGATAGGATTTTAATTAATTAAAGTTCTATCTCTTTATTATCTAAAACGTTCTACTTCTCTACTCTACATATTAAATAAAAGCTAATAAAAAAGAGCCTATTTGAATAGACTCCTTTTTTGAAAGTGTATATTATTAAAAATTATCTCTACTTAAATCAACATCTTCTAATTTTATTAATTTAGTATGATGTTTAAATTTGTAATAAAATAATAAAGCTAAGAATAAAGGAATTCCTATGTATGATGAAATTAATCCACCCCAGTCTATTCCATTTCTAACATCTAAATAAGCATACCCTTGCCCTAAAACAATTATGCCACATAATATTAAAGCAATTATAGGTCCAAGTGGGAATAATTTAGCTTTATAAACTAATTTACTCATATCTTTCCCTTGTGCCACATAAGCTCTTCTAAATCTATAGTGACATATTGCAATACCAAGCCATGCTATAAATCCTGATAAACCAGATGCTGCTACAAGCCATACATATACAGTATTCTCAGCATAAATGCCTGTTAAAAAACATAAACTAGCAATTATTGTTGTTACTATGATTGCATTAACCGGTACCCCTCTAGAATTTGTTTTTCCAAATATTTTTGGTGCCATTCCATTCTTAGCCATAGCATAAAGCATTCTACTTGATGCATACATTCCAGAGTTACCAGCTGATAAAACTGATGTAAGTATTATCGCATTCATAACTGATGCTGCGCCAGCTAGTCCAATTTTTTCAAATACTACTGTGAAAGCACTTGTTTCTACTCCTGCTTGAGCATTAGGTACTAAAGCTCCGATTACTAAGATTGTTCCTAAGTAAAATAATAATATTCTCCAAAAGATTGTGTTAACAGCTTTAGGTACATTCTTTTCAGGGTTTTCACTTTCTCCAGCAGCAACCCCTACCAACTCAGTTCCTTGGAATGAGAAACCAGCTATTAAGAAAATCATAAATATAGATTTCGTCCCTCCAATAAATGGACCTCCATTAGCGTAGAAGTTTTTAAAACCTACTTTTTCTCCACCAATTATTCCAAATATCATAAGCACACCTACTATTAAGAAAATAATAACAGTAGCTACTTTTACTGTTGCAAACCAGAATTCTGATTCTCCATAAGCTTTAGCAGATAATAAATTAAGACCTAATATAATTACTAAGAATAAAGCACTCCATACTATAGCTGGAACATTTGGAAACCAGAATTTCATTAATAAAGAACCTGCAACCATTTCTGCTGCTATTGTTATAGCCCAGTTATACCAATAGTTCCAACCTAAGGCAAATCCAAAGGCTGGATCTACAAATTTTGTTGCATAAGTTCCAAAAGAACCTGTCTCTGGCATATATGTTGCCATTTCACCTAAGCTTGTACATAAGAAATAAACCATTATTCCTATTACTCCATAAGCCACAAAGGCTCCTCCAACGCCTGCTTGATGTAAAGTATCTCCCATTGCTAAGAAAATACCTGTACCTATGGCTCCTCCCATAGCAATCATACTAAGGTGTCTTGATTTCAACCCTCTTTTTAGATTAGTATTTTGTTCCTGACTCATTTTTAGTCCTCCTTATGGTTTTAATAATTAAGCCATAAGTGATAACTAAGTTTCGCTAACAAAAGAAACCCTTAAGCGTGGTTTCATGCTTAAGGGTTTGTAAAGTCTTATACAATACTCTTCTTTCATGATAGCACACCACAAAATTAATTGTGACAGTGTTACATATATTATATGTAACCCCAACCTAATAGAATTAAAGCCTCTTCTAATGGTTTCGGCGATTCATCCTTTCACTTTGCTTCACAGTGCTTACCTCTGCAAAGATACTATTAATCATCGCGCCTCTATCTCAGTTATTCACTTTCTATTAATAATTATGATGTTAAATTCATAAATTGTCAATTATTTTTTCGTAACAATTAAATCCAATTTTAAAATTACACTTATAAAAACAATATATTTTATAAGTAAAATTAATAGTTAACCTTGACTTTAAATATTAATTATAGTAATATGTACTCATATTAAAAACATGTGTATTCAATAAAAATACAAGAAGGGGGCTATTATGAAAAATTTATCTTTAATAAAAAGAATATTTTTTGCAATTATTTTAGGAATACTGATTGGGCTAGGTTGTTCCTATATAAATTTTGATATACCCGTTAGGGCGTTAATGACCTTCAATGGACTATTTGGAAACTTACTTAGTTTTTTAATACCACTTGTAATAGTTGGATTTATAGTACCTGGAATTGCATCTTTAGGAAATAAATCAGGGAAAGGACTTTTAGTAACAACTTTAATCGCATATGCATCAACATTTTTAATAGGTATAATAACATTCTTTATAGGACGTTCATTACTTCCTAAATTTATAGTAAGTGCTTCTTTGAGCACTAGTTCTGTAAATGTTGAACCGTACTTCACAATTGACATACCTCCAATGTTTAGTGTTATGTCTGCTTTAGCTTTTGCATTCCTACTAGGTATAGGAATATCAAGAATAAAAAATAGTTACTTGTTAAAAGTATCTGAAGAGTTTAATCATGTTGTTTCATTAACAATAAAAAATCTTTTAATACCGTTAGTTCCAGTATATATTCTTTCAATATTTGCTAAATTAAGTTATAATGGTGAGATATTTACTACTTTAAAATCCTTTGGACTTGTTTACGTCGTTCTTTTCTCAATACAAGGAGCTTATTTATTAGTTCAATATATTTTAGCTGGAACTATAAAGAAACAAAATCCATTTAAATTATTAAAAAATATGGTTCCTGCATATATGACAGCTTTAGGTACTCAATCATCAGCAGCTACAATTCCAGTCACTTTAAACTGCACTAAAGAAAATGGTGTTGATGAAGATGTTTCAGACTTTGTTATACCTTTATGCGCTACAATAAACTTAGCTGGTGATACTATAACTTTAGTACTTGCTTCTATGGCTGTAATGTATATGAAAGGACAAGTTCCAACATTATCACTTATGTTACCTTTCATAGTTATGTTAGGAGTGACTATGGTAGCAGCACCGGGAGTACCTGGTGGTGGCGTTATGGCTTCTCTAGGTTTACTTGAAAGTATGCTTGGATTTGGTAATGTGGAAAAATCATTAATGATAGCATTACACGCCGCACAAGATAGCTTTGGTACAGCAACAAACGTAACTGGTGATGGAGCTATAGCCATAATAGTAGAATCGATATTAAAAAGAACTAAAAACTCTAATCTTAAAATTGAAGAGGTTGAAAAAGACTTTCTTCCAGAGGCTAGCTGTAATTAAAAAAAATGACTATGAGAATTTCTCATAGTCATTTTTTATTTAATAATTATATTATTGCTTTTTGGGAATAACTGATCATATAAAGCATCAAATCCCTCATCAGCTAATACTACTTCAGTATCATCATTTACATAGAATTGATTCATAGTATTCATTATAAGCTCATATTTCTTTATGTTACCTTCCTCAAGTAAAACCTCATAAAGATATGCTAAGTGGTTTTGCATATACTCTTGCATACTCTTCATTTCTTCATCAGAAATTTTATTTTCCTTATGAAGCTTACTTACAGGTCCATTCTTAAAAATAAAATATGTTGAAGCTTTTGCTATTCTAGCAATATGTTCTTTAGTCTTATTATCCTTCATGTTTTTCACCTCTCTATATCTAACGTAATAATTATAAGATAAAAATACGTACTTTTCAATTTTTCTTATTTATACCAATAATATAGTTTTATTATCCTATTTTCACATTAAATTGTAAAAGATTTTATGTGTTTATTAAATATATTTGACATATTGATGAACAACTTGTATAATCATTTTGTTTGGTATTCTTTTAAGTTTTTAAATGCACATTAAATATTAAATTCACATTCAATAATACGATTCACAAAACTCAAAAACAAGGAGTGTATTAAAAATGAAAAAAGAAAAATTTATTCCTAAACTTATATTTTTCTTATTAGGAATGGCAATCATACAATTAGGTGTTGTAATATTTTTATTAAGTGGTGCAGGATCAGATCCTTTCACTGTATTTACTCAAGGACTTTCAAAAGCTTTAAGTGTTTCAACTGGAACAGCTAACATGATAATACTTGTTACTTTAGTTATTGGAATCTTTATTGTAGATAGAAAACAACTTAAACTTGGAACTTTTGTACTTGTTTTAGTAGTAGGACCTACTATAGATGCTATTATGGGATTATTACAAAAGGCTGGATTAGATACTTCACTTAGTAGTTTTAACTTACCTGTAAAATGTGTGATTGTAGCTTTAAGCTGTATAATAATAGCTATAGGATTCTCATTCTTAGTTAGTACTGAATTAGGAGTTGCACCAAACGATTTAGTTCCTCTTATAATAAGAGATAAAACTAATTTCCAATACCGTTGGATACGTATCGGCTTAGATTTAAGCTTCTTAGTAGTTGGTTATTTATTAGCTGGTGTTGTTGGTGTTGGTACAATAATAGCAGTTCTTTTCACAGGTCCGGCTATACAATTCTTTATGCCACCATGTGAAAAAATTGTACATAAATTCATAGGAAAAACTGCTGAAAAATAATAAAAAAAACAGTCCATATGGACTGTTTTTTTATATTTCTTGATATCTAGCTATAAGTTCTACTAATTCATCACAGAAAGCATCATATCTTTCTGTAGGATGTGTTACCGTTATTTTAATTTCTTCTCCAATTTCAACCTTCTTCTGATCAGGTGAAAAAGTAAAAGCTAATGCATCTTCTCTATTATATATCGGTTTTATAGTAACATGAAAATCTTCTCCTAAAATTTTCTTTCTTAATAATGTCATAATAATCACCTCACAATTTTATTATAACAATAAAAGAAAAACATGCCAATATTGGCATGTTTTATATAGTCTCAAAAAAAGCGTTTATCTTTTCTAATTCTCCATCTGCAAAAGTATAGTTACTTAATTCATCTTTATTTATCCATTTGTATTCAGTTATGTTTGCACCACAAGTAACCTTTTCTTTTAAAGATCCTGTAAATACTCTTAAACTTTCCTCTTCATTAATATTAAAATCACATAATTCTTTTAAATCGAAAACTATAGTTTTTAAATCTTCTTTTATAGCCCTATTTGCACATTTTTCTGGAGTTTCTCTACCTTTTATTTTTCTGTCAAAAAGATACCATAAGTGTGCATCAGCTTTTTTACCTTTTCTTTTTGAAATTAAAATATTATTAAAATCATCCTTTATAAGGATAGAACAAAATTTAATGTTACCCATATAAGTCTCCCCTTTTACACATTTCGCTTTTTATATACATATTATAGCAAATTATTATATATTATTGTGCTATTTTAATATAAGTTTAAATAAAGTTTTCAATATTATTTAATAATCTTTATATTGTAATTGCTTTAATTGTTTTTTTAGTTTTTAACCTATCTATATATATTCGATTGTTATATATAAGATCGAAAATTGTCTTTTTATTTATATGGATAATTATTTTAATTTAAATGTTTTTATTCGCTATAATGCGTATATTTTAATAACTTAACAAAATATAAACCCCGTATTTTAAAGCATAATTACGAATGATATAATAAAAAAAGGAATACTCTTAGAGTATTCCTTTTTTTTATTTATAATAGTTTTAAATTATTTATATCTAAGTCATAAGTAACATCTTTTCTTTCGACAATAACTTTAATTTTTTCTTTGATTTCGTCACATTCAAGTACCTTAGTTAAAAGTTCTCTTGTTGGATTAATTGCATATGGTATTCCAACACTTTTAAACATAGTAAAGTCACCTGAAGTATCTCCATAAGCATAGCTATTTTCTAAATCTATATTATATTTTTCTTTTAATTCTAAAATAGCTTTTTCTTTACTTTCTGAATCCCACATAGGTATTATGTCACCATTATATGTATTATTGTCATCAAGTTTGTATATAGTACCTTTGAAATCATTCATATTATATTTTTCTGACATCTCTTTTACAAGTTCATAAGGTGAACCAGAAATAGCTATTACTATATGTCCTTGTTCTTTATGCCATTTAATTCTTTCTCTAGTAAATGTATATACTCTATCCCCTTTTTGCTCTATTACTTTTTTAGCTATGTATTCTATATGATGATTGCTTATACCTTTTATCGCTTCAGTATATATATCAACCATTTTAAGTAAGTATTCATCATAATCACCTTGTCTTTTATCCCATTTTATAAAAGCAGGACGTACATCTTTATACCATTTAGTTTCATCAACTAATTCATATTTTATTATTTTTTTAAATACTTCTGTTATTAGTCCTTCTCTATATATTGTTCCATCAATATCAAAAAATGCTGCTATGTTTCTCTTTTTCATATTTTTCACTCCTCTTCTGTATGCTTTCCATTTATGTATTATTTAACAGTATATCATAAATAAATAAATTTTAAAGGAAATATATAAAATATAATTGTACCCATACATTTGATAATGTATTAATAATATTTTAATATATAACTATATTTTTTATTCGGGAGGTTAAAAAGATGAATATTAATACTGATAAGAGGTTTCATAAGACAGTTTTTACAGCGTTAATGATTGCAATAATATTTATAGCAGCGAGCTTAATAAGAATACCTACTATTGGCGGATATGTTCAACTAGGTGATTGTATGGTTCTTTTATCTGCAGCATTATTAGGTAAGAAAAGAGGTGCTATAGCAAGCGGTATTGGTATGGCTCTTGTAGACTTATATGGTGGATATATAATTTGGGCACCATTTACTTTTATAATAAAAGCTTTAATGGCATATATAGCAGGATATCTTCTAGAAGCTAATCATAGAAAGAGTTATTTAATTCCTTTCTTAATTTCAGGAGTTTTTATGGTAGTAGCATATTTCTTCGCTGGAGCAATCATAGCATTACTATTCACAGGAAGTTCTAATACTTTTATAGGAGCTTTAGCTTATTCAGCAAAAGATATAATAGGTAATATAATGCAGGCTGGTGTAGGTATAGTTATAGCATTACCACTTTCAAAAGTATTATATAAACAAGAAAAAAAAGCTTTTAGCTAAAATTTATTAAAATTATTACTTGATAATAAAAACGTACAAACAACTTACACTGTGTTTGCACGTTTTTATTATTTTAAGTATTAATCCATTATTAATTTAACAGGACAGTGATCTGAGCCTAATATTTCTGTGTCTATAGAAGCATCTTTTATTCTTGACTCTAAATTCTTTGAAGCTAGGAAATAATCAATTCTCCATCCAGCATTATTCTTTCTTGCATTGAATCTATATGACCACCAAGAATAAATTCCTTCTACATCTGGATTGAAGTAGCGAAAAGTATCTATAAATCCACTTGATAATAATGTGGAGAATTTATCTCTTTCTTCATCTGTAAAACCAGCATTTTTTCTATTTGTCTTAGGATTTTTTAAATCTATTTCTTTGTGAGCAACATTTAAATCACCACATACAACTACACCTTTTTTAGAAGAAAGATCTAAAAGATAGTTTCTAAAATCATCTTCCCATTGCATTCTATAATCTAATCTAGCAAGTTCACTTTGTGAGTTAGGAGTATATACAGTTATCATATAAAAATCTTCAAACTCTAAAGTTATAACTCTTCCTTCTTTGTCATGATGTTCTATATTTATTCCGTAATAAACATTTAAAGGTTCTTTTTTAGTAAATATTGCTGTACCAGAGTACCCCTTTTTCTCAGCATAATTCCAATATTGATAGTATCCGTCTAAATCAAGATCTATTTGTCCTTCTTGAAGTTTAGTTTCTTGTAAACAAAATATATCGGCATCTTCAGATTTAAAATAATCTAAAAAACCTTTTTTAACACAAGCTCTTAAGCCGTTAACATTCCATGATATTAATTTCATTTTTTATTTCCTCCTAGGCGGTAAATTCATATCTATTACTTATATTGTAATAAAAAAATTAAAATAAATCATTACTTAATTGAAAATAATAATTAATTCATAGTTATTATAATATACTTCTTATTAAAGCATTTAAATTTTTTAAATATATTATGCATATAATATATTTAAGAATGAAATATGGGGAGATGAGAAAATCCAATGGATGTGTTAGTTAGATTTGCTAATAAAAATGATTTGAAAGCAGCTATAAACTTTGATTTACATAAAGATAAAAGTATAATTTCTAATAAAATAGAAATGAATGAAGTTATAGTAGCCGAATTAGAAGGAAAGATAGTGGGATGTCTAAAAATAGAATATATTTGGACTCATATGCCTTTTATAAGCTATGTGGTAGTTAAAGATGGTCTTAGAGCTTCAGGGATTGGATCAAGCCTTCTAAGCTTTCTAGAAAAGTATTTAAAAGAGGAAAAGGATTCAGAATTCTTATTAAGTTCCTCAATGGTGGATGCTACAAAGGCTCAAAAATGGCATATGAGAAGAGGATTTAAAGAATGTGGATTTATAGCTTCAATAAATGAAGATGGAGTTGGAGAAGTATTCTTTAGAAAAGATTTATAATAGTAAAATAAAAAACCTCAGTATTTATTTCTGAGGTTTTTTTATTTTAAATTTATTCTATATAATTTACAAAAGCTACTCCATTATAATTATCAATTGATTTAAACCCCAAATTTTCATAAAGTTCAACTGAAGTTTCTTTATTATCACTTATTAATATCTTTTGTCTGACATTTTTATATTCATCTAATGTAGACTTAATCAATCCTCTACCAATACCATTTCCCTGATATTCAGGAAGCACTATTATATCTTGTATATATATTATAGTTACTCCATCACCAATAACTCTAATAAGTCCAACTAACTTTTCACCATGCCATGCTGAAATTATTTTTAATGAGTTTTTAAATGCCATTTCTAATTTATTTAAATCTTCAGTATAATCAAACCATCCTGCACTTTCATATAATGAAGCAATACTTTTTATATCGTTAATTGAATCATTTTTTAAAATTACTTTTTCTAAATCCATAAAACCTCTTTAATTAAAAATAATATTATTTTTCAGCTATAAATAATAGATGATTACTACACCCTAAAAATTCTGGCTTTTCTGAGCAATAATAATGATAATTTAACCATAAATTATAGTCCTTTTCATCCATGACATTTATCTTATCTGCTAAAAGTTCACTTAAACCATCTGCAGCAATTTCTGATGTTATTTTAAGATCAGAGTCATTTAATAATTTTCTACATTGATCAACAGTATGAAATACAAAAGGAAAATCAGCTATCTTAAATGTTTCATGATCATAAGCATCTCCTTTTAAAAAGTTTGGATTATAACACATAGTTTCTGTAGTTATTACCATATCATTAGATATAAAGGCAAAAAACATTTTTCCATTCTCTTTACAAACTCTTTTTACTTGTTCTATACATTTCATTCTATCTTCAATTTTACTTAAATGATATAGAGGCCCAAAACATAGTACAATATCATAACTATCATCTTTAATACTAGATATGTTTAATGCATTACCTTGAAAAATGCTTAATTTCATATCCTTCTCACATTTTTCTTTGATTTCTTTAACATGTTTTTCAACTAATTCAATAGCTGTTACCTGAAAACCTTTTTTAGCAAAATATAGACTATATTCTCCAGTACCAGCCCCTAAATCAAGAATCTTCATTCCTGGTTCAAGAAACTTCTCAATGTTTCTTACTGTTGTCAAAAACTCAACCTGAGTAGCCTTTGATGAAAGCCTAGTACTTTCATTAAATATATCATATAAGGCTGATACTCTTTCCTCTTCACTTTCAAATTTTAAACTCTCTTCTTTTTTCATAAATTTTCTCCCCTTTAGTTCATATAATTTTATAAAATCTAAAAATAAGCAGATCAATTAATATGGACAAATTTAATTATCGCTTGTTCATATTTTATGCATTATTATCATTACTTCTTTAAAACAACAATTACATTTAATATGAAAATAATAAGAATAAACTATCTAACATTATTCAATACAAACCTTAAATATCTCAGCTATATTATGAGTTTCATCCCAAACTCCTCTCACTTGAAAGTAATATTCTCTCTTTTCTTTAGGTAATATAAAAGAATATTCCTTCTTTGAATCTCCATTTAAATATTCATAATCTGTATAGGGAATATTGGATATTTCTTGGATAGCTACAGAATCAGGTTCTTTAGAAAACTTTATTTGAAGTGTTTCTCCGCCTTTGGCATATATCGGCTTATTTAAATTTTCTAAAGGCTCTGCAAAAGTACTGTTTCCACCTAACTCTTTATTAAACCAATTAAACTCTCCATCGATTGTAGAAACTTTTTCATTATCATAAGTTATTTTAAGATTAGGTTTATCAAATGGAAAATCATCTGTGGGAACCATAGCCAATATAATAATTGCAATTATAAAAAGAGTTAAACCTATAATCTTATTCCTATGTTTTGATAAAGTAGTTATCATTTAATCTCCTCCCTATCAAACTGGAACTTATTGTATATTTAAAATTATAAGTTAATTTTTTACACATTCCAATTATAATACAATATTTTAACAAATTAGTAAAATATAAAAACTCCAGCACAATAAGTACTGGAGTTTTTATTTGATATATAAATTCATTTAAAGTTTTTATACTATTTTATGTTTCTGCTACCTGGTTTAATGTAAGGTGTACCTTCTTTACATAGTGGGCAGTTTTCTGCCTCAAAGCTTTCTATATCAAGTTTTATTGAACTATACATTGGGAAGTCTGTTACATTTCCTGGAGTTCTATCTACTATACAAACTACTGCTACAACTTCTCCGCCTTGTTCTTCAATTACTTTTGCAGCTTCTTTAAAACTCTTACCTGTAGTTACAACATCCTCTGTTATTACTACTTTTTGTCCCTTTTCTATAGTGAATCCTCTTCTAAGAGTCATTTCTCCATCTACTCTCTCAGTGAAGATTGCTGGCTTACCTAATTGTCTTCCTAATTCGTAAGCTACTATAACTCCTCCCATAGCTGGTCCAACAACTAAGTCGAAATCTATATCCTTAAGTTGATCTGCAACAACTTTTAATACTTTTTCAGCCTTATCTGGGTGCTTTAATAATTGAGCACATTGACAGTATCTATTTGAATGTCTTCCTGATGATAATAAGAAATGTCCTTCTAATAATGCTCCAACCTCTTTTAATGTATCTATAACCATAACGTCTGTATTTTTCATATTTAACTCCTCCAAAACTTTCTTATTTTAATTTCTATTTAATCTTAAATTACAATTTTTATCTTTTAATTAATTATTACTCTATATTATAAAATCTAAATTTATTTACTTTATTATTTTATGCATCCTACTATTTCATTTATATTCTTTAATCCTTCTCTTCTACAGAAGTCTTTTAAACCTTTTATTATTTCTACACCTGCTTTAGGATTCACAAAGTTTATTGTTCCTATTTGTATAGCAGATGCTCCTGCCATCATAAACTCTATTGCATCCTCTGCTGTTGAAATTCCACCTAGTCCTATTACTGGGATATCTACAGTTTTAGCAACTTCATGAACCATTCTAAGTGCTACTGGTTTTATAGCTGGACCTGAAAGTCCTGCATACACATTATTGAATACTGGCTTTCTATTTTTTATATCTATCGCCATTCCTTTTAATGTGTTTATTAGTGATATTGAATCCGCTCCAGCCTCTGCACATCTATACGCCATATCACATATGTTCTCAGCATTTGGTGATAACTTTACCATTAGAGGCTTATCACATATTTTTCTAACCTTAGAAACTACTTCATAAGCTACATCTGATTGTATTCCGAAAGCCATTCCTCCAGACTTTACATTAGGACAAGATATGTTCAACTCTATCATGTCTACTTTTTCTTTATTTAAAAGTGAAACTGCTCTTTCATAATCTTCTATAGTAGCTCCACCTACATTCGCTATTATGTTTGTATCTAGTTCTAACATTTTAGGAAGTTCTACTTCTATAAATTTTTCTATTCCTGGATTTTGAAGTCCTACTGAATTCATGATTCCTTGAGGTGTTTCATATATTCTTATTCCTTCATTACCTTCTCTACCATTAAGAGTTAGTCCTTTTGAACTTATTCCTCCTAACTCTCCCACATCATAGAAGTTATTGTATTCAGCTCCAAATCCGAAAGTACCTGATGCTGCTATAACAGGATTTTTAAAGTCTACTCCATTTATAACTGTTTTTAACATACTTAACCCCTCCTAAATTAGAATTCTACTTCTAAGCCATTGAATACTGGACCATCTTTACAAGTTCTCTTATTTCCTGATTTTGTTTTACATGTACATACTAAACAAGCTCCTACTCCGCAAGCCATGTGCTTTTCCATAGAAACATATACATTAACTCCAGCTTCTTTACACATTTCAACAACTCTCTTCATCATAATCTCTGGTCCGCAACATAATACTGTATCATACTCTTGAAGAGGAATAATTTCTGTTACAAAGCCTTTATGTCCATGTTTACCTGTATTTGTTGAAATTTTAGTTTCGCCTACATATTCTCCTATTTCATCTACTAGGTATATGTCATCTCTAAAACCGCCATAGAAGTCCATTTTTATTTCTGGATTATTCTTTTTAAGCATTTTTGCAAGTTCTAACATTGGAGCAGTTCCTATACCACCACTTACTAAAGCAACTCTTCCATAATCCTTAGTTACATCGAAGCCATTTCCTAAAGGACCTATTATTTCTATTTCATCTCCAGGAATCATTTTTTTCATTTCATTTGTTCCAGATCCAACAGTAGCATACACAAAACGTACATCATTTCCATTTACTTCACAAACACTTATTGGTCTGCCTAAGAAAGTGTTTGAAGTTTTTATCATGTAAAACTGTCCTGCATTTACTTTAGCTTCATGCTCTATTATTAATGAGTATATTCCTTCTACTAATTCAATATTTTCTTTTACTTTACCTTTGAAATATTCCATAGCCATAATCTGTCCTCCCAAGTTTTCTCTATTTTAAAATTGCTTCTCTTATACTGTCTCTCATTGAAATTGCTTCTTTTCTAGCACACTCTGCAAAGTTTTTAGAATCTTCCATAGCTTTGTATGCTAATAAGATCTTTCTTGAAGAGTTTACAACTCCACCATTTCCATTGTTAAGGTAAGCTGCTACATCCTCTGCTGTTCCACCTTGTGCACCATATCCTGGTATTAAGAATGGCATTGTATCTAACTCTGTTCTCATTTCTTTTGCCTCTTCTTGGTGAGTACATCCTACAACTCCACCTATTGAGCTGTACCCATGCTTTCCTAAGTAGTTTTTACCTAAAGTGTTTAGCTTTTCTCCAACTACATCGTAAACTTTTTTTCCATTTCCAGCTTCTAGATATTCTATATCCTCAGCACCCTTATTTGAAGTTCTTACTAGTACAAAAACTCCTTTTTCATTTTTCTCTATATAAGGTAAGTATGGCTCTATACTATCCATTCCCATGTATGGGTTTAAAGTTATGAAGTCACTTTCAAAATCACCTTCAAAGTGAGCCTCTGCATACATTTTCGCTGTAGCTGCTATGTCTCCTCTTTTTATATCAGCTATGATTAAAGCATCTTTTTCTCTTAAGTAACTTAAAGTGTTTTTGTAAGCTTCTAATCCTTTAAGACCAAGAGCTTCATAGTAAGCTATTTGAACTTTGAAACATGCAGATACATCTAATGTTGCATCTATGATTTCCTTATTGAAAGCGAATAACATATCAGCCTCATTTGAAAACTTACTTTTGAATTCTTCTGGTATATAATCTAAGCTAGTGTCTAACCCAACACAAACCACTCCATTTTTTTCTACCTTTTCAAATAATTTATCAGCTATCATATATACCTCCTAAAACTCACCTTTATAAACTATTTTTCCATCTTTTATTGTTAATACTACATCTCCGTAAAACTGCATTCCATTAAATGGTGTGTTTTTACTTCTAGATACTATATCTTCTTCTTTAAATACTCTTTTCTTATTTAGATCTATTAGAACTAAATCTCCCGCAAAACCAGGTTGAAGTTTTCCTTTATTTATGTTTAATAACTTAGCAGCATTTCCACTCATTAATTGGCTTAGCTTATTTAAGTTAATATAATTCTCCTTAACTAACTTCGTATAGCAGATTGAAAAGGCTTGTTCTATTCCAATCATTCCTGGTGCTCCTTTTTCCTTATCTTCTTTTGAATGTGGAGCATGATCTGTTCCTATACAATCAACATAGTTCATTTGTATTGCTTTTATTAAGAAGTTAACATCCTCTTCTTCTCTTATAGGAGGGTTAACTCTGTAATTATTAACTTTATTATTTAAGGCTATGTGATGAGGAGTTACTTCGCAAGTAACTTGAGTCCCATCATTTTTTCCGTCTATTATATATTTCATAGCTTCTTTGGTGCTTACATGAGACATATGTAACTTACACCCTACAAACTTTGCTAGAGTTATATCTCTCCAAGTCATCATGTTTTCAGCTAGACGCATGTCCACTTTTGAAAACTCTGGACTTTCTGCATGAGACATTACTACCCAGTTATTTTCCTTAGCTACTTTCATAGCCTCCATCATAACTTTAGAGTCAGATACACCTTTACCATCATCTGTTATTGCTTTAACATTAGAGTTTCCTTGGAATTCATCCAGGTGAGCTATTTCCTCGCCTGATAAATTCTTAGTTATAGAAACTGTTTGATACAAGTCTACTAATCCCACTTCTTTACCTTTGTTAACTACATAGTCTAAAACTTCATTTGAGCTACAAACTGGTTTAGTATTTGGCATTAGAGTTACTGTTGTGTATCCTCCTCTTACAGCTGCCTTAGAACCACTTTCAATATCCTCTTTATATTCAAACCCTGGATCTCTAAAGTGTGCATGAGTATCTATAAATCCTGGCATAAGTACTAAGCCTTTACCATCTATTGTTTTACATTCTTTGTTTAATTCAGTTCCTAATTCTTTTATTAATCCTTTTTCTATATATATATCACCAAAAAAGTTGTTACTTTCATCTATTAAGTTTACATTTTTAATTAGCAAATCCATCTTATTATATCCTCCTCGAATTAAAACTTTGAAAAAGTGTTTTCTGCATGGCAGTAATCACAATGATATGTATTATTTTTTTCATTTATCAAAGTGAAACTTTGAGGAACATATTTTTCTACTTGAGTTATGCATTTTGTATTTTTACATTTTTTATTTTGTACCTCTTTATTCTTCATCTTATTAAGCCTCCCCTAAAAGTTTTGCCATTAATGCCATTCTTACATACATTCCGCATTTAGCTTGTTTAAAGTATAGTGCTCTAGAATCTTCATCTACTTCATAAGCTATTTCGTTTACTCTTGGAAGAGGGTGAAGAACCATCATATCTTCTTTGGCACTCTTCATTTTTGCTTCATCTAATACATATACGTCTTTTAATCTTTCATATTCACTTTGATCTACAAATCTTTCTCTTTGTATTCTTGTCATGTATAAGATATCAGCTTCTTTAATGCCTTCCTCTAAGCTAGTTATTTCTTTGTATTCTATATTATTTTTTTCTAATATTTGCTCTCTAATATAATTGGGTATTCTAAGTTCTATTGGAGATATTAAGATGAACTTGTTGTTCTTATATCTTGAAAGTGCTTTTATAAGAGAATGCACTGTTCTACCGAATTTTAAGTCTCCACATAATGCAATTGTATTTCCTTCTAGATTTCCTTTATATTCTTTTATTGTAAGAAGATCTGTTAATGTTTGAGTTGGATGTTGATGACCTCCATCCCCTGCATTTATAACTGGAATGTCTGAATACATTGAAGCAACCTTCGCTGCACCTTCTAAAGGGTGTCTCATTGCTATAAGATCTGCATAGCAATTTACCGTTTTAATAGTATCCCTTAGTGATTCTCCTTTAGCAACTGATGAAGAGTTTGGTTCTGAGAAACCTATAACTTGTCCACCAAGTCTAATCATTGCTGCTTCAAAAGATAATCTTGTTCTAGTGCTTGGCTCATAAAAAAGCGTTGCTAGGATTCTACCTTTGCATATGTCTTGATATTCTCTTGGATTTGCCATTATTTGATGTGCTAATTTGAAAATTTCATCAAACTCCTCTATTGTGAAATCTGATGGATCTAATAAATGTTTGTTTTTCAACATAAAAATTCACTCCTTTTTAACCTCTCTGTGTTAATTTAAAGAAGAAAAGCTATATAATTTTACTCTAAAAAAAGTCTTCCTAAGATAAGGAAGACTTTCGCGTATAAAATAAATCTCATAAGATTATAATTCAACTATATAACTTCCTTATTGACCTCTCTGGATCAAATTTAAAGGTTATTCATTAATCAGCCTCACTGGACTGCTTTCATTGTGCTTATGATATCATATTAAAATTTTTATGTCAATAAACTTTTTAGCATTTATTTCTATTAAATTTTTTAATGATTTATACAATTTAATTATACTGCAACCCAAATAAAGTAGAAGAAAATAAATTAATTTCATATATTGATTATTAACTTAGCCTAAAATTTTATTTTAAAGGATAATATGAATAAGTTGCAATTTATTTAGTAAATAGGAGAATACACTTGAAAGGAGATAACTATGGAAACTCCTATAAATAACAAATATTTAATACTTAATTGCTTTAGTAGCAATATAAGT
The DNA here is from genome assembly GCA_034421775.1 of Clostridium perfringens. Taxonomy (GTDB): domain Bacteria; phylum Bacillota; class Clostridia; order Clostridiales; family Clostridiaceae; genus Sarcina; species Sarcina perfringens_B. The sequence continues at coordinate 9,362 of WNVL01000006.1, read as the reverse complement.
ATCTATATACTTGTCTAATAAACTATTTCCTAATTTATCTTCATAAAATCCTGCTATAAGAAACCCAGCTTTTATTTGTCCTCCAATTTGACTTTCTAATGAATGCCCAAACTCTATTGTATCTTTACTTTTAATTCTTTCTTCTAGTTCTTCTTTAGTAAGTTGCTCAATATCTGAGTATGGTATGCTTTTTGAAACAAATAAATTATTATTTTTCTCCCATTCGTAAAGGTCAAAAATAAATACAAGTGGATTAACAAAACCTGATATTAATACTCCGCCGTGTTTTAAAACTCTAAAACACTCCTTCCAAACTTTTTCTACATTGTCTATAAAACAATTTGAAATTGGATGAAAAATCATATCAAAACATTCATCATCAAATCTTGATAAATCTCTCATATCACCTTGTTCTATATTAATATTTAAATTATCTCTTTTAGCAACAAATCTATCCTTTTCAAGTTGTTTTTTGCTATTGTCAAAAACAGTTACATTAGCTCCTAAAGCAGAAAATATAGGAGCTTGTTGTCCACCACCTGATGCTAAACATAGAACTTTTTTACTTCTAACATTTCCAACCCATTCTTTGGGTACAAACTTTATAGGAGTCAAATGTAGCTTAACTTCTCCTTGTCTTGCAAGATTAACCTCTTCTGTACTTATTTCTTTCGTCCATTTATTCCCTAATTTAACCTCATTATCCCAAGCTCTCTCATTTATTTCTCTTATATCCATTAATCTATCTCCTCATAAAAAATTAAACCCTCATAAATAGAGGGTTTAATGCTAATTTTAATGCCAATTGTTCATGATATTATCCCACATCATCTTTCCAGACTTCGCAAGGGTCACAGTTCCATAAACTGAATTAGGGATTTCACTTGACATTACTGTGCAAGCAAAGTTTCCTTTTTGAGTATGAATTAAGGCTGTATCATTCTCTACCCCTTTCTTGTCTCCTGTTTTACTTGATATATCAAACTTAAGGTTGTCTGGTATATATAAAGCTAGTTTGTTTTTAATCTGTTGTCGTGTAAGTATATCTATAAGCATCTGAGAGTTCTCTTTGTTTAAGAAAGAACCTTCACTAAGTTTTCTCCAAGCTAGGGTTAAATCATAAGCTGTAGTATAATTTTCTATGTCTGATTTGAAATTTCTTTCATCAGCAGTCTTTCTATTAAGCTCAGTATTTTTCATTCCTAACTCTTTGATGATTTCGTTTATTTTATTCATGCCAACTAAATCAATTATTTTATTAGCCGCTGTATTATCACTTTGTATAAGCATTGCTACCATAAGTTCAAATACAGTATAATCTCTTTCTCCAAACTCGTGTATTATTCCAGTTCCATAGACCTTATCTGAACTTTCTATTTTAACTTTATCCAAAAAGTCTATTTTTCCTTCCTCTACTTCCTTTATAAGAGCTATAGCTATAGGTAATTTCATACAACCTGCTGAAACCATTTTAACGTTTTCATTATAACCATAAGTATAGCCACTCTTTAAATCCTCAAAGAAAAAACTATACGAACCGATTCTGCTCTCTAAATATTTTTGAACTTCTTTCATAAATACCCACCAGCTTTCTTTTAATGTTGCTTTTAATGTTACCTTGTTTAAAGTGTATCATATTTTCAGAAAATTTTGAAGTATTAATTGTAAATTTTTTCTTGTTAACGTTTAAATATTTCTTTTAACCCTCTTAAAGTATTATCAATTTTATATATTAATATAAGTAAAAATTTACTTACTAGAAAGAAAAACACTCATCAATAGTTTTGACGAGTGTTTTTATATTATTAATCAGCGAAAGAAATTCCTATACTTTTTGCTGCTTTTACCATTTCTCCTTCTGGATCTACATTCTTAGTATATCCAATTACATTTTCTAAGCTTTCAAAAGATATGTTATTTCCCTTTAATGCAACCATATTTCCAAATAAATTACTATTGATAAGTTCAACAGCTTTAACCCCATATCTAGTAGAAAGTATTCTATCATAAGTAGAAGTATTTCCCCCTCTTTGTATATGTCCAAGAACAGTACTTCTAACTTCATGATTCTTTATTAATCCTTCTAAATCATTAGCTAGCTTATTAGCTATTCCACCTAATCTTATTGGGTCTGGACTATCATCAACTATTTTAGAAACAACTATTTCTCCATCTTTAGGTTTTGCTCCTTCTGCAACCACAATAATTGTAAATTGTTTTCCGGCTTCTTCTCTTTCTCTTACTTTTTCAACTATCTTGTTTATATCATAAGGTATTTCAGGTAATAATATTACGTCAGCAGAACCAGCTATTCCTGATTCTAAAGCAATCCAACCAGCGTTTCTTCCCATAACTTCTAAAAGCATTATTCTATGATGTGACTCAGCTGTAGTATGAAGTCTATCTAAAGCTTCTGTAGCGATTTCTGTTGCAGTATTAAATCCAAAAGTTACATCTGTAGCTAATAAGTCATTATCTATTGTTTTAGGAACACCTATAACATTTACTCCCTTTCTTGAGAAGTCTCTCGCAGAAGTTAATGTTCCATCTCCTCCAATAACAACTAAAGCATCAACACCTTCTTTCTTTAAGTTAGCAACACCTACATCAGAAACGTCTTTTTTTACTATCTCACCATTCTCATCTTCAACTTGATAATCAAATAGGTTGTCCTTATTTGAACTATGAAGAATTGTTCCTCCTCTATGAAGTATTCCAGAAACAGAATCAAGATCTAATTTGATAAAGTCATTATTATAAAGACCTCTATATCCAAATTTATAACCTATAACTTCATATCCATACTGTAAAATTGCAGTCCTAGTTACTGCTCTTATTACTGCATTTAATCCAGGACAATCTCCTCCGCCTGTTAGTATAGCGATTTTTTTAATTGGTTGCATCATATAAAATCCTCCTCTAAACAATCTTATATCATAGTTTGTAAGTTTTTTACAATTACCCTTTAAGTAAATGATATCATATAAACGTTTTTATGAAAAGTAAAATTGTTTTAAAAATTAAGAAAATTTAAGTTTTTTTACTTAAATATTAGTAAAACTATTAGTTATAAAAAATAAAAAAGACAAGGAATTAAATTCCTTGTCTTTTATAATTAACTAATTACATTAGTAAATATTAATATAGCTAATACTATACCTGCAAACACTCTGTATATAGCAAAAATTCTCATTGGTTTTTTCTTTAAGTAGTTTATAAACTTGTCTATAACAACCAATGAAACTACAAATGCAACTATAAATCCTAAGATTAATGCGATCCAGTTTGTTGCATTCATTTGAGAATAATCAAACTTAAGTAAATCTAATCCTGATGCTCCAACCATAGCTGGTATTGCTAAGAAGAATGTGAACTCAGTAGCAACTGTTGTGCTTAATCCAGAAATCCAACCTCCCATGATTGTTGAGGCACTTCTTGACATTCCAGGCCATAAAGATAAACATTGAAAACATCCAACTAATAATGATTGCTTATATGTCATTTTATCAATATCTTTTACAATTTTACTTCTTTTAGCTCTTCTTCTAAAATTATTTTCTATAACTATAAGTAATATACCACCTACTATAAATCCTATGGCTACAGTTTTAGTTGAAAATAAATATTCTTTTATTTCATCATGGAATAAAAGTCCTAAAATAGCTGCTGGTATTGTTCCTATAATAACATTTATACCAAATCTAAATCCTGTTTCTGATTTAGCAAGCATACTTTCATACTGTCTTTTATCTCCTGAAGTTTTAGATAATATAAAGGCAAATATATAGTTGAAAAATTCAACTACTGAGCTACTTATCTTTCTCCAATATAATACTACAACCGCTAGTATGGCACCTAACTGAATAACAACCTCATACATTTCAGGGAATCCACCTGCTTGTGTATTAAAGTGAATAAGGTCACCAACTAGAATCATATGTCCCGTTGATGAAACCGGAACAAACTCTGTAAGACCTTCCACAACTGCGATTATTAAGGCCTTAAATATGAATAAAAAATCAATTCCCATAACTACACTCGCTTTCTAATAATTTTAAGTTTTACTTTTTTATTATAATTTCATTAGTTAAATTTGTCCACTTTTACATGTATATAAATAAAAGAGCATATCTAAAACTAATTTTCTCGATAATAAGTATAAATTTTTATTTATTTAGAATCTAATATTCCAAATAAATTGTTCATACCCCTTAATTATTTTTTAATCAGTTTCGATATACTCTTTTCTAATTTAATTATAAATCCTTAATTCTATAGTTATTAATTGATAATGCTCTCATGAAGAGGCATTATCATAAATATTTTAAATTAAATAAATAATATATATTAAGCTTTTACTATTGAAAGAATTTCTTCTTCAACAGCACCTTTTTTAGGAACATAACTCTTTAATAATGACATGTTTCCTTTTAAAGTATATTTTCCTAATGATGCAGGTATGAATATACTATCACCTTTTTTAATTGATAACTCACCTTCTTCTGAAGTTATTACACCTTCTCCTTCAACACATGTAAATATGAAGAATCTTTCTTTATCACTTTCTTCTTCACATACTCCATGTATATCATATTTCTCTAATGAGAAGTATTCACATAATGAAAGATAAGTTTTGTCATATTGATCATATGATACTTTTAATCCTTTAGCCTTATCTCCTGTTAATGAGAAATCAATACAGTCTAAAGCTTTTTCAACGTGAATTTCTCTTCCTCTATTATAATCATATACTCTATAAGTTGTATCACTGTTTTGTTGAATTTCAGCTATTATAACACCTTCGCAGATAGCATGAACTAATCCACTTCTTACAAAGAAAGTATCACCTTTTTTAACTGGCACTTTGTTTAAGTATTGATCAAATTCACCTGTTTCTATAGCCTTAACAAATTGCTCTTTAGTACAATCCTTTGTTCCTACTATTAAGTTAGCTCCTTCAAAAGCTTCAACAACGTACCAAATTTCAGTTTTTCCAAGTTCTCCTTCAACTCTCATACCGTATTCATCATTTGGATGAACTTGTACTGATAATTTATCCTTTGCATTTATTAATTTTACAAGTAGAGGAAATTTCTCTTTTGATATTTCAGTTCCTACTAAGTCGCTTCCTAATTTATCTATTAATTCATCTAATCTCAAACCTTTATATTCACCGTTTTCAACTATGCTCATTCCATTTGGATGACAAGCGACATCCCAAGTTTCTCCTACCATTCCTTCTGGCATATTGTCTCTAAAAAGTTCAAAATCTCTTCCGCCCCAAACTTTATCATAATATAAATTTTCAAATCTTATTGGATACATTAGTATTCCCCCTAGTCTAGTTTATTTATATTCATTTGTATAATTAATTAATTAATTCAATTTAATTATATCTTTCCTATATATAATACAATATTTCAAGGTATATTTCATTGTAAAATTTCTAGTAAGTATAGAATAAATTCATTTAATTACTTACTAGTATAAAATTCCTTCTTTTTATTAAGGAATTAATATATTGGTAAATTAAACACTTTGTGCTATACTATAATAGTTTAAGAAGATTGACTAAAAAGTAATTGTAAGGTGGTGTTTAAAATAGCTATTAAATCTTATATAAGCATAATCTTATCTAAAATGACACAATTTATTTCAAAGAAAGTTTTTAAAGGTGGAACTAACTTTCCAGGTAAAGTAGCTTTAAAATTTGACAGAAACATTTTAAAGGTGGTTTCTCAAAATTATAAAGTTATTTTAGTTACTGGAACTAATGGAAAGACTACTACTACTTCAATGATATATAATGTCCTTAAAGGTAATGGATTAGATGTTATAACTAATGCTACTGGAGCAAATTTATATCCAGGAATAGTTAGCACATTTGTAGCTAATTACAAATTCTCTTCAAATACAGAGAGATATGCAGTAATAGAGGTTGATGAAGCTAACTTAAAATTCATAACTGAGTACATAACTCCTGAAATAATAACTGTAACTAATCTTTTTAGAGATCAGTTAGATAGATATGGAGAAGTTTATACTACTTTAAACAAAATATTAGAAGGAGTTGTAAAAGTACCAAGTACTACTCTTCTTTTAAATGGAGACGAATCTTTATTAGGAAGACTTGAAGTTAAGAATCCTAAAGTTTATTATGGATTCGAAGTTTCTCCAAATAACAATAAGAATATAGAGATTAATGCAGATGCTAAGTTCTGTAAGTTCTGTAAACAACCTTATTCTTATAACTTTATAACATACAATCATCTTGGAAGTTATTATTGTCCTAACTGTGGATTCAAGAGAGAAGATTTAAAATATAAAGTAGAAGAAATCGTAGAACTTACTCCAGAAAGTTCTAAGGTTGTTATAAATGGTGGATTATTTACGATCACTCAACCAGGTACTTATAATATATATAATGCATTATGTGCTTATTCTGTTGCAAAAGAATTACATATTAATGATGAAGTTATTCAAAAATCATTCTCTAACCAAAGTTCATCTTTTGGTAGACAAGAAACTATAAAAATAGGAGAGAAAGAAGCAAGAATTATCCTAGTTAAAAATCCAGCTGGATACAATCAAGCTTTAGATACTCTACTTCTAAACTCTGAAAGCTTTGCTGCAGCATTTTTATTAAATGATAATTATGCAGATGGTAAAGACGTTTCTTGGATTTGGGATGTCGATTTTGAAAAATTAAATTCTATGGCTTTAAATGAAATATTCATCTCTGGAATAAGAGCTTATGATATGGCTGTAAGATTAAAAATAGCTAATTTACCAGTTGAAAAGTTTATAATCAAAGAAGACTTTGATGGCTTAACAGATTCAATCAAAAATTCTAAAGAAAACAAGGTTTATATCCTTGCAACTTATACTGCTATGATTAACTATAGAAAATACTTACATGCTAAAGGTTATATTGAAAAGCTTTGGTAATTTAAAGGAGAGATTCACATGGAATTAAATATATGTCACTTATATCCTGATCTACTAAATGTTTATGGAGATGTAGGAAATATTTTAATATTAAAACATAGAGCTGAATTACGTGGAATCAAAGTAAATGTAATAAATGTTTCTATGGGTGATAAATTTGATAAAGATAATTACGATATAGTCTTTTTCGGTGGTGGTCAAGATTTCGAGCAATCAATTGTATCAGATGATTTAATAAACTTAAAAAAAGATGTCTTAAAAGAATATGTTGAAGAAGGAAAAGTTCTTTTAGCAATCTGTGGTGGATATCAGCTTTTAGGAAATTATTACACTGCTCCTACTGGAGAAAAAATTGATGGCTTAGGTATTTTAGATATATACACTGAAGGTGGAGATACTAGATTCATAGGTAATACAGTTATCCATAATGAAGAGTTTGCTGAAACTTATGTTGGTTTTGAAAATCACTCTGGTAGAACATTTATTGGAGACTTACAGCCTCTTGGAAAATGTATTCATGGTTATGGGAATAATGGTGAAAGTGGTTATGAAGGATGCATTTATAAAAATACTTTCTGTACTTACTTCCACGGTTCACTATTATCTAAGAATCCAGAACTTGCAGATAGAATTTTAACATTAGCTCTTGGCAATAAATATGATAATGTTTCATTATCACCTTTAGACGATATATTTGAAATTAAGGCTAAAAATGTTATGATAGATAGATTAAATAACGAAAATAAGTAACTTTTTAAAAACAGAGAGTTTTCTCTGTTTTTTCTTTATTTTTTTATTTTAATACTCATTTACGAGTATATTATTTAAAAGTAATATCGTATTAATTTTTAAAGCATTTTTCAGTAATATAATAAATCCTTATTAAACTTAATTTATTTTATCAAAGGAATTGTAAGGTATTACATTAGGATATTTCCACTTATTATTTATTTAGATATACATAATATATAAATAAATAATATTTTAAGGTGGTGTTTTTCATGAGACATAATGCAAGAGATGATTTTAGACTTGCTATTGACGAACTTTGTTATTGCCAGAATCACTTAAATAATGCATATACAAATATAACTAATGAAGAAAGCAAAACAGAAGTACATGCAGCCTTAAAAGCAGTTGCTAGCGCCATAGAGTATGCTCAAGATAATTATAATAGCTATAAAGACTAATTTTTAAGAGGTATTAATTATGGGAAATTCAGAAAAAAATGTGAAAAAAGAACTAAATTTTGCTGTAAGAAATGCTCTTCATGCTCAAGAATACATAAAATTCGCTTTAAATACAGTTGAGAATAGTGATAATAGACAACTTATTCAAAACATATTAAATCACGTGAATAAATCTTTAGATATGACAAAAACATCATTGTATGGTTTAAAAAAATAAAATAAGGCTTAAAGAAAGCCTTATTTTATTTTTACTAAATACTTCTTTTCAAAAAATTTAGGATTATAGGACATTTTTGATTTTCTCAAACCTAGAATCCCTAAATCCTCTTCTCTATTAACATATTTTAATTTAGAAGAAGAATTCTTCAATAGACTATTACTTAAAAAAGTATAAGCTCCATTAAACCTTTTTAAACATTTCTCAACATGAACTATATAAATATAATCATTAAATACTTCTCCTATAGATATACCTATTAATTTATCTTCAACATAAAGTTCTATTAATTCAAGATTCAACTCTTCTAAAAAATTTATTAAATCTTTTGTTCCTTCTATTTCAGCTAAAAATTCCTCATCCATTTCCTCATTTCCTAAGCACCATTCATCTAAAAACTTATAGCATTTAAGCTTTTCACTTTCCTCTAAAGATCTCTTAAACATAATTGTTTTATAATTATAGTTTTTAACAAATTGATTATATTTATTTTTCTTTTTTCTAAATTTTTTCCCTTTTAAAGCTATAAAATCATTATAATCATATAGATAATCAAAGTTATTTATTTCTTCTTGAACTATAAGCTCACTTCTATAAAGCTTTTGTAACCTAAGAAGAAATGATTCACTTACATCTCCAAATAGCCATTTTCTCTCTTCTCTTTCTCTTATGGAATCTAGATTTTCAATAAGATTTTTTAATCCCATATCACTTATTTCTCCTAAAGGCTCCATAAAAAAATCCCCTTCACTTTTATCATATTTTTTAATAACAAAAATATCATTTAATATATCATATTTTATATTATTGAAATTTCTCCACATAAAAAGGGTTGTGAAAGAATATTCACAGCTTAAAAACTTATTTTTATCTATATATTTATCATAAAGATTTTTATCTTTTAGAGTAAGTTTTTTAAACATACTATCATTCATCCTTATGCTTTATTAAATATAATATGAAATTTTCCTCAAACTTGTATATTATTTCTAGATTATGTATTATAA
>WNVL01000005.1:0-221249 GCA_034421775.1 Clostridium perfringens | reverse complement strand
GAAATATTTCTGTACTATTTAAAATTAATATTAATCTAACTTATACTTAATCTGATTACTTAGTTTTATTAATTAATAATTTTGTTAACTATTCTGTAAAAAAAAATATATAATATAATTAATTTTTCAAATAAAAAAGGAGTGGTTAAATTGAAAAAGTTGCTTATACCAATTTTGATTATTATAAGTTTTTCAGTAATATTTTTAGGTTGTACTAATTCATCCTCTAACTCATCTGTAGAAATAATTAATAATAATCAAGCCAATTTTAATAATAACAATAATTCTAATAATACTAAAAAATCCAACGCTAATAACAATTCATCACATAATAACAATAATATTTCCGAAAATAAAAATAATAATAAAGTAAATTCAAATGCAGAAAAATTATTAAAAGATATAAAAGACAAAGCTGCAAAGGGCCAAGTTATTGATTCTAATTTTACTTTAGGCGATTCAATATATACTGTAACTTCTAAGTTAGGAGAATCTTCTAGTGAGGATTATGTTGCTGAAGCTAAAGGAACCTATTTTAATTTTGATTCCTATAACTTATCCTTTGGATGTAATAAAGGAGATCAAATCTTTGAAATCAGATCTTTAGATAAGAATTTAAATACATTAGACTTAAATGATGTAAAAAACTTTTTTGGGAAACCTAACTACGATATAACCACTAAATCAAAAGAAAAAATTATTGGATATAAGATAACAAAAGATTTTAAAATACTGTTTGTTTTTAATACTAGTACATATAAGTTAAAACATTACTCTGTTTTATATCCAGGTATAACTCAAAACTCTATGGCTGGAGATAGCGGAAGAGAATGGTAAATTAATATAATTTCTTTAAATTAAAAAGAGTTACAAAATTTCTGTAACTCTTTTTTGGTGCACCTAGCAAGATTCGAACTCGCGACCTGTGGATTCGAAGTCCAACGCTCTATCCAGCTGAGCTATAGATGCCTATATTTAAATAACAAAAAAAGATAACCTATACGGTTATCTTTTGAATGGAGCGGGTACCGGGAATCGAACCCGGGTATCCAGCTTGGAAGGCTGGTGTTCTACCATTGAACTACACCCGCATATGGAGCGGAAGACGAGACTCGAACTCGCAACTTTCACCTTGGCAAGGTGACACTCTACCATTGAGTCACTCCCGCATAAATGCTTGTTTAAATTTAATTGGTGCAGATGAAGGGAGTCGAACCCCCACGCCGTAGGCGCTAGATCCTAAGTCTAGTGCGTCTGCCAATTCCGCCACATCTGCAAATTAAATTTGGTGATCTGCCAGGGAATCGAACCCTGGACACCGTGATTAAAAGTCACGTGCTCTACCGACTGAGCTAGCAAATCAAGTTTTTGGCTGGGATAGCAGGATTCGAACCTGCGAATGACGGAGTCAAAGTCCGTTGCCTTACCACTTGGCGATATCCCAATATGGGGTGAGCGACGAGACTCGAACTCGCGACACCCAGAGCCACAATCTGGTGCTCTACCAACTGAACTACGCCCACCATATGGTGTACCTTAAGGGATTCGAACCCCTGACCCACGGCTTAGAAGGCCGTTGCTCTATCCAGCTGAGCTAAAGATACACATCAAACAATATTTATTTTAAATTTTTTTTAACATTTTGTCAAGCATTTTTACTTAACATTTTAAATATTTTGTGGAGCGGGTACCGGGAATCGAACCCGGGTATCCAGCTTGGAAGGCTGGTGTTCTACCATTGAACTACACCCGCATAATGGTCGGGGTGACAGGGATCGAACCTGCGACCTCATGGTCCCAAACCACGCGCGCTCCCATCTGCGCCACACCCCGAAGGCTTTGTTTCACCGCCGCTCTCTCGCGACGACAATAGTTATTCTACAGTATACTTATTATTCTGTCAACACTTTTTGCAAAGTTTTTTCAAAAAAAATTTATCGAATCCTCTGAAACCCTGATTAAATCTAGGTTTTCTTTTCAAAAAAAGTGTTAATACATAGCGTTTTTTATGTATTAACACCTATTTTTTAAATTATATTTTAATTATATAGCAAAAAATCTTACATCTATGTTATCAGAATTTATATCCATAAATGCTATACTAGCTTCACCATCTTTAGGTATAGATGGGCTACCAGGATTTATAATCCAAATACCGCCTTCTTGTAATGCCACTTTTCTATGTGTATGACCAAAAATCACTCCGTCTACACCTAACTCCATTCCTCTATAGTAAATTTTATCTAAACCATATTTAACTGTATATTTATGGCCATGAGTTATTAAAAACTTCTTTCCTTCAATTTCAATAACTTGTTCAACCTCACCATTTCTTTCATAATCACAGTTACCTACAACAGCATATACTTCTCCATTAAAACCTTCACTTAGTAATTTAACATCATTTATACTATCTCCTAAATGTATAAGTACATCTGAATCATGTAATAAAGTCTTTATATATTCAATAATATTTGTAACTCCATGCGTGTCACTTACTATAGCTACCCTCATTTCTTCTCCTCCTATTTAAGTATCTCTTCTAAATTACTCTTTAGTTTCTCTAAAGCTCTTCCTCTATGGCTAATAGCATTTTTTTCATCTGAAGTCATTTCTGCAAAAGTCTTTTTATATTCTGGTACAAAAAATAATGGATCATATCCGAAACCTTCATTTCCACTTAACTCTTCTAAAATTACCCCATAACTTTTTCCTTTAGCCACTACCTTCTCTCCTTTATCTGTAACAGCTACTATTACACATATAAAATTGGCTTTTCTATCTTCTTCTTTAACACCCTTTAGTTCATTTAATATCTTTTCATTATTTTTTGCATCATTTCCGTGTTCTCCAGCATATCTAGCTGAATATATTCCTGGTGCTCCATTTAAATAGTCTACTTCTAAACCAGAGTCATCAGCCATTACAATAAAATTATTTTCACCTTTACTAACTAAATATTTTCTTATTTCATCGGCCTTCTTAAAAGAATTCTCTTCAAAAGTTTTTCCATCTTCCTCAACATCTATATCTATTCCAGCTTCTTTTAAAGATAATATTTCAAAATCAAAATCCTTTAAAATTTCCTTTATCTCTTTAACCTTATGTGCATTATTACTTGCTAATATAAATTTTTTCATTCTACTCTCTCCCCGTTCCAATCCATAAAGAATCAGTTTTCAAAGCATCTTTCTGTGCTTGTATCATTTGTTTTGCTCCTTTTTCAGCAAGATTTAATAATTCATCCAACTCTTTTCTTGAAAAAGGACCAGCTTCTCCTGTTCCTTGAATTTCTATAAATTCGCCCTCTTCTGTCATGACAACATTCATATCAACCTTAGCAATATGATCTTCTTCATAACATAAATCTAATATTTTCTCTTCACCTACTATCCCTACACTTATTGCACTAACAAAATTTCTTACTGGATATACTTCAAAAGGTTTCTTTTGGTGAAGCTTATTTACAGCATCAACTAAAGCAACAAAAGAACCAGTAATAGAAGTTGTTCTTGTTCCTCCATCAGCTTGAAGAACATCACAATCTATCCAAATAGTTTTTTCTCCTAAAGCTTTCATATCTACAGCAGATCTAAGTGATCTACCTATAAGCCTTTGTATCTCCATTGTTCTTCCATCTATTTTTAATTTATTTATATCTCTTTGCTTTCTACTTTGAGTACTTCTTGGAAGCATATTATATTCAGCAGTTATCCATCCTTCACCTGAACCTTTTAAAAAAGGTGGAACTTTATCTTCTATAGAAGCAGTGCATAATACTTTTGTATCTCCTACTTCTATTAGTACAGAACCTTCAGCATACTTTGTGAAGTTTCTTGTTATTTTAACTGGTCTTATCTGTTCTTTTTTTCTTCCACTACTTCTCATTCAATATCTCCTTACCTTACTTTATATTTCAGACACTAATTATAAGAATAGTATATTGGTTATTTTATCCTTTATCAATATTTTACCTACTAAAATGTCATAATAAATATACTTGTAAAAATTGCTTAAATTTTATATTTTCTCTAAAAGTATTATGTTCTCACCAGGTAATATTTATAATAAAAATTCATATTAATATATATAAGAAATAATATTATGAGGTGAATTATTTGAAGTATATAGGTTCATTCTTCAAAATAAATTCTCTTTCAAAAGAAGAGATAGAATCACAATTACTTTTTCTTGCAAAAGAATCAGTAAACCACATAGTACTTGAATCTAGATGTGGAATATCTACAAATTATAAAAACCTTAAAGAAAACTTTAAAAAAGATGAAATTTCATTTTTTAAAAACAGCACTCCATTAATATGCATATACAGAAAAGCAAAACCTAATATTTATTCTTCTAAGTATTCAAAAACTTGGGATGATACAACCTTTAAAAAGGATATTCAAGTTTCTTCTAATGCATTAATGACACTTTCTCTTTTAAGGCTTTGTTCTTACTACGAAAAGTTTAGAAAAATTGATACTGCTCTATACAAAAGAGTTGCTTTTTATAAGAATCTAAGCAAACTACAACTTGATTTTTATTATAATTATCTAAGAAATTCTGAAGGTTTTTTTGTAAATAAAAAAAATGAAGAATCTTCTTCTAAATCTGGATTAAACATAAATGAAAAAGATGATGCTGTCTCTTATTCAGATCAAGCTTTTATGATGTTAGCATACTACATGTATAGTCGCGTAGCTCCTGAAGATCCTGATAGTAAAACATATAAGGACTTTGCCTTTCAAATATTAAACATGTTCATCAATTTTAAGGAAGAACTTTATTCACTTCCATTAGATGAATGCTGCAAAATAAACTATTGTTTAAATAATATGCTTTTATATTCTAATAATGAAGAGTGTAAATCTCTAGTATTAGATTTATCTGATTTCATATTGGGTAAATACTATGAATCAAGCAATACATTCTCTGATCTTGAGGCAGCAGCACTTTTAGCATTAAATATGTACTTAAGCTATAAGAATACAAACATACTTATATTTAAAGATGCTTACTTAGACTTAATTGAACTTTTCAGTAATATGTTTAATGATGATAAAGGAATAATAGTAAAAGGAGCAGACAAAAAAGAATATAAATATTCTAACGTTGAAATTTGTTTATACTTAACAAACCTATTAATATCTTTCGATATAGATAAAGAATCCTCAGAAAAAAGAGAAAATATAATATCTAAAGTTTATAAGAATTATGTTGTAAATACTGGAATGGTTACTAGTTTCCCAGATGCTCCAAACCTAGATTCTCATGAAAGATATAAAAAATTCTCTTTGAAATCAGATGATTTAATTAATGAATCAATGTTTAGAATGACAAATGCTAATAGTCCTGAACTCACTGGAATGGCTCCTATCTTTGTAAAGAATATAAAATACTCTAATAAAAAATCAAATTTTACTTGTGATAAGACTACTTTTGATAGCACCAAAAATATGTTTATATTCTTTGTATTTATAGATAGCTTTATTGATAGATATATTGATTATATTACTGCTGCAAATGTAGATGACACTCTTTCATTAGAAGAAATAGAATCGATAAAAGATGTCGAAAACATAAACAAATTAGATATCAATAAAAAACCAAGTATAGATAATTCTATAACACCTCCAAATCCTATAGAAACAGAACATGAAATTTCAAATGAGCCAAGTAAGCTTCATGGCACTCCTGCTCCTCCAATAATAAATGGAGTTTTGCCTAGAGAAATTTCTGAAGACTCTAATGCAACTAATCTAAAAGAAGAAAATCTAGATGATAGAATGAAAAATGTTCTTGCTTCAACAGATTTATAGTAAAAGGCTGTATCAAATAATATTTGATACAGCTTTTTTATTAACTGCTATATTTAAATATTAAATTTCCATTTCCATCTATAAATAGATAATTAACTTTTTGAGATTTGCACCAGACATCATTTTTAAAATATAAACTTATCAAACTTAAGTTTTCTTCTTTTAAAAACATTTCTTTTTCTTCATTTTCTACTTTTTCCTCTGTATTATTATCATCTAGATTTTTCTCCTCATTTTCTACATCAATACTCTCTTCTTTTGATTCTTCTAACAATATTTCACCTTCATTTAAATCTAACTCCACTAAAGCTATATTAAAATCTCCTTTTTTTATAAATTCATCAAATTCCTCTTCATACACTTTGACCATGCTTTTTATATCAAATTCTTTTTCTAAAAAGCTTTTTAGCTCATTTGCTAATATTTTATCCTCTTCTTTATCTTCTATAATTATTTTTAATACTTCATTTTTATCAATATATTTTTTTAATTTACTTTTGGCTATTTCTTTATAATTATTTTTTTCCATATCACTTATTCTATGATTTAATTCACTACTTTCTCTATTTTCTAATGAGAGTTTTTCTTTGTTATCTATTAAATTCACATAAGATTCTCCCAAATTATTTTTTAATATATTACTTTCATTAATCAGGACCTTCATAATAGAAGATATCCCATGGCTTAATTCAGGATTTTCACTATTTTCACTATTTACAAGCATCATCTTTAAAGTTTCATTATTAAATTTACTTAAATCCTTATATAAACCTAAGTCTTCTGAATATATTATTGGAGGATTTTTTAAAATATCTACTTTATTTAAATTAAATGCGGCTAACTCAACTTCATCGGCTTCTTTTTCCTTTAAAACCACATCTTTTATTTCAAGTTGACTTTTATTATAAGGGTTGTCTTTCAAGTGAATAAATCCATTATCAGTTATATCATATATAGTGTAAGGACCTGTATATGATATTTGACTAAAATCTTTTTCGTAATTATCTAAAGGTTCACTTAAATCTCTTAATCTATATATAGGTTTTGATAATTTTTTTAGCAACTCATCATCCTTATTATTCATTCTTATAGTAAGTGTATAATCATCTGGGCTATTAATAGCTACCTTGCTAAAATCTGATTTTCCTTCTCTATACTCCTTAACTCCATATATGCTATCTAATTCATCACTTGAATATTCTTCATTATCTGGACTTAATAAATCCCTAAAGAATATCTGAAAATCTTTAGCTACTATTTCCTTACCATTACTCCATTTGTTTTCTTCATTAATCTTAAATGTATATTCAAGCCCATCTTCACTAATCTTCCATCCCATAGCTAAATCAGGAATTGGCTCCCCTTTTTCATTTAACTCAACTAATCCTGAAAATATAGAGCATATTAAATCTTCCTGTCCTCTATCTAAAAACTCACTAGGGCTTATAGAACTTGGTAGACTATCAACTGCATATATTAAACTTTCATTGTTCTTAAAACTAACAGTAGAAACTGGAGTTACTTCTACATAACTCTTCAGCAAACCTACACTTAGCAAAACTATTAAACATATAAATAAAATTACTTTCTTCATTAAAAATCTCCTTCAATAATCTTTTACCATTTAGATTATTGACACTTTTATTAAGAGAAATACTCACATTTTAGAAGAAAGACTTAAAACTTAATTTATTATATGAAATATGCTCATGTTTTCTTTTTATCCATCTTTGTTTCACAACAAACTCTTTTCCATCTAAAAGTTTTATATGATTTATAAATTTATCAGTGTAAGTTCTATTATAAACATCCTGTTGAAAGACTCCTGTAGTAATATAAATTCCCTTATTAATTCCTCTATCTTGCATTAAATGATTAAATCTATCATAGTCATAAATAGTAACAGCTAATACTTTATGAAACATCAATAAACTCTTCTTTCTATTAGATCCTACTGCAATTAAAAATTCATTATTATTTTTTTTAATTACTTCATACTCTAAATTTTCTCTAATACATTCCTTAATTATTATTTCATTTACTTTTTTTATTGATATTTTCCTAAGCTTCATAAGTGCTTTTTCTATTTTCTTTGAGTTCAATAAAATATAAAAGGATTTGAACATAGTTTTCTCTCCTTATTTATTGCTTACTAAATTATATGTTCCAATATAATAATTATTTAACACTATTTTTTGCTATTATTATGGTATAATTTATTTATTATTTTATATGGAGGTAAAGTTAGATGACTTTAGCAGTTCAAGTTATTGCTATACTTTTCATGCTAACAATGATGTTCTTAGGAATCTGGAGTTTTATTATTGCCAACAAAGCTTACAGACAAATAAAGTATAAAAATTATTTGCTTGAAAAAATAGCACATAACATATCTCTAATAAGAAATAAAGAAAAAATATTTGATAACTTAAATGATATGAATGATTCAGTTTCATATTCTGAAATGAAAGAAAACCTTTTAGATAAAGAGGATATGCCTAAACCAGATTTAGAAGAAGACATAGAGATATCAGAAGAAATAGAAGACGGTATAGAAATAAGCAAAGAATAAAAGCCATGTGAGATTAATCACATGACTTTTATTTTTTATATCATATTTTCAAATTCTTCTTCGCTTAATATAGTAACTCCTAAAGATTTTGCTTTATCATATTTTGAACCTGCAGCTTCTCCAGCTATTACAAAGTCAGTCTTTTTACTTACACTTCCAGCAACTTTTGCTCCTAAAGATTCTAACTTTTCTTTTATTGAAGTTCTAGAATAGTTTTCTAAAGTACCAGTTACGACTACTGTTTTTCCCATAAACGGACTTTCTAAAACCTCTTTTTTCTCATAATGAGGATTTACTCCAAGTGCTAACAATTCATTTATTACATTTAAAGTTCTTTCCTCTTTAAAGAATTCTATTATACTTCTAGCAACTATATCTCCAACATCTTGAACAGATACTAATTCTTCAAAAGTAGCCTTTTCTAAATTTTCTAAAGACTCAAATCTCTTAACTAAATCTTTAGCAGTTTTTACTCCTACATTAGGAATTCCTAAAGAATATAAGAAAGCTTCTAAAGTACAATCCTTACTTTTTTCTATAGCCTCTAAAAGATTTTGAGCTTTCTTTGGACCAAACTTATCTAAGTCTAATAATTTTTCATATTCTAATTTATAAAGGTCTGATATATCTCTTATATCAAGTTTTTCAAATAATTGCTCTGCTGTTCTTTCTGAGAATCCTGCTATATTCATAGCTTCTCTTCCAGCAAAGTGAACTATAGTTTTAACCATTTGAGGTTTACATCCTAAAGTATTCTCACAATAAATATGAACTCCTTCATGAACTAAATGAGCTCCACAAGCTGGACATACCTTTGGTTCCTCAATTTCCTTTGTACCTTCTAAACTTTCAGGAACTACTCCCATAATTTCTGGAATAACATCATTACTCCTTCTTACAAAGACTTCAGCACCTAATCTTACTCCTTTTCTAGCTATATCATCCATATTATTTAAAGTTGCTCTCTTAACAGTAACCCCTGCTAATTCTACTGGTTCTAAGATAGCTGTCGGAGAAACTCTTCCACTTCTACCTACATTCCATTCAACCTCTAAAAGCTTAGTTGTAGCCTCTTGTGCCTCAAATTTATAAGCAATAGCCCATTTAGGGAACTTAACTGTATAACCTAAAAGTTCTCTTGTTCTTATGTCATCTATAGCTATAACTAAGCCATCTATATCATAGTTTAAGTCAAATCTTATATCTCTTATATAGTCTATTTCCTTTTGGATTTCATCTAATGTTGTACATTCTCTAATATAATCATCCATTGGGAAACCTTTTTCTTTTATGAAATTTAACATTTCCATATAAGTTTTAAATGGAGTTCCTTCTTTATATCCAATATCATAGAAGAAAGCTGAAAGATTTCTTTTAGCCGTTTCTGCTACATTTAGATTTCTTAATGCCCCAGCTGCTCCATTTCTTAAGTTTTTAAGAGGAGTATCTGCTTCCTCATTATATTTTTCAAAGGCTTCTGTAGTCATAATAGCTTCACCATGAATCTCTAAGAAATCATGACAATTTATTTTTAAAGGAATTGTTTTTATTGTTTTAACCTGAGCTGTTACATCTTCTCCAATTGACCCAGTTCCTCTAGTAGCTCCAGTAACTAGTACACCATTTTCATCGTAAGAAAGGTTTATTGTTAATCCATCAAACTTTTTAGTTAAAATATATTTTAATGGTGGTAATTCTTCATTTGAAGTTCTATTGTATTCTTCAACGAACTTAACATTTCTATTATGCCATTCTCTAATTTCATCTAAAGTTTGAGCTTTATCTAAACTCCAAAGTCTAGCTTTATGAGTATACTTTTTAAACTCAGGAAGGATTACATCTCCAACTCTTTGAGTAGGTGAATATGGTAATTTATATCCTGTTTCCTTTTCTAAATCTACTAATTCATAATATTTTTTATCATAATCTTTATCCGTTACTGAAGAATTTCCTAAAACATAGTATTCATATGCATACTTATTTAATTCTTCAACTAACTCTTCTATTCTCTTTTTCTTATCCATTTTACTCATCTACTCCTTATTAAAGTAAATTTCACATTCTAAATTAAAGAAGTTCTAATGGTGCAAAGCTAAACATTAAGTGTTTAACTCCCTGACTATCAAATGCAATTGTAAGTTTGTAGTCATCTCCAACCTTACTCTTTGTTATTAATGTTCCCACACCGAACTTAGGATGTTTAACCTTTCTTCCAACAGTTAATTCATCTATATCAGATTTTTTATCATTCTCTGAAAATATCTTATTTAAAGCTACACTAGCTTGAGAATCACTCATTGTATTTCTAAGTTTATGTGGATTATAACTTTTTCTTGGTTCGCCATAAGTTGAAGAATTATTTTTAAAAGTATTACTTGAACTTATACCATTAATATTTATATAGTCTTTTATGTTAGCTGGAATTTCTGATATAAAGTCTGATTGTGAATAAGCTACAGTCTTACCAAATATCATTCTTGTCTCAGCTGATGTCATATATAATTTTTCCTCTGCCCTAGTTATTCCAACATAGCAAAGTCTTCTAGCCTCTTCCATTTGGTTATCATGTTCAAAGCAAGCCGCACTTGGGAATATTCCATTTTCCATTCCAACTAAAAATACAACAGGGAACTCAAGACCTTTTGAGCTATGAACAGTCATAAGCATTACATAGTTATCATCTGATTCCACATCATCCATATCTTGAACAAGAGCAACCTTTTCTAAGTAAGCTGATAATGATTTATCCTCTTCATCACTTTTTTCAAATTCAACAGCATCAGAAACTAATTCTTCTAAGTTTTCTATCCTGCTTTGATCTTCTATAAGTTTAGAATCCTTAAGTGCTTTTAAGTAACCTGTCTTTTCTAAAACATATTCTATTAATTGAGATACACTTAATTGCTCTGACATAACCATTATTTCTTCCATCATATCAGTAAACTTCTTAATAGGATTTATACTTCTAGCTGTTAATCCTGGTACATAATCTACGTCTAATAAAACATTGTATAATGTATCTTCTATTTCATTAGCATGATTTTGAAGTTTCTCTACAGTAGTATCTCCAATACTTCTTTTTGGAACATTTATTATTCTTCTTAAACTTATAGCATCCTTAGGGTTTACTATTATCTTTAAATATGAAAGAATATCTTTTATTTCTTTTCTATCATAGAACTTTAGTCCCCCAAAAATTCTATATGGAATTCCTGCTCTTCTTAAAGCTTCCTCGAAGTTACGTGACTGTGCATTTGTTCTGTAAAGAACAGCAAAATCTTTATATTTATATCCTTTATCACTTTTTAGCTTTTCTATTTCTGAAATTACAAAAGATGATTCCATTTTATCTGAGTAAGCTCTATGGATACTTATTTTTTCTCCTTCTACTTGCTCAGTTCTTAGAACTTTAAATTTTCTTTCAGCATTATTTTTTATAACTTTGTTAGCCGCCTCTAAAATATTTCCTTTTGATCTATAGTTTTGTTCAAGTTTAACTACTTTAGCTTCTGGATAATCTTTTTCAAAGTCTAATATATTTCTTATATCAGCACCTCTCCAAGCATAAATACATTGGTCATCATCACCAACAACACATATATTTTTATATTTTGCTGCTAAAAGTTTAGCAAATTCATATTGAGCCTTATTTGTATCTTGATACTCATCTATCATTATGTATTTAAACTTATTTTGATAAAACTCTAATACATTTTTATGCTTTCTAAATAACTCAACTGTTTTAACTATTAAATCATCAAAATCTAAAGCATTATTTTCTTTTAGTTTCTTTTGATATAAAAGATAAGCATCTGCTATTTTATTTTTTCTAAAATTTCCTTCATTTTCTTTCTTGAAGCTTTCTGCACTTTGAATATTATCTTTTGCTTTTCCTATAGTACCTAAAATCTCTTGATCAGTTATCTCTTTTTCATTAATATTAAGTTCCTTCATAACAAGTTTTATTAATGTTTTCTGATCTGATGAATCATATATTGTAAAGTCTTTACTATAACCTAATTTATCTATTTCTCTTCTTAAAATTCTTACACAAGATGAATGAAATGTTGATATCCACATGTTGTTTGCTACTTCACCAACTAGAGATTTTACTCTCTCTCTCATTTCTCCTGCTGCTTTATTTGTAAATGTTATTGCTAATATATTATAAGGTTGTATATCATTTTCTATCATGTACGCTATTCTATGTGTAAGCACTCTAGTTTTACCAGAACCTGCCCCTGCTAATATAAGTACTTGACCATCAATTGTGGTTGCTGCTTCATATTGTTCTTTATTAAGCAAGCTTTTTAAATCCATTAGATCACTCCTCTTCCTACAATAAAACTAAACTTTATTATACCATATAAATCTCTATATTATATTCTATCAAACATATTATTCTTTTACATGATTAATATGAAAAATAAATGGTCACATTATAAAATGTGACCATTAAATTCAAATCTAATACTAAAAATTAAAATTTAATTTTTAATATATAACCGTATAATAAAATCTCTTAATTTATTTCAGGTTATTTTTCCTCATTAACATTGTTAGGCTTCTCAGAAATATTACTTCCCTCTACATTCTCTTTATCTGATTTATCTATTTTTTCTTCCTCTACAGTATTATTTTCTTGCACTTTATTTTCTATATTAAGATTATTTTCTTCCTCGTTTTGAGGATTTTCTATGCTTTCACTTCCATTATTAGTTTCGTTTTCTACTGGAGTTTCAACTAAAATCTCATTATCAGGTTGTACTACCATATCCTCCTTATAATCATTAGTCAAACTCAAATTAATGTCTCCATTAGAATCATAATACAAATATAGTGTAACTTCTTCTAAGTCTTTTTCAAATCTATCTTCAAAATTTGTATTTAAAGTTATACTAGGCAACTTATTTTCTAACCCTACTGGAAGTACAAATGCTCCCTCTTTTTTACTTATAATAAGTTCTTTTCCTTCTATTGATATTTCAACATCATCTAAGAAATTTTCACTTCCAACTACATCATTAACTAGATTCTCTCCGGTGTAAAATATTCTTTTAGAAAATTCTAAGATTAAAGAATTCTCTCTAATACTTATTTTAGAAACCTCAAAAGCACTATCTTTTGAATCTAGTTCCACTATTTTAATAGTATTATTAATAGTATTCTCTCCTGTAAAATAAGCATAACTTCCATAAGTAGCACTTGAAGCAAGTGAAACTCCTAAAATTAATGCTATAATTTTATTTTTAATAATCACTTATACTCCTCCCTTACTACTTATTATTTACTTGATTATATCCAACTCTTAAATCAAAATTAAAATCTGTTCCTGAATATTTTTCTGGCATATCCCTTTGCATATTCAATGTTAATGTTGCTGTTAAAATTTCACCTTCTTCTAATATGATTTCATTGTTGTCTAAATCTACTAATTTAACTCCATTTTCAAATAAAGAAAGTAATGTTTCTTCTCCATTTCCATATGACTTTAACTCTCTATCTTTACTACTTTTAAAGCTTAATGAATATTTTATTTTTTCCAATCCATCGTAGCCTATTGATGAATTTTCAAAATTGATTAACACTGTTTGATCTAAAGTACCATTATTAGTTATTAAAAATGTATCACTAACAGGAATCGCTATATCCATTCCTTCTATTCTAATTCCTTTAATTATTTCTGAACTTAAAGTACCTAAGGTTAATTTTATTTCTCCATTCATTTTTTCTTTATCAGAGAAATAAGCCAAACTTCCAACACTTCCGGTTATCCCTATAGCTAGTGCTAAGGCCATTATTTTTCTCATCTTAGCGTTTTCCATCTTAAATCTCCTCCCTCTTTTTAGGTAACTTTAATACTGCTAGTCCTATTCCTAAAGCAAAAATTCCTAAAATCATAAATCCTTTATTGCTAAAGCCTCCTGTATTTGGTAAGTCCCCACTTCCATTATTACTACCATCTTCATATTCATAATGCATACTAACACTAAATTCATGTTGTATTCCTTGGCCTCTATTATCTAAATCTTCTGAAATGTTTATTTCTAATTCCATAGACTTACTTTCATTAGCTTGTACAATAATTTCTTTTTCTAATTTAATATTTCTTTTTAAAAAGACATCCTCAAGACTTCCTTCAAATATAATATCTTTATTATCCTTAACAACAATTGTTGCATTCTCTAAAAAATGTTTATATCTTTCATCACTTTCATCTATATTTTCAGAGTTCAAATAATCAAAAATACTCTCATCATGAAAAGATAATTTTTTTATTTTTATAGCTTTATCTAAGTTATTTGAAATATTAATTGAACTCTCTTCTATATGTCCAGGTTTCCAAATAACTTCCCTATCAAATAGAGCATTATTTTCCTCTACTACGTCTACTATTACTCCAGCCTTTTTATTAGCAAAAACATCATTGTTTTTAACTGGCATAAAAGCTACTATTGCCAAAAACGCACATAGAAACACACTTTTAGTCTTTTTCATAATGTTCCTCCCTTTTTCATAGCCTTAACATAATATATACTTTTAGCCTTATATTTATATTCATGTAAAATAAAAAAAATAACCCTTTTAACATACATTTTAAAAAAATATTATATAATATTAAGAATATAGTAAAATATTCCCAAAACAATAACTCATTACTCTAATTTTAAAATTTATAAAAATACTTTAATGTTCAGTTATTATATATAAATTCGCCTAACTTATTATTTATATAAAAAAGAGCCAGTATTTTTAAATACTGACTCTATACATAATATTTGAATATTTTCTTTTAACTTTATATTTATCTTGCAAGTTTTCTTGCATTCATGCAAAATAAAAAACGCAACCCTTGGGGCTAGGTTGCGTTTCAGCAATAAGCAATAAATAAAAAGGGGGCTATTTATTCCTTTTATTTATCCTCGCACAACTATTATATTAGATGTTTACTTAAATTGCAAGTAATCTAATATTTTTTTTGCAAGTTTTCCTACATGAATTTTCAAGCACAATCATTATCATTTAATTTTCTAAAAATTTTTGTAAAGTACCGCTAATTCACTTTCTGAAAGTTCTTTATATTCGCCTTCTTCTAAGTTTTCATCTAGTGGAAGATTACCGAAAGATGTTCTTTTTAAATAAACAACTTTTTTATCTCTTGCTTCAAACATTCTTTTTACTTGATGATATTTTCCTTCCTGAACAGTAACTTCTACTCTAGATGAGTCTTCTAAATTTTCTATAACTTTAAGTTTAGCACTCATACATTTATATCCATCATCTAAAGTTACACCATTTTCGAAAGCTTTAATATCCTTATCTGTTATAGGTGCATTTATCTCAGCATAATAAACTTTATCAACATGATACTTAGGTGATATTAACTTATGATTTAAATCTCCATCATTAGTTAACAGTAATAATCCTACTGTATCCTTATCAAGTCTTCCTACTGGAAATGGTTCAAAAACTTGATCTTCCATATATAATAAATCAATAACAGTTTCATCTCTCTTATCATAAGTTGCTGAAATTACTCCAGCTGGCTTATTCATCATTAAATATATGTACTTTTTATATTCTACTTCTTCACCGTTTATAACTATTATGTCTTTTTCAGGATCTATTTGTAATCCATTATCTTTTACTACTTTATCATTAACTTTTACAAGTCCTTTTTTAACAACTTGTTTTATTTCTTTTCTTGTTCCGTATCCTAAATTTGATAAGACTTTATCCAATCTTTCCACTAACTAATCACTCCTTATAACAAAATTACATTTATACCTGTGGTTAGTATAAAGCAAAGTTTAACTAATTACAACTCATTATATTTTAGAAAATAATTAAGCTGATTCTTAAAATACAACCATACGTTAATCTTATAATGCTAAAAATTTTAACATCATAAATCTACCTAGATATATTTTAAGAATCAGCTTTTTAAATTTTGTCTATGTTTTGAACTAAAAATCAAAATTCACCTAAAACAAAGCTTAATTTTTACTCCACTCTAAATTCAAAAGTGTCATAATCTTCATAAGCACACTTTTTGTAATAGCTTCTAGTTAAAACTAAAACCTTATATTGTCCTGGCACATAAGGTCTAAAAGAATAATAACTTTTTCTACTATATTTTTGAACTAGTGACCAGTTTCCATTCACCATTATATAGTATTCATAACAAACCCTATTGCCACCTTCACATTTCGTAGAAAAATTTATTTCTTCATTTATTTTAAATACCTGATCTGAAGTGCTTATTTTAGTATTAGTAATTGGTGATGCTTCATTAATATAGAATTTTACTTCTCTTCTTGAATCAAAACCTTCTTTACACTTAACATTTCTTGCAAAAATATCTACTGAATACTTTCCTGGACATTTAGGAGTTACTTTAAACCTCTTATTTTTTATATAGTCAGTTTCTTCAACTACTTGACCATTAACCTTAGTTACATACTTAACTTTTACCTGTCTAGTATTCTGAGCTATAACCTCAATATCAATATCATCTCCAACTAAAAAATATTCTTTAGCAGGAACTAGGATATGATCAATTTTTCCTTCTACATATTCTTTTACTTTAAAGTTTAAAACAGTATGCACATCATATTCTTTTGCTGAATACTTATCTTTAACTCTAACATCAAGTTGATAATTACCTTTTTCACTAGGAGTAAATTCAACCCAGTTAGTACTTCCATAAGCGATATTCTCTATAATTTGACCATCCTTAATTATTATAAAAGAATATTTTAAATCAGTACCACCTTCTGCACTAACCCTAAGTTTTATAGCTTCATTTATAATAGGACTTTTATCCCTATCAAAAATCAATTCAGTTATCTTTATTGTTTTTGCAACCTTTTTATCTATTTTATAATCTAGTTTTGACTCTATTTCATAGTCACCTATAAATGAATCATCCTTTGCCCAAAGAGTTATTCTATAATTACCTTCTTTTTTAGCATTCCATTTAAAAGTACTATTTCTTGTGTACCCTGAATCTTCTGCTATTTCTCCGTCTATTTTAAATCTATAAAGAACATCACTTCCTCCATCAACAGTAGCTTTTATTGATATTGTTTCACCCTTAACCTGAGGTGAGCTTAAATCTGTAGTAAAACTTCTTAATTGTAGAGGTTCGTATGGTTTTATGTCATAAACCATTACAGCTCTATCATCAAATTCTCTATTAGAATACATATCTCTTATTAAACATAAAAGCTTATATTTCCCTTCTTTAAGTTCTCTAAATGTTACAATACGTCTTGATGAGAAATCTTGAATACAAGTTCTACTTCCATCTGGTGATATCTTGATAAATTTATATAATGCCGTTCTTTCATCTTCAAAATTTGCGTCTACCTGGAATGTAAGATCTGAATTTACTAATAAGTCTTCACTTAAATTAACGAAATTAATTATTTCAGGTTTTATAAATTCTTTCGCTGTGAATATAACTGTTGTATAATCATCCGCTGTATTAGTTGAACTAGGTCTTTTGCACTCTATTAAAAATTCAAACTGTCCACTTTCATTAATAGTGTAGTTTAGTTTATTTTCTAAAGTATAATCTCTTATAAGCTGCCATCCGTTCTTTCCACTTATAAAATATCTGTACATAATATTTTCATTAGTACTATCAACTTTTAAAACCGCCTTTTCCCCAACATTAAAAATATCTTTGTTTAGGTAAATTCCTTTTATTAGTTTTTCATCTTTTTTTTCTTCTATATTTATCTCATTATTAAGTCCATCACCTTTTTTATTCACCTTCACACTCTGAGTAACTTTATAATCAAAAGGTCTGTTTGAATTATCTTTTCTCCCTTGAATCATAAGCATATATTCCCCAACATCCTTAGGCGTCCAAACAAATTTATTTTCCTTTTCAAATTCTCTTAAAGTTTCCCAAATTCCATCCTTTCCTGTTAATATTTTATACTTCAAGTTATCATCAGTATTGTTTATTATTTTTATGTTAACCGGACTATTGTCTTCTATTATATCTCTTGCATCTAACTCTAAAAGTAATTCTCCCATAATCACTCCCCCTAAAACCCGAAATATTATAGATAATTAAATTATATTATACTTCTGTTTTTATGTAAATATTTTCTATTTTTCTTGTTATAAAACACCTTATTTCTACATTTTTTTCTTTTTATATAATGTATAAAAAAGCTTAACATTGTATATACTATAGGTAGTGTTACTTAACACTGTAAATCTCCTAATTTTATTATATCCATATAATCAAACCATTAAAGAAATCTCAGTCATTCTGAGATTTCTTTATTTTTATAGTTGAATAATTTTATAAAAAGCTATGTTTTAAACTAGTATTGATTTTTAGATAGAACTGTAAGACCATCTTAATGAGCAGTTAGTATTGCATCATCTACGTAAGAATAATAGCGTTAAGAAGCTTTTTCTGTTTGAGCATAGCGAGTTTAAAAGCTTTAGCTATTATTCTGGAGTAGATGATAGCAATACTTTGCGAAATTAAACTAGGTCTGAAAGTCTAGCTAAAAATCAACAGTCATCTAAAACATAGCCTTATAAAAATCTAAAATTACACTTGGTTTGCTTTTCCTATAAGCTTTTCAAGATTATAGTATAATCTCTCAT
This sequence comes from Clostridium perfringens, assembly GCA_034421775.1. Lineage (GTDB taxonomy): Bacteria > Bacillota > Clostridia > Clostridiales > Clostridiaceae > Sarcina > Sarcina perfringens_B. The sequence continues at coordinate 202,220 of WNVL01000005.1, read as the reverse complement.
CATCTTCTTTACTTCTTTTATGATTTCCTTTTGTTCTTCCACCAGCTCTTCTATTTTTTTGGCTTAAGTGTCTTTCGAAAAGCAATCTATCAATATTATTATTATCATAAATATATCCTCTTGGACTAATGGCCAAGGCTCTCTTTCCCAAAGCCATAGCTGCCACTCCATAATCCTGAGTTACCACAATATCATTTTTTTCCGTAGCATTTGCAACGTACATATCTACACTCTGAAATCCATTATCAACAATTTTAATCTCTGAATAATCAGATCTTATCATATGATTTATTGTGCAATATATTAAGACATTTATTGAATTTTTCTTAGCTACTTTTTCAATTATTTCTCTTCCAGCACATCCATCACCATCAACAACTATTTTCATATTTATCCTCCTTTCCTAATATATTCTTCATTAACTTCGTAAATATTACTCCTAAACTTTGAAATTATATTATTAATAAAATTATACCCTTAAACTAAAAAAGAAGCTCTAAAAAGAGCTTCTTTTTTCATCTTAAATCTATATTATTTTAATCTTTCTTCTAACTCAGCTTTTAAATCTTCAAAACCTGGTTTTCCAAGTAAAGCAAACATGTTTTTCTTGTAAGCTTCAACACCTGGTTGGTCAAATGGATTTATTCCTAAAACATATCCACTGATTCCACAAGCTTTTTCGAAGAAGTAAACTAATCTTCCGAAATAGTATGGAGTTAATTCTGGAACATTAACAACTAAGTTTGGAACTTCTCCATCGTTATGAGCAAGTAAAGTTCCTCTGAATGCTTGCTTGTTAACGTAGTCCATAGTTTTTCCAGCTAAGAAGTTTAATCCATCTATGTTTTCATCGTTAGCTTCTATTACTATTTCTTCTCTTGGAGATCCTACATTAATAACTGTTTCGAAGATGTCTCTTCTACCTTCTTGGATGTATTGTCCCATTGAGTGTAAATCAGTTGAGAAGTCAACAGCAGCTGGGAATAATCCTTTGTTGTCTTTTCCTTCTGATTCTCCATATAATTGTTTCCACCATTCATTGAAGTAGTGAACTGATGGCTCATAGTTAACTAATATTTCGATAGCTTTACCTTTATTGTATAAAGCATTTCTAGCAGCTGCATATTTATAACATTCATTGTCAGCTAATGAAGTGTTAGAATATTCTTCTCTAGCGTCAGCAGCACCTTCCATCATTTCGTCGATGTTTATTCCAGCAGCAGCTATTGGTAATAATCCAACTGCTGTTAATACTGAGAATCTTCCTCCAACATCATCTGGAATTACGAAAGTTTCATATCCTTCAGCATCTGCTAAAGTTTTTAAAGCACCTTTTTTAGCATCTGTTGTAGCATATATTCTCTTTTTAGCTTCTTCTTTTCCGTATTTCTTTTCCATGTAGTCTTTTAATATTCTGAAAGCTATAGCCGGCTCTGTAGTAGTACCTGATTTTGATATAACATTTAAGCTTACATCTAATCCATCAATAGCTTTTAATAAGTCAGCCATGTAGCTTGAGCTTATGTTGTTTCCTGCATAGAATATAGCTGGAGTTTTTCTCTTATCTTTTGATACAGAGTTGTAGAAGTTATTTGTTAACATTTCTATAGCAGCTCTTGCTCCTAAGTAAGAACCACCGATTCCTATAACAACTAAAACATCTGAATCGCTTTGTATTTTCTTAGCAGCCTCTTTTATTCTAGCAAACTCATCTTTATCATAATTAACTGGTAGGTCAACCCATCCTAAGAAGTCATTTCCTGCACCTGTTCCATTATGTAGTTTGTCATGTGCTTGGTTTATAGTTTCTTGCATGTAAGCAACTTCGTGAGATTTTAAATATGGAGCTGCTTTTGATAAATCAACAACTAATCCTTTTTTCATTATTACTACCTCCATTAGCGTTTATAAATTTATTTTAACCACGCCATTAATATATATAATATAATCGCAAAAATAATTAATCCTCCAAAAACCATTGGAAGTATTATTGCGTATTGCGCTACCATTATAGCAACCAAATCCTTAAAAGTTGGCTTTTCTTTATTTTTAACTTCTTCCATTAATTTCTCATATTCTTCTTTTTCTTTTCTTCTAGTTATTTCATCTTTAAACCAAAACAAACTTAATTCCCCCTGTTTACCACACGTTAATATTTTATCATTTATTATTTATGGATTACAATACAATATAGAACTTTTTATATATTTAGTGAAAATTTATTATATATAGTTATAGTGTAGGAGAATTTAATCCCCTACACTATACAAAATTAAATTTTTAATTCAATTTTTACATTTTAATACATAAAACCTACTTTTAAATTAAACTAAGTGACATGCAACAAAGTGATCTTTTCCAACACATTTATATTCTGGAACTTCCTTCTTACATTTATCCATAGCATAAGGACATCTAGTGTGGAACTTACATCCACTTGGTGGATTAGCTGGTGAAGGAATATCACCTTTTAATATTATTCTCTCTCTCTTTAATGTTGGATCTGGTATTGGAACTGCTGATAACAGTGCCTTTGTATATGGATGTAATGGATTTTCATAAAGCTCATTTTTAGGCGCTAACTCAACTAAACTTCCTAGGTACATTACACCTATCTTATGACAAATATGCTTTACTATACTTAAATCGTGAGATATGAAAAGATATGAAAATCCCATCTCTTCTTGTAAATCCATCATTAAATTTACAATCTGTGATTGTATAGAAACATCAAGGGCTGAAACTGGCTCATCTGCAACTATAAAGCTTGGATTTAAAATTAAAGCTCTCGCTATACCAATTCTTTGTCTTTGACCACCTGAGAATTCATGTGGATATCTTTTCATATGATACCTAGCAAGGCCACATCTTTCTATAGTTTGAGCTACTCTTTCAGACAATTCCTCTTTACTACATAACTTATGGCTTAAAAGTGCCTCTCCTACTAAAGAATCTACTGATAATCTAGGATTTAATGATGAATATGGATCTTGGAATATCATTTGCATTTTTGGTCTTAAAGCTCTAAGTTCTTTCTTTTTAAGATCAAAAATATCTTTTCCTTCAAAATATACATTTCCATCTGTTTTTTCAAACAATCTTAAAATTGCTCTTCCTGTTGTTGATTTTCCACAACCTGATTCTCCAACTAGTCCTAAAGTTTCACCTTTATTTATAGTAAAACTTACTCCATCAACAGCCTTTACGTGTCCAACCGTCTTAGAAAAAACTCCTGCTTTAATTGGAAAGTATTTTTTTAAATTTTCAACTTTTAAAACTGTATTATCTGCCATCTACTTTCCCTCCTTATATAACCAGCATGAAACCTTGTGTCTATTTCCTACATCAATAAGAGTTGGTTGAGTTTCTGTACATTTTTTCATACATCTATCACATCTCTCATTGAAATAACAATTATCAGGCATACCTACTGGATTAGGAACTTGTCCAGGTATTGAATAAAGTCTAGTTTCATTTCCATTAACTGATGGCTTAGATTTAAGTAATCCTTGTGTATATGGATGAAGAGGATTTTTAAATAACTCTAAAACTGGAGCTTCTTCAATAACCTTACCAGCATACATTACTACAACATAGTCAGCCATTTCAGCAACTACGCCTAAATCATGTGTTATTAATAATATTGATGTATTTAATTTCTCTTTAATATCTCTCATAAGATCTAGAATTTGTGCTTGAATTGTAACATCAAGTGCTGTTGTAGGCTCATCAGCTATTAAAAGCTTTGGATTACAACAAACTGCCATTGCAATCATAATTCTTTGTCTCATTCCTCCTGATAATTCATGAGGATAAGATTTCATTATTTCTTCTGCTCTAGCTATACCTATGATTTTTAAAACTTCTATAGCCTTTTTCTCAGCTTCTTCTTTTGATAGATGCTGATGAAGAATTATGGCTTCACAAATTTGATCTCCTATTTTAAATACTGGATTTAATGATGTCATAGGCTCTTGGAAAATAACTGATATATCATTACCTCTCATCTCCATAAGCTCTTCTTCTGTAAATTTAAGAACATCTCTTCCTTCAAAGAATATTTCTCCTCCAACTATTTTTCCTGGAGGACTAGGTATTAATCTCATAAGAGACATGGCAGTAACAGATTTTCCACAACCTGATTCTCCAACTACACAAACTGTCTCTCCTTCTTTTATTTTAAAACTAACATTATTTACTGCTTTAACTATTCCCTCACCAGTATGAAAGTGAGTTTCAAGATTTTTAAATTCTACTAATGTTTTTCCCATTATACTCTCCCCCTTAAACCTTTAGCTTAGGATCTAGAGCATCTCTTAATCCGTCTCCAAAAATATTTATAGATATAACCGTTAAGAATATACATATTCCCGGAGGTATCCATAACCACCATCTATTAGTTAATGTGTAATAATCTTGCGCTGATTGTATCATATTTCCCCATGTTGGTGTAGGAGGTGTAACTCCAAGTCCTAAGAAGCTTAGAGATGATTCTGTTAATATGGCTCCCCCAATTCCTAAAGTAGCTGAAACTATAATTACAGCTAATGTGTTAGGTAATAAGTGTAAGAACATTTTTCTAGCATCTGAAAGGCCTAAAGCTTCTGCAGCTTGCATGAATTCTTGCTCTCTAAGTGATAAAACCATTCCTCTAACCATACGGCAAGTACTAGTCCAACTTAGAGCCCCGATAATAAACATAACTACGAAAATTCTGTATTCTGGTGGTATTTTTAAATCTGACATTATAGCAGATACCATTATTAATAATGACAAGAATGGGAAACACATAAATACGTCAACAATTCTCATTATTAAACTATCTATAAATCCACCATAATATCCTGCTAATATTCCTAAAGTTGTTCCTATAATTATAGAAATACCTACTGCAACTATACCTATTGAAAGTGAATATCTACCTCCATACATAAGTCTAGCTAACACATCTCTTCCAGATCCATCAGTTCCTAGCCAATGCTGAGCTGAAGGAGGCTGATTAGTTTTTAATAAATCTATTGTTAAATGATCATGTGGATATAACATTGGCCCAAATATTGCAATTGCAACTAAAATTAAAAGTATGAATAATCCACTTAAGGCTAACTTATTCTTTTTTAATCTTTTAAAAGCTACAGTCCAAGGGCTTTCTATTTTTTCTTTTTTCACTTTAACTTTTTTATTTAATTCTGTTTGCATATAAAAAGCACCTCCTACTTCAGCCTTATTCTTGGATCTACAAATGCGTATATAATATCAGCAAGTAAGTTTCCTATTAAAACTAAAATTGCTAAGGTAAGATTTATACCCATAAGTAGATAATAGTCTCTGTTATTTACTGCACTTAACTGTACTGGACCTATACCTGGCCAGTTAAAGATTTTTTCTGTTAATGTAGCACCTGAGAATAATCCTGGAATTGACATTCCTAATAATGTTATAACCGGTATTAGAGCATTTCTTAAAGCATGTTTATATATAACAACTTTCTCTTTTAATCCTTTCGCTCTAGCAGTTCTTATGTAGTCTTGTCTAACTACTTCAAGCATACTTGATCTTGTGTATCTCATCCATCCACCTACGCTTCCAAGTGTTAAAACTATAAGTGGTAAAATCATATGCTTTAATACATCTAAAACATATTGCATTCCTGTATATGCACTTCCAGGAGTGGTCATACCCGATATTGGGAATAGGTTAAGTTCAACCCCCAAATATTTTATTAATATAAGTCCAAAGAAAAAGGATGGCATTGATATACCCATAAGGGCAAATACCGTAAAGAATTTATCAAAAAATGAATATTGCTTAGTTGCTGAAACAATTCCTATTGGCACCGCGATTATTAATCCCAAAATCAAGGAAGCAGCCCCCAAAATAAATGAATTTGGTATAAAATCCCTCATTACATCAGCAACTGGTCTCTTATAATAAAAGGACTCTCCTAATGACCCTTCTGTTACAACACCTTTTAACCAATACATATATTGTGTTGTTTTTGGCTCATCCAAATGATATTTTTCTCTTATTGCTTGTTTAGTTTCAATACTCATATTAGGATCCATATTTGCTGTAATAGCATCACCTGGAGCCATAGCAAATATAAAGAAAAGTACTAATGATACTCCAACAATAGTTGGAATTATTAATAGTATTCTTCTAGTGATATACTGTAGCATCTTGCTGTTCCCCCCATTTTTCAAAATTAGCCTGGATTTTTGTCCAGGCTAATTTCTTAATTTATTTTATTCATTTACTAACTCTAATTTGTGAACATTATAAGTCCAATCAATATAAGTTGATGGTTGATATCCTTTTACTCTTGAGCTTGATGCAAACATCTCTTGTGCATTTCCTAAATTTATATATGGTAAATCCTCAGAGAATTTTAATTGCCATTCATCATAAGCTTTCTTTCTTTCTTCTTGATCTGTTGTCGATTTACCTTTCTTTAATAAAGCATCTGCTTCTTCATTTCTCCATCCAACAGTATTAAATCCTCCTGGTACATCTTGCTCTATAGCAAATATTCCTGATGGATCTGGATCTATTGAAAGGCTCCAAGCCATATTAAAGATGTCATATTCTCTCTTATCAACCTTATCTACCATTGTTCCAAATTCCATTAATTCTGGTGTAACCTTAACTCCAATTTGCTCCCAAGATTGTTGAACTATTGGAATTAAAGCATCAACGTATTGAGAATCTGTATAAGTTAACCATTGAAGTTCTAACTCTACTCCATCCTTATCTCTTGTACCATTTCCATTTGTATCTTTCCATCCAGCTTCATCAAGTAATTGATTAGCTTTTTCTGGATTGTACTCATACTTAGGTACATCTGGGTTATATGCCCATGAAGTTGGAAGAATATGCGAATTGTAAACTTGGCCATATCCTTGGTAGTATGAATCCATAAAACCTTGCCTATTTAATCCATAAACTAATGCTTGTCTTACTTTAGGATCTTTAACTTTATCACTACCATAATTCATTCCAATATATCCATATCCATTTTGCATATATAAATCCATATTTAAGAATCCAGCTTGTTTTAATGGATCTATATTTTCTGGTTTAGCACCAACTCTATCTATATCAACTGTTCCAGCCATTAACTCTTGTAATAATGTTTGTGCATTTGTAACCTTCATTACGATGTAAGGAATTTTTGGTTCGCCTTTCCAGTAATCAGGATTCTTCTCAAACTTAACTTCTTGTCCTGGTTTAAAGTGAACAAACTTATAAGCTCCTGAACCAACTGGTTGTAATAATTTATCCTTAACCGCTTGGAAGTTTCCTTTTTCAAATGCATAAACACTTTCCGGCATAATTCCATAAGCATAATTCCAAATACCTTGTGCATCTACTTCCTTATTAGTAAATTCTATTGTATAATCATCAACGACTTTTATTCCCTCAACACTTGTAGCATCACCTTTGTTATACTCTTCGTAACCAACTAAGTTATTTACAGCATCCATTCTTGGTCCATCATATCCTGGATCACAGATAGTAGTAAATGTAAAGGCAACATCCTTAGCTTTTAGCTCTTCTCCATTGGTAAACTTAATACCCTTGTTTAATTTAAAAGTATAAGTTTTTCCATCTTCAGAAATTTCATAACTCTCTGCTACATTTGGAACAGGTTCTCCTTTTTCATTATTTGTAATTAATCCATCAAATATTAAATTATTAACCCATCCATCATAAGTTGTAGAACCATATATTGGTGCAAACTCTCCCTTTGGATCTGTTGTTCCAACTATTAATGTATCAGTTCTATTTTTAGCAGTCTCTGGAACAGCTGAAGGATTTGTTGCCTCTATTCTTTCTGGCTTAGATAAATCCCTAGTTTCCCCGCTTGAACTTGAATCTCCTGAAGCTGAACCACCATTATTTCCCTCTGCTGGCTTTTCTGCTCCGCCTCCACATGCTACAAATAACATTGAAGTAGCTAGTCCAGCTGTTAATAATGTAACTAATTTTCTTTTCATTAATTTTGCCCCCTTTTAATATATTTATTGCTAGTATGTAACAAATTTCCAATGCCCCATATTAAATTAATGTTACAATACATACATTTCCTGTGATTTTTAAAATAAAATTTTATCCATATTTTACTTTATTTTCATATTAACAATTATATAGCTTAGAATTTACTTTGTAAATAGGTATTTTTATTAATAAATTAATAAATTTAAGAGCTATATCTAGTTATATTATTAAAATAATCGGTGTATATGTAACAAATACACTCGTCTTTTAAAAATGTATTATTTGTATTTTAAATTATTTCCAATATTTTTTCAATATTGGAAAAATATTTTTTCATTACAAATATTTTTACATTAGATTTATCCCTTTCAATAAATAAATCTTAATTGTAATTATGATTTAATCTAGATATATGACGCATATATCTAGATTATTAATTTTATATGTAATAATAAATATACTATGAATTTTTAATAATTTACTCCTGTAAACAATTTATTACTTTTCATTCGTGATAAAAGTTACAGTTTATATTCATATTTAATGTTATAATTTTATGGCAATTAAATTTGACATATTATATATTTTAGAGTTAAAAAATTAACAAATTTAAAAATGGAGTGAATGAGATGAAAAACTTAAACCTAAAAGGTAATCCAACTCGTGGATTAATAGGTGCTACATTAGGTTTCTTCATAGGATTCGCAGCAGTTTCTCTTTATGGACCAACTTCTGCGGTATTTAAAGAAGCTTTTGTAAACCTTAATCCTGTATTATTAGCATTACTTATAGCAGCCCCTAATCTGTCAGGTTCTTTACTTAGAATACCTTTCTCAGCGTGGGTTGATACAACTGGAGGAAGAAAACCGCTTATTGTACTACTACTTTTATCAATCATAGGTATGGGTGGTTTATACGTAGTTTTAGCCTTCTTCAGTGATAACTTAAATCAATATTATTACTTATTATTTGCACTTGGACTATTATCAGGATGTGGTATAGCGACATTCTCAGTTGGTGTCAGCCAAGCATCATATTGGTTCCCTAAAAGCAAGCAAGGTGTAGCTTTAGGAATATATGGTGGTGTTGGTAACTTAGCACCTGGAATATTTGCATTACTAATTCCAAACTTAGCACTTCCACTATTAGGATTACCTGGTTCTTACTTAGCTTGGTTAATATTCTTAATAGTTGGTACAATAGTTTACATAAAAATAGGTCAAAATGCTTGGTATTTCCAACTTACTGATAAAGGAATAAGCAAAGATGAAGCTAAAGAAATAGCATCAAAAGAATACGGCCAAGAATTATTCCCTAAAGGAAAAGCCAGTGAAACACTTTTAATATCAGCTAAATCATGGAAAACTTGGGCTTTAGTATTTATATACTTCACAACTTTCGGTGGTTTCTTAGCATTAACAGGATGGTTCCCTAACTACTGGATGACTTATTTCGGATTAAACATGAAAATAGCAGGTCTTTTAACAGCTTTTTATTCTATCTTAACTTCATTAACTAGAGTATACGGTGGAAAACTTGCTGATAAGAAAGGTGGAGAAATAACAACTATAGTTTCTCTGGGAATAGCACTTGTTGGTGCAATTTGTATGACTTTCGCTTCAACTATGACTTTAGCAATAATAGGTATAATCCTTCTTGCTGTTGGTATGGGTATAGCAAATGCAGCAGTATTTAAAATCGTTCCTAATGCAGTTCCAGAAGCAATGGGCGGAGCTTCAGGATGGATTGGTGGATTAGGTGCTTTAGGTGGTTTCTTAATACCTCCTGTAATGGCATCATTCTTAAATAAATCAGGATTTGCTGGATATTCACAAGGATTCTCTGTATTTATTGTTTTAATAGTCGTAGCAATCGTAGTAATAGCTTTATTCCAAGCAATTCAAAAGAAAGCAGTAAAATAAAATATTTATATAAAAAAAGTAGCTATGAAATTTCATAGCTACTTTTTTATACACAATTACAAGTGATTCATTAAGTATTTATTTTAACACAAAAATTATCCACAGAAATTATAAACCTAACTTATCCACAGTTATCTTCTAAAATTAGGTTTATTAACTTAGTCACAAGTAATCATGATTACTTTTTCCAATTTAATATTCACAGATAAATAGACAATCATGTATGATTGCCTATTTAATCCGTAATAAAATTTATATATTTATTGATTAATTGGACACTTATTTGATTTATCTGATGTTATAACATTTTTTCATGTTTTAATGAAATGATATCAGATAAATTATACTAAAATTCAGATAGGGTCAAACCCTATCTAAATTAAGCTTCATCTTATTCCCACTCTATAGTTGCTGGTGGTTTTGAAGTTACGTCGTAAACAATTCTGTTAACTCCCTTAACTTCATTTACTATTCTTCTTGATACTTTATCTATTACTTCATATGGTATATGAGCCCAGTTTGAAGTCATTCCATCTGATGATGTAACAGCTCTTAAACCTACAGTATGACAGTAAGTTCTTTCATCTCCCATAACTCCAACAGATTGGATGTTAGGTAATACTGCGAAGTATTGCCATATTTCACTTTCAAGACCTGCTAAAGCTATTTCTTCTCTGAATATAGCATCTGCTTCTCTAACAACTTCTAATTTATCCTCAGTAACCTCACCTAAAACTCTTATAGCTAAACCTGGTCCTGGGAATGGCTGTCTCCATACTAAGTGATGAGGAATTCCTAATTCTTCACCTACAGCTCTTACTTCATCTTTAAATAATTCTCTTAATGGTTCTATTAATGAGAATTCCATATCCTCTGGAAGTCCACCAACATTATGGTGACTCTTAATTACTGCTGAAGTATCTGTTCCACTTTCAACAACGTCTGGATATATAGTTCCTTGAACTAAGAATTTGATATCTCCTAATTTATTAGCTTCTTCTTCGAATACTCTTATGAATTCTTCTCCAATTATCTTTCTCTTAGTTTCTGGATCTGAAACACCTTTTAATTTACCTAAGAATCTATCCTTAGCATTAACTCTGATAAGATTCATATCAAAACCTTCTTTGAAGATTTTTTCTACTTGATCTCCTTCATCTTTTCTTAATAAACCGTGATCAACGAAGATACAAGTTAATTGCTTTCCAACAGCCTTGTGAACCATAACAGCCGCAACTGATGAATCAACACCACCTGATAAAGCACATATTAATTTTTTATCTCCAACTATTTTCTTGATTTCAGCAATTTTTTCTTCAGCAAAAGATGCCATTGACCAAGAATTTTCTAATCCACATATATTGTAAAGGAAGTTTCTCATCATATTTTGACCAAATGGAGTATGCTCAACTTCTGGATGGAATTGAACTCCATAAAGTCTTCTTTCTTCATTTTCCATAGCTGCTACTGGACAAACATCTGTGTGAGCTATGATTTTAAATCCTTCTGGTGCTTCTGCTATGTAGTCAGTGTGACTCATCCAACAAGTTTCATCTACTTCTATTCCTTCAAATAATTTTGATGAATTATCTAAAGTTACATTAGTTTTTCCATATTCCCTTACAGGAGCAGTTGCAACTTTTCCACCTAAAAGGTGTGCCATTAACTGATCTCCATAACAGATTCCTAATATAGGAACATTTAAGTTGAATATTTCTTTGTCTAATGTAGGAGTATTTTCTCCATAAACTGAGTTTGGTCCACCAGTGAATATTATTCCCTTTGGATTTTTCTCTTTTATTTTTTCTATGCTGTATGTATAAGGAATTATTTCACAATAAACTCCACACTCTCTAACTCTTCTTGCTATTAACTGATTATACTGTCCACCAAAGTCGACAACTAAAACTAAATCTCTCATTTGCTTTCCTCCACAACTTTATTTTTCCGTTTATCTTATATAATATATTGCAACAAAATGTTAAAATTTTCAATGCATTTATTCTAACATTTTGTTGAATTTTATAGTCTGTTTATTATTGATTAACGCTATAGTTTGGTGCTTCTTTAGTTATATTTATATCATGAGGATGACTTTCTCTAAATCCTGCTGAAGTTTGAACAACAAAGTTAGCATTTTCATATAGATTCTCTAAAGTTGGTGCTCCTAAGTAACCCATACCTGATTTTATTCCACCTATTAATTGATATATAGTATCTGCTAAATGTCCTTTGTAAGCTATTCTTCCTTCAACACCTTCTGGAACAAATTTCTTAGTACCGTTTTGGAAATATCTATCACTTGATCCTTTTTCCATAGCTCCAAGTGAACCCATTCCTCTATAAACTTTATAGCTTCTACCTTGATATATTTCTATAGCTCCTGGTGCTTCTTCACATCCTGCAAAGATTGAACCCATCATAGCTGCACAAGCTCCAGCTGCTAAAGCTTTAACTATATCTCCTGAATATTTTAATCCACCGTCAGCTATTACTGGTATTCCTAATTTTTTACCTTCTTCAGCACAATCCATAACTGCTGTTAATTGAGGAACTCCAACCCCCGCAACTATTCTTGTAGTACATATTGATCCTGGTCCGATACCAACCTTAACACAGTCTGCTCCAGCCTCTGCTAAGTCTCTTACAGCCTCTGCTGTTGCTATATTACCAGCTATTACTTGAAGCTCTGGATATCTAGCCTTTATTCTCTTAACTCCTTCGATAACACCCTTTGAATGGCCATGAGCTGTATCTAAAACAATAACGTCAACATTTGCTTTAACTACGGCATCTACTCTTTCCATCATATCATTAGTTACACCGATTGAAGCTCCACATAAAAGTCTTCCCTTTTCATCCTTAGCCGCATTTGGAAAAGCTTTAGCTTTTTCTATATCCTTTATAGTTATAAGCCCTTTTAAGTTGTTTTCATCGTCAACTAAAGGAAGCTTCTCTATTTTATGTTGCTTTAATATTTCTAAAGCTTCAGTTAATGTAGTTCCCTCTTTAGCAGTAACTAATGGGCTTTTAGTCATAACTTCTGAAACTTTTTTATCATAGTTTGTTTCAAATACTATGTCTCTGTTTGTTATGATTCCAACTAGTTTTCCTTCTCTTGTTATAGGAACTCCTGAAATTCTATATTGAGCCATTAAATCTAATGCTTCTCTTACTGTGTGATCTTCTGATAAGAATATTGGATCTGTTATTACTCCATTTTCTTGTCTTTTTACTCTATCAACTTCTCTTGCTTGATCTTCTATTGTCATATTTTTATGGATTATTCCTATTCCACCTTCTCTAGCCATAGCTATTGCCATTTTAGATTCAGTAACTGTATCCATACTTGCACTCATTAAAGGAATGTTTAATTGGATTTTCTTAGTTAATTGAGTTTTTAAAGAAACCTCATTAGGTAGGACCTCTGATTTGTTTGGTACTAATAATACATCATCAAATGTATATGCTGTTTTTAATATTCTTGCCATACTATCGCCTCCACACACTATCTTTAAGTTATTTATGTACAATTAAGTATTTTTCTGTAATTCTACCTTTTAAATCCCCACTTATTTTTTTGAAAGCAAACTTGCAAATATACACATTAGTTGAAATTTTATTTTCAAAAAAAGCATACTAACCTCCAAGTGAAGTTAATATGCTTATAGTACACCTATAGTATATCAAATTCACTCATAGACGGAAATTTAAGGTTTCCGGTAGAAACGCCTTGCCTTATTCAAAGCTTATACGAGTTTATTTATATTCCGTTTTGTTTAATTTTTATTAATTATAATCTATGAAAGAAGGCTTGTCAACAAAATGCATAAAATTAATTTTAAAAGTATATTTTTGCAAGTTTTAATTCTCAAGTTAGTATTTAATGATTTTTAAATTTCACTTTGTTGGTTTTTTATTAACATTTTTACCTTAAATAAAAAAGGACAAGATTATACTAAAAATATAATCTTATCCTCTTTATTTTATTCCCTAAAATACATCTGGCATTTCTGTTGGTCTAAGTATTGCATAATGTTTATTTGTATCATTGCCTCCATCAATTGTTCCTTCTAGTTTTAATTGTCCACCATCAGGTATATCTGGAGTAACATTTATAACAATCAAATAATCACTATTTTCTTCTAATTTAAATCCATCTTTATCTTGTATAGCTATAACATTGTTATTTAAACTAAATTCTGCAGTTTCTGAATTAATAAAATCAATATTGCCATTTGTTATCTTATATTTGCTTACTGATATATTTCTATTTCCTGTTCTTAAATAATTTTGATTTAAAGAAACATCAATAATAGTGCTTGGAGAATTTACCTTTACACTTAATGCTACTTTGCTTGGAATTCCATTTACTACATTACTAACGCTATTAACATTTCCAATATTACTAGGTTTAACTACTGAATCTAAAATTCCCATCTCAATTATTTTAGAACTACTTATAGCATTTATATTTATTGTTGGGAAATACTGTGTTATTGTTGCCATATCTTTTCCTGAATACTTATATGTAATTCTATTATCATTTCCATCAAAAATAAATTGTCCAATTCTACCAATCTGTATTTTAACTGGTATTTCTATAGTTTGAGCTTTATACATCATGTCATTTCTATCCAAAGTATAAACCAAATCATTATTAAATTTAACCGTAAAATTCGTACCCTTAGGTGTCTCATCTCCTGATCTCTCTATAGTATAATCACGATTTGAATTCTCATTTAAGTTGCTATTATTTCTTGAAACAAACTTAATTCCAGGTGGTAACATTCCATTTATCTCAATATCAGTTAATATTATGGTATCCGGCAATTTTTCTCCTGAATTATTACTTATATCTTTTGTTGCAATAGGTTTAGGTTGTAATGTATATTTTAAATCATATTTTTTTTCTTGAATTAATTTTTCGCTATTTTCTAGGCTTATATTAGTTATAAATCTATTTTCAACATTAAAGTAACCATATCTTCCTTCTTTTAATACCTTTTGATTTGATGTATTATCCTTTCCAATAGATACTATTCTATATTCTATGTAATAGCTTCCTTCTTCGGATGGAAACGGAATCCCATCCTTTCCTCCAGTGAATATTCCATCAGCATTTTCACCTGGTTCTTTACTCTTTGAAGGATAAAAAGTAAATGCAGAACCATTCTCTCCCATAAACTCTTGTCCCCCATATCCATAATCTTTGTATTTACTATATTTATATCCAACTTTAAAGGCACCACCGCCTCCCCAGTTAAAGTATTCTAATGATATAGGATAATATTCATCTGCGCTTAGATATATTGGATTTGCATCTCTATTTGAAAAATATTGTACTCCATGAGGATAAAACCCATTCTTTGAAAATTCATAAGCCTTTCCATCAGCTGTAATTGTTCCTTTTGCACCATCATCAGATAGTATCCCCAATATATACCATCCTGTCTTCTTAGGTTTTATATATCCCCAATACTTAGCGGCCTCTTTATACTCTCCGCCAATATACATACTATTATAAAATGCCATATTAGGAACCCACTTATATTTTACTACTCCGTCACTATCTACATACTTATTTAAATATCCATATTGATTTTTACTATTAGCAACTTCAGTAGGTAAATATTTAATATTACTTGAAGGATTTTTAAATACCAAATTAGGATCAGACCATTGACTATTTCCACTTAATGTAGGTAAATGGTTAACATCATAAGATCTAAAGGTTAAATTATTAGGGTTATCATAATCTATATCTGCATTTATCTTATCTGTATTTAACAATATATTTTGCCAATCTGGATTATCACCTTGTCCTTTTTTAATAAATCTATATTTTAAATAGTAGTCACTATCTCTATCCTTTGCTATTCCTGAAACCTTGAAATTAGCTAATCCTCTTCCTATTAAAGTATTATCTTGAGTTAAATCCTCATAATAAAGTTTATTATCTTTATCATTTACTGTATTATATGGTTTACCTAAATTTCCTCTTGAATCACTTACTGATATATTTACACTTAACTCCTTATTAACACTAAATCTAACAGTTGGTAAATCTCCAGATGTTTCACCATACACCTTTATCTTTCCATGAACTAAATATTCTTTAATAGCTTCATTACTTAAGTTTTTTCCAACATATTTTATGGTAATTTTAACTGGCTTTGCTTCAAAATATCCTTCCCACTCCCAATACCAAGCGAAAAGCGACCAAACATCCCACTTCTTCTTCCATTTCCCTATAGAATTATACTTGATGTTAGGTAATGGGATTGAATTTAAATCAATTCCATTTATATCAACATTATTACTTGTTTCATTTTGATTCCATTTAATTTCTTTTACCTGAATCCCATCAGGTACATTTAAATCTAATGTTACATTGCTAAGCTCTTCTATATTATTAGGTTGCTCCCTATTACTATATCCAAAATAACTTGGGTCTAAATCCTGTGGTTGAACTACATAAGTTACGCTAACTTCTTCGCCGTTATTTATTATATAATCTGTAGTATCAGTGTTTATTGACATATAAGGTACTTCATATGCCAAAGCATTTAAGCTTACTAAACTTATTATCCCTATTGCCAAAATAAAGATTAAAGTATTCCTTCTATTATCAACTAACTTAATCAACTATTTCACCTCCAAACAGCTATTATTTTTTATTTCTGAAGGTTAATATATTACTAACCTCATATGGAGTAGCATTATTAGTATCGAACTCTATTTTTACTTCTATTGAATTAGCACTACTAAAATTTGTTCCACTTGGTAAAGCATTAAAACTCATTTTCTTAATAAATTGTCCTATTGGTATCTCTTGATTATCGTCTTTTTGGTAATATAGAATTTCATTCTCTAACTTAAACCTAGTTTTTATATTATCCTTTGCCTCATTGTTATCAAATGTTATTGATATACTATTTCCAGGTCCTATAGAGCTTGTTGTGCTATTCCCCTCTAAATCAATACTTTCTTTATTATTATTAAAGTTAATACTTGAAATATTTGAGGCTTCCATAGCTGAGTCGGTGAAATAATTCATTACCACCTTCGCCTCTCTTTGAAAGTCTATTTGATTGCTTGTCTTATTTAAACTCTTATAATTTGATATAAAGAAAGGCCCAACTATCATTAATATTATTGATATTAATGATAATGCAACAACTAATTCTATAAGAGAAAGTCCTCTTTTTTTAGTTTTAAGTTTTATCATCTTATCACCATCTTTCTCTTATAATTAATTAACTTTCCAATCACTTGTTTTAACTAAATCTAAAGTTGTATCATTTATATCTTTTTCTGACTTAACTAATAAATATGTAGAAACTGGCTCTCCATTGAACACGCCCTTAAAATCTTCATAATTATTTCCTATTAATTCTTTTAAATATTCTTCATCATAAGTTATTTTTACATTTTGTTTTTTAGCTTTTCCTTTATTTAAAACATCTAAATTTCCAGTAGTTATTATAGTTCCTTTAAAGTTTATATCACTATCTATTCTTATATTTTTATCAGTTATAATAATTCCATTACAATCTTTGTTTATGGTTACTGTATCACCATTAATTGTTAAGAGACTATTTGTCTCATTATTTTCCGCATTTGTCCCATTATTTATATCAATGTATATTAAATCATTAGATTTTGTAAGTTTGTTTACATACTTTTTATTTTTTGAAATCATACTTTCTGTATTTATAGAATTAACTTTACTAAAATAATTTTCTACATAATCACTTCTTATTTCTTGAACTTTATCTAATGTTAAATTATTTCCTTTTATATCATCATTTCCATCTACAGTTACTCCAACACTTGTTACATCATCCGCATTAGGTAATGATATACCTTTACTATTTATATTTACAGCCTTGCTTGCTTCCTTAAAATATTTAGCTTTAGCGTCTAAACTACTATCTCCATTTATACTTTCTACTAATTGTAATGGATTATAATATTTAAACTTTACATCTTTTCCTTTAACAGCATATGTATAGGCTATATAGTTTCCTTTTACAGCTAAAGATTCTCCTGTTTGATAACTTTCACCTAAAGTATTTATATATGCACTTCCCATTATTACTGCTTTATTTTTAATATCTAAGCTAGATCCATCCCCTAAATCTTTTGAGTTTATTACTATAGCACTTGAATTTTGTTTATCACTTACTAAATTTTCATTTGAACTATTACTATTAAGACCATAAAATCCATCTAGAAGATTAATGGTTGAATCTAGTCCATTCATTATTAAATCATTCATTGTATAAACTGGCACTTTAGAATCTATACTATTTCCCTTTAAAAATTCACTATTCCCAAAAGCTTTATTTGAATCAATGTTTTCAAAAGAATATATCCCTAAATTGTGAGTATATATCCCACTATTGCTTATTCCAGATGAACCTAAAGCTTCAAGAACTCCATTTTCACCATTAAGAATAATATCCTGCTTACTTACTAAAACTCCATTATCAACATTTAATCTTCCGCCTGAAATTACAATTCCACTGGCTGTCTTATTTTGACTTGAGTTTTTATAAGATTGATTATCTTCAAAATCATAGTTGGCAGAAACATATGTACTTCCACTCACATTCAAATCACTATTTTGGTTAATATTAAGATTTTCCCCAACAACTAGACCTTGTTGCCATATATTATATACTGGTATTTTTTCTGTATAATATGCTCCATTATAATCAGGAACTTCTATTTTAAAAGTCAACTCAACATCTTTATAATTTTTAGTTTCATTGCCATCCTTAACATTGAATTTTGAATTTAGCCTTAAAGTTAAAAATTCCTTATTATTAGTAGTTGTAAAAATTAAATATTTATCTAAATCACTTATTTGATTAATTCCACTATCTGAATTAACTTCTTTTCCATTTATAGAAAGCAAATCTATATCATAATAATCCTCATCCTGCTCATATTTAAATCCATTAGTATTAAAAAGAACCTGTCCATTTTTAATTTTAAATAAACTTTTTAGATTATCATGAACATACTTTTTATATTCATTTTTAAATATAGAATTCTGAGTACTCTCTATATTTTCAGAAGTTAAGTTTTCCATGCTACTTTTTGTGACTGCGTCATTCCCCGCATCTACAGCCTTTGCAGTCATATCATTTATTTTAACTTTAACCTCATCTAATCCTGATTCAGACATATATAAATTTTGTGTTTTTTTAGATTCAACTATTATAGCCTTATAATTTGCTAAAGAAAGTGAAACTATCGCTGTTCCGATTGTTGCAACTATTGCTAATACTACTATTACATAGGCAAGAGAAGCTCCCTTTTTCTTTCTCATGTATAACATATTATCACTCTCCTATAAATTCTGTAGCCTTAATATTATATATGTTTTCATTTCCACACTTTACATTTAAATTTATATCATATAGACCTACCTTATCATCATAAGGAGATTTTTCAACATAGTTTTTATAAATTTTAACTATTCCTTGTGGCTTTGTATCAACAATATTATCGTAATATCTTACACCACTCCCCTTATACTTATAAGCATATATACTTAAATCACCTTCTAAATCACTATTTAAAGCTCTTAACTTTATACCCTTATTTTTTTCATCTTCATAGAAGAGAACTTTCACTTTAGAATTTTTACTTTCATTATCAAGGTCTGATTTATTTATATCGCTTTCTGTCTTTACATTGTCATCACTAACATTAATATCACTCACTTCATGTGTTGATTTAATATCAACAGTTCCATCACTCTTCTTATCTATAGTTAATTCAAGTAACTCATCATTTAGATTATTGATCCTTCTATACTTTAATCTATACCACTCTCTATTTATTATCCTATAGACAGTAATACTAGTATTACCAATATAAACGCAATAATTAAAATCTAATTTAGTACTCTCATTATTTTCATCTTTATTATCATTATATCCATTTAAATTTGGTGTTATAGTCCCATTAACTTCAAAATTTTTATTAGTATTATTAGGCTTAAAGGTTCCATTAACTTTATATGAATCAAAGTTATTTCCACTATTGTTTTCTTTGTTTAAAGTTATGTTTATTCCATTGCTCAATACTATTTTATTTGTGTCTGGATATGTAGATAAATTATATAATTGATCAATTTTTAATGCTTTTATTTGTTCAACGGTACCTTGAGCTAAATCTATAGCCTGTTGCTTTTCACCACTTTTAGTAGATGTTTTAATTGCTGTCAAAGTAAAGCTTCCTAAGGGTATCATTATTAAAGTAAATAAAACCAAACTAATTATTGCTTCTATTACTGTAAATCCTTTTTTACTTTTTCTTTTTTTGATACCCATAAGCTTCACACCTCTTCTAGTTTTTTATTACTTTTACCTTACCTTCTGTTGTCACGTTAACTCTTGGATTAGTCGTGTCATCCTTATCCACAACTAAATTAACGGTTTTATCTGAACTATTTACTATTTTTATATTAACTCCAGACTTATCGTCTTTATTTCCTCTTTTTTCTGAGAAAATTTCAAAGTTTATATCATTATCATTTGGTTTAAATTCTTCGCCATTTCCACTAAAGTCTGTTGGATATGTTTTTCCTCCAACTTTATACTTATAATAGTATTTACCATCCTTTTCTGTTACGTACATCTCTACATCAGTAACATCATTTTCATCATTGCTTAAATAGCTTGTCTTATTTTTATCTTCAGCCTTACCTAACACTATAGTTGGTAAATCTGAATTTATTGGTCTAACAGTCATTAAAAAATCATTTTTTGTTTTTGAATTTTCTAATTCACTTTCTATTGTTTCACTACCTGCAACACTAGCTCCTGAGAAAGGGTTCTCCTTACCATATTTTTCATCAGCTGTTGTAAACTCTTCAGTTGTTGCATCAATCTTAGGTATAGCTACTAATTGTATGTTTATATTAGCAGAAACTGTTCCATCAGTTTGAGCACTTAAATTAAAATTAAGTATATTTATATGTTTAGGATTCTCATCAAGAGCTTTCATAAACTTCATAATATCATCGTAAGTTCCATTTACACTTAAAGAAATAGTCATTTGATTTAAATTATAAACTTCTTCTTGCTTTTTTTTATTAGAAGTTTCTTCTTTTTTATCATCAACTATTTTATTATAATCATTTACTATGCCTTGTATCTGATTTTGATTTTCTTCACTATTTTTACTATTACTTTGTTCATCATTCTTTTGTATAACAGGAAGAGTTTTTATTTCTGAAAAACTCATAGTTCCTTTAACATTAGTATCATTCATTAAATTATTTAGTTCTAAAATAATATTAGGTTGTTCAATACTTGAATAAAATCCAGCCGTTAAATTATTAATTTCTGTATTAAATATGTTTATTTCTTCTTTATTTGGTTCCATAGATTGAACCATTTTCACATCATCTTCATATTCCTTTTCAGTACTTTGTTTTTTACTCTCTAAAGATTTTAATTCACTATATTGATAATCCCATACTAATTTATAATATCCAAAGCCAAGAATTCCAAGAGCTAGGATAAATAATAAAGTCTTTTCTTTTTTAGTTATTTTCATTACTTCCTACCTCCTTTAAAGTACAACTTATAGAGAATGAATATTCTCCTTTTGCATTTCTCTCTCCAATGCCACTTATATATGTATTTTCAATAAATCCAATATTATTTAAGTTGTATTGTAAATCACTTATTGCACTTCTTGTTTTTGATAAGGCTTGGATTGTTAAATTCTTATTATCTATACTTATTTGAGTAAATATAACATCATTAGGTACTGTACTATTTATTATTTTTATTCTTTGAGTATTTACATAGTCATTACTACAAATTTGTTCTGAAGCGGCTTTAACATTTGTATAATACTTCTCTAAAGTAGAATGTTCTGAAGCAATTTTTTTTGCTTGAGTTAAATTTTCTTGCATATCAGTAGCATTTATCTCTGATTCATAAGCACTTATCTGCTTTTTCAAAAGATGAATTCTTACAAGATTTATTGAGAAACTTGCTATGAATATAAATAAAACTACTCCTAATACACTTAACCCTATATATTTTCTTTTTGAATCACTTTTTCTTTCTTGAGCTATATGGGAGAAAAAGTTAAAATCTCTCATTTTTAATCACCAACCTAAAGTCTTATTAAGGCTCCAATAGCATTTATATATTCAGAAATACTAACCTCTTCTACATTCTTTTTAAATTCTATATTGCTATTTCCTTGAAGTATTTTAACTCTCATATCAAACTTAGTTGAAACATATCTCTCTAGTCCTTTTATGTTAGCTCCACCACCACAAAGATATATTTTATCTATTTTACTTTGAGAATTTTTACTTTTATAATACTTTATCAATCTGTTCGCTTCGTCAAACCACATATCTACACTTTCCTTAACACAGTGTTCTAGAGGTCCTTCTTCTCTACTCATTAAATTGCAATTTTCTTTTTTCTCATTTTCTGCTTCTTCTAATGATATTTCTAACAATCTTGATATTTGATGGTCTAAATAGTCACCACCTGAATTTATTGTTTTAATTAAAACAAGTTCGTTACCACTCATTATTGTTAATCCTATATTATTTGCACCTATATCCATACTTAAAACTGTTTCCTTTATATATGGATTCATTACATAAA
Organism: Clostridium perfringens; assembly: GCA_034421775.1. Classification (GTDB taxonomy): domain Bacteria; phylum Bacillota; class Clostridia; order Clostridiales; family Clostridiaceae; genus Sarcina; species Sarcina perfringens_B. The sequence goes on along the minus strand of WNVL01000005.1, from coordinate 179,638 downwards.
GTGCTTTTCTCTTAGAATTGTAATTTAAATCAAGTGCATATGGTTTTCCGCCAAGTAAATTAGTAAGTTCTGCATAAGAGTAAATCATTCTATTAGGGTAAACAACTATAAGAACCTCTAACTTTTCCTTTCCCTCAATAACTTTCTCGCTTAATATATTGTATTGAATCATGTGTTCTTCTAAATCTATAGGAAGATATTGCTGAACCTCATATTTAATAACTGCATCTATTTCATCTTCGTTTACTTTTGGAATTAATATAGTTCTATTTATTATTGATGTACTGTTAGTAGTAAAAATAATATTGTCTTCATTTATCTTATGTAAATCTAAAGCATCACCTATAACATCACTTAACTCATTAATATTTTTTATATGTCCATCTTCAATTGCATCTTCTGGAGTTAGTATTTTAAAAGCTTTTTCTATAATGACTTTATTTCTAAAATATCTTCCAAGCACTATTTTAGTATTCTCACTTCCAATATCTATAGAAACAGCCTTTTTAGATATTACTTTTTTAACTTTACTATTTTTCTTACCCTGTTTTTTCTTCTTAAATGATTTCAATATGTCACTAACATCCATTTGTAATATGCTTTTTTTCTCTTTTTTCTCTAAACTCAAGGGGATACCTCCTTGCCTTTTATAGTTGAAAAGTGCAAGGAAAAATTCCTTACACTTTTACTTGTTATATTAATTAGTTTAAATTATATGGATCTTGTCCATTTGGATAAACAATTTTATTACCTATAGTTATTACTATACTTGGATTTTCCTCACTACCTGTTACTTTAACTACAAAATGTGAATCCTTAACTGATTTCGGAACTGGGATAGTTTGTAAGTAATCAGTTAAATCTGTTGCATTTTGTGCTGTTGCATTTCCACCAGCTGTTATAGCCCCTTTATTTTGATTTCCTGATGGTGCGTTAAGAGTAAATTCTAATCCAACCGCTTTATCACCTGAACCAGTTGATTTTGGAACTATTTTACCCTCTGCTATTAATGCTGAAGTTGCATCATAAACAGTTTTAGCACTAGCTATATCAGCCTTAACTCTTGCTTTTCTTTGTATTGATAAAAAGTTAGGTATTGCTATCGCTGCTAATATCGCTATTATTGCTATTACTATAATAAGTTCAATTAGTGTAAATCCTTTTTTCTTTTTATTTACCTTTTTTAAATTCATTTTTTCAACTCCTCAAAGTATTAAATTAATTTAAATTATATGGAGATTTTCCATTTGGATAAACTTCTGTACTACCAATCTCAACTTGTATAGTAGGTTTTTCTGTAGTTCCACCTATTACTACTTTAAAATCACTTCCACTTACTGATTCTGATTTAGGTATTACTTGTAAGTAATCCTCTATTTTTCCTGCTGTAGTATTTGAATCACTTGTGTTTATTGTGTAAGTTCCACTTTCAGTAGAAGGATCAAGTGCACCTTCTGCAATTACAGCTGAAGTTGCATCATATATAGTTTTTGCACTTGCTATATCAGCCTTAACTCTTGATTTTCTTTGTATTGATAAGAAATTAGGTATTGCTATTGCTGCTAATATTGCTATTATCGCTATTACTATAATTAACTCAATTAAAGTAAAACCTTTTTTCTTTTTATTTTGTCTTTTTGTATTCATTCGTTTTTCCTCCTTAAAATAAATTGTAGTTTATATTAAATGCTAAATCATTTAATTACCTAAATAAAATTTTCTGAATAATTTGGGTAAATATCTTTAAACTTTCCATTTTTATTAAATAGAACAACTCTTATCCTAGGTTTGCCACTTGGCTCTACTCCTAAATCAATTGCAAAATATCCATCCTTAACGCTTTCTGGAATAGGATTGGTTTGCATATAATCTTTTATTTTCTTTTCATTACTACCATCAGAATTTAAATATATTCCAACTCCAGCATTAGAATCCTTAGGTAAGCTTATACTTCCTTCAGCAACTAACGCTGCTGTAGCATTATACAATTCTTTAGCAGTCGCTATATCAGCATTAACCTTAGCCTTCCTTTGAATATCTAAAAAATTTGGTATTGCTATTGCAGCCAAAATAGCTATTATTGCTATTACTATAATAAGTTCAATAAGAGTAAATCCTTTTTTCTTTGGTCTTTTGTTAATACTCAAGAGTATCTCCTCCTCAAAACCTAACTTATACTGTTATACATTTTGAACATAGGTGTTAATATCGAAATTAATAGGATTCCTATAATTATTCCCATAACTACTATCATTAAAGGTTCTATTAAAGCTGTTGCTGTTTGTATTTCTCTTTCTAATTCATCATCATAAAAATCTGCTGTTTTATCTAATATGCTATCTAAAGATCCAGACTCTTCTCCAACTTTAACCATAGAACCAAGCATTGGCGGGAAAATTTTCATTTTCATAATTGATTCTCCAAGACTTTCTCCTCTAATAACCTTATCCTTAACTCCCAATAACTCTTTCTCGGCAATCTTATTACCAACAACAGATGCTACAACCTCAAGGGAAGTAACTAAAGACATTCCACTTGAAGAAACTATACCCAACGTTCTAGTAAATCTAGAAACGATTATTTTTTGAGTTAGTTTTTTTATAATTGGAACTTTCAAATTTATATGACTTAATTTATATTGACCTTCTTCACTTCTAAAATATTTTCCTAGGAAATAAATTCCCACAACCAAAATTATGAATATTATTATTCCATACTTACCTATCATCTTACTTGTAGCTAACACGACCTTTGTTATGGCCGGTAATTCAACATTATTTTCCTCAAACATTTGTATAAATGTTGGCATTACGAAAGTAAGAATAAAAGTTATTGCTATAATGGCAACTATCCCTAAAACTATAGGATAAATCATTGCACTTTTTATTTTCCCTCTTATCTTGTTTTCCTTCTCATAGTAATCTGCCATTCTTTTAAGAATCATATCTAAATTACCACTTTTTTCACCTGCATCAACCATACTAGTAAGTAATCTAGGAAAAACATCTTTTCTCTTTCTCATAGAATTCGCAAGAGTTTCTCCTCTTTTCACATCTGCATTTACTCCTATTAAAGCTTCCTTCATCTTTTGATTCTCATCTTGCTCCATTAATATATTCAGAGTTTTTCCTACTGATAACCCTGAATCTAGCATTACATAAAACTGTCTACAAAAAACCGCTATATCCTTAAGTTTAACTTTATGTCTAAAAGAAAAATGTTTTTTACTTTTGGAATTGTCCTTTTCTATACTTAAAGGATAATATTCATTAGATAAAAGAATCTCCCTAACTTGACTCTCAGAATCAGCAGTTTGTGTTCCTTCTATCCTTTGTCCTTCAGAATTAATAGCCTTATATTTATAATTTGCCATAATTCATCTCCTTTTCTTTTATCAGAACTAATCATCATAAGTTACTGCTAACATTTCTTCTACTGTAGTTATTCCTTCTAATACTAGGTCTCTACATGCTTGTCCTAAAGTTTTCATTCCTTCTCTTATGGAAATATCTCTAATAACATCAGCACTTTCACTATTTAAAATTGCATCTCTATGTCTTTTAGTAATCTCCATAATTTCATATATACCAACTCTTCCAACATAACCTGTGTTATTGCAATAAACACATCCTCTTCCTTTATGTAAAATTAAATTTTCATGCTTATCTATTCCTAAAATTGATTTTTCATATGTGTTTGCTTCATATTCCTCACCACATTTAGGACAAACTTTTCTCACAAGCCTTTGAGCTATAACCCCTTTAATAGCGTTAGCTATTAAATACTTCTGAACCCCCATATCTTCTAATCTCAAAATACTAGAAGGAGCATCATTAGTATGTAATGTTGATAATACTAAGTGACCTGTAATAGCTGCTCTTATAGCGATCTGAGCCGTTTCAGTATCTCTAATCTCTCCAACCATTATAGTATCAGGATCTTGTCTCAAAATTGATCTTAACCCTGTTGCAAAAGTTAATCCTACTTTTGAATTAACATTAACTTGATTAACTCCTTCTATTGCACATTCAACAGGATCTTCTACCGTAATAATATTTTTGCTTTCTGTATTCAATTCATTCAAAATAGCATAAAGAGTTGTTGTTTTACCACTACCTGTAGGCCCAGTAACAAGTATTATTCCATTAGAATGTTTAGTTATTTTTTCTAATAAATCAAGCTCACCTTTCTTCATTCCAAGACTTTCTTTAGATATTATAAAGTTATCTTTATTTACTATTCTTATAACTATTTTTTCCCCTGTTATCATAGGTAAAATAGATACTCTTAAATCTATTTGTTTATTTCCTACTTTAGTAAGTATTCTTCCATCCTGAGGAAGTCTTTTTTCAGATATATCAAGGTTTGCCAGTATTTTAACACGTGTTACTAATGGTGCTAAGGTGTCTACTGGCAATGTTGATATAGTATGTAACTTACCATCTATCCTATACCTAATCCTTAATATATTTTCATAAGATTCAATATGTATATCACTAGCTCTTTCTTCAACTGCATTTTTAATAACATACTCTATCATTTTTACAATAGGTGCATTATCTAAATTATCAATTTCCTCAATTTTATCTAAATTAAGTTCGTTATTCTCTTCACTTGATACTTTTGATAATTCTTCTGCCACTGAAAGAACCTTTTGGTTTGAATAATATATGTCTATAGCTCTTTGAATAGATTGCTTTAAAGCTATATAAGGCTTAACCTTTAATCCTGTAGAAATTTCAACATCATCTATTGCCACTATATCCAAAGGATCAGCCATAGCAACCTTTATAATATTATCTTCTATCTCATAAGGAAATATCATATGTTTTCTACATACAGTTTCTGAAATCATCTTTATAGCTCTTCTATCTATTGTTATGATTTCAAGATTTACTTTTTCTATATTTAATTGTTTTTCTAAAACCTCTATTATGTCCTCTTCAGCAACAAAATTCTGATCAACAAGTATTTCTCCAAGTCTTTTACCAACTTGTTTCTGAATTGCTAAAGCTTCTTTTATTTCTTGTTCTGTCAGTTTACCTGATTCTATTAGGATATCTCCTAAACGCTTCTTTTGATAACTTACCAAAGGAATATCCCCCTTTATCTAAAGTAAATAACTAAATTCCAAAATATATTGGAATTATAATATTTCCAAAAAAAATTAATATTATGGTTGATATACCTATAGCTGGTCCAAAAGCTATATAATCTCCTCTTTTCTTTTTGTTAATCATAATCTCTAAAACAGCTAATATTCCACCAACTATAAAAGATAAAAATATATTTATTATAGCTAATTTCCAGCCTAGAAAAATACCTGCTATAGCATGTATTTCTATATCTCCACTTCCCATAGCTCCAGTTAGTTTACTAACTAAGAAAATTACTCCACTAGCTATTAAGCATCCTAAAAAATAATTTAAAATGCTTTCTCCAAAATAAAATTTTTCTATTAATGCAAAAATAACCCCAAGTAATATTGCTGGATAAGTTGTAACAGCATAAACATCTTGAGTATCATAATCTATCAATGAAATTACTATAAGAAATGTAATTAAGACTAAATACTTAATTGTCAAAAAAGATATACCATAATATTTATATACACAAAAATATAAAAAACCTGTAAGTAATTCTACTAGAGGATATCTTATAGATATTTTTGTTTTACAATACCTACACTTTCCACCTAAAAATAAATAACTTAAGACAGGTATTAAATCTATAGATTTCAATTTCCTTTTACATATACTACAATGTGAAGGTGGAAATGCTATGGATTCACCTGCTGGAATTCTAAAAATGCATACATTTAAAAAACTTCCAATTATTAATCCAAATAAAAAAAATACTATTGACACATGTCCTCCATAATTTATTTTAGAAATTAATTTTCTATTAATATTTCATATTAATTATAAACATCGTACATTTTTTTGTAAATAATTTAAGCAACATTTTTAGCTTATTAAATAAATAATTTACTATTTTTCTTTTTATAAACATTATTATTAAATAGTACTTAATAATACATTAAATTACACTTTATAAAAAATAAGCTTTTGATTTTATTTTTCATCAAAAGCTCTATAATCTGCTTAAAATAATAATTATTTAATTATATATTTATTAACAATATTAATCTTCTTTGCTTTACTCCTCTAAATTTGAATCTCCTCCAGTTGAAGCAGTAACCTTTCTTCCATTTTCTATACTTACATTATAAAAATCTCCTTTTTGTGGCTTACCTAAGTCTCCAAGCAAATCTTGTAATTTACTCGCTCCATCACCTGTTATCTCTGAAACATTAACTCCAGAACCATTATCATTAGGTGTAATTTTTATACTTGTTGTACTACTATCAATAACATCCTCAGCTAACAATATTTCTACAGCTCTTTCAATAGCTGCACAGTTTTGCTTATCGACCTTTGTCTTCGCCCCTTCTTTTACTGATGAAAAATTTGGAGCTATAACAGTAATAATTATAGCCATAATAGCTAAAACAACAGTTAACTCAATCAAAGTAAATCCCTTTTTCTTTTCTTTGCTAAATTTTTCTTTTTTAAAATTTAATATTTTTAGTGATACCATTTATGGATCCCTCCTAATTATATTTTTTAAAGTTAAATATTTTTTAACTTTAGATTTATATTAGGATTATGGACTTTTCTACCATTTTTATACATAAAAAAGAGATTCTTTTTAAAAGAATCTCTTTCTATATATCATTCGTTTATTAAATTTCTTATGTTATTTAAATTCCTTAGTTATCTTAAACTCTTTTGTATTTCTAAATCTTTTGTTTATTCTAATTTTATGTACGTACTCTATAACTTCTTTCGTTTTTCTTTAATGTCTTTTGCTATAATAGCTAAAAGCTATTAAATGAATTCAAATCATATGTAATTTTAATATCTTTTGTTTTGTAAATTCATTCGTTAGTCATTATTTCATCTTCAGTATATCTATTTCTTTTGTTTCTCAAAATCATTTGTAACTTATGAACTTATGATAACACATATTTTTCCAGTTGTCTACAAAATAATACAATATTTTTTTATTTTTTTAATATATATTTTTTTCACCAATTAAAATTTTAAAATTAATACTTTTAATAACAATTGCTTAATGAATTCACTATTTACATGCTATTTTCAGTTGATTTTTCGACATTTAATCCTTTTAAAGGATATTATGTAATTATATTCAAAAAATTTTATAAAAAAAGGATGGCAATCAAATGCCATCCCTCTTTATTAATACATTCCGTCCATTCCCATACCTGCACCTTGAGGCATTTCTTTTTCTGGAATATCTGCTACAGCAGCCTCTGTTGTTAAGAATGTTGATGCTATTGATGATGCGTTTTGAAGAGCTGATCTTGTAACCTTAGTTGGGTCAACAATACCTGCCTTAAGCATATTTTTATATTCTCCTCTTAAAGCATCAAATCCTATACCAGCTTCACTATTCTTAACATTTTCTATTATAACTGAGCCTTCTAACCCTGCATTGTGAGCTATTTGTCTCATTGGTTCTTCTAAGGCTCTTACTATTATATTTATACCAACCTGTTCATCTTGAACATCTGAAGTTAACTTAGCAACTTCATTTATTACATTTACATAGGCAGTTCCACCACCTGGAACGATACCCTCTTCAACAGCTGCCTTTGTAGCTGCTAAAGCATCTTCTATTCTTAACTTACTTTCCTTAAGCTCAGTTTCTGTAGCGGCACCAACTTTAACCACTGCAACTCCACCAGCTAGTTTAGCTAATCTTTCTTGTAATTTTTCTCTGTCAAATTCAGAAGTAGTATCTTCTAATTGAATTTTTATTTGATTAATTCTATTTTTAATTTCTTCTGAATTTCCTCTTCCATTAACTATTGTTGTATTATCTTTAGTTACCTTAACACTTTCAGCTTCTCCAAGCATATCTAATGTAACTTCTTTTAAATCTCTTCCTAATTCATCAGATACAACAACTCCACCTGTTAAGATAGCTATATCTTGTAACATCTCTTTTCTTCTATCACCAAATCCTGGTGCTTTAACAGCAACGCAAGTGAATGTTCCTCTTAATTTATTAACAACTAATGTTGTCATAGCTTCGCCTTCTATATCATCAGCTATTATTAAAAGCTTTCTACCTGCTTGAACTATTTGCTCAAGTATTGGTAATAAATCTTGAATATTACTTACTTTCTTATCAGTTATTAATACTAATGGATTATCTAAAGTAGCTTCCATTTTTTCTGTATCTGTTACCATGTAGGCTGATACATATCCTCTATCAAATTGCATACCTTCAACGACATCTAACTCAGTTCCCATTGATTTAGATTCTTCTACAGCGATAACTCCTTCATTACCTACCTTCTCCATAGCAGCTGCTATTAATTCACCTACTTTTTCATCAGCAGCTGAGATAGCAGCAACCCTAGCAATATCTTCTTTTCCATTAACAGGTTTAGAAATTTTCTTTATTTCTTCAACAGCAGTTTCAACAGCAAGTCTAATTCCATTTCTTATTAATATAGGATTTGCTCCTGCTGTTACATTTTTTAATCCTTCTCTTATAATAGCTTGAGCTAAAAGTGTAGCTGTAGTTGTTCCGTCTCCCGCCACATCATTAGTCTTAGTAGCCACCTCTTTAACAAGTTGAGCTCCCATATTTTCGTAAGCATCCTCAAGCTCAATTTCTCTTGCTATTGTAACTCCATCGTTTGTTATAAGTGGTGATCCAAATTTTTTATCTAAAATAACATTTCTCCCTTTTGGTCCTAATGTAACTTTAACAGTGTTAGCTAGTTTATCTACGCCTGCTTGCATAGACTTTCTTGCTTCTTCACCAAATAATAATGTTTTAGCCATATTAATCTACCTCCCAAATTTATTATAAATATCTAAAGCATCTATATGTTTAAACTATTGAACTATTGCAAGAATATCATCTTGTCTTAATATAGTGTACTCTTCACCTTCGAACTTAACTTCTGTTCCTGCGTACTTAGAGCATAAAACCTTATCTCCAACCTTAACTTCCATCTCTGTTCTTTTTCCATCTACTATTGCTCCTGGCCCTACTGCTACAACTTCTGCTTCCTGTGGTCTTTCCTTAGCAGTTCCAGTAACTATTATACCGCTTTTAGTAGTTTCTTCTGCCTCTAGTCTTTTAATGACAACTCTGTCTCCAAGTGGTTTAATATTCATTCAAAAAACCCTCCTTAAAAATGCTATTTAATCATTCAATTTTTAGCACTCTGTAATAAAGAGTGCTAATTCTTACTAATATAATATAATTTACCAGTTGTAAATTCAATAACTAAATTTGTTAATTTACAATATGTTATTATTATTTCTTACTTTTGTTTTAAATTATCTTTAGTTTTCTGTAATATACTCTAGTTTTCTTTTAATATCTTTTTCAGCTTAATTATAGCTTTTATTTCTTAATTCTAGACAAGTTCCTCTTTATTAATACATCACACTATAAATTAATACTAAGTTTATTCTTGAAATATGTATTCTTTGATTAATATTTTATAAAAAAGTCTAGAATTACTAAAAACAGTTATTTTAAGGAGTAAATAATGATTAGAGTCTTAAAGGATATCCTATTTTCTTTGTATTTATTAATTAGTTCAATAATATTTTCTGTTCTAATAACACTTAATATTTCTCCATTACTATATTCATTCTTTTTAAATTTTAAAGGTCTACCAGCAATAAGCAACCTCAATAAAAATCAAATTATGAATGATTATAATAATATAATTCACTATCTAAACTCTCCTTATGAAACTACTCTTAAATTTGAAAATTTTAAAATGAGTCCTACTGGAGAATATCATTTTTTAGAAGTAAAAAATATTTTCACTTCTGTCTATTTAGCTGCATTAGCTTGTTTAATACTAGGAATAGCATTATTTATATTATTAAAAAAATTCAAGCTTAAAATCTATTTAAAAGCATTTAATCTATTTTTTTATGAGGTTTTAATTATTTGTTCTCTTATACTTTTAGGATTTTATTTTAATTTTTCAAAAGTATTCACTTTATTTCATAAAGTTTTCTTTAATAATGACTATTGGATATTTGATCCTAAAAAAGATCCAATAATAAATGTTTTACCAGAATCATATTTTTTATTCTTAGCAACAGTAGTAATATTTTTAGTACTACTATTTTCAATAGCTTCTAAAGTATTTTACTCTTTGAAAAAAAGTCTTTAATAAAATATTTTTCCTTAAATTGTAGAATAATTTTTCTTGAATTTTCAAACTATTAAAGTAACGACTTTTTAAATTTTAAATACATATATTATAATATTTATAAGTATTCTATTATTTAAGGTGTGATGAATATGAATAAAGAAACTCATATATGTGATCTTTGTGAAAGGAAAGTTCCTACAATCACAGAACATCATCTAATTCCTCGTGAAAAAGGAGGAAGATTTGATGAAACAGCTTGGCTTTGTGTACCTTGTCACAAACAAGTACATGCTTTATATAGTAATTATGAATTAGCTGTTAGACTTAATTCTCTACCACGACTTAAAGATGATGAAAAAATTAAGCGTTATTTAAAATTCATAAAAAAGCAACCTGGTGATGCTAATGTTACTATAAAAAAATCCAAAGCTATTCGTAAAAAAGGTCGTTATTAATAAAAGAGTAGATTATTAGCTTCTTAACCCCCCAATTTATAAAGCTCTTAGTCTACTCTTTTTCTTATTAATCTAAACTATATTTTTATTCCATTTTCTCTTGCATAATAGAATAAATATTGTTGAGCAAATCCTGAATACTCTCCAAATCTTTCTCTTGCAAAAATTCTTATCTTATTTAATGAAGCATCATCTGCACCATAAAAATGCATCATGGCTCTTTTAACCCAAACATCAACTGGGAAAGCTGAACTTTTTTTCATAGAGAATAGCATTATACAATCTGCTACTTTTGCCCCTACTCCCATAAACTCTTGAAGTCCTTTATGACATCCATCAGCATCCATATTTATTATCTTTTCTAGATCATATTTTTCTAATATTTCAACTATATCCTCTTCTGGCGCTTCAATCATTCCTTTTTTAGCTAATTCACAATTATATATCTTTTGAGTTGTATCATATATGTATTTGCTTCTAAATGATGCACCAGTTTCTCTTATTTCTTCTATTGAAGCCTTAGCTAAGCTCTCTGGTGTCGGGAAAGCATAATAAGTATTTCCTTTATATTCTATAGCAGTTCCCCATCTTTCACTAATTTTTTTTATAGTTTTTGATATTACAGGTATGCTATTTCTTGCTGATATTATAAATGAAATAACTAATTCAAAAGGTTCTTGATTTAATATTCTTATTCCATAACCAAACTCTACAGCACTTTTTAATGTATCATCCCAAGATAAAGCTTCCTTAACCTTTGAATAATCTCTTTCTAAATCAAAATAATCTACCCAAATATTTTCAAAATCCTCTTTATTAGTGTTGTATATTATTACATCATCACCCTCTTGAGCAACTTCTATTACTTTTCCAAAGGCAACGCCGATGTATGAACCACTCTCTGTTCTTTCCCATCTAAAACACTGTCCACACTCAAAAGTTTGTTTTATATTAAAATTTTTTGCATCTTTTAATATTATTTTTTCCTCTCCGTATTCTACACTTTTAAAGTCCATTTGTTTCACCTATCTTTCTCTTCTTACAATTTCATCTAAAGCTTCTGCTGCTGTTTCTATCATAACTATACATCTTCTATCATCATCTTTTTTATACTTAGCCTTTAACTCAGTACAATTATAATCTCCTAACTTATCATAAAACTTTTCCATAAACTCCTTTGTTAAAGCTCTTGTCTGTGGACTCTGATGCCCTCTATCCTCAGTAAACATAACTCCAAGTATTCCCGCTGCTCCTGTGGCTGCTCCGCATACATGCCCTATAGCTAATCCTCCTCCAAAAGAAGACATAACCTTTAAAGTTTCTTTTGATAAATTTAAATCATATTCTTCATTTGCAGCATACATTATGCATTCTGCACAATTTAAATCGTGTTTTTTATCCCACTTTTCTCTTGCTTTTTCAACTAACATATTATCCCTCCAAAATAAAGTTTTATTAATTCTATCAACATTTATCTTATAGTTATTATAAATGAAAAAATTTCTCTTTCAAAATTACATGCCCATAAGATAAACTAGCTAAAATTTAAATTTAAAAACATTATTTAACTCTATTTATAAAACATTATGTCAATAATATTATACTAATAAAAGTTATTAATAAATAGTCTTTTTATATAAAGCAAAATAAAAACATGGATAGGTGTTCTATCGAATCACCCTCCATGTTATAAACTAAGCTTTCAATACTTTTTTCTTGTCGCCTTTAAAAGTATCCCAAAGAATACTTATTGCAATTAATAGCATAAGTCCAGATATAACTATAGGCTTTGATAAAAATACTGTAACATATCCTAGAAGTGGTATGTGGAATAAAACTTTTCCTATTAGATCTTCCTCTTTAACTATTTCAGTATCCTCTGCATTGTTATTATCACCTTTTGTTATTAATCCTTCTTCATTTTTTTCTATAATTCTATGAGTAACAGTATTTCCTTCATATTTAAAAGTTATTACGTCTCCAGGTTCAACCTGATTCATTTTAGCACTCTTAACAATAGCTAAATCTCCTGTCCTAATCTCTGGTTCCATACTACCACTTAATATGGAATATGTTCTAAAACCAACAGCCTTAAATATTGAATCTGACTTGCTCATAAAGTTGTTTATTAATATAAGAACTAACATACCTACAACTATATAATATATTGTATTACCTATCTTTTTATTACTCATAAACTCACCCTTACTAAATCTTAAATATAAATACAATTACCCTATTATATTTATATTCAAATATTATGTAAAGTATGACTATTTATAAATATTTTACTCTTTAAATATATTGTTTTAAATTTATTTTTGAAAGATCTTAAAATAAAAAAATTGTTGTATCAAAACTTTAAATAATAAAACTTACAAATAATATAAAGAGAATATCTAGACGAATTCTTCGATGTAATATCTATAAATTCTTAGTGAAATCTAGTAATTCTCTAAATATATTTATAAGTTTTATTTTAAGTTGCTTTTGATACAACCTCTTTTGAACTAAAATATTCTATAGATTATGAAGATGACTATAAACTCCTCCAAGCTTTATAAGTTCTTCATGAGTTCCTCTCTCTTCTATTCCCTTATCTGTTAATACAATTATTTCATCAGAATTCTTAACAGTTGAAAGTCTATGTGCAACTACGAGAGTTGTTCTATCCTTACTTAATTCTTCTAAGGCTTTTTGTATTTCATACTCAGTAACATTATCCAAGGCTGAAGTAGCTTCATCTAATATTAGTATTGCAGGATTCTTTAAAAATACTCTAGCTATTGCTATTCTTTGTTTTTGGCCACCAGAAAGCTTAACCCCTCTTTCTCCGATAAATGTATCATATCCATCTTCTAATCCCATTATGAAGTCATGCAGACAAGCATTTTTAGCTGCTTCTATAACTTCCTCCTCAGTAGCCTTAGGATTTCCATACATTATATTTTCTCTTATAGTTCCTGTAAATAAGAATACATCTTGTTGAACTATTCCTATATTTTCTCTTAAAGATTTTAAAGTTACAGTACTTATATCTACACCATCTATAAATATCTTTCCACTTTCATAGTCATAGAATCTAGGAATAAGATTACATACTGTTGTCTTTCCTCCACCTGAAGGACCAACTAAAGCAACCATTTTACCAGCTTTAATATCTAGATTAAAGTTTTCTAATATGCTTTCCTTATTATCATATCTAAAAGTAACATCTTTTATTGAAATTTTACCTTTTACATCTTTAAGTTCCTTTGCATTAGGAATTTCTTTTTCATTTTCTTCATTCATTATCTCTTCAAATCTCTCAAACCCAGACATTCCATTTTGGAACATTTCATTAAAGTTTATAAGCTTTCTAATAGGTTGTAAGAACATTTTTATATATAATAAGTAAGCTGCAAAATCACCAATATTTATTTTTCCTAAATAAGTGAAATATCCTGCTGCTATTAAAACAATAAGCTCAAGCATATCTACAAGGAAAAACATACCTGAAAAATATTCAGCCATAGCCTTATACGCATGTTCTCTAGCCTTTTTAAATATGTTATTACTCTTATCGAATTTTTTCATTTCATAAGTCTTATTACCAAAAGATTTTGTTACTCTTACACCTGAAATACTATTTTCTATAGTAGCATTTACCTCACCAGTTTTAACTCTTGTCTCCTTAAATGCTATTTTCATTTTATTTCTTTTATTAATAGTATAGAAAAGTAAAAATGGTAAAATAGCAAAAGTGATAATAGTTAGAGGTATATTTATTGTACATAAAATTATAAATGATCCAAGTAACATGACTATTGATATAAATAAATCCTCTGGACCATGATGAGCTAATTCTGATATGTCTAAAAGGTCATTTACTATTCTAGACATAATAACCCCAGTTTTATTGTTATCAAAGTATTTATTAGGCATATCCTGTAATTTGTCAAACAAGTCTCTTCTCATATCAGCTTGCATTCTAACACCAACTACATGCCCCCAATATTGCATAAAGTAGTTTAATCCTGCTTTAATTAAGAATATTAAAGTAAGTACTATAGCAAAAATAAACAATAATCTTATTTGTCTATTTGGAATAACATCATTAATTATATTTCTTGTGATCATAGGATAAAATAAATCACAAGCAGCAACTAAAAATGCAGCTAATAAGTCTAAAATAAATAATTTTTTATATGGTTTATAATATCGTATAAAATTTTTAAACATATTTCCCCCTTTTAATGATAAAAATTATTAATTAATATTTGTTTTCATCCTATTAATTATAATGAACTTCTAAAATTAAATCAACTAAATAAAAAAATTAAATAATAAAAAGAGGCTGATAAAATATCAACCTCTCTTTACATAACTCAACTAAATTTTAATCATATAAGTAGTACCATAAACTACTTATACAAATATTATAATAAATATTTATACTATAAACTATTTAATTTTTATAAACTTTTTTAAAACTTCAATTTTATGCATTGTAGTTGTAGAATCCTCTACCTGATTTTCTACCTAACCATCCAGCTCTAACATATTTTCTTAAAAGACTATGAGCTCTGTATTTACTGTCTCCAGTTTCTTTAAATAATACGTCCATTATAGCTAAGCAAACATCTAATCCTATTAAATCTCCTAAAGCTAAAGGTCCCATTGGATGATTAGCTCCTAATTTCATTGAAGTATCTATATCTTCAACTGAAGCTATTCCTTCTGCATATATTCCAACAGCTTCATTTATCATAGGGATAAGTATTCTATTAACTACAAATCCTGGTGCTTCAGCAACTTCTACTGGAGTCTTTCCTATAGCTTCTGACATAGCTTTTACTTTGTCAAAAGTTTCTTGTGAAGTAGCCATACCTCTTATTACTTCAACAAGTTTCATTATTGTTGCAGGGTTAAAGAAATGCATTCCTATAACTCTATCAGGTCTATTTGTAGCTGAAGCTACTTCTGTTATTGATAATGAAGATGTGTTTGAAGCTAATATAGTTTCTTCTTTACAGATTTTATCTAACTCAGCGAAAATTTGTTTTTTGATTTCCATATTTTCAACTGCAGCTTCTATAACTAAATCACAGTCCGCAGCTAATCCTAAATCAGTAGTTCCAGTGATTTTTGATAATACTGCTTCTTTATCTTCTTCTGTTATTTTTCCTTTAGAAACTAATTTAGTAAGACCTTTGTTGATTCCAGCTATTCCTCTATCAACAAATTCATCTTTTATATCTCTAACTATAACTTCATATCCTTTTTGTGCAAATGCTTGAACTATTCCAGCACCCATTGTACCTGCACCAATTACAAAAATCTTTTCCATATTAAGTTCCTCCTAAATACTCTCTTTAATTGGACTTTTCTGATTTCTCAGAAAAGCCCTACACCATTAATTGAAAAATTTTATAAGTTTACCCTTGTTATATTGTCTATTAATTAAGCTTCTTCTTTCATAGCTTTTAATTGAGCTATGAATTCTGGAATAACTTTGTTTACATCTCCAACTATTGCATAGTCAGCAATTTTCATTATTGGAGCGTTAGCATCTTTGTTGATAGCTATTATCATGTCTGATTCTTGCATACCAGCAGCATGTTGAATAGCTCCTGAAATACCACAAGCTACATAGATATTTGGTCTAACAGTTTTTCCTGTTTGTCCAACTTGATAATCCTTATCTACCCATCCTTTTTCTACTGCTGCTCTTGAAGCTGCTATTGATCCGCCTAAAACTTCTGCTAATTCTTTAAGCATAGTGAAGTTTTCCTCTGAACCAACACCTCTACCACCAGCAACTAATACGTTAGCTTCTGAGATATCAACGATATCTTTGTGT
The DNA here is from genome assembly GCA_034421775.1 of Clostridium perfringens. Taxonomy (GTDB): domain Bacteria; phylum Bacillota; class Clostridia; order Clostridiales; family Clostridiaceae; genus Sarcina; species Sarcina perfringens_B. The sequence goes on along the minus strand of WNVL01000005.1, from coordinate 163,113 downwards.
TCTTTAACTATTTCAACTATTTTAGTTCTTATATCATTAGCTTTAAATTCTATTTCAACATTTTCTACAGTTGCATCATTTTCTCCTAGTGGAAGTTTTTCGAAAACTCCTGGTCTTACTGTAGCCATTTGTGGTCTGTGATCTGGACATACGATTGTAGCCATTAAGTTACCACCAAATGCTGGTCTTGTTGCTAATAGATCTCCACTTTCAACGTCAACATCTAATGATGTACAGTCAGCAGTTAAACCTGTTGATAATCTAGCAGCAACTCTTGGTCCTAAGTCTCTTCCTATAAATGTTGCTCCTATGAAGATTATATTTGGTTTTTTAGCATTAGCTAATTCGCATATAGCTTTAGTATATCCGTCAGTTGTGTAATGCTCTAATTCTGGAGAATCGACAACTAATACTTCGTCAGCACCATGTCTTGATAAATCTTCAACTAAGTTTTCAACTTTATTTCCTATTAATAACGCTGTTAATTTAGAACCTAATTTATCAGCGATTTTTCTACCTTCACCTAATAATTCTAATGAAACTTTTTGTAATTGACCTTCTCTTTGCTCTGCAAAAACCCAAACGCCATTGAAATCTGCTTTATTCATCTTAAATACCTCCCATAATCCTTAGATGTAGTGTTTTTCTTTTAATTTGCCTAGTACATAAGTAACTGAATCTTTAGGTGATTCTTTAACTATTTCTCCTGCACCTTTAGCTTCTTTAGTCATTGATCTCTTAACTTTTGTTGGAGATCCTTTTAATCCTAATTCAGCTTTATCTACATCTATGTCATCAGCTGACCATACTAAGATTTCATCATCAGATGTTTCAAATATGTTTTTAACATTCATATATCTTGGCTCATTTAACTCTTTTATAGCAGTTAAAAGCACTGGAGCCCCAACTTTTATTAATTCATATCCATCCTCTAAAGCTCTATTTACTAATAATCCATCTTCTTCAACTTTAACGCCTTGAACATAAGTTACTTGAGGAATATTTAAATGCTCAGCTATTTCTGGTCCAACCTGTGCAGTATCTCCATCGATAGCTTGTCTTCCTGCGAATACTATGTCATATTCTAATTTCTTTAATGCTCCTGCTAAAGTCTTTGAAGTAGCTAAAGTATCAGCTCCGGCAAATGCTCTATCAGTTATAAGAATTGCTTTGTCAGCTCCCATACATAAAGCTTCTCTTAAAGCTAATTTAGCTTGAGGTGGTCCCATGCTTAGTACAGTTACTTCTGCTCCATTATTATCTTTTAATTGTAATGCAGCCTCTAAAGCATGCTTATCCTCTGGGTTTATTATTGATGGAACTCCATCTCTTATAAGAGTTCCTGTTTTTGGATCTATTTTAACAGCTGTTGTATCTGGCACTTGTTTTAAGCAAACTACTATTTTCATCTCAAAGCCCTCCTAAAATTATCTTAATATGCTTCCTGCGATAACCATTTTTTGAACCTCTGAAGTTCCTTCATAGATTTCAGTTATCTTAGCATCTCTCATCATTCTTTCTACTGGGTATTCCTTAGTATATCCGTATCCACCGAATAATTGAACAGCCTTAGTTGTAACTTCCATAGCTACATCTGCAGCAAATAATTTAGCTCTTGCAGCATCTACTGAATATGGTTTACCCTCTTCTTTTAAACAAGCCGCTTTATATACTAAAAATCTTGCAGCTTCAATTTTAGTATCCATTTCTGCTACCATCCATTGTAATCCTTGGAATGCAGATAATGATCTACCAAATTGTTTTCTTTCTTTCATATAAGCAACAGCTTCTTCTAAAGCTCCTTCTGCTATACCTAATGCTTGGGCAGCGATACCTATTCTACCACCATCTAGAGTTTTCATTGCTATTCCAAATCCTTTACCTTCTCTTCCGATTAAGTTTTCTTTTGGAACAACACAGTTTTCCATGATTAACTCAGTTGTTGAAGAAGCTCTTATACCCATTTTGTCTTCTAATTTACCAATTGAGAACCCTTCAAATCCTTTTTCAACTATGAATGCTGAAATTCCTCTTGTTCCTTGGCTCTTATCAGTCATAGCAAAGATTATGAAAGTATCAGCAACTCCACCGTTTGTTATGAAGATTTTACTTCCGTTTAAGATGTAATTATCTCCTTCTAATACAGCTGTAGTTTGTTGTCCTGCAGCATCTGTACCTGCTCCTGGTTCAGTTAATCCGAAAGCACCTAACTTTTCACCTTTTGCAAGTGGAGTTAAATATTTTTCTTTTTGAGCTGGAGTACCAAATTGATCTATTAATGAAGCACATAATGAAGTATGAGCTGAAACTATAACTCCTGTAGTACCACAAACTTTTGATAATTCTTCAACAGTTAAGATGTAAGATAAAGTATCTCCACCAGCTCCGCCATATTCTTTACTAAAAGGAATTCCCATCATTCCTAATTTAGCCATTTTCTTAACATTCTCCATAGGGAATCTTTCTGTTTCGTCGATTTCTGCAGCTATTGGTTTAACTTCGTTTTGAGCAAACTCTCTAACCATTTGCTTAACTAATTCTTGTTCTCTTGTTAATTGAAAGTTCATTTTAATTACCCTCCTTAAATCCACACAACCATTTTTATTTAAAAAATTACTTGTTTTTAAAATTCTTTTCTCTTCTTTCTACAAAAGCACTCATACCTTCAGTTTGATCTTCTGTAGCAAAACATTTTCCAAAATCTTCAGCTTCAATAACTATTGCTGAATCTATATCAACTTGCATTCCTCTATCAATTGCATCTTTACATAACTTAACAGCTATTGGTGCATTTACAGCTATTTTTTTAGCCATAGTCATTGCTTCTTCCATTAAAGTTTCTGGTTCAACAACTTTATTTACTAAACCAATTCTTAAAGCTTCATCAGCTTTTATCATATCGCCTGTGTAAATAAGTTCTTTAGCTTTACCCATTCCAACTATTCTTGGTAATCTTTGAGTTCCACCAAATCCAGGAGTGATTCCTAAACCAACCTCAGGTTGTGCGAACTTAGCTTTTGTAGTTGCGATTCTTATGTCACAAGCCATTGATATTTCACATCCGCCACCTAAAGCGAATCCATTTATAGCAGCGATTACTGGCTTGTCTAATTTTTCTAATCTTCTAAATACTTTGTTACCTAAAAGTCCAAATTCTTTACCCTGTTCTTCATTTAAATCTTTCATTTCTGCTATATCAGCACCAGCAACAAAAGCTTTTTCACCGGCACCTGTTAAAATAACAACGTATACATCATCTTGTTTTTCGATGTGATCTATCGCAGTATCTAAATCCTTTAAAGTTTCTGAATTTAGTGCATTTAATGCTTTTGGTCTGTTAATTGTTAAAATTCCAATGTTGCCCTCTTTTTCAAAGATTACATTATTTAATTCCATCGTATTTCCTCCCTCATATACCATAGCGAATATATGGTTTTAAATAGCTTAACAACTAATAACTAACAACTTAATATTTTTTTACCTTATATTTTTTCCAAAATTATTGTTAATTTTGTAACAAACAAAGGCAAAAAAAATAATTGAAGTACTAAGTACTTCAATTAAATTATAAAACTTAATAGTAAATATTTCAATATATTATTTATATTTTTTTGAAAATCTAATACTTTTTTTCCATATTAAACAAGTTATTCTATAATGAATTCACTCTATTTTGCGTCATTATGATTTAAAAGATAAACTAAAGTCATCATACTTTCACTTAAGTGTACATTCTCTACTCTTATCTCTCTAGGTACCTCAAGGTCTATAGGAGCAAAGTTCCAAATTCCCTTGATTCCACCTTCAATTAACTCATCGCATACCTTTTGTGCATTAGTTCTTGGTACACATATTATTCCTATTTCAACATCATTCTCTTTTACGAAGTCTTTTAATTTCTCTACATCTTGTATTTCTACATCTCTTATTTTAATTCCAAACATTCTTGGATTTGCGTCAAATATACCTTTTAATTTAAATCCTAATCTATTGAAGCTATTGTAATTAGCTATTGCTTGCCCTATATTACCAGCACCTATTATTACTGTATTATAGTCTCTTGTAAGACCTAATATGCTTCCTATATTATTATATAATTCTTTTACATTATATCCATAACCCTGTTGCCCAAAATCGCCAAAACAATTAAGGTCCTGTCTTATTTGTGAAGCAGTAAACCCTATTTTTTCACTTAACTCTTTTGAAGATATTCTATCAACATCATTTTCCATTAATTCTTGTAAGTATCTATGGTATTTAGGCAATCTTTTTATAACGGCCATAGATATGCCTTTTTTCTTTTCCATTTTAATAGCACCTCTTTCTAAAATTGTTCTTTTTTAAAAAGCAATTACTTTTTAGATTGTATTCTAAACTCAAATGATAAAATTACAAATTTAACCTTTTAAAATATTACCATACCCCAAAAAGTTTGTCTATATTTTAACATTCTTTCGGTTTCACTATCAAAAATATATGTATATAAGTCTATTTTTTACATTTATTTCTATTTTTATAACACTTGATTAATATAATTAAAATTACACTTTTTACTATAACTTAACTTTACTAATAAATTTCTACAAAAAAAATAAGGCTTGCGTGTCTAAAACCCTACGCGCACACAAGCCTATTTAAACATTTCATAATGTTTAATATAAAAGTTTAAGGGAATTATTTACAATCTATACCCTATGCCTGAAAGTATTCTTACCATGTAAGGATAGCAAAAAAACTAAGTCTTGTCAACAACATTAGACAAATTTCACGGTTATAACTTTTTATTTTTTAATATCCTACTTGAGTTTAGTACAGCTATTAATGTTACACCTACATCTCCAAAGACTGCTTCCCACATATTAGCCATTCCTAAAGCTCCAAATATTAAGATTATAACCTTAATTGCTAGAGCAAAAATTATATTTTGCCATACAATTTTATTTGTTCTTTTAGCTATGTCTATTGCTTTTATTATCTTACTTGGTTCATCATCCATTATTACAACGTCTGCTGCTTCTATTGCGGCATCTGATCCTACACCTCCCATAGCTATTCCTATGTCGGCTCTAGCTAGTACAGGGGCATCATTTATTCCATCTCCAACAAAAGCAATCTTTTTACCCTTACTTTTATTGTTAAATAACTCTTCTAATTTTTCTACTTTATTTTGTGGTAATAAGTTGCAGTACGCTTTATCTACGCCTAACTCTTTGGCAACACTTTCTCCAACTTTCTCATTATCTCCAGTTAACATAATAGTTTCGTTAACACCTATTTTCTTTAATCCACTTATAGCTTCTTTAGCATCATCTTTTATTTCATCAGAAATAACTATATAGCCTAATTCACTATTTTCATTAGCTAAATAAACTACAGTTCCAACTTCATTTATAGATGTAACAGTTATATTATACATATTCATTAACTTTGGATTACCAGCCAAAACTGTCATTCCATCAATTGTTACCTTTATACCTTTTCCAGAAATCTCTTCATAGTCTGATATTAATGATTTATCAACATCTCCATTAAAGGCACTTACTACTGACTTAGCAATTGGATGATTTGAGTAATACTCAGCATATGCTCCTAATTTTAATAATTCTTCATTAGTTAACTTGCTTGTGCTCTCTGCTTTTTTAACTTTAAATGTACCTTTTGTTAGTGTACCAGTTTTATCAAAAACTATACTCTCAACATTATTTAAAGCTTCTAAATAGTTACTTCCTTTTATTAATATTCCATTTTTAGATGCTACCCCAATTCCTCCAAAATATCCAAGAGGTATAGATACTACTAGAGCACAAGGACATGAAACAACTAAGAATATTAAAGCTCTTGATATCCATTCTGAGAAGCTTGCCCCACTTATTACTAAAGGTGGAATAAATGCAAGTGCTAAAGCTAAAAATACAACTACTGGTGTATAATATCTTGCAAACTTAGTTATAAACTTCTCTGTTGGAGATTTTTTATTACCCGCATTTTCAACTAAGTCTAATATTTTAGAAACTGTAGATTCTCCGAAACTCTTAGTAACTTTTATTTTTAATAAACCACTTTTATTTATTGAACCTGCTAATACTTCATCATTTTTTTCTACTTCTTTTGGTAATGATTCTCCTGTTAATGCAGATACATCTAATGTTGCTTCACCTGATAAAACAGTACCATCTAGAGGAATTTTTTCTCCTGCTCTTACTACTATTATTGATCCTACTGAAACACTCTCTGGAGATACTTTTTGTTCTTCTCCATTAAGATTAATTAAATTAGCAAAATCCGGTCTTATATTCATTAAATCTGATATTGATTTTCTTGATTTGTTTACAGCATAATCTTGGAACATTTCTCCTACTTCATAAAATAGCATTACTGCTACCCCTTCTGGGAATTCACCTATAGCAAATGCACCAATTGTAGCTATACTCATTAAGAAGTTTTCATCAAAAACTTGTCCTTTTAATATATTTTTAAATGCTTTTAAAAGAACTTCTCCACCAGCTATAATATAAGCTGCACCAAAGATAATAAATTCATATATCTTATCTAAATTAACTATCATTCCTATTATAAATAAAGTTAAGGCTGCCCCTAATCTAATAAGGTCTTTTTTATCTATTCCAAAATTATTACCTTTGATACTGCCATGACTATGTGAGTGACCATGAACATGTCCATGTTCATCATCTCCACCACAACAATCTCCATGGTTTGAAGATTTCATTTTACTTTTTTCTGATTCCTTTAGAACTTTTACATCTGGTTCTAAACCTAAAACTATTTTTTCAACTTTTTCCTCAAGCTCCTTTTCTGAAATACCTTCTTTAGGAGTTATTAATAAAAGCTTTGTTGAAAAATTAAGAACAGCTTCATCAACATCACTAAGTTTATTTATCTTATCTTCAATCTTTCCTGCACAATTTGCACAATTCAAACCGTCTAAATAAAATTTTATTTCTTTCACAACTAATACCTCCTTTACTCTAAAACGTGATCTAAGCCTTCATTAAATATGTGTTTAACATGGTCATCAGCTAAGGAATAATATACTACCTTACCTTCTCTTCTAAATTTAACAAGTCTTGCTTGTTTTAAGACTCTTAATTGGTGAGATACAGCTGACTGACTTACTCCTAATAGCTCTGCCATATCACAGACACACATTTCTCCTTCAAATAATGCACATAATATTTTTATTCTTGTTGAATCTCCAAAAACTTTAAATATTTCTGCTAAATCATAAAGAACCTCTTCCTTCGGTAAGTGTTCTTTTACTCTTTTTAGTATATCTTCATGAATAGTAGAACAGTTACAACTTTCTATCTTATTATTTTCCATAATTCAAACTCCTATTATTAATATTAACATATGAGCACTTGTTCATATGTTCATTTATATTATATGTCTGTCCTACAAAAAATGCAACTAAAAAAAGCTAAACTAATTAGAAATTAGTTTAGCTTTTTTATTATTTTTTTAAGAATATCTCTATTTTTTTTAATATCTCTTCTTCTCCAACCACAAGTAAATTATCGCCTTTTTCAAAAACCAAATATGGACCAGGTGATATAATAAGTTCACCTTTTCTTCTTATAGCAACAATAGTCGCTTTTGTATTTTGCCAAAACTTTGATTCGGAAACGCTTTTTCCTATAAGATCACATTCCTTTGGTAATTCTATTTCTATAGGAGTTAATGGATTAGTATATCTAAGTCTATTAGAATAATCTACTATTCTATCTATCATTTCTCCGATATTTTTTTCTATAGTCTTCTTTTCTTCCATCAATGATTCTATATCATGCTTTAAAGATGTGACACTTTCAATTGAATGAAACCTATTTATAAAGTTGTAAGCATTATCCTTTGAGATAATTGTTACTCCACTACCTTTGCTTGATGATACTACTTTCATATCTTCTAATAATTTAACAGCTTTTCTAACTGTTTCAGGTGATACATTATAATTACTTGCTAAAGTTGATCTACCATGTATCCTTTCTCCTATTTTTATGTCATCATTATATATTCTTCCTGCAATATCTAAAGCAATTTGCTTGTATATAGGTTCATTTACTTTACTCTCCATCTTATACCCTTTCTATTATAAAAATTACTTTTGTAAATACATATTAATTTTAACATATTTTATTATTGAAAGGAAATATTTGTATTAAGCTATACCTTCTGAATAAGCTACTTGTGTATTTACGACTATAGAATCATTTATATACTTAATAATACTTCTACAAGCAAAATAAGCATATTGCATATCGTTTCTATAGCTTTCTCTCATTCTATATATCTTATGAGCCTCCTTTAAAAAAACATCAACAGACATATTACCCCATATTTCAAACTCATCCTTTGAAGGGACATATGTTTTAGCAAAGCTCGCTAACTCTTTTTCATATTTAACATGTTTATTCATGCTATGTTTGAATTCCCATCTTTCACTATGAGGAACACAAAAAAAGTCACATATAAAATGGCATATAACCCCAAGCTCTTGGCTGAATCTACTTATGGAAAATTTCTTTTTAAAGTCATACATACTAAGTGATGATAATTTTTTTATCTTATTCACTATCATATCAAAAGATTCATCTAAATAATGCTTCTTTAATTTATATTTTGAAACCATATCTGGTTTCACATTTCCATATATAAAATTTTTTTCACTTATTTTAAAATCTACGTCAACATCTCTCAATATATTTTGTGCAATAAGAATATGAGTGTTCATTAACATAATTTATTACCTCTAATCTCTTAAAAAAAAGTCTCTTAATTAATATGATATTTCATATCTAGTAAAAGTATATTACAAAAATACTTTTTGTTTATTAATTAATTATTAATAAGTTCAATTTTACGTTGTATAAGTATTTCTATAAAATTAATTTTATCCCAATTAATCTGTATTTTTCTTGAACTTTAATTTTATTTAGATTAGTGCTTATTTAAAATATAGTTTAATATACTTCTAGTTTATCTTTTCCCAATTATAAAAACCTAAACATACTAAGTATGAAACTTACATATGTTTAGGTCTAACCGAAAGTATTTTAATAATTATATTGTTCTACATTTTCACAAATTCTTATATCTAAAAGATTATCTGAAATAGTTTTTTTGTATGAGCATAAGAACTCATTTAACTCACTATCTTGAAGATCTACATTTTTAGGGCTTGTTATAAGAACCTTATTATTCTCTAAAATTAATTCAATATCGTTTTTTTGATTTTTTATAAAATATGTAGTAACACTAGATGTCTTTACTTTTCCCTTATATTTCTCTTGAAAACTTAAAGTTTTTCTTAAACTTTCATAGTCTCCACCTTGAATTCCAAGGTTACTCATATCTATTCCTAAGTTTTTCATTTGCCCTTCAATATCTCCCATATCAAAGCCATATCTCTTAAGCATTTCTGTTTGTATGTTTAAAAACTTTTCCTGAGAAATATTATTTTCATTCATATACTTAGTTATCTCTCTTGAAAGATCCATCATACTCATATTTCCTTGAGCCACTGAGTAGTACAAATCATAAATATATGATTCAAAATTATCTATATCTTTATCTCTTGCCTTATTCTTTAATTCATTGAAATCTACAATTCTATCACTCATAAACAATACCTCCGTAAAGTTCAATTTTATATTATTACTATAATAACACAAAAACATATTTATAACATATTTTTAATATTAATTTTTTTGCTTAATATTTATTCTTATAAAAATATAAATTTTAGTTTAAGCAAGCAAAATAGCTTATTCAAGATCTTAATTATCTTTATAATAAATTTAAAATCTAGTATCAAAAAGTTGAACTATGTTTTACGTAAAGACCACTTTGAAATATAACCTTCAATTAAAGAGACCTACATCTATCTGTTTTAACAACACATAGATGTAGGTCTCTTTTTACATAAGCTTATTGAGCTTACAAATACTCTTTAAGTTCCTTCTTACCACTAATAGAATTTAATAGGTGTTTAATCTCTTGGTCTCTCCCCTTATCCATAACCAAAATAACATCGCCTGCATCAACTAATACTAAGTCTTTTACTCCAAATCCAATTATCAATTTTTCCCTTCCAAAAACGGAACAATTTTCACATTCTTCTAAAAAGACATTTTCTGAAGTTCTATTATTACCATTAGACTCTAAAAATCTACTTAAAGCTGAGAAACTACCTATATCATCCCAAGAAAAATCACACTTTATAACAAAGGATCTTCTTGTTTTTTGCATTACTCCAAAATCTATGGATATTCCATCAATTAAAGAATATTGCTCTCTTATTACCTCTTCTTCATCATCTTCTCCAATGTGTTGATATATTTCCATTAAACATTTATACATCTTAGGAATATATTTCTCTATTTCTCTTAATATTACATCAGCTCTAAATATGAACATCCCACTATTCCATAAATAAGTTCCCTTTAATAAGAAGTCCTTTGCAACTTCTAAATTAGGTTTCTCTGTAAACCTTGCTATCTTGAAGGTAGGAATGTCACCGTTAATTCTGTCGCCCATTTCTATATAGCCATAACCTGTTTCTGGTCTACTTGGCTCTATTCCAATGGTCACAATAGCTCTCTTCTTATCCGCAATCTCTACGGCTTGCTCCAGAGTTTGAAGATAACTTTTATCTCCTTCTATATAATGGTCTGAAGGCAATACAATCATAACTGCATCCTTGTCCATCTTTAGAAGCTTGGCAGCCGAAAGACCTATACATGTTGCAGTTTCTTTATTAGCAGGTTCAGTAAAGATATTTTCTTTTCTTATATCTTTTAGTTCATCTCTTATTTTGTCTTCATACTCTTTGTTTGTCACTACATAAATATTATCTTTCTTGATTATAGGTCTAATCCTATCCACAGTATTGCTAAGAAAGCTCTTTCCATTATTGTGTATGCTAAGAAATTGTTTAGGGTTTGAACTTCTTGAAAGTGGATAAAGTCTAGTACCCTTGCCTCCTGCTAAAATTAATGAGTAAAGCATGTTGCCTTCAACTCCGTTAATTGTTATAGTGTATTTTATGTAAAAATATGCCATTATGTGAGTATTAAAAAAATTTAAGACCTTAGTGTAAGTAAAAATACCATCACTAAGGCCTCACCTCATTTATTCATATTAATTCATTTTATACTAATTAATTTTAAAAACCATTATTCTCAGAAACTTCTTTTATCCATCTTCCTGATTTTTTAATAGTTTTCTTTTGAGTGGCTAAATCCAAGGATATAAATCCATATCTATTTTTATACGAATTTAACCATGACCAACAATCTATTGGAGTCCATAAGTGATATCCAACACAGTTTGAGCCCTCTTCTATTGCTTTGTGAAGCCATTCTAGATGTTCGATTATAAACTCTATTCTATAATCATCCTCTATTACACCTTCTTCATTTTTAAACTTCTCTTCACCTTCAACGCCCATTCCATTTTCTGAAATAAACCATTTTATGTTCCCGTAATTTTCTTGAACATTCTTAGCTATATCATAAATTGCCTTAGGATATATCTCCCATCCTCTATGTGGATTCATTCTTTTTCCTGGCATATCATAGTTGGCAAAGTATTTTTCTGGAGCCCATGTTTCCCCAGTAAACTCTTCTTCCCTAGCTTTAACTCTTCTTGGTTGATAATAGTTTACTCCTAAGAAATCAACTGTGTTATTTTTTATAATCTCTAATTCTCCCTCTGTTGATTCCCACATAACTCCATCATTTTCTAAAACTTCAACTAAATTTTTAGGGAATTCACCCTTAGTTGCTGGGTCTAAGAATAATTCATTGAAGAAAGCATTAGCAATTTCAGCTGCTCTTAAATCTTCTTTTTCTTCACTTCTTGGATAAGCTGGTGTTAGATTAACTATTATTCCTATTTCACCATCTTGACCTAATTTTCTATATTCTTCTATAGCTCTAGCTGAAGCTAAGGCTATATTATAAGCTGCTTGAACTCCTCTTTTACCATCAACTATACAAGGGTAATGCCACTTATAAAGGTATTGTCCTTCTATAATAACTATAGGCTCATTAAAAGTAGCCCACTTCTTAACTCTATCTCCAAATAACTCAAAAGCAGTCTTAGCAAACTTAGCGAATAATTCTACAACATGCTTTGATTCCCATCCACCATACTTATTATATAATTCAACTGGAAGATCAAAATGGTGTAGATTCATAATTATGTCTATTCCATTTTCTAAGCACTGATCTATCACATCATTATAAAATCTTACTCCATCTTCATCTGGTTCTCCAGTTTCAAGATCCTTAATTAATCTTGTCCATTGAATTGAAGTTCTAAAAGAATTTAAACCTATTTCTTTTAGCATTGATAGATCTTCTTTATAACTATTATAAAAATTTGATGCTACATCTGGCCCAACACCATTATGAAATAATTCTGGCTGTATATCAAACCAATAATCAAATACATTATCATGTTTCTTATTAAATCTACCTTCTGACTGAGGTCCTGAAGTCGCAGCTCCCCACCAAAAGTTTTCTGGGAAAGTATATTTCATTTGAAAACCCCCTATACCTTTGTAAACTTTTTCTTTATTTAATTGTATATTTTAAATATAAATATTTCTATAGTTCTTGTATGGCTTAATTCAAAAAACAGTGGCTAATTTCAAGAAAAAAAGGCCTAAGCATAAACTTAGACCTTTTTCCGCAAACCAATATAACTAATACAATTTATTTAATTTTTAATTTAAACTTAGAACGTCCCCTTTAAATGACCATATTTAATAAATTCTCTCAAAATTCAATAATTAATAAAAATAATTTCTCAATATAAATACCCTAATATCTATCATAAGCTGAAAGATATATAAAGCTTCTTCCCCATCGAAGCTTAAAAATTCATGTAAGAACAAAACATGTCCTTTAAGTTTAAATAAAATTTAATCATATTTCCAACAGTAATTCTACCAAAAGGCTCCCCCAAACCTTTAAGCTCAAAAACTTAATCTTCAATATGTTTATTATACATTATTACTGGTTTGTCAGAAGTTCATCTATAAATAACAGGCATTAGTACATAGACGTAACTTTCAAAGATTGTATTCCTAATTAAGTTATATGTTTTAAATATAAATTGAACACTATATTTTAAGAACTTTTTTATCCGATCATTGAAAACATATACAATCTTTAATTATATTATACATAACTTTTTAAATCATTTCCATACAAAACCAGTCATATTCATCCATTTTTTTATTTATTTCATGATTTTTTTAACTATTGTTAACTTATTTTTGAAAGGAGCATATCTAATTTTTAAGTCTAAAAATGTTTTTCTATTCATAACACCCTTTTTATTAGAAAATAAGTCAAAACTATACTTTCCATGATATTCTCCCATTCCACTCTTTCCAACTCCACCAAAAGGTAAATATGATGAAGATACATGTACTAAAGTATCATTTATGGTAACTCCACCTGATGATGTAGTATTTAGTATCTTTTTAATCTTATTTTTATCTTCTGAAAAATAATATAAAGCCAAAGGCTTGTCTTTACTATTTATAATCTTTACAACATCATCTAAATTTTCAAAACTTAAAATTGGGAGAATAGGTCCAAAAATTTCTCTTTCCATTACAGAATCATCCCAAGTTACATCCTTTAGTATTGTAGGCTCTATTTGAAGGGTTTCTTTGTTATAGTTTCCTCCAAAAACTAATTTATCTTTATTTATATAAGAAAGTACTCTATTAAACTCTCTTTCATTTACCATCTTAGAATAATCCTCTGATTTTAAAGGTTCTTCTCCAAATTGTGTCTTAATTTCTTCCTCTAATTTCTTAATAAACTCTTCCTCAATATCCTTATGAACATATAAATAGTCTGGTGCCACACATGTTTGACCTGAATTCATTGCTTTTCCCCAAACAATTCTTTTTGCAGCTAACTCTACTTTACAATCCTTATCCACGATGCATGGACTCTTTCCTCCAAGTTCTAATGTTACAGGAGTTAAATTCTCAGCAGCTGCCTTCATTACTATTTTTCCAACCATTGCACTTCCAGTGAAGAATATATAATCAAATTTTTCTCTTAATAATTCTTGAACTACTTCTTTTCCTCTTTCTGGATTAACATGAAGAACATATTTTTCATCAAATACTTGTTCTAAGATACTTTTAAGCACTTTGGATGTTTCTGGTGCTGATTCAGATGGTTTTAGAACAACTGTATTTCCTGCTGCTATGGCTCCAATTAAAGGATCCATTGTAAGCATAAAAGGATAATTAAAGGGACCAATTATAAGAACAACACCATAAGGTTCTAACTGTACAAAACTTTTTGCTGGGAATTGAACTATAGGAGTTTTTACTCTTCTTCTTTTACTCCATTTCCTTATATTTTTAATTTGAGTATTTATCTCATCATATACCATGGCAACTTCTGTTATATAAGATTCAAAGGCTGATTTCATTAAATCTTTTCTTAAAGCCTCCAAAACTTTTTCTTCTTCATTTTTTAAAACTTCTCTTAGTTTTTTTAATTTATTTATTCTAAAATCTATATCTTTTGTTTCATTTGTACTAAAATACTTTCTTTGTTCATTTATCTTTTCTCCTAATGTACCCATAAAGTTCTCCCTTTCTGTTAACATTTTTAATCTATTATAATCTTACTTAATTAATACAAATTTTAATTACAATGTGGAAATAAATTCTTCTTTTTTATCTATTATAATCATATTTTTCAAAATAATAAAATGAACCGCATATTTATTTTTAAATATATCACTAATTAATCAAGCAATATTAAAATAAAAAATAGTTTAGAAAATATATAATTTATTTTCTAAACTATTCCAATATCAAACTCCTAATTTATAAACAAGTCCTTCACTTAATTCTCCATAAGGAATTTTAAACTCTCTGATTCCTGAAGAATAAGGTGCTATTTCATATTGTTGAAAGTATACTATAACTCCATCTTTATTAAGGTAATAATCTTGATTTTCATTAACTCCCTTAAATAAAGCCCCATTTTCAAAATAGACATCCTTTTCTTTTGCAATCTCCTCTCTCACCTTTTTATCAATTATACTTTTATAATCAAATCCTTCTTTAAACAAATCCTTTAGTTTAAGCTCTTTTCCATTCTTTAGATCATAATTATAAGAAACTTTAGTTGTCAATCCATGAGCTCCACCAGTATACTGATAATAAGTAACAGGTAAACTTATAACTTCATCTGTATTAAAAGACTCAAATAAACTATATGCCTCCATTTTAGGCATTTCTGCTCCTGCTTCTTCATAAGTCTTACTATACTCTTGAACCAATAGTTTTAAATCATTTAACCACTCTACTGTATAATCTTCTATGGTTTTATTTATTTTTTCTACAACTTCTTTTTTGCCACCTACAACCATAGGATACTTGATCTTAACATCGTATTTATCAGTATTTTCTTCTATAGATTTTTCAACAACATCTATTTTATTTACCTCTTCTGCAAAAACTGGTACCGCTAAAACTAAAAATACTAATATAAATCCTAAAAAACTTCTCTTAATTTTCATAAAAAATAAACCTCCATTTTATAGTCGACTCCTTTTATTTTTCTCTTAAGTGCTATAATTATGTATAATATATAAAGAAAAACTTATTTAAAAACTTGCTTAGGGGTGATGGAAATGAACTACATTGTCATATTGATAATCATTGCAATTATAGTTGTTGTTTTTTTCTCAGCAATAGGTATTTATATATTTAAATCAACTGTAACTAGGAAACTTCATGATATAGATCAAAGTTATAATAGATACGTAGAAAATAACCTTTTTGATGAAACACTATATGATTCTGTTCATAAGGAGGATATAACTTTAAAATCTTTTGATGGGCTTAATCTAACCTCAACATTAATAATGAATGAAAAACCAACAAATAAATTTATAGTCTTAGTGCACGGTGTTTCTATTTGTTATGTTGGTTCTTTAAAATATTTTGATATTTTTTATAAAAATGGCTTTAATGTTCTTATAGTAAATCAAAGAAGACATGGAAAAAGTGAAGGAAAATACTCCACATATGGTTTTTATGAAAAATATGACGTAAACATGTGGATAGAATACTTAAAATCTAGATTTGGAGACGATATAGTATTAGGTCTTCATGGTGAATCAATGGGAGCAGGAACAGTTATGGAAACTATTCCTCTAAATAACTCTATAAAATTTGTTATTGAAGATTGTGGTTATTCTAATTTCTATGAACTTATAGGCTTTCAAATAACTCATGGTTTCAAAAATAGAATAGTTAGAAAAATTCTTCGTCCAGGCCTTATTTTTGCAAACTGTTTCATGAAAATAAAAGCAAAATTTTCTATGAAAAAAATAGTTCCTATAGATATAGTAGCTTCAACTACAATTCCAATGATGTTTATTCATGGTAAAGAAGATTATTTTGTTCCTTGGTATATGTCAGTTGATTTATTCAATGCTAAAGCCAAAGGATATAAAGAGCTTTATTTAGTAGAAGGCGCTGAACATGCTGAATCTATAGAAGTTAATAAACTTCTTTATGAAAAAAGAGTAATGAATTTTATTGAAAAAGCACTATCTTTTTACACCACAAAATAAAAGGCTTTATTCTAGGCGAATATTGATTTTAAGCTAAACTTTTAGACTTAGCTTAATATTAAGTGAAAATCAAAATTTTCAATTTTGCATTTTAAACTTATGCAATTGGAGTATAGTGAGATTATATTCTTTTTTGATTACACTTAAATAAAAAAGCTCCTATAAATATAGAATTCTTAGCTATATTTATAGGAGCTTTATGTTAACTTCTCTTATCTAGAAGCCTCTTCTGTTTTTATAGAGTTTGATGTAAGCCTATTTATTTCTGCTAACTCTTTTTTAGTTAAATATCTCCATGAACCTATTTTTAAATTTCCTAAACTAACATTCATTATTCTAAGTCTTTCTAGCTTTTTAACTTCATAACCAAAATACTCACACATTCTTCTTATTTGTCTATTTAAGCCCTGTGTTAATATTATTCTGAAAGCATATTTTCCTTCTTTTTTTACTAAACACTTTTTAGTAATTGTACCTAGTATAGGAACGCCATTACTCATACCTTTTATGAATTCATCAGTTATAGGTTTATTTACAGTAACAACATATTCTTTTTCATGATTGTTTCCTGCTCTTAAAATTTTATTTACTATATCTCCATCATTAGTCATAAATATTAACCCTTGAGAGTCCTTATCTAGTCTTCCTATTGGAAATATTCTCTTCTCATGGTTTATAAAATCAACTATATTACCTTTTACTTTACTTTCTGTTGTGCAAGTTATTCCAACTGGTTTATTTAAAGCTATATAAACAAGTTCATTTTCAACTTTCAATGATTTACCATCAATAGATACACTCTGTCCTTTTGAAACTTTCATTCCTGTTGTTGCAACAACTCCATCTATTTTAACTCTTCTTTGCTCTATAAGCTTATCTGCTTCCCTTCTAGAACAAAATCCTGTTTCACTTATATACTTATTTAATCTAACTTCATCTCTAATTTCATTTTTATTTGATATAACTATATTTTTTTCTGAAGCCTTCTTGGTTATTTTTTGTTTTGTTGGCTTATTAAAATTTTTTTCTTCATTTCTATGCTTTTTTTTATTAGAAAAACTTTTTTCTCTTCTGTTGTTATTCTTCGATATTTTTCTCACTATAAATAATCCCTTTCCTATTAATTTTTCTTTTCATATCCTGAATTATTTATCTTTATTCTAAAATTATTATTTACATTATCATCCTTATTTACGCTATCAACATAAGCTGTGACATTATTTAAATCTGTAGTATCCACCATTTTACCAGTTATATAGATATTAACAACTTTATTTGGTGGTATCATGTCGCTTTCCTCAAAACCTTTTAATATAGCAATCATTCCATCTTGGAATTTATTATTATTTAATTTTAATTCTGTTACTAATATATTTCCCTTCTCTGTAGGTGAATAACTATAAACTATTCTATTAAATCTATTTAATCCAATTTTAACTTTTGATGTTCCTTGAATTAATATGGTAGTTTCTTGTTGTTTGTAAATAAATGCAAATCCACCTATAAGAACAAAGGCAATTAAAGCAACACTGATTATTATCTTTCTATAATGTCTTAAAGTTTTCTTCTCCTTGCCTGACAGTTCTTCTCCAACTTTGTTTTCACATCTTGTTTTTATCCTTACAAACTGACCTTCTTTAGTTAATATTATGGTACTATTTTTACCTTCTAACACAACTAAACCTTTATAAACAACATCTTCATCCTTAGTTCCTTTTATAACCGCAAGACTTTCTAAATCCTTGAAGTTTATATTTAAATACATTGCTAAATTTGTATAATTTGCATTATATAACAAAAGCACATAAGCGATTATATAGTTTGACCAATTTATTATCTTTTCATTACTAAATCCTGTTTTTTTAGCTATAACCTTTGTGGACAACTCTCTTTTATTCAATATTTTCCTTAAAAGAACTTCTTCGTCAACTAAAAAATATGCTATATTGAGAATTAAATTTCTTTCTTCAATATTAAAAGATTCATTAGAAAGATTTTTTATATTAACCTTAAATTTTTTAAGCTCCTTTATAAAAGCACCTATTTCTTTTTTCAAGATATTCTTATCTAGATTCTTCTTTATATTTCTAGTAGAAAACATATATTTATCTTTTCTAAAAGTTACCTCACTCAATTAAGTTACACTCCTTTATATATATTTTGCAAAAAATAAGACTAAGGCAAAAACCCAGTCTTATTCCACTAACTTCCCTTTTACTATTACTCTATTCTTAGCATCAATAGTACATGTAACTATAGTCATCGTTGCATCTTTTGTAGGCTCTAAAGCTTCGGTTTGACTTGGGGTAACCTCATACATGTCTGTTACTTCATAAGTATATTCTTTTCCATTATAAGTAACATTAACCTTGTCCCCATTTTCAAGTTTATCAATGTCTTTAAATGCCTCTCCAAAATATGAAACTCTATGTCCGGCTATAGAAAAGTTCCCTTTTTCTCCAGGCATAGGTGTTCCCGGAAAGTGACCTACTACATACTTTATATCTTCATATCTAACGCCTTCTATTATACCAATTTCTAAATCTATCTTTGGAATATTTAAAACACCAATCCCATTTCCTTCTTCAAGTTGTGCCTTTTCTGGTTTCTTATTCTCTTTAGTTTCGCTATTTTCAACTTTATTATTTTTATTTTCTTCTAAAGTTGCCTTATCATTTTGACTTTCCCCTTCTGGGACATCAAAAGTTAGATTCTTAAAACTCTCCAAAACAGCTTGTTGTTGTTTATAAGTATCATACTTCATCCAAATTGTTACCCCAATAAGAGATATCCCTACAACAATTAAAAGAATACCTAAAGCATTTTTAAATTTCCCCCACACTTCTCAATACACCCTTTCTATTCAATTTTCCCTTTTATTATAATTCTACTTACTAAATACTTTTAGTTTAAGCCTTAAAATACTACTTTTATATAAATTTAAATATTTAAAAACAATAGTAATTATTCTCTTTAATTAAATCTCAATTTATTATACCATAGCATATATCATATCTATATAAATTTTTATACAGTAAATACATCTTTTTCAAAAATTTAAATTCCTTAATTTATTTAAATTTTAATTATATATTACACTCTTTATGTTACAAATTTATTTTATTATTTATTAAACTATAATAAAGATTAATACTCTTTGATAACATAATAATAATTATATATAATAAAACCATAGAAATTATGGTGACTTTCATTGTAATGACAAATATTTTTAAGAGGTGATAAAGATGAGAATCGGAATGGGATATGATGTCCATAAACTAGTTGAGAATAGAGATTTAATTTTAGGAGGAGTTAAAATTCCTTATGAAAAGGGACTTTTAGGTCACTCAGATGCTGATGTTTTATTACATGCAATAATGGATTCACTTTTAGGTGCTGCAGCTTTAGGTGATATAGGCAAGCATTTCCCAGATACTGATCCTAAATATAAAGGAGCAAATAGCATAAAACTTCTTGAGTTTGTTGGTGAACTTATATGTAAAAATAATTATAAAATATCAAATATAGATGCAACAATAATAGCTCAGAAGCCAAAAATGGCCCCTCATATAGCTACAATGAGAGAAAATATAGCAAAAGCATTAAATATAAATATAGATCAAATAAATGTTAAAGCAACAACGGAAGAAGGTCTTGGCTTTACTGGTTCAGGTGAAGGAATTTCTTCTCAAAGTATCTGTCTTTTAATGAAATAAAAAGAAAGAGTATATAACTTTCTTAATATTAGAAGCTATATACTCTTTTATAAATTTTTAAATTTAACTTTATATCGCAGCTGTTTAAATTCGATATATAAATCCCCTTTTAGTGCTTATTGCTTTTTATACTTTATTGAGTTACTGCAACATCTAATTCCTCACTTGTTTCAGTATTCTCTTTCTTTTGGAAAAATGCTATAAATATCATTGCACTTATTCCCATTAAATATGGATAAAATAAGAATTTCATTATTTCAAATGAACTTAATCCTGTTAAAGCCGCTGCTGACATTAACTGTGCTCCATATGGAATTATTCCCTGAACTGCACAAGAGAACATATCTAATATCCCTGCAATTCTTTTTGAATCTAAGTTATATTTATTTGAAATATCTTTTGCTAAAGGTCCAACTGTAACAATAGCAATTGTATTGTTTGCAGTACATGCATCAACTAAACTTACTAATAATCCAATACCAAATTCAGCCCCTTTTTTGCCATTGATTCTCTTAGTAACTAAGTTTAGTACATAGTCTATACCACCATTTTCTTTTATTATTTCAACAATTCCCCCAATTATTATTGAAATTAATATAAGTTCACTCATTCCACCTATACCAGTTGATATTGAACTAAAGAAAGCCTTTAAATCTAGAGATCCAGTAAAGAATCCAATTGCTCCAGCTAATACTATTCCACCTGATAATATAGCAATTACATTAGCCCCCATTAATGCAGCTATTAAAATACCTAAGTAAGGAATAATCTTAATAAAATTATAATCATATTGTCCTACTGATGTATTAGATCCACTTCCTAAGAATGTATATATTACAATTACTAAAATAGCAGCTGGTAATATAACCTTAAAGTTTATTCTAAATTTATCTCTCATTTCACATCCTTGAGTTTTTGTTGCTGCTATTGTTGTATCAGAAATCATTGATAGGTTGTCTCCAAACATAGCTCCACCTACTACTGCCCCAACTATAAGAGGTAATGCTATATTAGTTTTATCTGCAATTCCCATAGCTATTGGTACTATGGCAGCTATTGTTCCCATTGATGTTCCTAATGATATAGCTATAAATGATGATATTACAAATATTCCTGCTACCAATATGTTTTTAGGTAATATTGTTAGGCCTAAATTTACTGTTGATTCAACAGCTCCCATATTCTTAGCTACTTCTGCGAAAGCTCCTGCTAATATAAAGATTAAACACATTAAAATTATATTGCTATCTCCCGCTCCCTTACAGAATATTTCTATGTTCTTCTCAAGCCCTCTTTTTCTATTCATAAATATTCCCACTAATGCTGCTATTATTCCTGGAACTAAAACAGATACAGAGTAGAAATCTTTCATTACTAATGAAGTTCCCAAGTAAATCGATATAAAAATTATTAATGGTAATAAAGCTGAAAACTTTCCTTTTTTCATTTTCTCTCCTCCTAATCTATTTAATAAATCTCTCTTTTATCCTACAAAATAAAAAAACTTCTATCCTAGGATAGAAGTTATTATTCTCACAGATTCTTATTCTTATCTCTCAGTTTCTACCGCAGGATTTAGCACCGCTATAAATCTTTGCATAACAAAATATTACTGACTTAAACTTTTTTTAAAATCAGTATGGTTTAACCGCAAAGAATTATCGGTTGCTGGGTTTCACAGGGCCAGTCCCTCCACCTCTCTTGATAAGATTTATTAAATTTTATTTTTTACTAATACTAACACGCAAAAATTACTTTGTCAATTTAATTCATATATTTTTTAACAATTTATTTATTTACTAATTTATATAACAAACTTTCAAGCAATATTCCTTCATTAGGTGGATAATCAAATTTTTCACTATATTCTATTGCCTCCGCTATAAAGTTGCATGCTTTTTCTAATGCTTTTTCATCGCATTCTCCTCTTAGTATCCACCCTATTAACAAGGACGCAAAGGCATCTCCAGTTCCACAATAAAATGCATTTATTTTTTTATGAGAATAAGTGTAGAACATATTTTCATGTTTATCATACAGTACAGTATCAATATATTCATTTCCTTTTGAACTTGGTACACTTGTTATTATACTTATTTTAGGTCCTAAATTTCCTAACCCTATTAAATACTCTTTTATTTCATCTTCATTTAAGTTTTCTTTATACTCTTCTCCTAGAAGTAAAGTAGCTTCTGTAATATTAGGAGTTATTATATCTGCATTTTCAATTAAAATTCTCATCTCTTCAATCATTTTTTCGCTCATTCCATCATATAGCTTGCCATTATCAGCCATAACTGGATCTATAACAACTAAAGTATTTTCTTCTTTAAATTCTTTTATAAATTCCTCTACAAATTTAACTTGATTAGGATCTGCTAAATATCCACTATAAATACATTGAAAATCTAAGTTAAGCTTTTTCCAATGCTCCTTAGTTTCATATATAAAATCACTTAAATCTCTAATTGCAGGTTTTCCAAATCCGTCTGTATGTGTTGATAAAACCGCAGTTGGAAGTGGACATACTTGATTACCCATTGAAGATAATATAGGAATTATTGTTGCTAAAGCTGCTCTTCCATAACATGAAATATCATGTATAGCAGCAATTTTATTCATAGGTTTCATTTTTATCTCCCTTCAAAATCCGATCTAAATATATAATTCTTATTACATAGTATTATATTAATTAATTTTTCTTATATCAAATGTACCGATAAATATTTTCAAACAACTAAAAAAGCATCGCTTAAATAAGCGATGCTTGGTGCACCATCAGGGATTCGAACCCTGGACTCCCTGATTAAGAGTCAGGTGCTCTACCAACTGAGCTAATGGTGCATATTATATTTTTTTAAATAAATTTACAGTTAAACCTTTAAAAATGGAGCGGGTACCGGGAATCGAACCCGGGTATCCAGCTTGGAAGGCTGGTGTTCTACCATTGAACTACACCCGCTTAGTATGTTTATATGTTAACACACTGTTAATATATTGTCAAGTTTTTAATTCCATTTTTTAAAAATGGCTGGGATAGCAGGATTCGAACCTGCGAATGACGGAGTCAAAGTCCGTTGCCTTACCGCTTGGCGATATCCCAGTATGGTGTACCTTAAGGGATTCGAACCCCTGACCCACGGCTTAGAAGGCCGTTGCTCTATCCAGCTGAGCTAAAGATACAAACTTGAATCAACAAAAATTATTATACATAATCATTTAAAAATTGTCAACATTTTTTTGAATTTATTTTATATTTTTATTAATACTAAGCGAATTTAATTTTAAACAATATCTTCCAAGTACTTAAATAATACGTTTTTAAATTTTTCTTCATCCTCTTTATTTTTATGAGCATTTTTACAAACTCTAAACCACTCTTCTGTAGTCATTCCTATAGTTTTTTCATAGCAATCTTCACAATCAGTTTGTAAATTAGTTTCAACAACAAACTTACCTAATTCTTCAGCATTATTGAAGACTTTTAAGTATAAAAATTCATCCTTATCTCCGATCCAATTGTTATTAAATCTACTACAGAATATTTTTAATTTTCTCATTCCATTTTCAGCATTGTATCCATTTAACTTCCTTAATGCTAAAATGTCATTTTTCATTTTTTGTCTATCTTCTTCTGTTGCTTTACTCTTTATTATAGATATAATTTTTTCTACATCAATCGATGGAATATGTGTTACTAATTTTCTTTTTCCTTCAACCCATTTATAATAAGCCTCTGGCATAAAGACATATTGTATAAATTGTATTAGGCTATTATAATTAGGTACCATTACCCAGACATTTTGGAACCCAACATGTCTATTGAATATTACATAATGTAGATACTTTGTGTCTTCAGTTATAGGTTCATCTTTGAACATTCTTCCTTTTAGGGTTTCATTTTTTCTTATTAATTCACCCCAATATTTCTCGGGATTTTCTTCTTTTTTTAATCTTTGACGAAATAAGTTACGCATCTTAAAACCCCCTTTATATACTTTATAATTTAATTATATTGCTAACTTTTTTTAACATCAAAGTGTAAAAAATCCTAAATTTCTTTATATGCCCTCGTATACATCTAAAAAAGCTTGCTTATATTGATTAAACTATTTTTTTATGCTATTTTATTACTATAAATGGGTATATCAAAATTAAGGAGGATTATATGTCTTATTGTTGTGAGATTTGTGGTAATTACGCTGATGTTCATCACATAGTTCATAAATCAGAGGGTGGTCTAGATTTTAAACTAAACTATAAATATTTGTGTAAAAAACATCACCGTTCTAAAGGTAGCCCTCATAGAGATAAGGTTGTTGATTTAAATTATAAACTTGAAATGCAGAATAAACTTAATGAGCTTTTCATAAAAAGTTTTTATAACGGTAATGATATAAAAACTATGCTAGGACTTACACCAGGTTCCTTAAAAAAATTAACTAAGAACCTAAAGCGTTATAAAGAAGGATATTCTAGGGATGAATTAATATTTAATCTCATGGGCAAAAAAGTTTATTCAGAAGAATATATAGAAGATTTCATATTGCAAAAAGCAATAAGTTGTATATAAAAAAGCTGTATCAAGACTAATCCAGTTTTGATACAGCTTTATTTTTTATTAATTATAATATTCATCATGAAATAAAGCTATTTTTTCCCTTTTAAACAAATTAAAATTTTATATCCTTATTTTGTATTTTAACTAATTTCTTTATAATTACTTATTACTTTAAAGAACTAATTTTTAATATCCTCAAATTTTTCTATAGTAAAACCACATATTAAACTATTATAATCATATATTCTTAAATCCTTAAAAATTTTCTTAGCAATCTCTAAATGTCCTCTATGATTTGCTCTTCCTTCTACTAGCCATGATTCTACAAGCCATTCTTGCCCTTTACTTAATCTATCCCAATACTCATAATGATCTATCAACAATATTCCTTCTGCCTCAGCAACCTCTCTTATAGCTTTTATATATTCCTCTATATTTCTTTCATTTTTTATTGGACTTTGCAAGACAGGTATGGAGTTTATACTTTTAGTCTTACCTATTATATTAACTAAATTATATTTAAATTCTTCTGGAGCAATTTTATCATTTCCTCCAATCATGATAAAAACAGCTTTAGGATTATATTTTGATACTAAAAATTCAAAGTTATTCATTAAATACTCTGAATTAGTCTGTTCTGTGCCAAAGTTAATCATAAACTTTTCCCTTTTATTTATGCTGCCATCATTTAATTCCCACCTAATTCTTTCTTCCACATATTCAACATAATTTTTATAACCCAAGGTATCCCCTGTACCATTTATATCTCCATCACCTAAAAATACCCATACACCCTTTTCATCTTCATTTATTAAATTTGTTATAGCTTCTAAATTATCATTGAAATTTTCTTTAGTATTCTTAATTAATTCTTCTTGTGAGGAATTTTTATTACTTATTGTACTAATAATTTCTTTATTACACTCATTATCAACTTTTATTCTCAAATCATTTTCTACTTTTATTGGATAACTTAAATTGCAGGTATAACTGTCTTCTTCAAAAATATCTAACTCCTTAAAAATAAATTTGACTATTTCTAAATGACCTTTTTCATTAGGATGTATTAAATCATTAAGAAGCTCATTTTTAATATTAGAATTTTCTTTTTCTAACGACTCCCAATGACTATAATGATCTATCAACATTACATTCTTTTCCCTAGCAATATCTCTAATAATCTCCATATAAAATTTAAGACTTTTCCTACTTAAATCCATTTTTATTGTGTTACTTGTTTGAAGAATTGGTATTGCACCAATTTCTCTAACTTTGTTAATAAGTTCTATTATATTGCTTCTATACTCATCTAAAGAAACTATTTGATTTGATGAATCATTCATTCCAAGCATTATAAAAACAATATCTGGATCGTATATATTAACACAGATATGAAAGTCATTTATTATGTCTCTAGTTGTAGCTCCTGAAATACCTGTATTAAAAACCATAATATTCTCTTTAGTAATATTATTTATAAATTCCTCTTTTAATCTTTCTCTAAAATGTTCTGAATAACTTCTATACCCTTTAGTATGAAGTGGCCCATGGGTTATACTATCTCCAGTAAACACAATGCTTAACCCTTTATCTCCTCTAACCATTCTAATTCCCTCTTTCTTTTTATCCTCTAATTTTAGTTTATAATCCCCCTTTACTTTCACTAAAAATAATATTTCCTAAGAACTTAATTGCCTATAAACTACTTACATATTTTGTAGATTACTATTTAATTGATTATATCCCCTTATATGTTTATTACCAGAAAAATATTAATATGCTTAAAAATTATATTTACTAAACAAACTATAGAAATTTAATTTTAATAAAAAAGACTTCAATAAAATTATGAAGTCTTCTAAAAATCTATTGTAAAGTAAAAAAGCATCGATTATAAATCGATGCTTGGTGCACCATCAGGGATTCGAACCCTGGACTCCCTGATTAAGAGTCAGGTGCTCTACCAACTGAGCTAATGGTGCATATTATATTTTTTTAAATAAATTTACAGTTAAACCTTTAAAAATGGAGCGGGTACCGGGAATCGAACCCGGGTATCCAGCTTGGAAGGCTGGTGTTCTACCATTGAACTACACCCGCATAAGTGGAGCGGAAGACGGGACTCGAACCCGCAACTTTCACCTTGGCAAGGTGACACTCTACCATTGAGTCACTCCCGCGTATTTTTATATTAATTTGGAGCGGGTACCGGGAATCGAACCCGGGTATCCAGCTTGGAAGGCTGGTGTTCTACCATTGAACTACACCCGCTTAGTGGTGCAGGTGAAGGGAGTCGAACCCCCACGCCGTAGGCGCTAGATCCTAAGTCTAGTGCGTCTGCCAATTCCGCCACACCTGCAAAACTATGTTTTTATTATAATATTTTTCAAATTCTATTTCAAGATTTTTTTGCAAATTATTTTCTAAGAACTTTAATTAACTTAATAACTTTTTGAATTAAAATTTATAATATAGAGAACTTATTTCCACCTAAACCCTTATAATATCTTATATTCCAATTAGAATTTATTTTTATTTTATCCATTGACATACAAAAACAATAAACTTATAATCTAAAGTAAATATTATAAATTTATTAACACAATGAAGAGACGAGTAAACTTTGGTACATTTTCAGAGAGAAGGTACAGTAGCTGTAAGTACTTTTAAATGGAATTAGTTGAAAACTACCTCTGAGTGACTCTAATCCAGTCCGTCATAATCACGTTACGATTAATTTTAAGCGGTACTTTATTTTTTTAATTATTAAAGTACAATTTGGGTGGAACCACGGGAATATACACTCTCGTCCCTTTTCTGATTAGGAAAGAGACGAGAGTTTTTTATTTTATATGAATGATAAATAACTATATGAAAAACATAATTTTGAAAGGAGAAATTGATATGATAAAAATTACACTTAAAGATGGTTCAATTAAAGAAGTTGAAGCTGGACTATCAGTTTTTGAAATAGCTCAAGGCATAAGCCAAGGTTTAGCTAGAAACGCATGTTGCGGTATAGTAAATGGAAAAGTTGAGGACTTAAGATTTATAGTTAATGAAGATTCTTCATTAGAAATCTGTACTTTCGATTCTAAAGAAGGTCAACACGCTTTTAATCACACTGCTTCTCATGTATTAGCAGCTGCAGTTAAAAGATTATTCCCTCAAGATAAATTAGCTATAGGACCATCAATAGATAATGGATTCTATTACGATTTTGATACTGCCAAACCATTCACTGCTGATGAATTAAATAAATTAGAAGATGAAATGAAAAAAATAATAAAAGAAAATCCTGAAATAAAGAGATTTGAACTTCCTAGAAATGAAGCTTTAGAACTTATGAAGGATGAACCTTACAAGGTTGAACTTATAAATGAGCTTCCAGAAGGTGAAATAATTTCATTCTATCAAATAGGTGATTTCGTAGATCTTTGTGCTGGACCTCACTTAATGGCTATTAAACCAATAAAAGCAGTTAAATTATTAAGATCTACTGGTGCTTATTGGAAAGGTGACGAAAAAAATAAAATGCTTTCAAGAGTATACGGAACTGCTTTCCCTAAGAAATCAGAATTAGATGCTTATTTAGAAGCTTTAGAAGAAGCTAAGAAAAGAGATCACAACAAATTAGGTAGAGAACTTGGAATATTCACTACTGATGAAAATGTAGGTCAAGGTCTTCCACTATTAATGCCAAAAGGTGCTAGAATAATCCAAACTCTTCAAAGATGGATTGAAGATGAAGAAGAAAGAAGAGGATATGTTTTAACTAAAACTCCTTTAATGGCTAAGAGTGATCTTTACAAAATATCAGGACACTGGGATCACTATAAAGATGGTATGTTCGTTTTAGGCGATGAAGAACACGATAATGAAGTATTCGCTTTAAGACCAATGACTTGCCCATTCCAATATGCAATATATAACTCAACTCAACACAGTTACAGAGATTTACCTGTAAGATTTGCTGAAACTTCTACTCTATTCAGAAACGAAGCTTCAGGAGAAATGCATGGTCTTATAAGAGTAAGACAATTTACTCTTGCTGATGGACATATAGTATGTACTCCAGAACAATTAGAAGATGAATTCAAAAATACTGTTGATTTAGTTAAATATGTTATGACTACTTTAGGAATAGCTGATGATATTACTTACAGATTCTCAAAATGGGATCCAAACAATACTGATAAATACATCAATGATCCTGAAGCTTGGGAAAATACTCAAAATATAATGAGAGAAATATTAAACCACTTAAATATAGACTTTACTGAAGCTGATGATGAAGCTGCTTTCTATGGTCCAAAACTTGATATCCAATTCAAGAATGTTCATGGTAAAGAAGACACAATCATAACTATCCAAATAGACTTCGCTTTAGCTGAAAGATTTGGAATGTACTACATCGATAAAGATGGAGAAAAGAAACGTCCTTACATCATCCACAGAAGTTCAATTGGATGTTATGAAAGAACACTAGCAATGCTTATAGAAAAATATGCAGGTGCTCTTCCAACTTGGATAGCTCCAGTTCAAGCTAAAGTTCTCCCTCTTTCAGACAAATATGCTGATTACGCAAATGAAGTTGTTGAAGAATTAAGAAAAAGAGGCGTTAGAGTTGAAGCTGACCACAGAGCTGAAAAAATAGGTTACAAAATAAGAGAAGCTAGATTAGAAAGATCTCCTTACATCTTAGTTGTTGGAGAAAAAGAAGCTGAAAACAGAGAAGTTTCTGTAAGAAGCAGAAAGAACGGTGAAGAAGGTGCTATGCCTTTAGCTGACTTCATAAACAGAATAGTTCTTGAAATAGCTAACAAAGAAAACTAAGCACCTAAAAGTAAACAAAAAAGCTTAGAGATTCTATTCTCTAAGCTTTTTTATTTATTCTAGGCTATGTTTAAATTGTTGTTAATTTTTAGCTACTTCTAAAGAGCTAGCTAAAAATCAACAATTACTTAAAAAAACTAAAATTTGCTATCATCTATGCCTTCTAGGTACTCATCTACTACTCCAACTATACCTTCAACACATCCGTTTTCAAATGGTGATTTTAAATTAGCGTATTTTAATAATCCTAGGAATGTTTTTGTTCCACCTATATTACAAAGATTTAAATAATCTTCCCATGCTCTTTCATGATTTTCTCTATCTTTTTTCCAAAATTGAAGTGCACATATTTGAGCTAAAGTATAATCAATATAATAGAATGGTGATAGGAATATGTGATTTTGTTGGAACCACCAACCACCTCTTTCTAAGAAATCACACTCATCATAGTTTTTATGTGGAAGATATTTTTTCTCTATTCTTCTCCAAGCATCTTTTCTTTCCTTTGGTGTAGCATCTGGATTTTCATATACAAAGTGTTGGAACTCATCTACAGTTACTCCATAAGGTATAAATTTAATGGCATCTCCTAAATGATAGAATTTATATTTATCTGTATCTTCTTTGAAGAATAAATACATCCAAGGCCAAGTAAAGAACTCCATACTCATTGAATGAATTTCACAACTTTCCATAGTCGGCCATTGACATTCTTGCATTTCTATCCAAGAACTTCTAAAGTTTTGGAACGCATGCCCTGCTTCGTGAGTTAAAACATCTACATCTCCTGCTGTTCCATTAAAGTTAGAAAATATAAACGGTGCTTTGTAGTTAGGGAAATTTGTACAATATCCTCCTGCTGCCTTACCCTTTTTAGCTACTAAATCCATCAAATCATTTTCAACCATGAAATCAAAGAATTCCTTAGTTTCTTTTGAAAGCTCTGAATACATCACTTTAGCATTTTCAACAATCCATTTTGAATCTCCCTTTGGTGTTGGATTTCCACTTAAAAACTCAAATTTTTCATCATAGTATTTTAATGTATCAAGTCCTAGTCTTTTAGCTTGTCTCTTATATAATTTAGTATCTATAGGGACTATAAACTCCTCAACTTGCTTTCTAAAGTTTTCAACCATTTCTTTATTATAGTCATATCTTCTCATTCTTACATAGCCTAACTCCACAAAGTTATTATAACCAAGCTTTTTAGCTATTTTAGTTCTTACCTTCACAAGCTTATCAAAGATTTCATCAATTTCATTTTCATGTTTAACAAAAAAATTATATTTAGCTTCTGAAGCTCTTTTTCTAACATCCCTATCTGGTGATGTCACAAAAGGAGCTAGTTGTGCTAATGTTCTTTCTTCTCCATCAAACTCAATCTTTGCAGAAGCAATAAGCTTTTGATATTGGCTACCTAATTTATTTTCAAGTTGCATATCCTCTATTACTTCTTTAGAAAAACTCTTTTGTGAATACTCAGCTTCTTTTATTATAGTTTCTCCATAATAAGCACCTATTTCATCTTTAAAAGGTGAATCAATTAATGCTTTATAAAATTCATTATTTATTTCTTCTATAAGAGGTGAATTTTCATCCCAGAAATCACTCTCCTCATTATAAAATTTATTTTCAGTGTTTATTGTGTGTCTAACCTCTGATAAAGCCATCATAGTTGCTGTATTGTTTCTTATCTTATTTATTTCACCAATGACTCTTTTTGTTTCTTCAAAATTCTTAACATTTTCTAAATCTTTTATAAAAGCTCTAACACTTTCTCTATCCTTTTCTATGTTAGGTCTTTCATATTTAAACTCTTCAAACTTCATAGCTTATACCCCCTTGCAATTCTATTTTCTTTAATTTTGACACAACCAAAATTTATTATCAATAAATTAAAATTATCAAAAATACTCTTTTATTATTTCACTTTTTTTAAGCTAATAATTTTTTCTTCACTTATTATTAAATCAACCTTCTCGTCAAAGAATTCATGTGGAATTTCATCAAAAATTTGAAAATCATAACATAGAGCTACTCTTTTACTATTAGGATATTTCCTTAAAAATCTATCGTAAAATCCACCGCCATATCCTAATCTATTACCATTTATATCAAAAGCCAGGCCTGGTATTATAATTAAATCAACATCCTCACTAATATCCTCACATTCAACACTTGGTTCTAAGATTCCAAAAGCACCACTTTCATTTAATTGAAGCAATGAATTTATTTTTAGAGCCTTCATTTGTCTTTCTTTTAAGCTTACTGGAATAACTTTAGGCACTGCAATAGTTTTATCTGAAGTCAACAACTCCTTTATTATATCTATTGTATTTATTTCCGAATCCATATTTACATATATAAATACAACTTTACTATTTTTATAAATTTCACTTTCAAAAAGTGACTTTCTTATTTTTTCATCAGCCCTTAACTTTATATTTTTATCTAAATTTTCTCTTTTAAGCTTAATTTCTTTTCTTAACTCTCCCTTATCCATTGAAATTCCCCCCTCATAGATTTTTAATAATTTTACCATATTTTGTATTGCAATACTATATGAAAGAAATTAATATTATAGTTCCTACATAAATTACAAGAAAAAATTCTAATTTAATATTAATACCTAAAATTTAATTAAATATTCTCAAATAAAAATAGATGCATAATTGATTTCTATAAATCTACCAATTACACATCTATATCTAAAAATTTTATTTTATTGCTACTATTGTAAATGTCTTTGGAATTCCCTTATCAAAAACTTCACTTGATAAATTAGGCTCCTCTGTTAAACTTTCGATTTTTAATCCTGAACTAGCTACCGCCGTAACTATTTCACCTAAATTCCACTTTCTAAGAAATACTTTTTCAGCTTCTCCCTCTTCTAGATACTTTGAATAAGCTATTTCTTTTTCTTCTAGTGAAGTATCAAAATAGTCTCCTGTAACCTTATGTTTTCTTACTTTTGCAGTACTTCCTCTTGATGTTATAAGCTTTGTTGATACTGGATGAAAATCTCTTATTACAGCCTTTCCGCCCTCTTTTAATAAGTCATATATGACTTTCATAAAAGGAGTTAAATCTGAGAAATAATGAAGTATTCCCATTTCAGCAAATACTATATCATAATCTCCACTTAATACCTCTTTAGGCATCTTTAAAACATCACTTAATATATATTTAATCTCTACTCCACAAGCTTTTGCTAAGTCTAAAGCATATCTTTTATTTCCCTCTGAAAAATCTACTACAGTAACATCTGCTCCTAATAAAGCTAAAGCAACAGCCTTATTTCCATTAGATCCCATAAGGTTAAATATCTTTTTCCCCTTAACATCTCCAAACTTATCTAATAAAACATTTAACTTTTTCTCAGGCATAGCTTTTATTTTCTCCGCAGCCTCTTCAGCTGTTCCAAATCTTTTAACCCAAGCATTATATGTTTCTTTATTCCAAGCCTCTTCATTTTCATGAATACAAACTTCTTTATCTTCTAAAATATTATTTTCTTGAAATTTTTCCACTGTAAATACCTCATTAATTAATATTAGCTTATTCCTCAGAATTATGAGGTTTTAGCGAAAGTATTATACTTCAACCAAAAGTATTTTTCAATATATTTCTTAACTCATTATATTCTTAAATATAATTTTTTTATTTACACAAATAAAGAGAGTGTCGAATCTACTCTTATATAGAATTTTTCAAATCCTATATACCATAATTTCTAACACTCTCTTACATATATAAATAAGATTAAATTTTAAGCTCTATAATTAAATTCCTTGTGCCCCAATTGCTGATTCTAAATCTTTTATTATTACATTTACTACTTCTAATTTACCTTTAGCATAGTCTTTATCTTGTAACCAGTTTAAACCTAATTCAAGACATTTTTTAGTTTCCTTGTACTCTTCTAATAATTTTAATAAACTCTCATTATTCATATTCAAAATCCCCCTTTTTATTCAACAGTTACTGATTTAGCTAAGTTACGTGGTTTATCAACATCAAATCCTTTAGCTTTAGCCACGTAATATGAGAATAATTGTAGTGGTACAACACTTAAAACTGGTGATAATATGCTTAATGTTTCTGGAATTTCTATTAATCCTTCAAACATTTTTCTCTTGCTTTCTTCCATATCACCTTTAAAGCAAACACCTAAAACATTAGCTCCTCTTGTAACAACCTCTTGAACGTTACTTATCATTTTATCCATAAGCTCTCTTTGAGTTAATAATGATACTACTGGTACATCTTTTTCTATAAGAGCTATTGGACCATGCTTAAGTTCTCCACCTGCATAAGCCTCTGAGTGAATGTAAGAAATCTCTTTAAGTTTTAATGATCCTTCCATTGCAACTCCATAATCCATGCCTCTTCCTAGGAAGTATAAATCTTTTTCTGTAGATGCTTTAACCGCAAATTCTTTGATTAAATCTGTGTTTTCAAGGATTTCTTCAACCTTTTCTGGTAATTCAAGCATTGCTTTTTTGATTTCCTCAATTTCTTCTACTGATTTGCTTCCTTTTAATTCAGCGAAGTGTAGTGCTAATGTGTACATAGCAATTAATTGAGTTACATATGCTTTTGTTGACGCAACAGCTATTTCAGGACCAGCCCATGTATATAATACATCATTAGCTTCTCTTGAAACTGAACTTCCTACAACGTTAGTTACAGCTAACACTCTTGCACCTTTTGCTTGTCCATCTCTTAAAACCGCTAAAGTATCTGCAGTTTCTCCTGATTGACTTAATACTATTATTAAAGTTTTATCTGTAATAACAGCATCTCTATATCTAAATTCTGAAGCTATATCAACTTCTACTGGTATTCTAACTAATTTTTCTATAGCATATTTTCCAATAACTCCAGCATGGTAAGCTGTTCCACAAGCAACTATATATACTCTATCAACATTATCTAAATATTCTTTAGTTATTGATATATCATCTAAAGTTACTTCTTTTCCTTCCATGATTCTTGATGTCATTGTATCTTTTATAGCTTTTGGTTGCTCGTTAATTTCTTTTAACATGAAATCTTCATATCCACCTTTTTCAGCGGCATCAACATTCCATGTTATATGATAAACTTCTTTTTCTATTGGATTCTTTTCTTCATCAAAAAGAACTACTCCATCATTTGTTAATACAACAAACTCTTTATCTTCTAAAAGATAAACTTCTCTTGTATAGTTTAAAACTGCTGGTATATCAGAAGCTATAAAGTATTCTTTTTCTCCTAATCCAACTATTAATGGACTATCTTTTCTTACAGCTACTAATTTTTCTGGTTCATCATTGCATATAACTCCAATAGCATATGAACCTTCCATGTGTTTAGTAGCTTCCATAACAGCATCTAATAAATCTCCTTTGTAGTAGAAATCTACTAGGTTTGGAATAACCTCTGTATCTGTTTCTGAATGGAATTTATATCCTTTTTCCATTAACCAGTTTCTTAACTCATTGTAGTTTTCAATTATTCCATTGTGAACTACAGCTATTGTTCCTTTGTTATTTAAATGAGGATGTGAGTTAACATCTGATGGTTCTCCATGTGTAGCCCATCTAGTATGTCCTATTCCTATTCCACCATCTATTGGATGTTCCTCTAACATACCTTCTAAATTTGCTAATCTTCCTTTGTGTTTTTCAGCTTTTATTTCATTATTTTCTAATACAGCAACACCTGCTGAGTCATATCCTCTATATTCTAATTTTGATAATCCCTCAACTAATACATCTGTTGCCTTTTTCTGTCCTACGTATCCAACTATTCCGCACATATTTTTTCTTCCTTCCGTTTTTCAAATTATATTTCAACTTTCAAAATAAGCTTTATATAACTTCTTAATGCATAGAAGGTTTCAAACACCTGATTGGCTTTGTCCTTAAAATCACTTCTAAGCTTTAACCAATCTTTTACGGTAGTGCTTTACCGTGGGGCACCCGCCGAATTCTCGATACTCCCCAACCTCGTCAACTTAAATTCTTATGAAAGCTAATAAATCTTCCCCCCACTTAAGGTCAGGCAACTTATTAGCTTGGCCATAAAAACTTTAAGTCCTGGCGCTTTAATTTATTATTTTGAAAGTTAATATATTCTATGCATCATCTTTAAAAAAATCTACAAACTTATTCTAGCACTTTCAAAAATTTTTTCAAGCTTTTTTCGTTTATTTTAACTCATTTTTCTTTATTTTCGATTATTTTTTAAGATTATTTTTATTTATCTGTCTATACCTCTATATTTCTCCTTTTTAATATATTAATGTATAGTTGTATAGACATCTATAACCTTTAAATATTCAATTAACCATTTAAAATTATGTTTTCTAAAGAAAGTCTAAGACAAAATTCTTTCATTTTAGCATTAATATTA
Organism: Clostridium perfringens; assembly: GCA_034421775.1. Taxonomy (GTDB): domain Bacteria; phylum Bacillota; class Clostridia; order Clostridiales; family Clostridiaceae; genus Sarcina; species Sarcina perfringens_B. The sequence continues at coordinate 126,945 of WNVL01000005.1, read as the reverse complement.
AAAACTTCTTCATCATATAATAAAAAAAGTAGTAAGTACTCTAAAACTTACTACTCATAGTTATAAAACTTTATTAAATAAAAGCTATAAATATTATTGAGATTTTTTCGCAATACATCTATAGCTTCTATTATATTTTAACCTTTTAAATCTTAATTACATTTATCTTCTATCATTTTTGCTAGGTTATGAGCCATTTCATCTATTTCAGCTTGATTTTCACCTTCAAGCATAACTCTTACTAATGGTTCTGTACCTGAAGGTCTTATTAATACTCTTCCACAACCTTCTAAAGCAGCTTCTATTCTCTTAATTTCAGCTATTATTTCTTCATCTTCTTCATGAATATTTTTCATGTTATTTGGTATTTTAGCATTAACTAAAACTTGTGGTAATACCTTCATTACATTCTTTAATTCAAATAAAGATTTTCCTGTTCTCTTAACTATGCTAGCTACTTGAAGTGCAGTAACAAGACCATCTCCTGTTGTATTATGTTCTAAGAATATAATATGTCCTGATTGCTCTCCCCCTAAAGAATATCCTTTAGCTAACATCTCTTCTAATACATATCTATCTCCAACTTTTGTAACAGCAGTATTTATTTTTTCATTCTTACAAGCTATCATTAATCCTAAGTTACTCATTACTGTTACAACTAAAGTATCATCTTTTAATCTACCTAATTCTTTTAAGTATTTAGCACATATTGTTAAGATGAAATCTCCATCAACTAAGTTTCCTTGCTCATCAACAGCTAAACATCTATCTGCATCTCCGTCAAAAGCAAATCCCATATGACATTTTTTCTTAACAACGTACTCCATTAATTCTTCTGGATGAGTTGATCCACAATTTTCATTTATATTAGTTCCATCTGGATTATCATTTATTACAAATATTTCTGCTCCTAATTCTCTGAAAGCTCTAACAGCCGCTTCATGAGAAGCACCATTTGCACAATCTAAAGCTATTCTTAATCCTTCTAAAGATACTCCTACTGTATCCTTAGCAAAATTTATATAATCTTCTAAAGCAGCTTTTTCTATTATTTCTCTTCCTAAATCTGCTCCTGTTGGTGATGGAACATTTTCAAATCCACTTTCTATAACTCTTTGTATTTCGTCTTCTAATTCATCTGATAATTTATATCCTTTATCATCAAAGAATTTTATTCCATTATATTCAACTGGATTGTGTGAAGCTGATATCATAACACCAGCATCAGCACCATATACTCTTGTTAAGTGAGCTACTGCTGGTGTTGGAACTACTCCTAAACAAACAGCTTCTGCCCCAACTGATAATATACCAGCAACTAAAGCCGCTTCTAACATATCTCCTGATATTCTAGTATCCTTTGCCACTAATATTTTAGGTTTATGAGTTCCTTCTGTTAAAACATAAGCTCCTGCTCTTCCTAAATTATATGCTAATTCTGCTGTTAATTCAGTATTCGCTATTCCTCTAACTCCATCTGTTCCAAATAATCTTGACAATTTCTGTCACCCCTCTAATAAATTTATATTATATTTAATTAAAATTCTTTTATTTTTGCTACTTAATTAATACTTTTTACACTTTCAAAGAATACTGTATGTACTACTTTTTGTCAAATATTAGTTAATAGAAAATTTAATTCTTTTCTATTTTTTATAGTCATTTTTTATATTATCACAGGAATAAAGGCTATTTATTACTAAAATATTATTTTTAGACCATTTTTTCATTAATATTATTTTAACAAATACCTAAGTAATTTTATTTCTTTTAATATAATATATACTTCATATTAGCATATACTTGAAATTAGAAAGGTATTGTGTTTTATGTTCATTAAAGTACCTATCATACTATATTTCTATATATCTTACATAAATATTCGTGAAAACATTTTAATTATGGACATAACTCCTATTACGCCTTAAAATATTAATTGAGTGATATAAAAGAAAGGGGATAATTCACATGACAACTAATGAATCTAATTACATAGATGAAAATAAAAATCCTATAGAAACGGAAGATTTTGCGAAAGCTTTAGCTGCTGAAGAAGAAAATTCTTGCAAAAGAAAAAGAGAAGTAATTGAGAAAATTAAAAATTTAGCAAAAAATGCTCAAAATTGGAAAGAAGCTAATAAAGAATTCAATTCTCTTATAGAAGAGTTTAATAATATTTATTACTATGACCAAGAAACTGAGAATGCTATTAAAGGTGAATTAAGAGAAGCTAAAAATGAGTTTTACAATGCTAGAAAAGCATTCTTTGAAAAAGCTAACGAAAGCTTCAAAGAAAATGCCGCAAAGAAAGCAGATGTTATAAAAAGACTTGAAGCTTTAGTATATACAAGCGACATAAAGGCTGGAGATATGTTAGCTAAATCTTTATCTGAAGAATTCTATGCTTTAGGCTTCGCAGGAAAAGAAGTAAATACTGAATTATTCAATAGATTTAAAGAAGCTAGAAATGCCGCTCAAGCAAGTAGAAAAGCTGCTATGGAAGGCTTAAAAGAAGAATTCGTAAATAAAGCTGAAAGAAAAAGAGAAATAATTTCAGAACTTAAGGCTTTAGTTAATAATGAAAATTGGAAAGAAGCTACTGAAAAATTCAATACTCTTTGTGATGAATTTAAAGGAATAGGTTTCTCTGGAAAAGAAGGAAATGAAGAAATATCTCAAGGTTATAAAGAAGCTAAAGATGTATTCTTTGCTAAGAGACAAGAATTCTTCGATGCTTTAAAAGCTGAAAATAAAGTTAATATTGAAAAAAGAAAAGCTCTTATAGAAGAATTAAAGAAATTATATGAAAATGACAGTTGGAAAGAAGCTTCAGCTAAAGTAAAAGAAATAAGTGATGAATTCTTCAAAGTAGGATTCTGCGGAAAAGAAGAAAATGAAAAACTTATAAATGAATTTAAAGAAATTAGAGATGGATTCTATGCTGCTAGACAAGAATATTTTGATAATATAAATGCTGCTAGAGCTAATAAACAAAGAGATTTCTTAAACTCTTTACTAAAAAACAAAGATGAATTCGTTAAGAAATTAAAGAAATATATTAGCCAAGACGAAGAAAGACTTTCTGATTTCACTAATAGATTATTCAATGTTAGACCTGGAAATAACTCATTAGAAACTATTGAAAAATACCAAGAAATAGTTGAAGATATTAAAGGTAGAATAGAAAATAATAAAGCTAAGGTTAAAGAAGTTCAAAACGAAATGCATGAAATAAGAACTGAATTAAATAACTTAAAATAAAAAATTTAAAGCTTACTAACAAAGGTTAGTAAGCTTTTTTCTTATTTAGGTAGTATTATTGTAAATCTACTTCCTTTTCCTAATTCACTTTCTACCTTAACTTCTCCTCCATGAGAAGATACTATAGACTTAACTATAGTTAACCCTATACCAGTTCCTCCAGTAGCTCGTGTTCTTGATTTATCTGCTCTATAAAACCTCTCAAATACATATGGTAAATCTTCTGCCGAAATTCCTAATCCTTGATCTTCTATAGATATACTTAACTTATCGTCTTTTAGTTTCTCATCTATAACTATAGTACTTCCTTCATTAGAGTATCTAATGGCATTTGAAAGAATATTTACTAAGGCTTGAGTTATTTTATCTTTATCACAAGATATCTGAATACCCTTTTGCTCGTATTCAATCTTTATTTTTTTACTCTTAGCTAAATTAGAAAATTGAAATACTACAAAACAAATTACGTCACTTATATTAACAATGTCCTTTTTTATCTTCATAGAATACTCATCATATTTATTAAGCTTTTGCATATCACTAACCAACGAAGTAAGTCTTTCTGCTTCCTCTTTGACACTTATAAGTCTTTCCCCTGTAGGCTCCCATATTCCATCTATCATAGCCTCTAAGTGTGATTGTATATTTGTTAAAGGTGTTTTTAATTCATGAGAAATATCTCCTGTAAGCCTTTTTCTTATGATCTCCTGTTCCTTTATGCTCTGTGAAAGGTTATTTATAGAATTTATTAAACCATTAATCTCTAAAATATCTGTATTTATATCAATTTTTTTATCATACTCTCCATTTGAAATATATTTTGCTTTTGTCATAAGCTTATTTATTGGTTTTGTTATAGATTTTGAAATTATAAATCCTATTATAGTAAAGGCCAAAATTAATAATGCTCCAATACTTAAAATAAGATTATTTACCATATTCAAGAACACTAATTCATTCTGCATATAAAAAATAGGACCATAAAATTTAACTCTAACCTCTCCTATTTTTTCCCCATTTTTTATTAAAGGATAATATACTGGCTCAAATTGACTTGTAGTAGAACCATATTTCCCTTCCATAGACCTTTTTATAAAATTCATAACCTTATTACATCTCTCTTTAGAGTTTTTCTCTATATCAATTACTTCTTGATTTTCTTTATCATATAAGGCAACTATAATCCCTTTATCTAAGGCATCATAGCTTATTTTTTCTAGATTTTGATAATTCCAATTACCATCAGAATATTGCTCACCTAAATCTATCAAAATATTTTGTACTGTATTTTGATTTTTAACCATAATATAGTCTCCAAACTTCTTATCAAAATAGAACTTAGACATAAATACAGTAAGCAATGTAGTAATTATTATAATAGCTATAGAAGGAACTATTACCTTAAAATTTAAACTCTTATATCTTCTTACCTTCAAACTTATATCCCACCCCATATACAGTTACTATAAACTTAGGTTTTCTTGTATTCTCTTCTATTTTACCTCTTAAATTTTTTATATGAGAGTCTATAACTCTATCAAAACTATCACTTTTATCACCTAAAACTAATTCAATTAGCTCATCTCTAGTGAATATCTTCTTTGGATACCTACTTAAGCAAATAAGTATATTAAACTCTGTTGATGTAAGAGTTATCAATTCTCCTCTTACCCAAACTTCTCTTGTATCTGTATTAATTTTTAACTCTCCATTATCAAAAATTAAAATATCACTATCTTCCTTTTGGCACTTTTGACTTCTTCTAATGATAGCCTTTATTCTAGCTATTAATTGCTTAACACTAAAAGGTTTAGTAACGTAGTCATCAGCACCAATATCAAAACCTTCTAATAAATCCTCTTCTTCAGTCTTTGCGGTTATCATTATTATTGGAACACAACTTTTTTCTCTTATTACTTTACAAACTTCCTCTCCACTTAAGTCTGGAAGCATAAGATCTAAAAGAATTAAATCTATATCATTATTTTCGAATATTTTTAAAGCCTCTTCTCCATTACTACAAGAAAAAACACTAAATCCTTCTCTCTTTAAATAGGCTTCTAAGACTTCTACTATTTTTTCTTCATCGTCAACTAATAATATATTCAAAATTTACACCTCTTACTCAATATTTTATATTTTCTATCTGTATATTATTTATATAAAAGAAATATATAAATAATATGTAGAAATATTTTGCATTTTTCTATGCTTATATTTTTATTATAGTACACATATAAATCGTGATTGGATAGCTTGTCTGCTTTTGTGATGCTTCTACCCCACCTAACATTATTAATTCAACTTCTTCTATTTTTTTAATATTTCAACAAATTCTCTAAAATAATCTCTCATGCCAATCTCAATTAATTTAATTTCTTTATGTAAAAAGAAGACTAAATTATATAGTCTTCTTTCTCAATTAGCAAAGTTAATATAACTTAATTATTCAGGTTTAAAAGTTGCACAATTTGTGCTTTCTTGGTTTTGTGCATAATCACCAGAAATATCTATGCTTTCTGCATAGCATTTACAATTTTTATTGTGACAACATTTTTCTGCTTCACAATCAACACTAGTTGCTGGTTCAGCTTCTCCAACATCAACAGCAGCATTAGTAAATCCACCTTTTTCAACAAAGCTTCCACAGCAAGTTGTTTCTGATTGATTAGCAAAAGAACCATTTACTTTTATTGAGTTTAATGAACACATATCATTTTGATTATATGTACAGTTATCTACTCCACAGCTTAAATTTGGCATACTATATACCTCCTTAAATATTTTAGTTGATATTAGTATGTTCTTTTCTTCATCGCGTTATTCCTAATATGATTTTTATATCTCTTTATTTTCTTCTAGCCTATCTAGTATAGCATTGTAGCCATCAGCTCCATAATTTAGACATCTATTTACTCTACTTATAGTTGCTGTTGACGCCTTAGTTTCTTCTGCAATTTCAGTGTATGTTTTCTTATCTCTAAGCATTCTTGCAACATGTAATCTTTGAGCTAGTGCTTTTAATTCTGAGATTGTACATATATCCTCGAAAAAACTATAGCATTCATTTATATCCTCTAATTTTAAGATAGCCTCAAATAAAAAATCTAAATCCTTACTTTTTAGTTTAGATTGAACTCCATTCATATAATCTTCTCCTTTAACTACTTTTATATTAATATAACTCTATAATAATCAAATATATTTTAAATTCTTTAACAAATTAATTATATCTCTATTATTATAATAAAGAAAATAATACTTACAATAGAGTTAGTTTAAAATATCTAAACTTTAGTTAACTTTAATTTAAATATATTTTTTAGTAATGGGCATTTAAATACTTATATTATCAATAAATTATACTTCAGTATTTGAACTACCACTTGGATCTGTTAAAGGTCTTAGTGAATCCCATCCATGCTCAAGCTTCTCGTAAACAGATTTAGTTGGTATTAACCATACTTCTCCTGTTCCCCTAAAGACATTTAAAAGCCCCTCTCCGCCAGTAGCAGTAGAGACTAATGATTTTGATGATTTTTCAACTGTAAACTCAATATCTCCAGTTCTTAAAATCGCAAAGTTACCATCAACTTTTAAAACATCATTATTTATTTTACACTTAAATATTTCTTCTTCAGGTACTGGTATTTCTAAAACTACTATTCCTTCTCCAGAAAGCTTTGTTTGAAAAACTCCTTCATTGCCTAGGACCATAGATGATAATGACTTATTCATATGAGCTGTTACTTCTACACTACTTTCACAAGCATAAAATAATCCATCATCAACTATTATCTCATCATCTTCTAATTCAATTAAAGCATAATGACCGAAAGAAGGCTCTAAAAATATATCACCTGTTCCATCATATCTAGGTTTAAAAGTGCTCTCTCCAGTAACTTTACTAGTGAAAAATTTTTTACCTAAACCTATTGGCCCACCAATTTTGTTTTTCATAGATATTGGACCTCTCATATAACTTAAAGCTCCTTTCTCTATCTTTACAGAACTGTCTTCTAATATAATCCTTACCTGTCTAAGCTTTATATTAGCCTCTCTCATTTGGTTTAACTTGATTGCAAGATCTAAAGAGTTTCCTCCTCTTAAACTATCATATTCTAAAACTTGAAATACAGAGTCTCCTCTCATTTCAGATATCATATTAATTTGATTTTCTATATTTAGTGATGTTCTCACATATATCTCCCCTTTATGTTAAGTTCTTCCTTTAATTATATCCCAAAACTTCAAACTTAATAATTACAAAAATCAAAAAAAGCTAGAGATTAATAAAGTAATCTCTAGCAATAACATTTATATAAATATATCTTTGTGGGCTTTTTCTAATCTTTTCTTATTTCCTAATATATCCTCATAATAAACTCTAAGCACTTCTCCAACGCTCCATGCTTGGGCATAACATCCTCTAGCTTTATAAGGATTATCACCATCAAAAATTTCTGCAATACTTCCTAAGCATTGATCTTGAATGTGGTCTTCCATATCACTCATTAAAGAATCTACTAATTCAACAGCTTCTTTAGAATAATCATTTATCTTACAATAAGCTGTGAAAAATGCTCCTAAAGGGAATCCCCATGTTGTACCTTGATGATAAGCCATATCCCTATCAAAAAGCTTTCCTATATAAATGCCATGATAATCCTTATGATCTTTACTTAAACTTCTTAATCCATAAGGAGTATATAACTCTTCAAATACTTTTTGTACAACATACTTTTCTTTTTCTCTATCTAACATTGTAAATGGCAATGATACAGCCCAAATCTGGTTAGGTCTTAAACTATCATCTTTTTCATTATCACTTACAACATCATAAAGATATTTTCCATCTTCATTCCAAAATGCTTTAGTAAAAGATTCCTTAACCTCTTGTGCTAATTCTTCATACTCATTATTTTCTTCTTTTTCAAATTTGTCCTTTAATAAAGCTGCTATTTTTAATGCATTATACCATAAAGCATTTATTTCAACTGGTTTACCATGTCTAGGTGTAACAACTATTCCATTTACTCTAACATCCATCCAAGTTACTTGATCTAAACCTGAACCGGCATTTATTAAAGAATCATCTTCATCCATTTTTATAGAAAATTCAGTTCCTTCTTTATAAGCCTTTATTATATTTTTTATTGTTCCATAAACTTCATTTCTAACAAAATCTATTGCTTCATCACTATTACTATAAAGTAAATAATTATAAACTGCATTTATAAACCATAATGAAGCATCAACAGTATTATAAAGAGGCTCTTTTCCCTCTCCAGGGAACATATTTGGTATTAATCCATCTTTCTCATACAGACTAAAACTTCTTATGATATCTTTAGCATCATCTAATCTACCAGTTGATAATGTCAATCCATTAATGGCAATCATAGCATCTCTTCCCCAATCTAAAAACCAAGGATATCCAGCTAATATTGTTTTTCCATTTATAGATTCTCTATTAACTATAAATTGATCCGCTGCAATAGGAAGATACTTAGCTAAAACTCTTGAATCATCAAATGTATTTCTAAGCTTTCTTATTCTTTCTTCTTCATTTTTTATTATTTTTTCACAGTCAAAGTCATTTTCTTTCTCTATAGTACAAAGTAAATAAACTTTTTTTCTTTCATTAGGATTTAAATTTATTTCAACAGTTCCTGGAACGTAACATTTATCCACAAACTTATCACCTGTACTTTTATCCACATCATAATAAATTTTATCCACAATTTTATCTGAATTATCTATTGTTTTTCCACCATAAGTAAAAAATCTTATGATTATATCCTCTTTTAGCTGTGGAATAAGTTCAATTTTTTCTTTATCCACAGTTTTCTTAAATTCTAAGTTTTCTTGTCCACTACATACTCCTGGGTTTCTAAAAGTAAATAAAGGCTCAATATTTATTTTTGCTTCTTTACTTCCATTTAATATGTCATATTCAATCACTACAGTGTTTTTACCATATTCCATAGCAACTTTTTTATCAACAACTACTCCATCTACAAAAAATCTAAAATGAGGTAATCCATCATAATAAAATCCTTGTAAATTATTAAAGCCATCAACTATTTTATCTGTATATTTACAAGAACTCAACTGGTGAAGCTTTCCACCAATATTTATTTTTTCATTTAAATTAGAAAGAATCATATATCTTTCTTCTGGTGAATTAGTGCATGCTAATAATAATCCTTGATACTTTCTACAGTTTGCTCCAATAGCAGTTCCTCCACAGAAACCGCTTATACCATTAGTAAGCATCCATTCTTTTTCTATTCCTCTATCATAACTAGTCCAATCTTTTTTTCCAAACTTCATAAATTGCCACCCCTTATTTTAATACTAAAGTACCCTTTTTACTATAACTTTTACAAATTTTCACCTTGCACATAAATTTAGAAAAGGCTTTGCACCAAACCCTAAACCTCCCTTAAAATTTACCTCTTTATAAAAAGTGTAAAATTTAACTCTCCAAATCTATAATTTGGACTTTAACTCAGTTTTCAAGTTTTAGCAAAGCCATTTTCTATAATTGCCTATATTGCCTTAAGGAAATATAGTTTTTTAGTAATATATTTGGGAATATATTGGAATGCTTATTAAATAAGCTTTTGCCCTATTATTTATTTGTGCATTTTTTGATTCCCCAAATGTCATCACAATATTCTTGTATTGTTCTGTCACTTGAGAACATACCTGCATTACAAGTATTTTCAAATGCCATCTTAGCCCATCCTAATTTATCTTTATAAGCTTCAAATACTTTATCTTCAGTATCTTTAAATGCCTTAAAGTCCGCTAATAAGAAGTATTGATCTCCTTCTTCTAATAATGAGTTATAAAGATCTTCAAAGTCACCAGTACCACCATCATCAAAAGTACCATCTACTAATGAATCTAAAACTCTCTTTAATTCTTCATCAGCTTCATAGTAAGTAACTGGATCATATTTTTCTTTTAACTCTTCTATTTCCTCTACTTCTAAACCAAAGATAAAGTTATTATCTATTCCGCTTTCTCTAACAATTTCTACGTTAGCTCCATCGTTAGTACCAAAAGTTGGTGCTCCATTTAACATGAATTTCATATTACCTGTTCCTGATGCTTCTTTTCCAGCTGTTGATATTTGTTTTGATACATCCGCTGCTGGGAATAATTTTTCTGCATAAGAAACTCTATAGTTTTCTACAAATACAACTTTTATTTTTCCTTTTATAGATTCATCATTATTAATAAGTTTAGCAACTTCATTTGTTAACTTAACTATTGATTTAGCTCTCTTATATCCTGGGAAAGCTTTTGCACCATATATAAATGTTACTTTTGGTATATCCATATCTGGATTTTCTTTTAATCTATAGTATAAATCTAAAATGTATAGAGTATTTAATAATTGTCTCTTATACTCATGTAATCTCTTAATTTGTATATCAAATATTGAATATGGATCTAATTCCACACCTTCGTGCTCTTTAATATATGCAGCTAATTGCTCTTTCTTAGTATGCTTGATTTCCATAAATCTCTTTAGAACTTCTTCATCATCTTTATATTTTTCTAATCCTTTTAATAGGTCTAAGTTTTTAACCCAATCTTCACTTCCTAAAAGTTCAGTTATTAAAGCTGATAATTCTTGGTTACATAATCTTAACCATCTTCTAGGTGTTATTCCGTTTGTTTTGTTTTGGAACTTTTCTGGATATAATTCATACCAATTTTTAAGCTCAATGTTTTTTAATATATCTGTATGTAATTGTGCAACACCATTAACAGCGAATCCTACGTGTATTGCTAAGTTAGCCATTCTAACCTTTTCATCATTAACTATTCTGAATTCTTCTATTTCCTCTTCTGAGTAGCCTTTTTCTTCTAAGTCAACTATAAACTCTGCATCTATTTTTTCAATTATTTCTAATATTCTTGGGAATAATTCTTCTATTAAATCTACATCCCATTTTTCTAAAGCTTCTGCTAATATAGTATGGTTTGTATAAGCAAAAGTCTTTGAAGCTACATTATAAGCTTCTTCGAAATTGAATCCTTCTTCATCTATAAGAAGTCTTATAAGTTCTGGTATTGCTAAAACTGGATGAGTATCATTTAATTGAACTGCATGAAGTTTTGCAAAGTCCTCAGTCACCTTTCCAAATACTTCTTTATGCTTTCTTATTATATCTTTTAATGATGCACTTACTAAGAAGTATTGTTGTCTTAATCTTAGTAATTTACCCTCTCTATTTGAATCATTTGGATATAAAACTCTTGATATATCCTCTGCTCTATTTTTAAGTTCTAATGCTTCATTGTATTTTTGTTCATTGAATAATTTGAAGTCAAACTCTTTTACAGGCTCACACTTCCATAATCTTAAAGTATTTATATTCTTACTAGCATATCCTATAATTGGAGTATCATATGGAATTGCTTTAACTGTCATATCTTCAAAGTCAACAGTTACAAACTCATCCTCTTTTCTTATGCTCCATGGTTCTCCATATTTTAACCAACTATCAACGTCTTCCTTTTGGAATCCATCCTCAAAATATTGAGAGAATAAACCATTGTTATATCTAATTCCATAGCCCTTTAACGGTACTTCTAATGAAGCTCCTGAATCCATAAAACAAGCTGCTAGTCTTCCTAAACCACCGTTTCCTAAACCAGCATCCTCTTCTATTTCTTCAATTCTATTTAGATCAAATCCTAATTCATCTAAAACCTCTTTTACTTCGTTATAAAGTCCTAAGCTTATTAAGTTATTTCCTAAGGCTCTACCCATTAGATATTCAGCAGAGAAATAGTATGCATTTTTTTCTTTCTCATAAAGTTCTTCTGTGTGATTCCAATCATCAACAATATTTCCTAAAAGTGTTAATGATAATGCATTAAATACCTCGAAATCCTTAGCCTCCTTAATTGAGCTCTTTCCATACTTTACTTTTAGATATCTTTCAATTCCTCTCTTGATTTGTTCCTTATTCATTGCTATTCACCCTTCCATATAGTTTTGTTATATCATATATTCTCTCTGCTAATTCATCAGTTAAAGCATCCTCTTTAACTCTCCATTGCCAATTGCCACCAAGGGTAGATGGATAGTTTATTCTTGCTTCATTTCCTAAATTTAAGAAATCTTGCATTAGAGCTATTGCAGTATGTGCTACACTACTCCAAACTCCTCTGATGAATCCCCAGTTATACCCTTCTTCCTCAGTAAGTTTTAAATATTTTTTAGAATACTCCACATCATCTTTGTTTCCTGTAACTTCGAACCAACCTCTAAATGTATCATTATCATGAGTACCTGTGTAAGCTATTGAATTTACTGGGTAATTATGTGGAAGATAATCACTTTCTTCCCTAGAATCAAAGGCAAATTGTAAAACCTTCATACCTGGAAATCCAGTTTCATCTCTAAAGTCTATAACCTCTTGAGTTAAGTATCCAAGATCTTCTGCTATTACATTAACCTCTCCTAACTCATCTTTAATTGCATTAAATAGTTTTATTCCAGGTCCTTTAACCCACTCACCATTTACTGCTGTTTCATCTCCATATGGTATTTGCCAATAAGCTTCAAATCCTCTAAAGTGATCTATTCTTAATATGTCGTAAAGTTTAAAGCTCTCTCTTACTCTGTCAATCCACCAACTATATCCTGTATCATCCATATAACTCCAGTCATATATCGGATTACCCCATAACTGACCTGTTTCTGAAAAAGCATCTGGTGGACATCCAGCAACTTTTTTAGGCACATTATTTTCATCTAATAAAAATGCTTTTGGATTTGCCCAAACATCTGCACTATCCTCTGCAACATATATAGGCATGTCTCCTATTATCTTAATCCCTAAAGTATTTGCATATTCTTTTAATTCACCCCACTGTTTAAAGAAATGGTATTGTAAGAATATCCAATAATTTATATCCTTAGCTAATCTAACTCTACATTCTTCTAAAGTTTTCTCTTCTCTAAGCTTTAATTTTTCATCCCACTCTTGCCAACTAACTAAGTCATTTTCATTTTTTATTGCCATATATAAAGCATAATCTTCAATCCAAAGTTTGTTTTCTTCTCTGAACTTTTCAATTTCTTCTTTGTTTTTATCTAAAGATTTTTCATATGCTATTCTTAACACTCTCATTTTCTTGTCAAATAATAAAGCATAATCTATTTTTTCTGGATTATCTCCAAAATTAACACCTTCATAGTCCTTTTTATCAAGTAATCCTTCTTTATTTAAAATATCAAAATCTATAAAATATGGATTTCCTGCAAAAGCTGAAAATGATTGATATGGTGAATCTCCATAACTTGTAGGACCTAAGGGCAATATCTGCCAATATCCTTGTCCAGATTTCTTTAAGAAATCTACAAAATTAAATGCTTCCTTACCAAAAGTACCTATTCCATACTTTCCAGGTAAGGAAGCAATATGCATTATTATTCCACTTGATCTTCTCATATCGCTTCCCCCTAGTTACTATTATTGAACTAATATCTCTTTTTCAATCACATTTTTATTTGAATCAAATATTTTTATATTTAACTTTTTAACCCTTGAATTCTTATTTTCTATTGATATATCATAATCTGATTCTGCTTTTATGATTTTTACTTTAAGCTCTTCATAATCACCTTTCTTATAATCTTTAGTGATACCATCATCATTGTAATATGTGTATTCAGCTATATCATCAACAAAAGCAATTAGATTTAATTCACTAGTATCTAAATTTTCTACCCTTTTACTTGGCTTACTTGCCATTGTTATTATTTTATTCTTTCTTATAAATATAGGAACCTCATTTAACTTAGCTTCTACATAATGATTTCCTTTTTCTAAAATTTCATAATCCCCATCATCATATTTTCTAGCTCTCCATAGAAGCATTTCTTCTGGAAGATAAACATATCTTCCTAAAGCATTTTGCTCATATATAGGTGCTACCATTAAGCTATCACCTAAAAGCAATTGATCTTCTACTCTCTTTACAAAATTATCTTCATATTCAAATGTTAATGGTTTAAAATACATTTCATTATTTAAAACAGCTTTCATATACTCACTATAAAGATATGGAACCATAACATATCTTAACTCCAATATATTTTTTAATACTTTGACACTTTCACCTCTAAATGAATATGGTTCCTGATGTCTTGTACCTAAAGCTGCATGATTTCTAAATAAAGGTGTAAACATACTAAATTGTGACCATCTTATAACTAGATCTTCTGTAGCATCTCCTCCAAATCCACCAGTATCAGCTCCTGTATAGATGAATCCACACATATTGATATTTGGCATCATTTGAATATTTAACTTAATGTGTTCCCACCAAGACATGTTATCTCCAGTCCATATTCCTCCATATCTATGCATACCTACTGTTGACGCTCTAGAGAAAAGTAAAAATCTCTTATTTTCATCTATATTTTCAAGACCTTCAGCAGCGGCTCTTGTCATATTAAATCCAAAAAGATTATGAACCTTGTCATGTCTTATTTTTTCATTTCCTACCCTATGATAAAAACTTTGATAATCTTCCATACTATTTTGAAGTCTTGGGAATGTATCCTTAACATCAAAATAATCATATATACCTAAATTTTTTCCTTTTGCTTCTGATATTTTTTCAAAAGCTTCATTTAATCTTTTTTCTGAATAAAATATTGCAGGCTCATTCATGTCATTCCAAAAACCCTCTATTCCTTTATCAGTAAGGAATTTATACTTGTTTCCAAACCATAGTCTTGCATCCTTATTTAAGAAATCTGGGAAATGAACCCTACCTGGCCAAACTGCTGCTACAAAAGGCTTACCCTCATCATCTACACAGTAATAACCATTTTTAACGCCTTCCTCATAAACATCATATCCCTCTTCAATTTTGCATCCAGCATCAATTATTGGGATAAGTCTAATTCCTCTATCTTTAACTTCTTTTACGAAGTTTTCAAAGTCAGGGAATGCTTCTTTATTTATAGTAAAGTTCTTGAAATCCTCCATATAATCTATATCAAGGTATAAACAATCAAGAGGAAGTTCTGATTCATTAAAATTATCTAGGACTTCAAGAACTTCATTACGATCTTTATAACTCCATCTACTTTGTTGAGCACCAAATGCCCATTTTGGAGCTATGTAACTTTCTCCTATAAGCTCTCTAAAACTCTTTGCTATGTCTTTTAAGCTTTCACCTTCAATAATATATAAAGCAAAGTTTTCATCATCTATTGTTATCTTTAATTCATCTCTTCTTGTATAACCTACATCAAACTTTACTCTTCCAGGATAATCTATAAATATCCCAAAAGTTTTTTTTCCATAAACCATTAAGAAATTATGAGCTCCATATAGGCTTTTCTTTTCTGGAGTATGCGAAAAGTCATCCGTACAGAAACTTTCATATACCCATCCTCTTTTATTTAATCCTCTTACGTTTTCACCTAATCCATAAACAATATCTTGATCTTTAAGCTCTAATGTAAGAGTGTTATTTTCAAAATTTAAATATTTTAATTCTTGGTTCTGTATTTCTGAACCTTCCTTTAGAACAACTGACTCAGTATTGAAAGGAGTTCCAAAAGTATATTTAGTTATGTGATTATTGACACCATTAATTCTCATAATATCTCCCCCAAATTATAATGACTATCTTATATCTTTGCATGAATCTCTTTCTATTATTTTTGTTTCAAAAATTATATGCTTATGTTCTTCTTTTTTAGCTAAAAGAGATAATAATAAATCTATACTGTTATTAGCCATATGTTTTTTAGGCTGCTTTACAGTTGTTATTCCCGGATTATAATATTTACTTATATCCATACCATCAAATCCAATAATAGACATATCTTCTCCTACTTTTAACCCTTGATCTATAACTGACTTAGCTGCACCAACAGCCATAATATCTGATATTGAAAAAATAGCTGTTATATCTTTTCTATTGTTAATTATTTCTTTTGTAACTTTATAAGCTCCACTATAATCGTAATCACCTATAAAAACATTATCTTCTGAATATGGTATATCGTTTTCTTCTAATGCTTTTCTATATCCTTCAAGTCTTAATCCACTTATTCCAACGTCATTTTTTTCTCCTAGTAAAATCGCTATATTCCTATGCCCTTTATCTATAAGATATTGAGTTGACTCTTTTGCTGATAATATATTGTCTATTCCTATTGATGAATATTTACTTTTACTCTCTTTAGATATTGTATTAACTGATGTTAGAACTACTGGAATATCTAAAAACTGAAAACTTTCATCACTTATATTTAAAAAGTTTCCTCCCAAACAAATAATACCTTGAAGTCTTTTCTCTTTAACAAAAGCTATTAAATTATCAACATCATCTTCTGTTGTATAATCATTTTGCTGTAATATCATTGTATAACCCGCTTCATTGATTCTATTACCTATTATATTTATCATTTCAGAAAAGAATGGATTGAATACCCCTTTTACTAAAACTCCTATATTATTTGTGTTATTTTTTTTAAGAATTCTAGCGCTATTATTAGGTATATAATTACTTTCTTTTATTATCTTTAATATTTTTTCCCTTGTCTCATCCTTTACATCTGGATGCTCATTTATAACTCTTGATACTGTACTAACACCAACGCCAGCAAGTTTTGCTATATCTCTTATATTCATATAAAAATCCTCCTAATTTTCTATAATATTTAATTAACTTGGAAATTGTTTCGGTAACGATACCAACTTAATTATAAACTTCATAGAAAGCATTAGCAATAATACTTACAAGAGTTTAAATAATTATAATAGAATTTATTACATTTACAATTTAATGTTCCTAAATACCTATTTTAATAATCACTTTTTACATTTTGATGGGTGTAGGAGGAAGTTATCATCCTCCTTCTACTTTTATCCATCAACATATTATAATCTTATAAGAGGTATCTAGTATCTATAAGGTATTTAATTTCTATTCCATATAAAATATTTTATTAACTTTAACCTTTAACTGATCCAGCAACTAAACCTTTAGCCATATATTTTTGACCTACAGTTGCAAGAATTACTATAGGAACTGAAGCCATTATTGCTGCAGCTGAGTATTGAGTCCAGTTGGCTGAGAAATCATTTTTAATAAACTGTTGCATACCTACAGCAAGTGTTAAACTTTCTGGATCTTTTAATATTGCTGAAGCAAATATAAATTCACTGTATGATCCTATAAATGTAAATAAGAATATTACTAAAATCATATTTCTTGTTAATGGTAATATTATTTTCATAAATATTTGGAAAGTAGTTGCCCCATCAACGCTTGCAGCTTCTACAAGCTCCTTAGGAATTCCATCTATGAATCCCTTCATTAACCAAATATTATATGCACTAGCACCTGCAGCTATAATTACTAATGTAATTATATGGTCCATACCATTTAATCTATATGCAAGACCTAAAATTGCAGGTAATGCCATAGCTGCTGGGAACATTTGAAGTAATAATAAGAACATTAATCCTTTTTTCTTTCCCCAGAATCTTAGTTTTGAGAAAGCAAAAGCTGTTGGTATTGTTAAAAATAATTGAAGTACAGATACTGCAACACATATAATAATAGTATTTTTAACCCAAATTAAAAAGTTTGTTTCAGTTAAAACCTTTGAATAGTTTTCAAGTGTCCATGCTTGTGGTAATAATGTTGTTTGTACGAAAGCTTCCCCTTTAGCCATAGAAGCAGTTACTATAGATAAAACTGGGAATAATACTACAAGGCACATAAACCATAAAAATACTCTTGATATCCATACTGACCTTACTTCTGATGGTCTTAATTTCTTTTTATATTTAATTTCTGAGGAAGTGTTTATTCCGCTCTTTTTTTGTACTCTACTTTGCATCTTATTCAACCTCCTCGAATTGTCCTGATAATTTCATTTGATAATATGATATAGTCGCTAATAAGATAAATATTATTATACTGATTGCAGATGCTATTTCAAATCTACCAAATTGTGTTGATAATTTGTAGTTTACAGATGCAAGAATATCTGTGTATCCAGCAAATTGAGTCGCCATTCTTGGTGGATTACCATTAGTAATCAAATACGCCTGTCCAAAGTTATTAAAGTTAAATGCAAATGATGAAATTATTAATGGATAAGCAGTTTGTGCTAATGATGGTAATGTTATTTTTCTAAATTGAAGCCATTTACTAGCACCATCAACATCTGCTGCTTCATAATAACTATCTGGAATAGCTCCTAAAGCTCCTAAGCAAACATTCATCATGTATGGGAATCCTAACCATATACCAACGAATATTATCGCAACTCTTGCCCACATTGGGTCTGTTAACCATGGAATAGGATCTGCTATTACATGTAAATTCATTAATAAGTTATTTATTGCTCCGTAACTTCCATTTAAAAGACCTTTCCATGAAAGTATTGCTACTGTTGCTGGTAAAGCCCATGGAATTATAAGTATTGCTCTATAAATTGCTTTTTCTTTTAAGTTAGGATTATTTACAGCCATAGCAACTATTAATCCTAAGAAGAAAGTTCCTAAAGTTGAAGCTATTGCAAACACTAAGTTCCAACCTAAAACTGGGAAAAATATTTCTTTAAAAGGTCCTGTGAAAACCTCTATAAAGTTTGCTAATCCTACAAATTGAATATTACCTTGTGAATACATTGTATAATCTGTAAAAGATATATAAACTGTATATAATATAGGCAAAACTGTAAATATTAAAATTGATATAAGTGCTGGTAATAAATATGGAATAGATTTCATTGTCTGATTCATATTCTTTTTTCTTGCTGCTTTCTTATCTGCTACTACTTGCATTACATACTCTCCTCCTTAATAAAATACCTCTACCCTCTAAGATAATTCTTATAAATAAGGGGGACTTTTCATCCCCCTAGTTAAACTTTCTAATTATTTTTGTTGTGATATACCTTCTTTAATTTGCTCTACTGTCATTTGAGCACATTGTTCTGGTGTGATTTGACCTGAAGTTAATAACTGTAAGTTAGCTCCAGCAGGTCCCCACATAGCTTGAATTTCTGGTATGTTAGGCATTGGTGTAGCGAATTTAGCTTGTTCTGCGAAAGCACTCATATATTCGTTGTTCTTGAAATCTGCACTATCTAAGTATTTATTTAATACTGGAATTCTGTTACCTTTGTTTAATAATATATCACCTGAATTATCTGCTAAGTATTTAACTAATTTCCATGATAAATCTTTATTTTGTGATTTTTCACTTACAAAAGCAGTTTGAACCCCTAAGAAAGTTGGTACTTGTTTTCCAAATAATGTTGGCATTGGAGCTACTCCAAAGTTTACACCACCATCTTTGAATGCTGATACATCCCAAGGTCCTGAAATATAGAATCCAGTATTCTTAGATAAGAAATCTCCTTTAGCTATATCTCCAGTTATATCAGCTGGCATTAATTTATCTTTTTGAACTAAATCTTGAACAAATTGATATCCTTTTACAGCTCCTGGTGTAGCTAGTCCAATATCAGTTGGATCAAGAGTTCCATTATTATCTTTATAAACATATCCTCCATCTGCTGCTATAAATCCATAAGTAGCATAGAAGTTATTAATATCATATTTAAATCCTGCACCTTCTTCTGCAACCTTAACTAAATCTTCCATAGTCTTTGGAACTTCTTTAACTTTATCTTTGTTATAGAAAAGAGCTGAAGTTTCTTGTGCTATTGGAACTGCATATCTTTTTCCATCTATTGTTACAGCATCTAAAACTTGATGTGATGCATAATCAGAATCATTTATAGTTCCTTCTGGAACTTCTGCCAAAAGTCCTGCCTTTTGGAATGTTCCTAAGTTGTCATGTGCTAAACCAAACATGATATCTGGTCCCTTAGAACTATTTGCAGCTTGTATGTAAGCTTGCATTTCTGATTTATCTTCTACCACTTTAACTTTAACTCCATTTTCTTCTCCCCATTTTTGGGCTAATTTATTTATCTCGTCCACTTCTGGAGTTGTTAAGTGTGACCATACTGTTAGTTCTTTTTCTGAACCTCCAGCATTTCCTGAATCAGTTTTTCCTCCACATCCTACTAGTGATCCTGCAAATAACATTGTTGCTGCCATTACAGTTGCTAGAATTTTTGTACGTTTTCCCATTCTAAAATCCCCCTCATAACTTTTAATTAGCTAAAAAGCTATAATTTTTAAATTCTCACTTTCGGAAACGATACCAAAGATTTTTAAAAAAAATATTTTATCTATTATTCATTAATAATCTTTTTGGAAAGCATTTCGGTATCGTTTCCAAGATTATTATATAATATTCAGAAAACATTTTCAATAGTTTTTTTGAAATTTTTGTAGATTTAGTATAAAATTTATCCATTAATTTTTTTACCAATTTTGTTATATTATTTACAGTTACTTTTATGACTATATTTATGATTTCATTAAAATAAAAAAAACCATATCAAAGATACTCTAAATAGTATTCTTGATACGGTTCTCTATTCTCATAAATATATTTTTATTTATTATTTCTTATCTATCTCTTTCCCACGCCATATTAAAAAAGCGATTTTAAAGATCACAGCTTCATTAAAATTCCTTATATCATAAGATGTACACTTCTGAATTTTATCTAATCTGTAGATGAGAGTATTTCTATGTACATATAATTCTTTAGATGCATCACTTATATTAAGTCCACATTTAAAAAATGTTTCTATAGTCTTTATCATCTCTCTATCTAGCTTAGAGAATCCTAATCCAAAATCTTCATACATCTTACTCTTTAATTCCTCATCTATAGAGTCAACTAAAGTTTCAAAAAGTAAATCTCTTTCTCCATAAACGACTTCATCCAAATCATATTTTATTGCAAGATTTATCTTAGACATATTTATCTCATAAGCCTCTTTTATTTCATTTATATTACTTAATTTCATATAGCTTATATAGCATTTTACATAAAGGTTTGAATCAATAGAATCTTTGATACTACTAACATGATCATAAACATCTTCTAGAGCACCAATAATTACTATGTTATCTTCCTTTAACACGCTAACTATATTTTTATTACTATAGCATTCATTAACAAGTTCTAAGCCTTCTTGAATATGTGAAGCTAAATAAACATTAATTATGTAAAACTCATCCTTTAAAAAGCATAATTCTTTATCAACAATGTTTTTATCTATAATAACTCCATTCAAAGCTTTCTTAATAAGTTTTTCCTTATTGCTTGATACTTCTTTAATCTTATTCTCAATTAAATATCTTAATAAAGAAGTACAGCTTTCATATTCCTTTTGAGTTATTATTTTTCCCTTTTTATCATTAACTTCAAATTCTAAAGAAACTGTATCACAATTATCAAAATTTGATAGTGTAAATTCCTCATCATTCAAAGTAACCTTGAAAGGTATTTTGGTATTTAAATATAACTCCTCTAAGAACTTATGAAAACTGTACATATTGATTACCCCTCTATATCAAAGCTATTACTAATTAAACTAATTTTAATTCTGTTTCTTTATCGAATACATGAATCTTATTAGCATCAACGTAGAATTTAGCTTCTTGACCATTTTGTAACTTAGTGCTTCCATTTACTCTAACTGTTATGTTTTGCTCACCAAGTTTAGTGTAAATGTAACTTTCTGCTCCCATTAACTCTGTAACTTCAACTTTTGATTTTATTACAGTTGTTGGGTTTGCAGCAACTAACTCTTGATCATCATCTAAATGCTCAGGTCTTACACCTATTATAACATTTTTTCCGATATATCCTTTTTCTTTTAATAATCTAGCTTTTTCCATTGGCATTTCAATCTTTTCTGTTTGGAAGCAAGCAAAATATTTTCCGCCTTCTTCTTTTATAGTACCGTCTATGAAGTTCATTTGTGGACTTCCTATAAATCCTGCAACGAAGATGTTAGCTGGATTATTGTATATTTCTTGTGGTGAGTCAACTTGTTGAACTATACCATCTTTCATAACAACTATTCTTGTACCCATTGTCATAGCTTCAACTTGGTCATGTGTAACATATATGAATGTTGTTTGTAATCTTTGATGTAATTTAGAAATCTCAGTTCTCATTTGAACTCTTAATTTAGCATCTAAGTTTGATAAAGGTTCGTCCATTAAGAATACTTTAGGTTCTCTTACTATAGCTCTTCCTAATGCAACCCTTTGTCTTTGACCTCCTGATAAAGCCTTTGGTTTTCTATCTAATAAATGCTCTATATCAAGTATTTTAGCAGCATCCTTAACTTTTTTATCTATCTCTTCCTTTGGAACTTTTCTTAACTTAAGTCCAAATGCCATGTTATCATATACAGTCATATGTGGATATAGTGCGTAACTTTGGAAAACCATCGCTATATCTCTTTCCTTTGGTTCAACTTCGTTAACTAATCTATCTCCAATAAATAATTCACCTTTTGATATTTCTTCTAATCCAGCGATCATTCTTAAAGTAGTAGACTTACCACAACCTGATGGTCCAACGAATACTATAAATTCTTTATCAGCGATTTCTAAGTTAAAGTCTTTAACTGCTGTAACATCTCCTGGATAAACTTTATAAATATGTTTAAGTGATAAATTTGCCATATTAATACTCCCCCATAAATTCCAATTATTTTTTCGAATTTCTTTTATGATTTTATTTTATACCAATTAACCGTTTTCATCTATGGACATTATTTACAAAAGAATTCATTATTTTTTGTATGATAATCTAAATAGCCTGTACAAATTTCATTTTTCTTGTGATATTTTCTATTTAATTTTTTCACTTTTTATAAAAAACTATAAAAAAAACAGAGTACTTTAAAGTACTCTGTTTATATTTCAAATATTATTTTTTATATTTCATGTGTAATAACTCATGAGCTCTTCCATGACCTGGTTGACCCATATAGTTTTCGTACATTTTTAATAAAGCTGAGTTTTGATGTGATTTTCTCTTCTCTAAATTCTTATCTTGATTGTAAAGAACAGAAGCTCTTACTTCTCTGATGTCCATTTTATCACTATCTTCAGCTGAGATATGTGGTTGTCCTCCACCGTTAACACATCCACCTGGACATGCCATTACTTCGATGAAGTGATAATCATTTATTTTACCTGACTTAACTAATTCAAATACATTAGCAGCTCCACTTACAACAGCTAACTTATATTCATTTCCTGCTATTTCTATTTCAGCTTCTTTTATTCCAGCTAATCCTCTAACAACTTCATAATCTACATTATCTAAGTTATCATTTTCCATGAAGTCTTTAGCTGTTCTTAAAGCAGCTTCCATAACTCCACCAGTAGCTCCGAATATAACACCAGCCCCTGTATATTCACCCATAGCTGGATCTACTTCGCTATCTTCTAATTTAGCGAAATCTATTTTAGCAGCTTTTATCATTCTAGCTAATTCTCTAGTTGTTAAAACTGCATCTATATTTCTAATTCCTTCGTTTTCCATCTCTGGTCTATCAGCCTCGAATTTTTTAGAAGTACAAGGCATTATAGTTACTGTAAATACCTTTTTAGGATCTATATCAGCAACTTGTGGATAATAAGTTTTAGATGCTGTTCCAAATATTTGTTGTGGAGACTTAGCTGTTGAAAGATTTTCTAATAACTCTGGGAAGTAGTTTTCAACTTCTCTAACCCATGATGGACAACATGAAGTTAACATTGGGAAAGGTCCGTTGTTTTTGATTCTTTCTATAAGCTCAGTAGCCTCTTCCATTATTGTCATATCAGCACCAAAGTTTATGTCAAATACTTTATCGAAACCTAATTCTCTTAAAGCAGTATATAATTTTCCAGTAACATCTTGGCCGTAACCCATCTTGAATAATTCACCCATTGATGTTCTTACAGCTGGTGCCATAGCAACTATTACATGTTTTTCTGGATCATTTAATGCATCTTGAACTCTTTCTATATGTGATTTCTCTGATAATGCATCAACTGGACAAGCAGCAACACATTGTCCACATAATAAACAGTTTGTATCATCGAAACATTTTAATTCTTCTGGTCCAACTAATCTAACACCATCAATTCTATGGAATTTTATTGAGTTAGTAGCTGTTCTTGTTCTACATGCAGCAACGCATCTACCACATTTAACACATTTAGTTCTATCTAAAACTATTGATTTACTTCTATCATCTACATACTCTGATTTATCTGCAACTATAAATGGTTTGTGAGCTCTTGCTTTTGTTTTAATTACAAGTTTTAAGAATTCACAGTTTTCTCTTCTTTTACATGGTCCACATTTAAACTCATGCTCGTCCAAAAGTTCTGCAACTCTTTCTTTTCTAGCCTCTATAACTTTTTCACTATCAGTTTTAATAACCATTCCATCTTTAGCTTTTATTGCACAAGATCTTAATAGTCTATCATTTCCTTCTTGCTCAACAAGACAAACTCCACATTGTCCTTTGTTTCCGCAATTTTTTAACTCACAAAGCACAGGAATGTCAAAACCATTCTCTCTTGCTAAGTCAAGTATCGTCTTGTCACCATCAAATTCGATAGTCTTATCATTGATTATTATTTTATTCATGCTGTTCCTCCAATTTTTAGGATTTTTTGATAAATACTAAACCTCAACTCATATATCGTAAAAATCAGTTAATTTAAAAATCATCGTTACTATTCTAACATAATATTTGTGAAATATAAATATTTCAGACTTTTATGAACACTTTTTTAAAGCAAAATTTAAGGGAGAATTACAAAATTCTTCCCTAAATCATAATCAGTCTTAATATTTACATGTATTCATTTAATCTATTTATATATTTTTGATTCTTCTGCTCTATCTAAAACTCTTATAGTTCCTTGAGCTAAAGCTAAAAATTCATATTCCCAACCATATATAACTATTGGTGCAATTCAATTAACTTTTTCATTTATGACATTAGTAGCATATTGTATACTTTTGCTTCTTCTACGCCATCTAAAACTCTTATAGCTCCTTGAGCTAAAGCTAAAAGTTCATCTTCTCCACCATATACAACTATCGGTGCAATCCAATTAACTTTTTCGTTTATAGCATTAGTAACGTAATCACTGTACGCTATTCCACCAGTTAATACTATAGCATCAACTTTACCTTCAAGAACTACAGACATTTCTCCTATAGCTTTTGTTATTTGGTATATGAATGCATTGAATATTAGTGAACCTTTTTCATCACCTTCTTGTGATAACTTTATTAAGTCTCTAGCATCATTTGTATTAGCATAAGCAACAAATCCACCTTTACCAACTAATTTTTTATAAAGTTCATCTTCACTGTATTTTCCTGAAAAACAAAGTCTAAGTAAGTCTCCAGCAGGTACTCCCCCTGATCTTTCTGGTGAAAATGGACCATCACCATCTAAAGCATTATTTACATCAACAACTCTTCCTTTTTTATGTGCTCCTACTGAAACACCACCACCCATATGAACAACTATTAAATTAACATCATCATATGAAGTATTGTGCTCTTTAGCATATCTTTTAGCAACAGCTTTTTGATTTAATGCATGGAATTTACTTTTTCTTGGTAACTCTGGAACTCCAGATAATCTTGCTACATCTTCCATTTCATCAACTACAACTGGGTCAACTATAAAAGCTTTTACCCCAATTTCTTTTGCTATTTCATTAGATAATATTCCGCCTAAGTTTGAAGCATGTTGACCTTGAACTCCAATTTTTAAATCCTCAACCATAGCATCATTAACTTCATAAGTTCCACCTTCTATTGGTTTAAGCATTCCACCTCTTCCAACAATAGCGTCTAACTCATTTATGTTAACACCCTTTTCCTTTAAAACATTTAAAATAACCTCTTTTCTAAATTGAAGTTGATCATATATTGTATCATATTTTAATATCTCTTCTGCTGAATGTCTTAAAGTCTCTTCTAATACTTCTTTTTCTCCCTCATAAACACCTATTTTAGTAGATGTTGAACCTGGATTTATTATTAATAATTTGTATGCCATATAACTCTCCCCCAAAAATCTGTTATTTTAAATCATGAGCAACTACTGCTGCTATAGCTATTGATTTAACTTTTGTTTCAAAACTATCTGCTCTAGAAGTTAATATAACTGGTGCTGATGTACCCACTAATAATCCACCATTCTTGCATTCTGACATGTAAGTTAAAGTCTTGTACATTACATTTGCAACATCTATATTAGGTAATAATAATATGTCTGCTTTTCCTGCAACTTCTCCTTTTACCCCTTTATGCTCTGCAGCTTCCTCTGATATAGCATTATCTAAGGCAAATGGACCATCAACTATACATCCCTTTATTTGTCCCCTATCACTCATTTTAGCTAATAATGCTGCATCTATTGTTGCTGGCATATTAGGATTTACAACTTCTACAGCGCCGATAACAGCCACCTTAGGAACTTGTACTCCACAAGCATGAGCTACTTTAACTGAGTTATTTATCATTGCTACTTTATCTTTTAACTCTGGATATGTATTAAATGCTGCATCTGTTAAGAAAAGTAGTCTGTCCATTCCTGGTATTTCAAATACAGATACATGTGACATTAATTGACCTGTTCTTAATCCAACTTCTTTATTTAATACACTTCTTAAGAAAGTAGCAGTATCAACTAAACCTTTCATTACCATGTCAGTTTTTCCTGTTGATGCTAACTCTACTGCTAATAAAGCTGCCTTTTTATCATTAGGCTCATTTATAACTTGAAAATCAGCTAAATTCATATCTATTTTATTAGCTATTTCCTTTATTTTTTCTTCATCCCCAACTAAAACAGCATCAGCTATTCCTAATTTTTTAGCTTCTCTTACAGCCTCTAAAACTGGTTCGTCTTGAGCAACCGCAACTGAAACTTTTTTCATTCCATTTTCTCTTAGCTTTGAAAACAATTCATTAAAATTTTTAGCCATAATACTCAACCCTCTTTCTTGAATTTTGTTAAATTTATAACAATTGTAAACAAAAAAAATTTGACTACATAAATTTATCAATTCAAAATTAATTCTCCATAACTATATTCTACCAAAAAATATTCTGAAAACGTAAGTTTTCAGAATATTCAATTTATTATTTTTTATTTAATTGTTAAATTTTAAACATGGTATTCTTTCATTATGTTTTCTGCTACCTTTAATCCATCTACCGCTGCTGAAACGATTCCGCCCGCAAATCCTGCTCCTTCTCCTGCAGGATATAAACCTTGTAAAGATATGCTTTGTAGCTTCTCATTTCTTTCAATTCTAACTGGTGCTGAAGTTCTTGTTTCTATACCAGTTAATACACTATCGCTATGTCCAAAACCTTTTATTTTTCTATCAAAATCAGTAATACCTTCTTTTAACCCTGATATTACATAAGAAGGAAGACATTTTCTTAAATCTTCAAATCTATATCCATTACTTAATACGCTTGGATTAACTTTTCCTAATTTAGTTGAAACTCTATCCTTCATAAAATCTCCCACTAATTGAACAGGAGTATTATAATTTCCTCCACCTAGTTTAAATGCAAGCTCCTCATAATGGCGCTGGAACTTCATTCCCTCTAAAGGATGATCTCCTCCAAAGTCATTTGATCCTACAGTTACAACTAAAGCTGAATTAGCATTTTCTTTATCTCTAGCATGATAACTCATTCCATTTACACATAATCTTTTTTCCTCTGAAGAAGCATTCACAACAACACCTCCTGGGCACATACAGAAAGAATATACAGCTCTATTTAAAGTCTTACTTTGATATGCTAATCTGTACTCTGCCGCCTTTAATCTAGGATGACTAGCATATTTTTCTCCATATTGACTTAAATTTATAATTTCCTGTGGATGTTCTATTCTAACCCCTATAGCAAAAGGTTTCTGTTTCATAAATATTCCTTCGTTAAATAACATTTCGTATGTATCTCTAGAACTATGTCCTAAGGCTAAAACTACTACTTCACATGGAACATCTTCTCCGTTTACCTTAATTCCTTTTAATTTATTGTCTTTCTTTATTATTCCTTCAAATCTTGAATTAAAATGAACTTCTCCACCATGTCTTTTTATTTCTTCTCTTATATTCTTAACTACATTCTTTAATATATCAGTTCCTACATGCGGTTTTCCTTTATATATTATTTCTTCAGGAGCTCCATTCCTTACAAGAGCATCAAGCACATAATCGCATCTTGTATCCTTTATTCTAGTTGTAAGCTTTCCGTCTGAGAATGCTCCTGCACCACCCTCACCAAACTGTACATTTGATTCTGGATTTAATTCCCCAGTTCTCCAAAACTCTTCTACAGTTTTAGTTCTTTCATCAACATCTTCTCCTCTTTCAAATACTATTGGGTTAAATCCTTTTTTAGCCAGTAAAAGAGCCGCAAATAGCCCTGCAGGTCCTAATCCTACGACTACTGGTCTATGTTCAAGTTTCTTTTCCCCAAATTCAAAGTCGAAGTCATAATTAACTGTATCTATTTTTACGTCCTTATCATTAAGTCTAGCTACTATTTTCTCTTCATTTTCATGCTCTATATTTATACAATAGTTAAATTTTATAAGATTCTTTTTTCTAGCATCTAAGGATTCTTTTATTATTTTTATATCTCCAACCTCATCCTTAGACATTTTTAATTTTTTAGCTACTTTATTCTTTAAAAGATCTAAATCTTCATTTATATCTAAACTAATATTATTTATTCTAATAGTCATAAAATTGCCTCCATTTTATTTTCTTTAGTAAATTATTTTACCACAGAATACCTCTAAAGTAATCTGTGGTAAATATTATTGTTTCTTATTTTGATTTTGTTTATTATTTTCGCTTGGAGTATTGCTATTATTATTATTATTGTTTGGATTTTCTGAATTAGTACCACTATTGTCAGTACCACCAGTTGACTCAGCATTCTTTTTGAAAGTTACTTTAACTTCTGCTGGATCCATTTTAATAACTTTTATATTATCATAAGGATTTGATATAGTTGGTTTTATACTTCCTCCCTCTTCTGTAAGTTTTGATATATCAATACTACATTTAAACTTGCTTACATCTACATTATTTACAGAATCTTCAGGACCATCTAATGTTAACTTCACAGTCTTAATATCAGTTTCAGATGTATATCCTTCTAAACTTCCTTCTATAGTTACTGGAACATCAATTTCTCTTTGTAAGTCTTTGCTAAAGTCTAATTTAACTTTAATTTGAGACTGATCATTAGAAGTTAAACTTACTCCATCTGGAATTTTTAATCCTATTGGTACCTCTGTATCATCTGAAAACTGAGATACATCTATAGGTGCAGTCTCTACATAGCTAACCTTACTTAAGGCATCCTCTGGACCAACTAAGTTAACTTTAGCAAGACTTGGAGTAATTGATTTTAAGGCTAAGCCTTCCTTAAGAGTTCCTGTCGTTATTACATTAACTGGTACTTCCTTAGCTTTTTTAACTCCAAAAGATACATCTACTTTATTTGGACTTATATTTACATCCTTAATTTCATTTCCACTATCATCTACAGCAACAACGGGTAAACTCATATTAACAGCTTTGCTAACATCATTTATCTCACCCTTTACTTCTAAAAATTTAACTTTACTTACTAAGGATTGAGCACCAGATACAGTAGCATTCTGTGGATTAATATTTACTTTATCAGCATAAACTCCTTGCTCTGTATTTACTTTTATTTTACTTTCAATGGGTAAACTTTTTTCTTGATATTTATCAAGAGATACATTTACTCTTAACAATCCATTATTCTTTATATTTATATTGTTAGGAGAACTTTCTATTTGTACTGGTATATTATTATCTCCTTCTTTTAAAACATACTCTCCTAAATTAACAACTATTTTAAATTGTTCTTTCTTCACTTTATATATTTCAGTTGAAGGCCCCTCTAAATCTAAATCTACTGTTAAATTTTGATTAGGAGTCAATACTAGATTATATTCCTTTAAAATATCCGCATTTATAACTTGAACAGGAACATTATTCAATTTATACTCTCTAACTGGATTCTCCACATTTATTATGTACAACCAAAGTGAAAAGGATAATAATAAGCATATAAATTTTACTAAGAAATTTTTTCCTTTAATTTTTTTAAGCATATTTTCACCTTCTCCCCATAAGATTTACCTCTCTTATCACGTCTATTCTTCATAACTTTTAATAATATATTTTTTAACTTTTTACCATCATAGTTCCTAGTTAATCTTCCTTTTACAGCTAGAGATATCGCTCCTGTTTCTTCTGAAACAACAATAACTAAAGCATCTGATACCTCAGATAAACCTATAGCTGCTCTATGTCTAGTTCCTAACTTTTTATTTATCGTATTATTATTTGTTAATGGTAAAACACAACCTGCTGAAACAATTCTATCATTTCTAATTATAGTTGCCCCATCATGTAATGGAGTATTCTTAAAGAATATATTTTCTATTAATGCTGACGTTATAACAGCATCTAACTGAGTTCCTGTGGATATTATTTCTGCTAAACCAGTTCCCTGTTCAATAGCAATTAAGGCTCCAGTTTTAGTCTCAGCCATATCTTCTACTGCTATTATAAGCTGGTCAATAACTTCCTCTAGTTTTTGATCATCTTGAATTACATGAAAATCATCAAAAGCTGTACTTCCTATATGCTCTAAAGCTCTTCTGATTTCAGGTTGGAAAATAATTACTATCGATAACACTCCTATTGTTAATGTCTTTGTTAATATAAAGTTTAACATTTGAAGTCTTAAAACATAACTTATAGGAATTAAAATCAATAATAATATTACTCCTTTTAATAATTGCTCTGCTCTAGTTTCTTTTATTAATATATACCCTCTATAAAATATAAAAGCTACAATTAAAATATCTATGATTGACCAAATAGATATATCCTTTAAACTATTTGTAAATATCATTATTAATTCTTGCACAAAATTCACCTCCATTACCGTAACAATTAAATTATACAATAAAAATATAATTATAAAATATATTTTAAATCATTTCTTTGTAGTTTTACATATTCTAGGTAATGTTATTATGTATTTCTTCATATATTTTAATAAAAAATTATATGAGGGGGTACTTATTATGGACTTTAAGTATAAAAAATATATTGATAATTCCTTAATATATATAATATTTGCAGTTCTAATACTAATATTTGTTTTAGGATTTTCCTTTTTTAGAGCACATAATGAAAAATCTAAGCTTGAGGACTTAGGAAGATCCGTTTCTGAGATTAATCTTACTTATGATTTTACTGAAGGAACCATAACTTCTGAAAACTATGTAAGCTCTATAGAAAATAAACTTGAAAAACTTACAACCATAAATTCTAATTTAAAATCTTTAACAGTTTCTCCAAAACACGAAGATTTATTAATACTGCTTAGTAATGGATTAGATAAAAATATTGAACTATTTAATAAGGTACTTTCAATTCTAAAAACTCCTGATGCTTTAAATCTAGCTGATGAATATGCAATTTCTTTAAAGCTAAAAGAAGAATGTGAAAATTACTATTACTTATGTAGATCTAATTTAATCCCTGTTTATTTATATAAAGAAGGAAATACTTATCTTCAAGATATTTTTTATTATATAAATGAATTAATAAAAACCAATAGAGATAAAGACTTTGTTCAAAGCCAAAAAAATGATTTTGTAGTTGCCATGAAATCAATAGCCTTGAAACTTTCTTCAATGGATGAAAAACTTTTTGAAACAGCAAACCTAATAAAAGAATCCAATAGGGATTTAAAAGTTTTAGTAACCGACATAGATAGTAAAATCTCTTCTCTCCAAGAGCTTAAAAATGATTTATATTCCTTGCCTATTCCAGAACAAGCTAATGATTGCTTCTTAGCTCTTGAAAAGGCATTAAAATCTTATGGTAACTATATTGATTATTTCTACAAAGGTCTTTTAGATGAGATTGAAAATAAAAAAACTGCAGAAGATTATTATGATAAGTCTTCAGAGCTATTTGATGAATTCATCTATTCATTAGAATCTGCTGAAAAGTCTTTAGATAATTATGTTAAAAATTAAAATAATGTATTAAGTCTATTTTTTTGGTTACAATATACAAAGTAAAATAATTACCTAAAAGGAGGTTCTTATGAAAAAGAGTATTTATACTTACTTCATCTTCGCCTTCGCCTTATTTATCATCACTACACTTAATGAGAAAGAAGTTTTAGGGCTTTCTCTTTCAAATGAGCATGTAACCAAAAATGATTATATAGAATTAACAGAAATAGCTGCTAATTCACAAACCCCAGAATCTGATCAAATCTGTAATACACCTGATGAGGTTGTTGCTGTATTCAAGAGCTCAAACTCTACAATATCCTTGACTAAAGATGATATATATTTAATGTCTCAGGTTGTATATGCTGAAAGTAAAGGCGAACCTTTTGATGGAAAAATTGCTGTCGCATCAGTAATACTTAACAGAACAACAGATTCACACTTTCCTGATACTATTCAAGGAGTAATTACTCAAAAAAATGCTTTTTCCTGCGTTAGAAACGGCAAAATAGACGTAGTACCTGATAGTGATAGCTATAATGCTGTTCTTAAGGCCATAGAAGGCTGTGACCCAACAGATGAAGCATTATATTTTTATAACCCTAAAATCGCTACATGCTCGTGGATGAAAGGCGTTGAAAAGATAGGAGAAAAAAGCATAGGTCAACATGTCTTTTTTAATGTTACCTAAAGAAAAAGCTAACACAAAGTGTTAGCTTTTTTCTTATTTTCTACTGTCTAAGTACGCTACTGCACTTAAAGCAGCTACATTTCCTTCACCGGCAGCTTTCATGTATTGATATGGCTTACCTGTACAATCACCAGCCGCAAAACATCCTTCTATATTAGTCTTCATTAATCTATCAACTTCTATATGATCATCAGTTATTTTTAATCCTGGTACTAATTGTCCTGGTGATATACTATCTCTTAATACAAATATACCATCAGTATCTATTTCACCATTTTTAGTAACTAATTTAGTGACCTTATCTTCTCCTTGTATTTCTACAGGAATATCATCAACAACTTTTATTGATGAATTTAAATTAAACTCTCCTTTATATCTAGGAACATAATAAACTTTAGCTGCTAATTCACTTACAAAGTTAGCTTCCTCTTCGGCTTCTTTATTATAGCCAATTATAGTTACAACCTTTTCTTTGTATAATGGCGCATCACAAGTTGCACAATATCCTACACCTTTACCTAAAAATTCTGCTTCGCCTCTCATAGGTTTTGTGTATTCTATACCCGTTGCAATTATTATTGAAGTTGATTCATACATTTTTTCATTTACCATAAGAGCAAAATATCCTCCCATAGCATAAATACTATTTATTCTTTCCTCAGTTATTTCTATATCCATTTCTCTTAAATGACCCATAAACTGATTCTTAAGATCTATACCATCTTTTCCTACAAATCCAAGATAGTTATTTACTTTTGGTGCTTTAACAAGCTTTGTGCTTAAATCATCATTACCAAAAAGAATAAATTTTTTATTTCTAATTTTTGCATTTAATGCAGCTGAAAGACCAGCTGGTCCGCTTCCTATTATGGCTATATCATATCTTTCGCTCAAAATTGTTCATCTCCTTAAGAAGCTTATTAAACGTATTTTTTGATAGCTTCAACTAATGCAGCTTTTGGTCTAAATCCAACTAAAGTATCAACAACTTTTCCATCTTTGAATATTAATAAAGTTGGTATGCTTTGTATTTGATATTTGCCAGCTGAACCTGGGTTTTTATCAACATCAACTTTTACAAATTTAACATTTGTCATTTCATTTGCTAACTCTTCTATAACTGGTGCTATCATTTTACAAGGTCCACACCAAGTTGCCCAGAAATCAACAACTACTACTTCACTTGCTTCTATTACTTCTGTATTAAAATCTTGATCATTTATGTGTTTTACCATTTTTACACGCCTCCTAATATACCCCTTAGGGGTACTTTATTACTTACAATTATATTATATTTAAAATATTAAGTCAATGTTACAAATAATAACTATTATTTAACTTTTATAAGTTTGTTATTCAAAGGTGCCTTTTACTAACAATTTTTTATTATCCATCAAAATATTCCCTCTAGATATAACAGAATTTATATCTAAATTTTTTTTATCTAATAAAATTATATCTGCATCTTTTCCTGTTGATATAAATCCTTTATGCTCTAATTTTAAAACATTAGCAACATTACTAGTAATAACCCTTATAGCCTTTTCTAAAGGTACTCCAAGCTTTATAGATTCCTTAACTTCATTAAAAAGACTTTCTACTGAACATATTCCTAAGCCTTTAAGTTCTCCACTCTCATCGAATAATGGCATACTTCCATTTCCATCTGAAGAAAAAGTTATTCTTTCTATGTCTACTCCGGCATCTAAAAGCTTTTTAAGTCCTTCACCAGCTGTTAACTCTCCTTCCTCTAAATGTTGAGGATCTGAAGATGTTGTTAGGTCTATTTGACCACCAGCCTTGGCATGATTTATACCAGCCTCAAAAAGTTCTCTATTTCTTCCCATATGAGTAGGAATGATTTGACTTGGTGGAATTTCAGTTTCATTTATTAATCTAGTTATATACTCAATCATCCTTTTTCCAGCCCCTAAATGAACATTTACTATTCCAGCCTTCCCTGATAAAAGCCCTCCAACCCTAGCTTGAGCTAC
This sequence comes from Clostridium perfringens, assembly GCA_034421775.1. Classification (GTDB taxonomy): domain Bacteria; phylum Bacillota; class Clostridia; order Clostridiales; family Clostridiaceae; genus Sarcina; species Sarcina perfringens_B. Next base: position 91,895 of record WNVL01000005.1, on the reverse strand, counting down.
TACATTAACAAACTGATCATATGTTGGTTGTGAACTTCTATTATCTGAAAGGGCTATTTCACCAACACCTATAACTCTATCTATTAAAAGTAAGTCGCTTTTAACGCTCTTAGTTATGGTGTTTACAGGAACATCATATGAACCAGTATAACAATAGCAAGTGACACCTTCTTCACATAAAGCCTTAGCTTTTGCAACTAATCCCTTCATGTCTCTACAAACTCCATCAGTTCCTATACACCCTACTAGGGTAGTTATTCCACCTTTTATAATACTGCTTAATTGAAGTTCTGGAGTTCTAGTTCTAAATCCACCTTCTCCACCTCCACCAAGTATATGAACATGGCAATCTATGAAGCCTGGAACAGCTATCATTCCTTCTCCATCAATAACTTGAATATTTATAAAATCTTCTGGAACATTTACTTCATCATACAATCCTTCAATTTTATCACTTAATATAACAATATCCTTTTTGCCTAAATACTCTGGGTCATAGACCTCAATATTTTTTATTACCTTTAACAAAAAATACGCCTCCTTTATTTAAATTATTATTATTTTTTCCTAAAACTCAATAATAATAAACTTATTTTTATAAAAAAAAGGCACGAAATAATTCGTGCCAAAACTTAGGGTTTTGAGTGTTGTATATTAATTTTTAAATTATTGACTATTACTCTTGTTCCATTATTATTTTTTTAGCAGTTAGGATTGATGTAGCACTCATTGAGAATTCATCTAAACCATATTCAACTAATGTTGGTATAGCTCTTTCATCTCCTGCCATCTCTCCACACATGCCTACCCACTTACCATGTTTGTGAGCACCATCTATTGTCATTTTGATTAATCTTAATACAGCTGGATGCATTGGATTGTAAAGGTATGATACCTTTTCACTCATTCTATCAGCAGCTAATGTATATTGGATTAAGTCGTTAGTTCCTATTGAGAAGAAATCAACATGCTTAGCTAATTCATCAGCATAAACTGCTGCAGCTGGGATTTCAACCATGATACCCCATTGAATTGAGTCTGAGTAAGCTATTCCTTCTGCTTTTAATTCAGCTTTGCATTCTTCAACAAATGCTTTAGCTTGTTGGAATTCTTCTAATCCTGAAATCATTGGGAACATTACTGCAAGATTTCCGTAAACAGAAGCTCTTAATAAAGCTCTTATTTGAACTCTAAAGATATCTTTTCTGTCTAAGCATAATCTTATAGCTCTGTATCCTAAGAATGGGTTCATTTCTTCTGGTAATGGTAAGTATGGAAGAGTTTTATCTCCACCGATATCTAATGTTCTGATAACAACTTGCTTACCATCTGCTTTTTCTAAAACATATTTGTATGATTCAAATTGTTCATCTTCAGTTGGAGCTTCTTCTCTATCCATGTATAAGAACTCAGTTCTAAATAGTCCAACTCCGTCTCCACCATTTGCTAAAACTTGGTCTATATCTTCTGGTTTACCAATATTTCCGCAAACTTCTATTCTTCTACCTGATTTAGTAGTTGTTTTAACATCTATTAATTTCTTTAATTCTTCTTGGTCTGCTTTAAACTTCTCTAATCTAGCTTTGTATTCATTTATAGTAGCTTCATCTGGGTTGATTATAGCTACACCTTCAATACCATCAACTATGATAGTATCTCCATTTTTAACTGAAGTTGTTATATCACCTAATCCAACAACAGCTGGTATTTCTAATGTTCTAGCCATTATAGCTGAGTGAGAAGTTCTTCCTCCTATGTTAGTTAAGAAACCAACAACTTTACTTCTATCTAATTGAGCAGTATCTGAAGGTGTTAAGTCATGAGCTACAACAACAGTGTTAGCTCCTACATTTTCCATTCCGTTTCCGCCCTTACCTGCTAGGTTAGCTATTATTCTCTTAGAAACGTCTTTTATATCTGCTGCCCTTTCTCTCATATAAGGGTCATCCATAGAATCAAATATCATAACGAAAGTATCTGTAACATTTTGTACAGCCTTCATAGCGTTTAATTGATCATTTTCAATAGTCATTTCCATTTGACCAGTAAACTCTACGTCATCTAATAACATTAAATGAGCTTCAAAAACTTGAGCTTCATGCTCTCCGATTTCCTTAGCTGTTTTTTCTTTTATTGCTTCTAACTGCTCTTTTGATTGAGCTAAAGCCTTAGCTAATTTTTCTTTTTCAGCAGCTATATCTGAAACCTTCGCATCAGTTATTACTATTTCCTCATGTTCTTGTATAAATACAGTTCCTATTGCATATCCTTTTGAAGCAGCAATACCTTTTTTCATTATGTAGTCCTCCTTTAAGTTCATACTCAACTAAATACAACATTAAATATCAATCACAATTCAACTAATTCACTTTTCAAATTCACTGCCTATATACAACAGCAATTTGCGTGCCAAGTTTTTAAAATTTAATATTTTTCAAAATATATTATACTCATAAACCCTAGTAAAAATGCCTATAATTCTTATAAAATATTTTATTTATTAAAAACTTGAATAAAAATAATTAGTCATATTAGTTGTTTTTATTATACTAAATATGATAAAAAATATCAAACAAATTTTGGACTTGATATTTTTTATCATATTTTCTTTGATAATCTTCTTTTTATCAATAATAACATATATAAAGCCTTTAAAATAATATATTTTTCTGATAATATATTATTAATACTTGATAAAAAATATCAAGCACATTCACTTTTTGTATATAATTCATTAAAATAAAACTTTGGACGGTGATTTCATTTAATGTATTCAAGAGAATTAATCATAAAAACGCCCTTAGGATTACATACTAGATACTCTGCTATGATTGTTAATAAAGCTTCTGAAATAGAGTCAAAATATAAAGTTAAACTTTATATAAAAAAAGATTCTTATACTGATTGGCTTGGAATAAGTATGCTTGCAATTCTTTCTCTTAAGGTTTTACCTGGTGAAGGAATATTAATTGGATGTCAAAATGAAGGAATGATTGAAAAGTTAGCAGTTCAATCTCTTATGGATTTTATTGATAAAAATATAAATAATCCTTCAGAATCTGAAGATAGTGAAATTGATGAAATAATTGATGCTAGTATAGTAGCTAATGAACAGGTTCTTGAAAGTTTACCTATAGGAATTGTTGTTATAGATATAGATCAAAATATAATAACAATAAATCAATATGCCTTAAGATTCATTGGATGTGATAGAAAAGATGTTAATGGTAAAAAAATTAACGAGGTAATTCCTTCGTCTCAACTTCCTCATGTTATGCTTAGTAATTTAAAAAAATATGGTTCCACACTTCATATTAATAATAGGGTTGGATTAGTAAATAGTTCTCCTCTTTTTATAAATGAAAAAATTATAGGAGCCGTTAGCGTAATTCAAGATGTATCTGATCTTATAGGTATGAAAGAAATAAACGAGAAATTTACAAAAATACTTGAAAACTCACAAGATATGATTTGCTTTTTAGATGAAAACGGCATAATAAATTACTTAAATCCTGCGTATATTAAAAACTTCTCTAAAGTAAGTACTGATATTATAGGAAAAAGTATTTTTGATGTTTCCCCTAAAGGGCTTAGAGCTAAAGTATTTAAAGAAAAAACTTTATTAAAAGATGTAATTCATAAGAAAAATGGTACTAATGTTATAAGTACTATTGATCCACTATTTATTGATGGTGAATTTAAAGGAGTTATTTCAACTTCTAGACCAGTTAGCTTAATTAAAGAGCTTATGTCAAAATTAAATAAATCTGAACAAGAATTAGATTACTATAAAAATGAATTTTTAAGACAGCTTTCTAAAAATTCTTCTTTTAAAAATATTATAGGTTCAACTAGAACATTAAAAGACATAATGTATATGTGTCAAAAAGCTTCTGAAACCACTTCTACTGTGCTTATTAGAGGTGAAAGTGGTACAGGAAAAGAACTTATAGCAAAAGCTATACACAATAATAGTAATAGAAAAAATAAACCTTTTGTTAGAGTTAACTGCGCTTCTATACCTGAAAACCTATTGGAAAGTGAATTATTCGGATATGAGAAAGGTGCTTTCACAGGTGCAGTTCAAAGCAAGCCTGGTAAATTTGCTATTGCTGATACAGGAACAATTTTCTTAGATGAAATAGGTGATATGCCTTTATCAATGCAAGTTAAATTACTTAGAGTGTTGCAAGAAAGAGAAATCGAAAGTGTAGGAGGTATTGCTCCTAAGAGCATTGATGTAAGAGTTATTGCAGCAACTAATAGAAATTTAGAAGAAATGATTGAGGAAGGTTCCTTTAGAGAAGATCTTTATTATAGACTTAATGTCCTTGGTATTAATCTTCCTCCACTTAGAGAACGTAAAGAAGATATTCCTGAATTAGTTGAACATTTTATAGCAAAATTAAACAAAAAGCTAAACAAGAGTATATTAGGAATAAATCAAGATGCTCTTAATCTCCTAATTGAATATTCTTGGCCTGGAAACATTCGTGAACTTGAAAACATAATGGAAAGGGCCATAAACCTTTGTGATAGTGATTATATAGATAGCAAATACCTGCCTTCTTATTTAAAGCCAGTTGAATCCACTTCTTTTGCTTTAAATATTGATGTAGATAATATCCTTCCTTTTGAAGAATATGAAAAGCAAATAATTGAAGCAGCTATGAAAAAGTATAAATCATTTAATAAAGCTGGTAAGGCTTTAGGATTAACTCACAGAACAGTTTCTTTAAAATGTAAAAAGTATAATATAGATGTAAAAAAATAATAAAAGCAAAAAGCACTTGGAGGTCAGCACACCTCCAAGTGTTTTTTGTTAGTAAGAGTTTAGTAACATTATTAAGTATAATTATGACAAGATATTTTAGTTTTAACTACGGGAACAGCTTAGTAATTAAAACTAAATTTCCTATTAGATTAAACAGTTATACAGTATTACTATTATTTAGAATAGAATTCAACTATTAATTGCTCTTGTATTGTTATTGGAATTTCTTCTCTCTTAGGTTTTCTAGTAAAGATTCCTTTAAAGTTTTCTTCTTCTTTACTTATATAAGGAACTTCATTTCCTATACTGTCCTTAAAGTTGTTTACAAACATTTCTGTTTTTCTTGATTTTTCTCTTAAAACAACTTCATCTCCAACATTTAATCTGAAAGATGGTATATTTACTTTTTCTCCATTTACTAAAAAGTGTCCATGGTTAACCATTTGTCTAGCTTGTCTTATAGAAGTGGCAAATCCCATTCTATATACCATATTATCAAGTCTTGACTCTAAAATCATAAGTAAGGCTTCACCAGGCTGTTCTTTACTATTGAAAGCTTGATCTACATATCTAGTAAATTGTCTTTCCATAACACCATAATAAGCTCTTAATCTTTGTTTCTCTAATAATTGAACACCGTAATCAGATAACTTTTTATCAGCTCTGCTTGTTCCTCTATTTGCTCGTTCCATAGCCTTTGGATGTCCTACTACGTTTAATCCAAGTCTTCTGCACATCTTGAAACGAGGTCCCATCATCTTAGCCATATTAAACCTCCAAATGTTTTTTTCTATGATGTTATCTTAACATAAATTTTTATTTATTGAAAATGATTATCATTAACAAATAATCATTTTATATCTATTTATCTTATTAATTCTCTTAAATACTCACTCTATCTCTAAACTACAATCTTATTGTCTATTTTGAAATAAAAATTTATACATTATTTTAGTAATAACACACTCTAATTAGAATTTTAATAGTATGAAATTATAAAATTACTTTAAGGTGGTAAATAATGAATTCTACTAGTTCAAATCAAAATGTATATAGTTTAAATACTCATCCATATGTAATAAGTCCAAATCCTAAAACTGAAATCAATAAAGTAAGTATTTCTCCAACTATAGATCCAACAGCTTTTATTGGCCCTTTTTCTTCAGTAATAGGGGATGTAACTATTGAAAAGAATGTTTTTATAGCTTGCAACGTTACTGTTAGATGTGATGAAGGTTCACCGTTTTTTATTGGAGAAAACTCTAATCTTCAAGATGGAGTTATATTACATGGATTAGCTAAAGAAAAAGTACTTATAGATAATAAAAAATACTCTATTTATATAGGGAAATCAGTTTCTTGTGCTCATGGAGCCATCATTCACGGTCCTTGCTGCTTAAAAGATAATGTCTTTGTAGGCTTTAATAGTACTGTTTTCTATGCAATAGTAGGACAAGGAACTTATATATCTTCTAATGCCTTAGTCTCAGGTGCCATTAAAATACCTCCAAATAAATTTATACCTTCTGGCGCTATAATTGACACACAAGAAAAGGCCGATGCTTTAATGGATATACCTAAAGATAGAGAAGAGTTTGCTAAAGAAGTTGTAAAAATAAATAGTAGTTTTCCTGAATCTTATTCCTTATTATTTGGAGAAGGTCGTTGTAGTTGTGGATTACATTATGATTTAGATTCTCCTGATTTATTAAAATAAAAAAACATCTGTAAAAAAGAAGCTGTATCAAAATGATACAGCTCCTTCTTCTATTAACATATATTAAAGATTATAGGTCATCTATTAAAGCTCCAGCCTTAGCATAAGCTGTTGACTTTGCTTCAAAGAAATCTGTTTTTACTTGGTTTGCGTCAGCGTAGTAATCTACCCATGGTGCTGGATTTTCATTATGTCCTTCAAATAAAGGCTCTAATCCTATTGCTTTAACTCTTAGGTTCCCTATGTATTTTATATATCTTTCTATAAGATTTTTATTTATTCCATTAACATTGTCACCTATAACATAGTGACCCCATGCAATCTCATGTTCAACACCTGTTCTAACCATTTCTCTTAATTCATTTTTTAATTCTTCAGTAAATAGTTCTGGCATTTCTTCTTTTAATTCTTTTATTATGCTTCTAAATAACCATAAGTGAGTATTTTCATCTCTATTTATATATCTTATTTCCTGGGCTGAACCTGGCATTTTACCATTTCTCTCTAAGTTATAGAAGAACATAAATCCTGAATAGAAATAAACCCCTTCTAAAATATAGTTAGCCATTACTGACTTTAAGAAATTTTCCATAGTTGAATTCTCTAAGAAATCATTATATAACTCTCCTATGAACTTATTTCTTTGAAGTAATATAGCATCATCTTTCCATTGAAATAATATTTCGTTTCTTTCTTCCGGTGAACAAATACTATCTAGCATATAACTATAACTTTGTGAATGAACCGCTTCTTGGAAAGCTTGTATAGTTAAACATAAGTTAACCTCCGAAGCAGTAATATAACTATTTATATTTCCTAAGTTTGCTGTTTGTATTGAATCTAGAAATATTAAGAAAGATAATATTTTATCATAAGCCGTTTTTTCTTCCTTAGTTAACTTTTTATAGTCTTTTAAGTCTTGAGCTAGGTTTATCTCCTCAGGAATCCAGAAGTTATTCATAGCCTGTCTGTACCAATCTGAAACCCAGGTGTATTTCATATTATTAAAATCATTTAAGTTAGTTGTATTACCATTTATCATTCTCTTTTTATTAGTTTCAGTATCTCCAAACTCATTAAAAAGAGGTCTTTTACTTATTTCCATTTCCGCGTCACCTTTCCATAACTCTAATATTTATACGTAATAGATACCCACCTGAAATCAGATGAGTATCTCCAATATTTTAAATTTCTCTTTTAATCTAATTATGCTGAACAACTTTCACATTCTTCAACGGTTAATGATTTACTTCTTACATAGTAAATACTCTTAACTCCATTTTTACAAGCTGCAATGTAAAGATTCATTATTTGTCTCATAGTATAATCTGTAGTTATATATAGATTAAATGATTGTCCTTGATCTATATGTCTTTGTCTTACTCCATTTGCTCTAACTGTAAACTCTTGATTTACATTATAAGCTGAAACATAATACCAGAAGTTCTCTTGGCATAATCCTGGTGCTACCTTTGGAGTTATGCTTCCCTTCTTCTCCTCTAGCCAGAATCTATTCATAACTGGATCTACCCCCTCTGAAGTTCCTGCTAAAGTCGCTGTTGAACCATTTGGAGCTACCGCAAATAGATATCCATTTCTCATACCATATTTACCAACCTCTTCTCTTAGTTCTTTCCACTGAGGTGAATTATATTCTCTTAATTCAAAGTAATCTCCATTGCTCCAATCAGAACCTTCAAATAATGGATAGCTTCCTTTTTCCTTAGCTATATTTAAACTAGCCTTTATAGCATAGAAATTTATTCTCTCATAAACTTTATCTACAAAATCTAAATGTTCTTCTGAATCCCAAACAATTTTATTATTTACAAGCATATGATGGTATCCTGAGGTTCCAAGTCCAACCGCTCTATATCTTTTGTTTGTTATCTCAGCAAATGGAACTGAATAGTAATTTAAATCTATTACGTTATCCATAGCTCTTATTTGTGTTTCAACTACATATTCTACTTCTTCATCTGATGTAACATCTACATTTCCTAATACTACTGAGGATAAATTACAAACAACGAAATCTCCTGGCTTAGTTTTTTCAATAACTACTATATCACCATTCTCATCCTTAATTTCTGTTTGCTCTATTTCCATAGCACTCATATTTTGCATTATTTCAGTACAAAGATTTGATGAGTATATCATACCCTTATGTTTATTAGGATTAAATTTGTTTACTGTATCTCTATAGAAAGCAAATGGTGTTCCTGTTTCTGCCGCGCTCTTTATTATAAGTCTAACAATATCCTTAACACTCATAACTCTCTTTTCTATTCTATCGTCTTCTACACATTCGTAATATCTCTTTTCCCACTCTTCTCCATAAAAGTCTTCTAAAGAATATCCTTTAACATTCTTTATTTCGTGAGGACACATCATATACCAATTAGCATCTATATCATTTTCTGCTAACTTCCAGAATAAATCTGGATAACAAAGTCCTGGGAATATATCATGTGCTTTCTTTCTATCATCCCCATTGTTTGTTCTTATTTGAAGAAACTCTGGTAAGTCTTTATGCCATGCATCTAACCATATAGCCACTGATCCATTTCTAACTCCTAGTTGGTCAACGGCTACAGCTGTGTCATTAAATAGTTTTATCCAAGGTATAATTCCGCCTGATGCACCTTTAAAACCTCTTATAGCTGAACCTAGAGCTCTTACCTTTCCCATATAGATTCCCATTCCGCCACCGAACTTAGAAACCTTTGAGAAATTATCTAATGATTTATATATACCTGCTAAGCTATCATCTACAGTGTCTATAAAACATGAACTTAATTGATAGAATGGTTTTCTAGCATTAGACATAGTTGGTGTAGCCATTGTAGCTTTTATAGAACTTAAAACATCATAAAATCTTTTAGCCCAGTAAAGTCTCTTTTCCTTCTCTTCTGGAATAGCAAGGTGCATAGCAATTCCCATAAACATTTGTTGAGGAAGTTCTAATGGTAATCTATTAAAATCTTGAACTAAGTATCTTTTAGCTAATAAATTTATTCCACTGTATGTAAATAAAAAATCTCTTTCTCTTTTTATTTCTTTTTCTAACTCTTCTATATCTTCTTTAGAGTAATTTTCTAAAATATATTTTCCGTATAACCCTTTATCAGTAAGTTCTTTTATAAAATCATAGAAGTTATCATATGGATCTACTCCCTCTTCTAATCCTCTGTTTACTCTTACTTCTTCATATAAATTCTTAACATATAACTTTGCCGCAATTTCCTGCCATCTTGGTTCTGTTTGAGAAGTTAACTCTAATGAAACTTGTATGAAAGATTTTATTATCTCTTTTTCTCCCATTTTTGATGTAACTATATTATCTAAAGCAATCATTAATTTCTCTTCAGTATATAGCCCTGTTTCATCATTTAGTTCTTCTATAGACCATGCACAATATTTCTTTAATAGTGTCATTAGCTACCCCTCCACAATATATAGTAATTAATTCTTATTTTCGCACAATATCTTGACAATTTATTATAATAATTTAAGTCTATTTTGTAAAACTTGAATTTCTTGAAAAAGTTAGGTTTTTATATCAATAACTCTTATTATATAAGTTATATTTTCTTTTTTTAATGTTATTTGCTTAATAATAATTATTGACATTTTAAATTTATTCCTACAATAAGTAAAATAAGGCTTTTAGTATATTAATAAAAAAAGACTACAGATTTTTTTCTGTAGTCTTTTAATTATTTTAACTTTTCATCCCATTCTTCTTCTTTAAATCCTATAAGAATTAAATCATCTTTTATAAGTAGTGGTCTTTTTACTAACATACCATTACTTGACAGTATTTCTAAAAGCTCATCTTCACTAGAAGTTTTTACTTTATCCTTTAGGTTCATTTCTCTATATAATTTACCTGAAGCATTAAAGAATTTACTTAACTTAACTCCACTTTTTTCATACCAAGTTTTTAATTCCTCTTTAGTTGGATTTTCCTCAACTATCATTCTATCCATAAAATCTATATTATTTTCCTCAAGCCACTTCTTAGCCTTTCTACAAGTACTACATTTAGGATACTCTAAAAATAAATAACTCATTTCCTCACACCTTCTCTTAATTAGTATTTTAACAAATATTTTTACTAGATAAATATTATTATATAGTAATTATATTCTTTGTGTGGATATTTTAAAATAAGTTAATAATAAAAGACTATAATTTCTCTTCATTATTATCTTCCTTATTCTTAGGTATTATTACAAAAGCTTTAAATAAATCGCCCTCACATTCAACTCTAAATTTACCGTTATGAAGTTCTACAATAGTTTTGGCTATAGCTAAACCTAATCCAGAACCTTCAATACTTGAGTTTCTTGATTCATCTCCTCTTGCAAATCTTTCTAAAATATCTTGTTCATCAAAATCTAAAGCATATGAAGAAACATTTTTAAATGATATTTCTATATAGTTTTCTAAATCTTTTATCTCAACATAAACCCTAGTATTCTCTAGACTATATTTTAAAGCATTAGTAGTTAAGTTTTGAAATACTCTAGACATTCTCTGAGGATCTATTTTAACCATACATTCCTCTGGTCCATTTATCTTAAACTGAATTTGTTTTTCTGAATATATATCCTCAACTTCCGCTATACATTGATATATAAGTTGAATTATATCTATATTATATTTAAATAATTCAACTTTACCTGAAGACATCTTAGAAACCTCAAATAAATCATCTATAAGCTTTTTAAGCATCTGAGATTTCTTATCTAGTATTTCTATATATTCTTTTCTTTCCACTTCTTTTATATTATCTAATTGAAGTATATTTACATAATTTATTATTGAAGTTAATGGTGTCTTTAAATCATGTGAAACATTAGAAATTAGTTCTGTTTTAAGTTTTTCATTTTTTATACCTTCTTCAACAAGTTCCTTATATCCTAATCTTAGATCATTAACATCATCTGCTAACTCTCTTATCTGTTTATCATCATTATCCTTTATTTCAATCTCAGTATCACCTTTTTTAACTTTTTCTATATCTTTTATTATAGTATCTAAGCCGTCATACTTTCTTATAAATTTTCCGATAAAATGAACTATAAAAATAATTGGAATCAACCATAAATACCTATTATCTGTTAAGACATAGTGATATTGCTTCCATACGAATTCTATATTTCTCATAAAACCATTTATAAGCATATATATTATTGTAAAAGAAATAGTGAATATAACCACTTTATCTTTTAAAAACTCTTCTATAAACATTTTCTTCGTAATCAATACATTTAAACACTCTAAAAATTTATAGGAGTAACCATTTTTCCAGCTTTCTTTATAAGCTCTTATTCCCATTCTTTTAATCATAGATAATTTTTTTATAATTATAAATATCATTAAAAGAGTGGTTGTCATAGTTACAATAAAAGCAATTTTTATTGAACTTATTTCAGAATCATAAAGTTCTCCTCTAGAAAAATATATTTCTTCATAAGTATCAGAAGGATTAATTTCCTTAAAAACTACATTATCGTTCTTTGATAAGCTTTCTAAAACTTCTTTAGGTGTTGAAAGATTGTATGGTTTTTCATAAAACCATACTCTATTAGAATAATATTCTCCAGTCTTCTTATTTACTAAAACAACACCAGAATAACTAGTTGCTCTTTCTTGAAGCTTTGAAATAAAAGCTTGCTTTTCTTCTTTTGTATCTAAACTATCTAATGTACTTAAATAGTTAGTTTCATTATATAGAAAGTCTGATATATCTACAGATTGAGATAAAAGTCTACTCTCTCTATATTTCTGTGGATTTATCAAGGCATCTCTATACATAACAGTATTACTTATACCAGGATTTGACTTTGCGTTTAGTTTTACTATACTTTCAAAAGTATATCCTCCAAATAAAATAGTATAAAGAACAGGAATAAATACTGCAAATATTATTATAAACATATTCTCTATACTTCTTACTGAAAGGCTATAGTTTCTCCACCATCTAGAAAAACTATTTGTCAATTTTATACCCAAGTCCCCACACCACCTTTATATACTCAGGGTCTTTTGAATTAATCTCTATTTTTTCTCTCATTCTTCTTATGTGAACTGTTACTGTATTCTCACTTTTATAAAAAGGTTCTTCCCATACTCTTTCATATATTTCTTTAATTGAAAATATTCTTCCTGGATGCGATGCTAAAAGTGTTAATATTTTATATTCCGTTGCTGTTAACTTGATATTCTCACCTCTTAAAGAAACCTGTTTATTTACTGTGTCTATAGTTAAATTTTTTATTACTATTAAGTCTTGAGTATTTTCTCTATTTAAAGGATAGTCATATCTTCTTAATTGAGATTTTACTCTAGCAACAAGCTCTAGGTGGTTAAATGGTTTTGTCACATAATCATCTGCACCAATATTTAACCCTAATATCTTGTCACTATCCTCTGATTTTGCTGATAGTAATATTATTGGTATATTTCTACTTTCTCTTATCTTTAGGCAGGTTCTCATACCGTCTAATTTAGGCATCATTATGTCTAAAACTACTAAATGGATATCTTCTTTATCAAGAACCTCTAAGGCTTCAAATCCATCTCCAGCTTTTATTACATTTATCCCCTCACCTCTTAAATATATATCTATTGCATCTCTTATTTCTTTCTCATCATCAACAACTAAAACATTAAACTTTTCTTTTTCCATAATAAAGCACTCCTTAAACTTATGCCTCCCTTAAATAGTAAAGGAGGAAAATTAAAATTAACATATTTATTTATTACGATTTTATTAAGATATAACTTCTACTATTAATTCAATGAAAATCTTAGTATATACAATGTATTTTACCATAAAAACACATTAGTTGCTTTTTCAATGTATTTATTAGCTTTACTTTACAAAAAAAAGCATTATAATTACCTATGAAATTATTTATTGTAAATTTAGGAGAATCCCAATGAATTACATTAGAGAGAAAAAAGAATTACTAATTGATAATGCATTTATTATTTTAGGTTGCTTTATAGCTTCTTTAGGCGTAAACCTATTTTTATCAAATGCAAAACTTCTTAGTGGTGGAGCAACAGGTATTGCACTTATCTTTCAATACTTAATGGGAGTTAACTCAGGTATTGTTGTTTTACTTATAAATATTCCCTTATTTATACTTAGTTATTTTAAACTTTCTAAGCAGTTTACATTTAACTCAGCTATAGGAATGTTAGCTTTATCCTTATCATTAATGATAACAGCACCAGTATCACATCTTATTACATTAGATGATAAATTACTATACTGTGTTTTTGGTGGTGCCATATGCGGTTTTGGTTATGGTCTAGTATTTTCTAAAGGTGGATCAACTGGAGGAACAGATATTGTTACTATGGTTATTCGTAAAAAATACTCAAACTTTAATATAGGATCACTAAGTTTCGTACTAAACATGTGTATAGTTGCTTTAGGTGGAGTTTTTTTTGGTTTAGAAACAGCACTTTATACACTTATATCTATCTTTGTACAAACAGTATTAGTTGATAAAGTTATTAAGGGTATTCATTCAAAACAGTTACTACTTATAATAACTGATAAGGAACAACAAGTGATAAATTATATAATAAATGATCTTCATAGAGGAGTAACTTCTCTTTTAGCTGAAGGTGAATATACTCATGATAGAAAGAAAATGCTTTATTGTTTAGTTACTACAAGACAAATGATTGAGTTAAAAAATACTATACATTATATAGATCCAAGTGCCTTTATAACTATAATTGACGTTTCAGAAGTTAAAGGAAAAGGCTTTAAAAATATATAAAATAAAAGCTATGCTAAATGCAGCATAGCTTTTTTATTGTCATAATAACTAAATAAATCAAAGTATATATATAGTAGATTTATTTTGGGGAGTTTTTATGAATAAATTTAAATTACTTAATTTTTTAATATGTCTTTTATTTATAATACTATTTTTCTTAATATTAAACCTTATTTTTTTATCCTATAGATTTAATTCTATTAGGCCTAATGATATTGAAGTAAATTTTTCAAGCCTAATTTTTCTTTTCATCTACTGTTTTAAAATATTCATCTACTGAATTTGATATGGCATTAGCAATTTTAGTTTGGTACTCTTCCTTACTTAATAATACGCTTTCTTCTGGATTTGATAAGAATCCACATTCTAATATTACAGAAGCACATTTATAATCATCACTCAATATTTTATATTCTTTCTTCGCAACCTTTGGTGCTCTTTTGTTACTTGAATCAACCTCTTCTTTAAACTTTTGTTGGATTATTTGCCCTAACTTTTGACTTGCTTCATTGTTAGCACTCCATACTTGAGCTCCTTTGCAACTTTTTTGTGGAAACATATTTTGATGTATGCTTATAAAAGCATCACAATTACTTTCTTTTTTCATCTTAACTCTATTATCTAAATCTTCTCGCTTCTTTTCTTTTACCTTCTTACCCTCACTATATAAACCTACATCTTCACTTCTTGTCATTACTACTTTATATCCCTTACTTTCTAAAGCAGTCTTAGTTTTTAATGATATTGAGAGGTTTATATCCTTCTCTAATATTCCGCTTGCACTTTTTCCTCCCCCATCGATTCCTCCATGGCCAGGATCTATCAATATTACCTTTCTACATTCCTCTGCATTAACTTTTACTAAAATCATATTAAAAGCTAAAAAAGAAATCATCACCATTGATAAAATCTTAATCATTTTCTTCATTTAGAATACCTCCTATATTTATGTAATTATATATCCTTAATGTTCTATTAAATAGAAACCATAAAGAAGCATTAATCTCAAAGCAAATTTAATTATTACTTTAAAACAAACAACTTATTTAAATATGAAGTCTAATTTATTTTTTCCTATATATAAAGAAATATTCTAAAAGTCTATACAAAAAAAGAACACCTAATTCTAGGTGTTCTTTTTATAATCTTAGTAAACTTCCATAACACTTTCAGCTATGTTAGTTGCATGGTCACCGATTCTTTCAAAGTTACTTAATAAGTCCATAAATATTGCACCATCATAAGCACTACAAGAACCTTGACTTAATCTCTTAATATGATTTTCTCTAAATTCTTTTTGTGATGAATCTATCTTTCTTTCTATTTCGTAAATAGTTCCAGCTTCATCTACATTTTCATTTGCATAGGCATCTATTGTTATGTCTAAAGCTTTAATTGTTTGATCATATATATAATCTATTTCTTTTAAAGCATCTTCACTGTATTTTAGATTTCTTCCTATTTTCTCTAATGTTAAATCAGCTATATTTTCAACGTGATCACCAATTCTTTCAATATCATTTACAACATGGAAAGTTGATGCTACTAAGTTACTTTCTTTAGCAGATAATTCACATTTAGATAATTTAACTAAGTAAGAAGTTATTGCCTCTTCTAATATATTTATAAGTTTTTCATTTTCATATACTTTTTTAACTGAACTTTCATTATTTTCTTTAAAAGCTTTCATACTTAACTCTAAGTTTTCTTTAGCTTTATTTGCCATTCTTAAAGTTTCTTTTTGAACTTGTCCTGCAGCTATTACTGGTGTTTCTAATAATCTTTCATCAAGATACTTAGGTCCACAGTGCTCTATTTCATCTTCACCTCTGATTATTTTGTTAACTACCATAATCATATACTTACTTAATGGTACAAGTATTATAGTAGCAATTACATTAAAGATTGTGTGAGCATTAGCTATTTGTCTTTCAACATCTCCTGGGCTCATTTTCATAACAAAATCTCCAAGTGGTGTTATAAATGGTATAAATATTAATGTACCTAAGATATTAAACATTAAATGTATTGCAGCAGCTTTGTGTGCTGTTTTATTTGCACCAATACTAGCTAGTAAAGCAGTTACACATGTTCCTATATTACATCCAAATAATATTGGTAATGCAACTTTTATATGTATAGCGCCTGTTGATGCTAAAGCTATTAATATACCTGTTGTAGCTGATGAACTTTGTAGTATAGCTGTAAGAGCTAAACCTGTAAATATTCCTAAAAGCCAATTATCTCCAATAGCAACTATAAGTTCTGAGAACATAGGTGATGAAGCTAGTGGTTTTAATGATGAACTCATTATTCCCATACCCATAAATAGGATACCAAATCCTAATATTATGTTAGCAACATCTCTTCTTTTCTTTTGCTTAGCTGACATCAATAATACAACACCAATTATTACAAATAAAGGTGCAATCTCATCTAACTTAAAGGCAACAAGTTGCGCTGTAATGGTTGTCCCAATATTAGCTCCCATTATTACCCCAGCAGCCTGTGCTAAGTTCATAAGACCTGCATTAACGAACCCAACTACCATTACTGTAGTAGCACTTGAACTTTGTATTACCATAGTAACAAAAGCTCCTACTAAAACTGCTGATATAGGATTTTTAGTAACTTTCTCTAATATACT
Organism: Clostridium perfringens; assembly: GCA_034421775.1. Classification (GTDB taxonomy): domain Bacteria; phylum Bacillota; class Clostridia; order Clostridiales; family Clostridiaceae; genus Sarcina; species Sarcina perfringens_B. The sequence continues at coordinate 74,946 of WNVL01000005.1, read as the reverse complement.
TTTTAACTTATCACCTGCAGCGTTTTCTAACCCTTCTCCCATTAACTTCATACCGAAAAGGAATAGTCCTAAACCACCGGCAACTTGAATTAAAGTAAAAATTGCATCTTTCAAGATACTTCTCCTCCAATTTGCTTAATTTGTAAAGTACAAATCTCTAATTTTTCTTTTTTAATTTTAAAATATCAATCCTATAACATTTTACAATATAATTACTTGTTTGTTAAGTTTTAAAGATTCTTTTTAACTTAAACTTAATATAGAATCCATTTTTTTGAATTTTTTTCTAATTAATATCCAATTTATTTAAAACAACTAAATATAGAATACATTTACATTAAGTTACTAAGCCACTTTTAAGATTTTATAATATTTATTGTCTAATCAATATATTTATATTTTTATTTTAAAATTATTAATATTTATTGTGATATATCATCTCTATTGTCCCTAAATAATTCATTAGTATTTATAAATCCTAATATTCATATTCATTTTCAATCTGATTTATATATTTTAATAAAAAATAAAAATACTTTTTACTCTTACAATACAGTTATTTTATTAACTAAAAGCCTTATTCTTATAAAAAGACATAAAAAAAGAAGGAGAAATTCCTCCTTCTTTCTGATAAAAGCAATATTATCTCTTTGAGAATTGTGGAGATCTTCTTGCTTTCTTTAAACCGCATTTCTTTCTTTCAACCATTCTTGGGTCTCTAGTTAAGAATCCAGCTTTCTTTAATTCTGGTCTTAAGTTTTCGTCAGCTTTTAATAAAGCTCTTGATATACCATGTCTTATAGCTCCTGCTTGACCTGATAATCCACCACCATGAACGTTAACTAAAACGTCATATTTGTCTTTAGTTTCAGTTAAAACTAATGGTTGGTTAACTACAACTCTTAAAGTTTCTAATCCGAAATATGTTTCGATTTCTCTATTATTTACTATAACTCTACCTTCACCTGGTACAAGTCTTACTCTTGCAACTGATTTCTTTCTTCTTCCAGTTCCCATGTATTGAACTTTTGCCATTTGAACTCCTCCTCCCGAGCTTATAATTAGTATCTTAACTCAAGTACTTCTGGTTTTTGAGCAGCGTGGTTGTGCTCAGTTCCTCTGTACACATTTAATTTCTTTAACATTTTTCTTCCTAAAACGCCTGTTGGAAGCATTCTTCTAACTGCTTCTTCAAAAGCAACTTCAGGTTTCTTTTCTAAAACTTCTCTGTATGGAGTTTCTTTTAATCCACCAGCGTATAAGCTGTGCTTTCTTAACATTTTTTGGTCTAATTTCTTACCAGTTAAAACAACTTTCTCAGCGTTTATAACGATAACGAAATCTCCACAGTCAACATTTGGTGTAAATGTTGGCTTGTTCTTTCCTCTTAATATTGAAGCAACTTGGCTAGCAACTCTTCCTAGTGGCTTTCCAGCAGCGTCAACAACATACCATTTTCTTTCAACTTCTTGTGCTTTTGCAATGTATGATTTCATCGTTTTCCCTCCCTAGAATTTTAAAATAGGTTTTATATGTCCTCGTACTTTATGTTAAGATCCTTATTGAATCCCGTACATCTCTCTTACAAACAAATACAATTATAATACACGCTTACGGGCGTGTCAATACATTTCACGTACTTTTAGTAAAAAACTTTTTCTAAGCATAATCCTGTTGGTGGAACACAAATTCCAGCTTTTTTTCTATCGCCAGAATCTATGACTTCCTTTATATATTCTGGCTTCTCTTTTCCTCTTCCTACTTTAAGCAATGTTCCAACAATTAATCTTACCATATTGTATAAAAAGCCATCTGCTGAAACATATATTTTGATTTTATTTCCATCTGTTTCAATATGAATATCAGTTATTGTTCTCACAGAAGTTTTAACTGTCCCACCTGGTCTTTGAAAGGCCTTAAAGTCATGTTTCCCTAAAAAGTATTTACATGCTTCTTTCATAGCTTCAACATTTAAAGGCTTCTTAACATGATATACATAGTTTCTCTCTAATGCTGGTGGTTCTTCTCTATTTAATATAGTATAGCAATAAGTCTTTCCAGTGGTCATATATCTAGCATGAAAATCTTCATGAACCTCTTCTGAATTCATTATAACTATATCCTTTGGTAACTTTGAGTTTAATGCAGCCTTAAAATTTCTCCCTGGTATGCTAGAATTAGTCTTAAAATTGGCAACATAAGCTTTTGCATGGACTCCTGAATCAGTCCTACTACTTCCTAGTAACTCAACATCTTCCTTTGTAACTTTTTTTATAGCCTCTTCAACCTTTTGTTGAAGGGTATTTCCTATAGGTTGTTTTTGCCACCCAAAATAAGATGTTCCATCATATTCTATAGTTAACTTTATATTCTTCATACAATCATTCCTTTAATCTTTTTTATAAAACAATATTATAACTATCAATAATTAATCTATAAATTTATTTTTTCAAACAAAGAAAGACTACAATTTTGCAGTCTTTCTTTTATACTATCAATATTTAATTCACATTAAAAGTCTTAATATAGAAATTAAGACTGAATTTATACTATAGAACCCTAACTACTATTGATAAAGCTAAAAGTATTCCTGCCATTCCAAAAGAGATAAAATCATTCTTAGAATACTTTAATACTTTCATTCTAGTTCTTCCATCTCCACCTCTATAGCATCTTGCTTCCATAGCCATAGCTAATTCATCCGCTCTTCTAAATGAACTAATAAATAAAGGAATTAATAGTGGTATTAAACTCTTTGCCTTTTGTATTATGTTACCTGATTCAAAATCTGCCCCTCTAGCTTTTTGAGCTTTCATGATTTTATCAGTTTCATCAATTAAAGTTGGTATAAATCTTAAAGCAATTGTCATCATCATTGCTAATTCATGAGCTGGTACTCCAATTTTCTTAAATGGCTTTAATAAACTTTCAATACCATCAGTTAACTCTATTGGAGATGTAGTAAGTGTTAATACAGAAGTACCCATTATTAATAAGATAAGTCTTAAAGCCATAAATATAGCCGTTCTTATCCCTTCCTTATAAATATATAAGAATTTCCAATGCCATATAAGAGTATCTTCTGTACCTTTTATCATAAATATATTAAGTGCTGCTGTTATAGCTATTAATAAAAATACCGGTTTAAGTCCTTTATATAAATATTTAAATTGTAATTTAGATATTAATACTGTTATACCCAAAAAGGCTATTATAAATATATATCCCCAAAACTTATCTACTATAAATAATGAAGCAATAAAGATAAATGATATTAATATCTTAGTCCTTGGATCTAATTTATGTACAAAAGAATCCCCAGGAATGTATTGACCTATAGTAATGTCCTTTAACATAATTTCTTATCCTTCCTAATTATTATTCCTTATTATTTCTAAAAGAGCTTCCTTAGCCTGAGAAATAGTAAATATTTCTTCTGATATATTAAAGCCCTTCTTTCTTAACTCTCTTATTAAATAAGTAACTTGAGGAACAGCTAAACCTATTTTTTCTAAGATTTCAATCTCTTTAAATACCTCAGCTATCTCTCCATCTAAAACTATCTCTCCACTATTCATAACTATTACTCTATCGGCAATCTTAGCTACATCCTCCATACTATGACTAACCATAATTATAGTCATTCCATATTCCTTATGAAGGATTCTTATTTGAGCAAGTATATCTTCTCTTCCCTTTGGATCTAAACCAGCTGTTGGTTCGTCTAATATAAGTACTTTAGGTTCCATTGCTATAACACCAGCTATGGCAACTCTTCTTTTTTGTCCACCACTTAAATCAAAAGGTGATTTATCCTTATATGTTTCGTAATCAAGACCAACCATTTCCATTGATCTCTTAACTCTCTTACTTATCTCATCTTCGCTTATACCTAAATTTCTTGGTCCATATTCAATATCTTTTTCAATAGTCTCTTCAAATAATTGATATTCAGGATATTGAAATACTAATCCTACCTTTTTTCTAATATCACTTAATTTAACTTTTTTATCGGCTATATTAATCCCATCAACTATTATATTTCCACTAGTAGGACTTAATAGTCCATTTAAATGCTGTATAAAAGTTGATTTTCCTGAACCAGTATGCCCAATTAATGCAATAAACTCTCCGTCTTTTATTTCACAATTTATATTATTTAAAGCTATCTTTTCAAAAGGTGTTTTAGGCATATATACGTGATTTAAATTTTCTATTTTAATTGACATAAAGCATTCACCATCTCATCTATATTTAATATTTCTGTTGATATATCTATTCCTTCTTTTTGAAGTTCATAAGCTAATTCAGTAACTTGAGGAACATCTAGTCCAATTGATTTTACCTTTTCTACTTGTGAAAAAATTTCTCTTGGAACTCCTTCCATTACTTTTTCACCTTTATCCATGACGATTATTCTATCAGCCTGTGCTGCTTCATCCATATAGTGAGTTATAAGTATTATAGTAATTCCAAACTTTTTATTTACTTCTTTTATAGTTTTCATTACTTCTTTTCTACCTGAAGGATCTAGCATTGCTGTAGGTTCATCTAAAACTATGCATTTAGGTCTCATTGCTAATATACCTGCAATTGCAATCCTTTGCTTTTGTCCTCCTGATAATAAATGTGGTGCATGCTTTCTATACTCATACATGCCAACTGCTTTTAATGAATCATCTACTCTTTCCCTTATTTCCTTAGGATCAACACCTAAGTTCTCTGGTCCAAAAGCGACATCCTCCTCAACTATGGTAGCTACTAATTGGTTGTCTGGATTTTGAAAAACCATTCCAGCTCTTCTTCTAACTTCCCAAATATTTTCTATATCAGAAGTATCTAATCCATCAACATACATCTTTCCACCACTAGGAAGCAATAAAGCATTCATATGCTTTGCCATAGTTGATTTTCCTGAACCATTATGTCCTAATACAACTAAAAATTCTCCCTTTTTAACTTCCATAGAAACGTGATTTATTGCGATCTTCTCAGTTTGTTCTTCAGCGTTGACATATTTAAAAACTAAGTCTTCACTTTTAATCATATTTTCTCCCATACTAGCCTCCTGTAAAGCCAACTCTAACTATATCTCTCAATATGTATTAAATCTAATAAATTATTTCAATTATAAAAAAATACCTACTTATAAAATAATACTATTAATAATTTTATTTTGTAAATAGATATTTCCTTATTTTAATTTTTTATATGACAAAAGAGGATTAAGTAAAAACTTAATCCTCTGTAAGAAATATATTATACTAATTCAAGTATAACAACTTCAGCTCCGTCTCCTCTTCTAGGACCAACTTTGTACATTCTAGTGTATCCACCGTTTCTCTCAGCGTACTTTGGAGCTATGTTGTCAAATAAGTTTTTAACAACTTCTTCTTCTGTAACAAATGCTAACACTTGTCTTCTTGCATGTAAATCTCCTCTTTTTGCAAGAGTGATCATTTTTTCTGCAAGGCTTCTAGCTTCCTTAGCTCTTGTTTCAGTAGTTTCTATTTTACCATGCTTTAAGAAGCTTGTAACAAGATTTCTAAGCATAGCTTTTCTTTGATCAGTAGGACGACCTAACTTACGATATCCTGCCATGGCTTTACCTCCTCACCTACTCGTCATTTAGTCTTAAATTTAAGCCTAACTCGTTTAACTTTCTTTCTACTTCTTCTAGAGATTTCTTACCTAAGTTTCTAACTTTCATCATATCATCCATGCTCTTGCCTGCAAGCTCTTGAACAGTGTTTATACCTGCTCTTTTTAAGCAATTGTATGATCTTACTGATAAGTCTAGTTCTTCTATAGTCATCTCTAAAGCTTTTTCTTTTTTATCTTCTTCTTTTTCAATCATTATCTCAACATCATTAGCGTTGTCAGTTAAAGTCATGAATAATTTGAAGTGCTCTATAAGAATTTTAGCTGATAATGAAATCGCTTCTTCAATTCTTATAGTTCCATTAGTCCAAATTTCTAATGTAAGTTTATCATAGTCAGTAATTTGACCAACTCTTGTATTTTGAACAGAGAAATTAACTCTCTTTACAGGAGTGTATATAGAATCTATAGCAATAGCTGATAATGGAAGATCTTCTGTTTTATTTTTGTTTTGAGTAACATATCCTCTTCCTCTATTAACTACGATTTCCATATATAACTTACCATCATTGTCTAATGTAGCGATATGTAGATCTTTGTTTACAACTTCTACATCACCATCTGTTTTTATATCTGCTCCAGTAACAACTCCTGGTCCTTGAGCATCGATATAAATAGTTTTTGGTCCTTCACCTTCCATAGTAAGTGCTAACATTTTAAGATTTAAGATTATCTCTGTAACATCTTCTTTAACACCTGTTATTGTTGAAAACTCATGAAGAACTGAATCTATTTTAACTGAAGTTGGAGCCACTCCAGGTAAAGAAGAAAGTAAGATTCTTCTTAATGCATTACCAAGAGTTATTCCATAACCTCTTTCTAATGGTTCTATCTCAAACTTACCATATGTTCCGTTATCGTTTGATTCAACACATTGAATTACTGGCTTTTCTATTTCTAACATTCAAAAACCCTCCTTAATATTAAAATGGCAACCTTATGAGGGCAACTGATCCAATTGTAAAAGTACTCTAAGATCAATAATTATTATTTGCTGTATAACTCGACGATTAGAGTCTCGTTAACTGGTACATCGATATCTTCTCTAGCTGGCTCAGCAACAACTTTACCTTCGAAGTTTTCAACGTTAGCTTCTAACCATTTTGGTAAAGCTTTTGGATTTTCAGCAAACATTTTGAATCTTTCTGATCCTCTGCTCTTTTCACAAACTGTTATAACATCATTAACTGATACTTTGAATGATGCTATATCAACTTTCTTACCATTTACTAAGAAATGTCCGTGGTTTACTAATTGTCTAGCTTCTGTTCTTGAAGCACCATATCCTAATCTGTAAACAACGTTATCTAATCTCATTTCTAATAACTTAAGTAAGTTTTCACCGGCAATTCCTCTCATTTTTTCAGCTCTTTCATATGTGTTTCTGAACTGACCTTCAAGAACTCCGTATATTCTCTTAGCTTTTTGCTTCTCTCTTAATTGTGTTCCGTAGTTAGATAATTTCTTTCTGCTTGCTCCGTGTTGTCCTGGTGCATAGCTTCTTCTAACGAAAGCACATTTATCTGTATAACATCTATCCCCTTTTAGGAATAATTTCATACCTTCTCTTCTACATAACTTACATGTAGCTCCAGTATATCTTGCCATTCATTACACCTCCCGTGACGTTACTAAACTCTTCTTCTTTTTGGTGGTCTACATCCATTGTGTGGGATTGGAGTTACATCTTTTATTAAAGTAACTTCTAATCCAGCTGCTTGTAAGCTTCTTATAGCTGCTTCTCTTCCAGCACCTGGTCCTTTTACGTAAACCTCAACGCTTTTTAATCCGTGTTCCATAGCTGCTTTAGCTGCTGTTTCAGCTGCCATTTGAGCTGCAAATGGTGTGCTTTTTCTTGAACCTTTGAATCCAAGTCCACCAGCACTTGCCCATGCTAATGCATTTCCTTTTGCATCAGTTAAAGTAACTATTGAGTTGTTAAATGTTGATTGGATGTGTGCTGCACCATGCTCAACATTTTTTCTTTCTTTTCTTCTTCTAGTTTTTTTAACTTTTTGAGCTGCCATTGTCTTCCCTCCTTAACTATTTCTTCTTATTAGCTATTGTCTTCTTAGGACCTTTTCTAGTTCTAGCATTAGTCTTAGTTTTTTGTCCTCTAAGTGGAAGACCTTTTCTATGTCTGATTCCTCTGTATGAACCAATCTCAACTAATCTCTTTATGTTTAAAGCAACTTCTCTTCTTAAGTCACCTTCAACTGTTAATTCTTTAATGTAGTTTCTTATTGAGTTTACTTCGTCCTCAGTAAGATCCTTAACTCTTGTATCAGGATTAACTCCAGTTACTTCAAGAATTTTTTGTGATGTAGGTAATCCTATACCATATATATAAGTTAGACCTATTTCAACCCTTTTTTCTCTTGGTAGGTCGATACCTGCTATTCTTGCCATTAATGTTACACCTCCTGGTAATAAAAATACGAAATTGATTTACATTAAATAAGTAACTCAATTGATCTATTGTTTATTTATATTTAAAATTTTAGGTTGATGGTTTTACCCATCACAGCCGCACCTAAAATTTATTTGCTATTATTTAAATGCCTATATAATCATATTTTACTTTTAAATAAAAGTCAATAAGAATTCGCTCCCAATTGACCTTTTTATTATGTTTTATTTACCTATTAGCCTTGTTTTTGTTTGTGCTTAGGATTTTCACAGATTACCATTACTCTTCCTTTTCTTCTTATAACTTTGCACTTTTCGCAAATAGGCTTAACTGATGGTCTTACTTTCATCGCTAACCCTCCTTATTTTGCTCTCCATGTAATTCTACCTCTTGTAAGATCATATGGTGAAAGTTCCACAGTAACCTTATCTCCTGGTAAAATTCTTATGAAGTTCATTCTTAACTTTCCTGAGATATGAGCTAATATTTTATGCCCACTCTCTAATTCAACTTCAAACATTGCATTTGGTAGGGATTCTAAAACCGTACCTTGCATTTCAATTATATCACTTTTTGACATAAGGTAATCAAACCTCCTTGTTAGTGCGATTAAGCTTTAAAAATCTTTTAATTTTAAGATTTACATTCTTATCCCTTGATATTATACATGATTTTAACTCGTCATCCAATATCTCAGTAAGCACTACATGTTTTATTTTTTTCTTTTTTGGCATTTTAATGGTCTTAGTTGCTCCATTTGCTACTAGTAGATACTCATCTACCACTCCAATCACAATATATGATTTTCCTATATCTCTGCCTGCATTTGAAGTAACTAATCTACCAATTAAGTGAGTTTCTTGCAACTTATCCACCTCAAAGATTACCTTAGTCATAAACTACAAATTCCTTATAGGCAAATGTTAATTTATAACTAAGCAATATATATTAAAACTATTTTACAAGTGTTAATATTTCAGGACCATTAGGTAAAATTGCAACTGTATTTTCGTAATGTGCAGAAAGTTTCCCATCTGCTGTTATTACTGTCCAGCCATCATCTAAAGTCTTGACTCTATATGATCCCATGTTTACCATTGGTTCAATAGCTAATACCATTCCAGCCATTAACTTTGGACCTCTGCCTGGTCTACCGAAATTAGGAACTTCAGGATCTTCATGTACTTTTCGGCCAATTCCATGTCCTACAAAGTCTCTAACAACAGAAAATCCATTGGCTTCAACATATTGCTGTATCTCATTAGAAATATCCGTTAATCTATTGTCTACATATGCCTTCTCTATTCCTTTAAAAAAGGACTCTTCAGTAATCCTAATAAGCTTTTTCGCTTCTTCTGATATATTACCAACACCAAAAGTTCTAGCAGCATCACTGTGAAATCCATTTAGACAAACTCCACAATCAATAGAAACAATGTCTCCATCTTTTAATTCATAACTTCCTGGGAAACCATGAATTACTTGATTATTAACAGATATACATAATGAAGCTGGGAAACCATACAATCCTTTAAAGGATGGTGTAGCTCCATGCTTAGTTATAAACTCTTCAGCTATTCTATCTAATTCCGTAGTAGTAATACCAGGTCTTACTTTCTCCTTAAGCAGGTTAAGTGTTTCTCCAAGAAGCTTCCCTGCTTTCCTCATTAGGTCGATTTCATTCTCATTCTTAAGAATTATCATTACTTGTCGCTCCCTAATATTTTACAGATACTCTCAAAGACCTCGTTTATTGCTTGTGTTCCATCTACTACTGAAAGTTGCTTTTTGTTTTTATAAAAATCAATTAATGGTTGTGTTTGATTTTCGTACACATCAAGTCTTTCTTTCACTGTTTCCTCAGTGTCATCTTTTCTTTGTATAACATCTGATCCGCAAAGATCACACTTTCCATCATTAGCTGGTGGATTAAACTTTATGTGATAACTTGCTCCACATGAAGGACAAACTCTTCTTCCTGTCATTCTTTCAAGTATGAATTCTTTAGGTACTTCTATTAAAAGAGCTGTGTCTATTGACTCCTCTCTTTCAGTTAAGAAGTTATCTAAAGCTTCTGCTTGATGAACTGTTCTTGGGAAACCATCTAACAGATATCCATTTTTACAATCATCTTGCTGAAGTCTATCTTTTACCATGTTTATAGTTACTTCATCTGGAACTAACTGTCCATTATCCATGTATGTTTTAGCCTCAATACCTAAAGGAGTATTCTCAGAAATATTTTTTCTAAAAATATCTCCAGTAGATATATGAGGAATTGAATATCTATTACTAATTGATTTTGCCTGTGTTCCTTTTCCTGCTCCAGGAGGACCTAATAAAACTATCTTCACGGGCATCATCTCCATAACTTGTATTTCTATTTTAAGAATCCTTGGTAATGTCTCATTGTTAATTGAGATTCTAATTGTCTCATTATTTCTAATGAAACTGAAACTAAGATTAACAGTGATGTTCCTCCAAACTGTATTCCTTCAAATGGAGTATAGTTTGCAACTAAAATAGGAACTACTGCTATAAATGCAGCAAAACATCCACCAAACATTGAAATTCTATTTAATACTTTCTCTAAATAAATCTCTGTTGGTTTACCAGGTCTTATTCCAGGAATGAAACCTGATGATTTATGCATATTCTCAGCCATTTCATCTGGCTTAAATGTTATTTGAGTATAGAACCAAGTAAAGAATATAGTCAGTAATGCATATAATACTGGATACATCCAAGTCTTCGCATTGAAAGGACTGTAAGAAGATCCTGTAATCCATTGTGACCATCCAGCTTTTGGAAAGAATTGAGCTATAGTTGTTGGGAAACTCATAACAGACATAGCAAAAATTATTGCTATAACAGTTGTTCCAATAATACTTAATGGAATATGAGTTGATTGTCCCTTCATCATTTTATTACCTACGGCTTTACCTGCATATTGTACAGTAATTCTTCTTTCAGCTAATGATAAGTAAATTACACCTGCTAATAAAGCTAATGTAAAGAAAATAAATAATGCTACTTCAACAATATTTATTTTACCTATCTTACTTAAGTTATATATTTGATAACCAGTCATTGGTAAACTTGATAATATATTTGCAAATATTATCAAAGAAGTACCATTTCCTACTCCCTTAACAGTAATTTGATCTCCTAACCACATTAAGAAAGTTGATCCTACTATTAATGTTAGTAATATTAAGAACATACTAACTGGAGAAGTGCTCTTAAGTGCACCTACATTGTTAATTATCACATAAGTTCCATAAGCTGTAATTGCTCCAATAACAATTGAAGCATATCTAGTTATCTTTTGGATTTTCTTTCTTCCGTCATCTCCCTCTTTAGATAATTGCTCTAATTTAGGAATTGCAACTGTTAAAAGCTGCATAATGATTGAAGCATTAATGTATGGCACAACACCTAAAGCGAATATACTAAATCTACTAAAAGAACCACCAGAAATTAAATCATAGAAGCTTACTAAGCTTCCTGATTGTGTTAAAGCTTTCAGACTATCTGTATCAATTCCAGGAACAGGAATATAACTTCCCATCCTGAAAATTGCTATTAAGAATACAGTCCAAATTATTTTTTTTCTTAAATCTTGAACCTTCCAGGCATTACGTAGGGTTGATAGCACGATTATTTCACCTCAACTTTTCCTCCAGCTGCAACTATTTTTTCAGCTGCTTGCTTTGATAACTTGCAACCTGCGATAGTTAAGTTCTTTTCTATGTTTCCATTTCCTAAGATCTTAACTCCGTCCATTAGTTTACTTACTACTCTTTTTTCTAATAGTAATTCTGGAGTAACTTCTGTTCCATTATCGAATATGTTTAATCTATCAACATTGATTGTTACAAAATGTTTTGTAAATGGGTTAGTGAATCCTCTTTTAGGAAGTCTTCTGTATAATGGCATCTGACCACCTTCAAATCCAGGTCTAACTCCACCACCTGATCTAGCATTTTGACCTTTTTCACCTTTTCCGGCATTTCTTCCTAATCCTGAACCAGTACCTCTACCAACTCTTTTTGGAGCTGATTTACTACCAGCTGCTGGTCTTAATTCATGAAGTTTCATATATTATTACACCTCCTCTAACGCTCTATTTAATTATGCTTCTTCAACTTTTAGTAGATAACTAACTTTGTTTATCATACCTTTTATTTGAGGAGTTTCCTCATGCTCTACTGTTTTACCTATTTTTCTAAGTCCAAGGGCATGTGCAGTAGCGATATGGTCTTTTTTTCTACCAATTAAGCTTTTAACTAATGTTACCTTTAGCATCGCTATCCCTCCTAACCTAATATCTCTTCAACAGATTTTCCTCTTAATTTAGCTATATCTTCAGCTGTTCTTAAGCTAGCTAATCCGTTGATAGTTGCTTTTACCATGTTTCTTGGGTTGTTTGAACCTAATGATTTAGCTCTAACATCCTTTAATCCTGCTAACTCAAGAACTGATCTTGCAGGACCTCCAGCTATAACTCCTGTACCTTCAGTAGCTGGCATTATAAGTACATCTCCTGTACCGAATTTTCCGTGTATTTCATGAGGAACAGTAGTTCCAACTATTGAAACTTCTACTAAGTTTTTCTTAGCATCTTCTATTCCTTTTCTTATTGCTTCAGGGATTTCGATAGATTTACCAGTTCCAACACCAACGTGTCCGTTCTCGTCTCCAACAACAACTAACGCACTGAATCTGAAGTTTCTACCACCCTTAACAACCTTAGTAACTCTGCTTATACTAACAACCTTTTCTTTAAGGTCTAGTGTGCTAGGATCGATTCTCATGTATTTCCCCTCCTTGTAGATTAGAATTTTAATCCGGCTTCTCTTGCTCCGCTAGCTAAAGCCTCAACTCTTCCGTGATATACGTATCCACCTCTGTCGAATACTACATCATTTATTCCTTTTTCTATAGCTCTTTTAGCAACTAATTCTCCAACTAATTTAGCAGCTTCTTTGTTGCTTCCTTTAACTTCGATAGCTTTATCTAAGCTTGAAGCAGCTACTAAAGTAACAGCATTAACGTCGTCTATTATTTGAGCATATATGTTCTTTTCACTTCTATATACAGATAATCTTGGTCTTTCTGGAGTTCCGAATACCTTCTTACGAACTCTTAGGTGACGTCTTTCTCTTGCTTCTTTTCTGTCTGCCTTTTTGAACATAAGGTTCACTCCTTTCTATATTAGTATTTATTATTTACCAGTTTTACCTTCTTTTCTTCTTATAACTTCATCAGAGTACTTGATTCCTTTACCTTTGTATGGTTCAGGTTTTCTCCATGATCTGATGTTAGCAGCAACTGCTCCAACTTTTTCTTTATCGATACCTTCAACGATAACTTTAGTTGTTCCGTCTAACTTGAAGTCAACTCCTTCAACAGCTTCAACTTCTACTGGATGTGAATATCCTAAGTTCATAACAAGTTTCTTTCCTTGTAATTGAGCTCTGTATCCAACTCCGTTTAATTCTAAAGTTTTTGAGAAACCTTGGCTTACTCCAACAACCATGTTGTTAAGTAAAGCTCTAGTTAATCCGTGAAGTGCTCTGTGTTCTTTAACGTCACTTGGTCTAGTAACAACTACTTGAGCATCTTCTACAGCTATATTAATGTCTTTGTGCATAGCTTTAACTAACTCACCCTTAGGGCCTTTTACTGTAACAACGTTCTCTGGTGTTACAGTAACAGTTACTCCAGCAGGGATAGCTATAGGCATTTTACCTACTCTTGACATAATGCGCACCTCCTGTGAATTTGGTCCTTATTTTTTTAATTCATCTCTTTGCTTCAATCTATTTAAATCTATGTTATTTTCTCAATCTAAAAAATTACCAAACGTAGCAGATAACTTCTCCGCCTAATCCTAATTTTCTAGCTTCTCTGTCAACTACTAATCCTTTTGAAGTTGATATTAAAGCGATACCTAATCCGTTTAATACTCTAGGAACTTCATCTTTCTTGCAGTAAACTCTTAAACCTGGTTTTGATATTCTCTTTAAACCAGTTATAACTCTTTCATTGTTTGCTCCGTACTTTAAAGTTAATCTCATCATAGGAACTACACCATCGTTGTATTCCTCTACTCCTTTAAGATAACCTTCTTGTAATAATATATTTACGATAGCCTTCTTAACACTTGAAGAAGGTACTTCAACAACTTCGTGTCTTACTGAGTTCGCGTTTCTCACACGAGTTAGTAAGTCTGCGATAGGATCTGTCATAACCATTATATTGTGCCTCCTTTCATTCTACTAGTTATATTACCAGCTTGCCTTTCTACATCCAGGAATTTCACCTTTGTAAGCTAATTCTCTGAAGCAGATACGGCAAATTCCGAATTTCTTTAATACAGAATGTGGTCTTCCACATAATCTACATCTAGTATACGCTCTAGTTTTGTATTTAGGTTCTTTTTTCCATTTTTCGATCATTGCCTTACGAGCCATGCGTATCCCCTCCTTATTATTGAGCGAATGGCATTCCAAGGAATCTTAATAATTCTCTTGCTTCTTCGTCTGTGTTAGCACTAGTAACGAAGATTATATCCATTCCTCTTACTTTATCTACTTTATCATACTCGATTTCTGGGAATATTAATTGTTCCTTAATTCCTAATGAGTAGTTTCCTCTTCCATCAAATGCTTTAGCTGAAACTCCTCTGAAGTCTCTTACTCTAGGTAAAGCTATTGAAACTAATTTATCTACGAATTCGTACATATTAGTCTTTCTTAAAGTAACTTTACATCCTAAAGCCATGTTCTCTCTTATTTTGAAGTTAGCAACTGACTTTTTAGCTCTTGTTAATACAGGCTTTTGTCCAGCGATTATTTGTAAATCACTAACAGCTGATTCTAGAACCTTAGGATTGTCTTTAGCTTCTCCTACTCCCATGTTTATAACAACTTTTTCTATTTTAGGAACTTGCATTATGTTTTTGTATCCGAACTTTTCCATCATAGCTGGAACTACTTCTTTTTCATATCTTTCTTGAAGTCTATTCACGTAAAGTACCTCCTTTCAAATTTTAGAATGTTTCTCCACACTTCTTACATACTCTTACTTTTGCACCGTCTTCTAATAACTTATGGCTTATTCTTGTAGCCTTTTTGCATTTTTCACAGAATAACATAACTTTTGAGCTGTTTATTGCAGCTTCCATTTCTATTATTCCACCTTGCATGTTTTGTCTATTAGGTTTTTGATGCTTTTTAACTAAGTTAACTCCTTTAACTACTACTTTACCAGTCTTAGGAATTACTCTTAAAACTTCACCAGTTTTTCCTTTATCTTTACCTGATATAACTACTACTGTGTCGTTCTTTCTAACATGTACCTTCATCTTAGCCACCTCCTAATCGTTTATTATAGAACTTCTGGTGCTAATGATAAGATTTTATTGAACTCATTATCTCTTAGCTCTCTAGCAACTGGTCCAAAGATACGAGTTCCTCTTGGTTGCTTATCATCTTTTATTATTACAGCTGCATTTTCATCAAACTTGATGTATGAACCGTCAGCTCTTCTTAGTCCTCTTACTGATCTTACAATAACTGCTTTAACAACGTCTCCTTTTTTAACAACTCCGCCTGGTGTTGCACTTTTAACGCTAGCAACTATTACATCTCCGATATTTCCGAATTTTCTTTTAGATCCGCCTAAAACTCTTATGCACATTATTTCTTTTGCACCTGAGTTATCAGCAACCTTTAGTAAGGTTTGTTGTTGTATCATGAAATTAACCTCCTTTCAGACTTTAGAAAACTATTTTGCTTTCTCTACTATCTCAACAAGTCTCCATCTCTTATCTTTAGATAATGGTCTAGTTTCCATTATAAGAACTCTATCTCCGAATCTAGCCTCATTATTTTCATCATGAGCTTTGAACTTAGTTGTTCTGTTAACAGTTTTTCCGTATAGTGGATGTCTAACCTTTGTTTCAACCGCAACAACGATAGTCTTATCCATTTTATCAGAAACAACTCTACCTAATCTCTTTTTTCTTAAATTTCTTTCCACAGCGGTTACCTCCTTTCAGGATTACTGCTCAATCTTTAACTCTTCTTCTCTTATGATTGTTTTGATTTGAGCTATTGATTTTTTTACTTCTCTGATTCTCATTGGGTTTTCTAATTGACCTGTAGCTAATTGGAATCTTAAATTGAATAACTCAGCTTTAAGGTCTCCTAATTTCTTTATTAAATCTTGAGGATTGCTTGTTCTTAGTTCTTTTAACTCTCTAGCTTTCATTATTCTTCACCACCCATTTCCTCAAAATCTCTTCTTGTAACGAACTTAGTCTTTACAGGAAGTTTGTGTGAAGCAAGTCTCATAGCTTCTCTTGCTTTCTCTTCATCAACTCCAGATAATTCAAATAAAACTCTACCTGGTTTAACTACTGCTACCCAGTATTCAACTGAACCTTTACCTGAACCCATTCTTGTTTCAGCTGGTTTCTCAGTTACAGGTTTGTCTGGGAATATTTTTATCCAAAGCTTTCCGCCTCTTCTTATATATCTATTGATAGCTATTCTCGCAGCTTCTATTTGGTTACTAGTGATCCATCCACAAGTTGTAGCTTGGATTCCGAAATCTCCGTAAGCTAGAAAGTTTCCTCTAGTTGCCTTACCTTTCATTCTACCACGTTGTACCTTACGATGTTTAACTCTTTTAGGCATTAACATGTTATATTCCTCCTTTCTTAGTGCATCCTATTATGCGTTAGCTTCTTCCTTTTTCTCAACTTTTTTAGTTGGAAGAACTTCTCCATTGTAAACCCACACTTTAACACCGATTTTACCGTAAGTTGTATCAGCTTCAGCAAATCCATAGTCGATGTCAGCTCTTATTGTTTGTAGTGGGATTGTTCCTTCATTGTATTGCTCAGTTCTTGCTATTTCAGCTCCACCTAATCTACCTGAACAAGCAGTTTTAACACCTAATGTGCCAGCTTTCATTGCTCTTTGGATAGTTTGCTTCATAGCTCTTCTGAATGATATTCTTTTTTCTAATTGAGCAGCAATGTTTTCAGCCATTAATTGAGCGTTAGTTTCAGCGTTCTTAACCTCAACAATGTTTATTAAAACATTTTTCTCAGCTATTATATTTTTTAAGCTAGCTTTTAATCTTTCGATTCCTGAACCACCTTTTCCGATGATTACTCCTGGCTTAGCTGTGTGTATATTTAACTTAATTCTCTTAGCTGATCTTTCGATTTCAATCTTAGCGATTCCAGCTGAGAAAAGTTCTTTCTTTATGAATTTTCTTATTTGTTGGTCTTCTATTAAATTGTCAGCAAAATTTTTCTTATCAGCATACCATTTTGCATCCCAATCTTTAATTACACCAACTCTTAGTCCGTGAGGATGTACTTTTTGTCCCATGCTTTTCCCTCCTTACCTTATTAAGCTCTTTCTTTAACAACAAGTGTTATGTGACTTGTTCTCTTGTTTATTCTGAATGCTTTACCATGATCCATTGGTCTGAATCTTTTTAAAGTTGGTCCATGACCTACATGTGCTTCTGCAACAAATAATCTGTTTGCATCTAACTCATGATTGTTCTCCGCATTAGCTACTGCTGATTTTAAAACTTTGTTTATAACCTCAGCGGCATCTCTTGGAGTATATTTTAAAATTGCGAAAGCTTCGTTTACGTTCTTTCCTCTTATTAAATCAAGAACAACTCCTACTTTAGTTGGAGACATTCTTACATATTTAGCTATAGCTTTAGCTTCCATCTAAAGATCCTCCTTTCCCGGATACTATTATTTTCTCTTTGATGTTTTTTCGTTTTTAATATGACCTTTGAAAGTTCTTGTTAAAACGAATTCTCCTAATTTATGTCCAACCATATCTTCTGTAACATAAACTGGGATATGTTTTCTTCCATCATGAACAGCTATTGTATGGCCTATCATTTGTGGGAATATAGTTGAGCTTCTTGACCAAGTTTTGATAACTTTCTTATCTCCATTTTGGTTCATTTCTTCTATTTTCTTTAAAAGACCTGCATGCACGAAAGGTCCTTTCTTAATTGATCTACTCACTAGAATTTCCTCCCTTCATAAACTTAATTATGCCGCCAAACTGTGAAGAGAATATTTAATTCTCTCCAAACTATTTAGCGTTTCTTCTCTTAATGATGAATCTATCTGAGTATTTTTTGTTCTTTCTAGTTTTGTATCCAAGTGCTGGTTTACCCCATGGAGTAACTGGACTTGGTCTACCGATAGGAGATCTACCTTCTCCACCACCGTGAGGGTGATCGCAAGGGTTCATTACAGAACCTCTAACTGTTGGTCTCCATCCCATGTGTCTCTTTCTACCAGCTTTACCGATATTTACGATCTCATGAGTTGTGTTTGATACTGTTCCAACAGTAGCTTTACATTCTATTCTTACGTATCTCATTTCGCCTGATGGTAATCTTAATGTAGCATAGTTTCCTTCTTTAGCCATTAACTGAGCTGAAGTACCTGCTGATCTTACCATTTGGCCACCTTTTCCAGCTTGTAACTCTATGTTGTGAACAAAAGTACCTACTGGCATGTGCTTTAATTGAAGAGCGTTACCTGGCTTGATATCAGCCTCTGGTCCTGATACAACTGTATCTCCTACTTTTAAACCTACAGGAGCAAGTATGTATCTCTTCTCTCCATCAGCGTAAACAACAAGTGCTATGTAAGCTGATCTGTTTGGATCGTACTCTACTGTAGCAACTTTTGCTGGGATTCCATCCTTATTTCTTTTAAAATCTATTATTCTATATTTTCTCTTAGCTCCACCACCATGGTGTCTAACAGTTATTTTACCTTGTGCGTTTCTACCACCAGTTTTCTTTAAAGAAACAAGAAGTGACTTTTCAGGTGCATTTGTAGTAACTTCTTCAAATGTTGGCATAGTCATTTGTCTTCTTGATGGTGTAGTTGGGTTAAACTTTTTAAGTGCCATTATTGTCCCTCCTTCTTATAGCTTATCTGGCCTTCAACCAATACCTGCTTTTTATTATTGCATTCCTTCGAAGAACTCAATGCTGCTACCTTCTGCTAAAGTTATAACAGCTTTTTTGAAGTCAGCTCTTTTTCCGATATGAACTCCAACTCTCTTAGTTTTTCCTTCGAATCTCATAGTCTTAACGTCAGCAACTTTTACGTTGAAAACTTCTTCTACAGCTCTCTTTATTTGTACTTTGTTAGCTGCCATATGAACTATGAAGGTGTATTTATTTTCAGCCATAGCTGCCATACTCTTCTCAGTTATAACTGGTTTTCTGATTATATCATGGCTTGTTAACTTCATTATGCGTACACCTCCTCAATTTTGTTTACAGCTTCTTTAGTTATCATTAATGTTTTGCAGTTTAATAAATCATAAACATTGATGTTGTTAACAGGCATAACTGTTACACCTTCGATGTTTCTAGCTGATTTATATACATTTTCATTAACTTCAGCTGTTATTATTAATGTCTTCTTAGCTTCAAAAGCATTTAACATTTTAACTGCTTCCTTAGTTTTTGGAGCTTCGAAAGTTAAGTCTTCTAAAACAACCATATCTGCAACTTTGCTAGTTAAAGCAGAAGTCATAGCTACTTTCTTCATGCTCTTTGGTATTGACATTCTGTAATCTCTTGGTTTTGGTGCAAATACAACTCCACCTTTGATCCATTGAGGCGCTCTGATAGAACCTTGTCTTGCTCTACCTGTTCCTTTTTGTCTCCAAGGCTTGATTCCGCCTCCTCTTACCTCAGATCTTGTTTTAGCTGATTGAGTACCTTGTCTCTTGTTAGCTAATTGAGCTACTACTACTTGGTGTAAAGCATATTTGTTTACTTCAACTCCAAATACTTGCTCGTTTAATTGGATATCTCCAACTTGTTGTCCTTCTTTATTAAATAAACCTACTTTAGGCATTACGCTTCCTCCTTTCTACAGAAATTAAGCCTTAACGCTGTTTCTTATAACTACTGTGCCTTTATTTGGACCTGGGATTCCACCCTTGATTAAGATTATGTTCTTTTCAGGCATTATCTTAACAACTTCTAAGTTAAGAACTGTAGTGTTCTTAGCTCCCATATGTCCAGGCATTCTCTTGTTCTTGAAAGTTCTTGATGGGTCTGAAGCAGCTCCCATTGAACCTGGTGCTCTGTGGAATTTAGAACCGTGAGACATTGGTCCTCTACTAGCATTCCATCTTTTAATTGTACCTTGGAATCCCTTACCTTTAGAAACTCCTGATACGTCTACTTTATCTCCAATTTCAAATGTGTCAACTTTTATTTCGTCTCCAACATTGTAACTAGCAACATCTTCCATTCTGAACTCTTTTAAAGTTCTTCTTAAAGAAACACCTGCTTTAGCGAAATGTCCTTTTCTTGGTTTGTTAACTAATTTTTCTCTTAACTCACCGAATCCAACTTGTATTGCGTCATATCCATCAGTTTCAACTGTTTTCTTTTGAACTACAACACATGGACCAGCTTCAACTACAGTTACAGGGATTACTCTACCATTCTCATCGAATATTTGAGTCATTCCAACCTTTTTACCTATGATAGCTTTTTTCATGTGGTTACACCTCCTAAACGTATTAGCGGATTGCCTCTGCAATCATAACAGTTCAATCTCTTAATTCAATCTAAATAAACTATTAAAGTTTTATTTCGATATCAACACCTGCTGGTAAGTTTAATCTCATTAATGCATCAACAGTTTTTGGTGATGGATTAACGATGTCTATTAATCTCTTATGAGTTCTTACTTCGAACTGCTCTCTAGAGTCTTTGTACTTATGTACAGCTCTTAAGATTGTTATAACATCTTTTTCAGTTGGTAGTGGAACTGGTCCAACAACCTTTGCTCCTGTTGACTTAGCAGTTTCAACAATTTTTTCAGCTGATTGATCTAATATTGTATGATCAAATGCTTTTAATCTTATTCTTATTTTTTGTTTTGACATTTGGTTTCCCTCCTTTTCATGTACGCTTTACTTCTAACGCACAACAGTAAGTATTGTGTAAACTGTCCCTGGTGTTTCACACTTTAAACATATTTACCTAACCCCTGTCGTTGGATTCTAGATCCTAACATGCTCATCAAGAATTCCCCGGAAGTCCGGCAACCTCTTGATTCATCGCTGTTCGCTTTACAACTTCTTCATTATACTATGTATATTATGTTTTTTCAAGTATTTTTTTAGAAGTTTTAGCATATACATTTTTATACTTTTTGACCTTAAAACCGTCCAAAAAAAATAAAACACTAATATTAATAATATACTATTCAAAAAATTTTTCAACAAGAATTTTATTCCTAACAAAAAAATTCATATTATTATTTTTGCCACAAAAAAAAATTCTAATTATATTATATTTAATTTTTTTATAAAATCAATATATTATTAAAAAAAATAAAAGAGAGAGGAAATTCCTCTCTCTTTACAGGCCTTTTAATGAACTCTCTTTCAAAATCAAAAACTATTGCGCATTAAGTCCTGATTCTTAAGAGCTTTCTAATATATACGTCTATATATTAGAAATTTTTCTTTATTAATCCTTAAGTACACTCTTTTGCGCTAAGAACGTAAGTTAGGTTTAACTCAGCATAAACTCCCGTTGTTCATCGGTACTATTTTAAAATTTATATTTAAGCTTTTCTAAAAAGTTAGAATTACTCGATTATTGAAGTAACAACTCCTGAACCTACAGTTCTTCCACCTTCTCTGATAGCGAATCTTAATCCCTCATCCATAGCGATTTCAGTGATTAATTCAACTTCCATATCGATGTGGTCTCCAGGCATAACCATTTCCATTCCTTCTGGTAATTTGATTGATCCTGTAACGTCTGTTGTTCTGAAGTAGAATTGTGGTCTATATCCATCGAAGAATGGAGTATGTCTTCCACCTTCTTCTTTTTTAAGTACGTATACTTGACCTACGAATTTTTTGTGTGGGTTGATTGTTCCAACTTGAGCTAAAACTTGACCTCTTTCGATGTCTGTTCTTTGGATACCTCTTAATAATGCTCCGATGTTATCTCCAGCTTGTGCTTCATCTAATAACTTTCTGAACATTTCGATTCCTGTTACAACTGTTTTTCTTCTTTCTTCAGTTAATCCGATTACTTCTACTTCGTCTCCTACATGTAGAACTCCTCTTTCAACTCTTCCTGTTGCAACTGTTCCTCTACCAGTGATTGTGAATACGTCCTCTACTGGCATTAAGAATGGCTTATCTGTTGCTCTTTCTGGTGTTGGGATGTAGCTATCTACAGCATCCATTAACTCTCTGATACAAGCTGTTGCAGCTTCATCAGTTGGGTTTTCTAATGCTACTAAAGCTGATCCTTTGATTACTGGAATGTCGTCTCCTGGGAAGTTGTACTCGCTTAATAACTCTCTAACTTCCATTTCAACTAATTCTAATAATTCTTCGTCGTCAACCATATCTGCTTTGTTTAAGAATACTACGATGTGGTCAACTCCAACTCTTGATGATAATAAGATATGCTCTCTTGTTTGAGGCATTGGACCATCAGCTGCTGAACAAACTAAGATAGCTCCGTCCATTTGAGCTGCTCCAGTGATCATGTTTTTAACGTAGTCAGCATGTCCTGGACAGTCAACGTGAGCGTAGTGTCTGTTAGCTGTTTCGTACTCAACGTGAGCTGTGTTGATTGTGATTCCTCTTTCTTTTTCTTCTGGAGCTTTATCTATTTCATCGTATTTGAATGCTTCTGCTCCACCAGCTTGTGCTAAAACTGTTGTTATAGCTGCTGTTAAAGTTGTTTTACCGTGGTCTACGTGACCGATTGTTCCAATGTTAACGTGTGGTTTGCTTCTTTCAAATTTTGCTTTTGACATTGCAAATTCCTCCTTTAATTTTGAAATATTATATACATTTATGTATTAAAGAAGCTTTTAAAGCTTCTTTAATTATTTATTTTTTTTACCTGCAACTTCTTCTTGGATGCTCTTTGGAACGTCATCATAGTGATCAAATTCCATTGCATAAGTTCCTCTACCTTGAGTTCTTGATCTTAATGCAGTTGCGTATCCAAACATTTCTGATAGTGGGATGAATGCTCTTATGATTTGTGCACCATTTCTTGAGTCCATTCCTTCCATTCTACCTCTTCTTGAGTTAACATCTCCTATAACGTCTCCCATATACTCTTCTGGTACAGTTATTTCAACTTTCATTATAGGCTCAAGTAATACAGCATCAGCTTTAGCCATAGCGTTTTTGAATGCCATAGATCCAGCTATTTTGAAT
The DNA here is from genome assembly GCA_034421775.1 of Clostridium perfringens. Classification (GTDB taxonomy): domain Bacteria; phylum Bacillota; class Clostridia; order Clostridiales; family Clostridiaceae; genus Sarcina; species Sarcina perfringens_B. Next base: position 51,570 of record WNVL01000005.1, on the reverse strand, counting down.
GCCATTTCTGATGAGTCAACGTCATGGTATGATCCATCAAATAATCTTACTTTGAAGTTTATAACTGGGTATCCAGCTATTATACCGCTTTCTGAAGCTTCTCTGATTCCGTTATCTACTGCAGGAATGTATTCTCTTGGAATAGCTCCTCCAACGATAGCATTTTCGAATTCATATTCACCTTCAGTTGGTATCATTTCTATCTTACAGTGTCCGTATTGTCCTCTACCACCAGATTGTCTAGCGAACTTAGCTTCAGCTTCAACAGCCTTCTTGATAGTTTCTTTGTAAGCAACTTGAGGAGCACCTACGTTACACTCTACTTTGAATTCTCTTTGTAATCTATCTACGATGATATCTAAGTGAAGCTCACCCATACCCGCTATGATAGTTTGACCTGTTTCTTGATCAGTCCAAGTTTTGAAAGTTGGATCCTCTTCAGCAAGCTTTGATAAAGCTATACCCATTTTTTCTTGACCAGCTTTTGTCTTTGGCTCGATAGCTATAGATATAACTGGCTCTGGGAATTCCATTTTTTCAAGTATTATTGGAGCTGACTCTGCACATAAAGTATCTCCAGTAGTTGTGTTTTTAAGACCTATTACAGCTCCTAATTCAGCAGCTTCTAATGATTCAACTTCCTCTCTTGAGTTAGCGTGCATCTTAACAAGTCTTCCGATTCTTTCTTTTTTACCCTTAGTTGAGTTTAATACATATGAACCGCTTTCTAAAACTCCTGAGTAAACTCTTGTGAATGCTAATCTTCCAACGAATGGGTCAGTAGCGATTTTGAATGCTAAAGCTGACATTGGAGCATCATCTGAAGCTTCTCTAGTCTCTTCTTCTCCATCTAAGTTAGTACCTTTAACAGCAGGTATATCTAATGGTGATGGTAAGTAATCAACAACACCATCGATCATTTGTTGAACACCTTTGTTTTTGTATGATGATCCACAGATAACTGGGATTATTTCATTATTTATAGTAGCTTTTCTTAAAGCTGTTTTTAATTCTTCAAGAGTTAATTCTTCACCCTCTAAGTATTTCATCATTAACTCTTCATCAGTTTCAGCTATAGCTTCTATCATAGCAGCTCTGTATTCTTCTGCTTTATCAGCTAAATCAGCTGGGATATCAGTTACATCGATATCTTTTCCTAGGTCATCTTTGAATATGATTGCTTTATTTATTAATAAGTCAACCATTCCTTGGAATTGATCTTCTTGACCTATTGGAATTTGGATAGCAACAGCATTAGCTTGTAATCTTTCTCTAACTGTGTTTATACAGTTGTAGTAGTCAGCTCCTGTAGCATCCATTTTGTTTACGTATATCATTCTTGGAACGCCGTACTTATCTGCCTGTCTCCAAACAGTTTCAGTTTGTGGCTCAACTCCACTCTTAGCATCAAGAACAGTAACAGCTCCATCAAGAACTCTTAATGATCTTTCAACCTCAACTGTGAAGTCTACGTGTCCTGGAGTATCGATTATGTTTAACTCATAACCTTTCCAGAAACAAGTTGTAGCAGCAGAAGTTATTGTTATACCTCTTTCTTGCTCTTGAGCCATCCAGTCCATAGTTGAAGCTCCATCATGAGTTTCCCCTATTTTGTGGTTTCTTCCTGTATAGAAAAGAATACGCTCAGTAGTTGTTGTTTTACCAGCATCTATATGTGCCATTATTCCGAAGTTACGGAATTTCTCTAACGGATATTGTCTAGCCATTGTGACTCCTCCTCTCAACGTATAGTGTTTTTAAATTCAACAAAACTGTTTTGGCTCTTAGCCAAAACAGTTCCATTTTATTAATATCTGTAATGAGCAAATGCTTTATTAGCTTCAGCCATTTTATGAGTATCTTCTCTCTTCTTAACAGCTGCTCCAGTATTGTTAGCTGCATCCATTAATTCTCCAGCTAATCTTTCTCTCATGTACTTCTCGCCTCTTTTTCTTGAAGCAACAAGAAGCCATCTTAATCCTAAAGTCTGTCTTCTTTCAGGTCTTACTTCTATTGGAACTTGGTAGTTAGCACCACCTATTCTTCTAGCTTTAACCTCTAATAAAGGCATTATGTTGTTCATTGCTTCCTCAAAAACTTCCATAGCATCTCTGCCAGTTTTCTCACTGATTATTTGGAAAGCATCGTAGCATATCTTTTGTGCTACTCCTTTTTTACCATCTTCCATTACGTTATTTATTAACTTAGTAACAACTTTTGAATTGTACACTGGATCTGGTAATACATCTCTTTTTGCAATATGTCCTTTTCTTGGCACTTTTCTTCCCTCCTTAACAATTTTTGTTTAAGTTCATCGGTACTCGACACAACTTAATCGATTGTCGTAAAGTGCTTGCTTCATAATCTATATTAAAACTTCGAACAGTTATATATCTAAACTTGAAGACACAGCACTTAAACTAAGTTTAAGCAACAATTATTTCTTTTGCTTTGGTTTCTTAGCACCGTACTTTGATCTTCCTTGCATTCTGTTAGCTACTCCAGCTGAGTCTAAAGCTCCTCTTACTATGTGGTATCTAACACCAGGAAGGTCTTTAACTCTTCCACCTCTTATAAGAACAACACTATGCTCTTGTAAGTTGTGGCCTACACCAGGAATGTAAGCTGTTACTTCGTATCCATTAGTTAATCTTACCCTAGCAATTTTTCTTAACGCTGAGTTAGGTTTCTTAGGAGTAGTTGTTTTAACTACAGTACAAACTCCTCTTTTTTGTGGACACTCTTTAAGAGCTGGTGCAGTTGATTTTGATGCTACTGTTTTTCTGCCTTTTCTTACTAATTGGCTTATAGTTGGCATACTTTCACCTCCTGATAAATTATTTAACTATCTATATAAATTTTAGATGTTAACACGTTAATTTAAGATTAATGTTGCAGCTGACTTTACATCTATACCACACATTTCTCCTAAAATTTTCATGCTTTCAACATGTTTTACTTCAATTCCACATTTTTTCGCTAATTCCACTAATGGAGCAACCATTTTATCGTTAGCATTCTTTGCAACATACAAAATTTTTCCTTCACCGTTTTTTATAGCTTTTGTGGATTGTTTTATGCCAATAACTTTTTTTCCTAAAAGTCTGTCTACCATAAGATTACCTCCATTGTAAATAATCATGTAGACAAGTTAATCCCTTAGTACTTTGCTAATCACACAAACTGTATTTTATCATCTAAGAATAATACTGTCAACAAAATTAATCTTATTCTTCAATCTCAATTATTGTTTCAGCTTCTTGATTATTACTTTCAGTGTTTAATTTTAATGATCTGTATTTCATCATACCTGTACCTGCTGGAATTAACTTACCAATTATAACATTTTCTTTTAATCCAACAAGAGGATCAATCTTTCCTTTGATTGCTGCATCAGTAAGAACTCTTGTTGTTTCTTGGAATGATGCTGCTGATAAGAAACTATCTGTAGCAAGAGCTGCTTTAGTAATACCAAGAAGAACTATATCTCCTTGAGCTTTTTCTCCTCCAAAACTTTCAACTCTTTCATTTTCAGCTCTGAAATCGAACATGTCAATCATTACACCTGGTAATAGATTAGTATCACCTTGCTCAGTTATCTTAATCTTTCTAGTCATTTGTCTAACAACAACTTCTAAGTGCTTATCGTTGATATCAACCCCTTGAAGTCTGTAAACTTTTTGAACTTCTGAAAGTAAGTATTCTCTTGCACCATCAACACCTTTAATGCTCATGATATCATGTGGGTTAACTGAACCTTCTGTTATTTCATCTCCAGCTCCTATAGCTACACCATCTTTAACTTTTAATCTTGATCCAAATGGTATATCGTAACTATATTCTTCTCCTGAATCAGTAACAACATAAACTGTTCTCTTCTTCTTAGTTTCTTCTATTCTTACAGTACCTGCAACTTCACTTACGATTGCTAATCCTTTTGGTTTTCTTGCTTCAAATAACTCTTCAACCCTTGGAAGACCTTGAGTTATATCCGCTCCGGCAACTCCACCTGTATGGAATGTTCTCATTGTAAGCTGTGTTCCTGGTTCTCCGATTGATTGGGCAGCTACGATACCAACAGCTTCACCAATATTAATTTTATATGATGTAGCCATGTTCATACCATAACACTTAGTACATACCCCAACCTTAGAATCACATGTAAATACTGATCTTATTTTTACTTTTTGAATTCCAGTATCAGCTATTTTTTCTGCTAAAATTGGATCCATATAAGTATCTTTTGCAGCTAAAAGCTCTCCAGTTTCTGGATGGAAAACATCTTCAGCAGTATATCTTCCTGTTAATCTTTCAGCTAATTGTTCAACTACTTCTGAACCTTCTTTTATTTCTTCAACGTAAATACCATTTTGAGTTCCACAGTCGTGCTCTCTTACTATAACATCTTGGCTTACGTCAACAAGTCTTCTTGTTAAGTAACCTGAGTCAGCAGTCTTAAGTGCCGTATCGGCGTTACCCTTTCTAGCTCCGTGAGTAGATATAAAGTATTCTAATACATCAAGACCTTCTCTGAATGATGCTCTGATTGGTAACTCGATGATTTTACCTGATGGACTCGCCATAAGTCCTCTCATACCAGCTAACTGTTTAATCTGTGACTTAGATCCTCTGGCTCCTGAATCTGCCATCATGAATATTGGGTTAAATTTATCCAAACTATTCATTAATGTATCTGCAACTTCTTCAGTAGTCTCAGTCCATTTTTCTATAACTCTTTCATATCTTTCATCTTCAGATATAAGACCTCTTCTATACATTTTTTCGATCTTATCTACAGTTTCATCAGCTTCTTTTAATAATTCGTATTTCTTTTGAGGAACTATCATGTCTGAAGCAGCTACTGTAACAGCTCCGATTGATGAATAGTGATATCCTGTAGCTTTTATGTTATCAAGCATTATTGAAGTCTTAGTTGGACCATGCTTTAAGTAACATTTATCTATTATTTTTCCTAATGACTTCTTAGTTATTAAGAAATCTATTTCTAAATTAAACATTTCTTCAGGATTTTCTCTATTAACGAAACCTAAATCTTGAGGTATACATTCATTGAAAATTATAAATCCTGGAGTTGTTTTGATTATTCCTGACTTAATCTCTCCGTTTATTTCCTTAGAAATTTTAACATTGATTTTAGCATGAACATCAACTTCTTTTAATTGGTAAGCCATTATTACTTCATCAAATGATGAGAAGTATTTTCCTTCACCTTTAGCTCCATCTTTATCCATTGTTAAGTAATATGAACCTAGAACCATATCCTGAGTAGGTACACAAACTGGTCTACCATCAGAAGGTTTCATTATATTACCTGCAGCAAGCATTAAGAATCTAGCCTCAGCTTGTGCTTCAACTGATAAAGGTACGTGAACAGCCATTTGGTCTCCATCGAAGTCAGCATTATATGCTGTACAAACAAGTGGATGAAGTTTTATAGCTCTACCTTCAACTAATACTGGTTGGAATGCTTGAATACCTAATCTATGTAGAGTAGGTGCTCTGTTTAGTAATACTGGATGATCTGCGATAACTTCTTCAAGTACATCCCATACTTGTGGCATTACTCTTTCAACCATTCTCTTAGCACTCTTTATGTTATGAGCAACTCCGTCTTCAACTAATTTTTTCATAACAAAAGGCTTGAATAGCTCTAAAGCCATTTCCTTTGGAAGACCACATTGATACATTTTTAATTCAGGTCCAACAACGATAACTGATCTTCCTGAATAGTCAACCCTCTTACCAAGAAGATTTTGTCTGAATCTTCCTTGCTTACCTTTAAGCATATCTGATAATGATTTAAGAGGTCTGTTTCCAGGACCAGTTACTGGTCTTCCTCTTCTACCGTTATCTATTAAAGCATCTACAGCCTCTTGAAGCATTCTCTTTTCGTTTCTAACTATTATGTCAGGAGCACCAAGATCTAATAGCTTCTTAAGTCTGTTATTTCTATTTATAACTCTTCTGTATAAATCATTTAAATCTGAAGTAGCAAATCTACCTCCGTCTAATTGAACCATTGGTCTTAAATCAGGTGGTATAACTGGTATTACATCAACTACCATCCACTCTGGTTTATTTCCTGATGATTTAAATGATTCTACAACTTCTAATCTTCTTATTATTCTAACTTTTTTCTGACCTGTACTTTGCTTTAACTCTTCCTTAAGTTCAGCAGCAGTTCTTTCTAAGTCTATTTCTGATAATAAAGTTTTAACAGCTTCTGCACCCATTCCAGCTATAAAGCTTTCTTCTCCATATTTGTCACACGCTTCTCTATATTCTTTTTCATTAAGAAGTTGTTTCTTTAATAATGAAGTTTCTTTTGGGTCGATAACTATATATGATGCAAAATATAGAACTTTCTCTAAAGCTCTTGGTGACATATCAAGAATTAATCCCATTCTTGAAGGTATTCCTTTGAAATACCATATATGAGATACAGGCGCAGCTAATTCAATGTGAGCCATTCTCTCTCTTCTAACTTTAGATTTAGTTACTTCAACACCACATCTGTCACATACAATACCTTTATATCTAACTCTTTTGTATTTTCCACAGTGACATTCCCAGTCTTTTATAGGTCCGAATATTCTTTCACAGAATAATCCGTCTCTCTCAGGTTTTAATGTTCTATAATTAATAGTTTCAGGTTTCTTTACTTCTCCTCTAGACCACTCTCTAATTTGTTCTGGAGATGCTAACCCGATTTGTAAAGCATCAAAATTATTTAATTCGAACAAGGGTGTGTCCTCCCTTCATAGTTTAATGTGAATTTTTAAATATCCCCTTACTCGTGTGAGTAAGGGAACACTTTATATCCTAGTTAAAATCATCTTCTATGTCTAAATCACTTGTGAAGTCTAATAGGTCTATGTTTTCGTAGTCTATCTCTTCTTCAATTTCTTCTGCTGGGATGTATGCTTCCCCTTTTTCTTCCTTAGTTTCCTCTGTTGAATCTTCAGTACCCTCCATGTTAACTTCTAACACTTCGATATCCTCATCTTCTTCAGCTAATTCTTTGAATTTAACCTCTTGATTATTGTCATTTAAAACTTTAACATCTAAGCATAAAGCTTGAAGTTCTTTAATAAGAACCTTAAATGATTCTGGCACTCCTGGTTCAGGAATATTTTCACCTTTAACAATAGCTTCGTAAGTTTTAACTCTACCTACAACATCATCTGACTTAACAGTAAGTATTTCTTGAAGAGTATGAGCTGCACCATATGCTTCTAATGCCCAAACCTCCATCTCTCCGAATCTTTGTCCTCCGAATTGTGCCTTACCACCAAGTGGCTGTTGAGTTACTAATGAGTAAGGTCCTGTTGATCTAGCATGGATCTTATCATCAACTAAGTGAGCAAGTTTTAAGATGTACATGATACCAACAGTTACTGTGTTATCAAACTCTTCACCAGTTCTACCATCTCTTAAAACTGTTTTTCCATTTCTGTTGTAACCAGCTTTTTCTAAGCAGTCTTCTATATCACTTTCTGTTGCACCATCGAAAACAGGTGTTGCAATATGCCATCCTAAAGCACTTGCAGCCCATCCTAAGTGAACCTCTAGTACCTGACCGATGTTCATACGTGATGGAACCCCTAGTGGGTTTAAGCATATTTGAAGTGGTCTACCATCTGGTAAGAATGGCATATCTTCTTCTGGTAATACTCTTGAGATAACCCCTTTATTACCATGACGACCCGCCATCTTATCTCCAACAGATATCTTTCTCTTTTGAGCGATGTAACATCTTACAAGTTCATTAACTCCTGGTGATAAATCATCTCCATTTTCTCTTGTAAATACTTTTACATCAACTATTATACCGGCTTCCCCGTGTGGAACTCTTAAAGAAGTATCTCTTACTTCTCTAGCTTTCTCACCAAATATAGCTCTTAATAATCTTTCCTCGGCAGTAAGCTCAGTTTCTCCTTTTGGCGTTACTTTACCAACAAGAATATCTCCTGATCTTACCTCAGCACCGATTCTGATTATACCTCTTTCATCTATATCTTTTAAAGCATCTTCACTTACGTTTGGAATATCTCTAGTTATTTCTTCTGGTCCTAACTTAGTGTCTCTAGCTTCACATTCATACTCTTCTATATGGATTGATGTAAATACGTCTTCTCTAACTAACTCTTCTGAGATAAGCATAGCATCCTCGTAGTTATATCCTTCCCAAGTAATGAATCCCATTCTTATGTTTTTACCTAAAGCTATTTCTCCTAAATCAGTTGAAGGTCCGTCTGCTAATACTTCACCTTTAAGTACCCAATCACCTTTAGCTACTATTGGTCTTTGGTTTATACAAGTACCTTGGTTACTTCTCTTGAACTTAAGAAGTCTATAAGTATCAACACCACCATCTAATTCTCTCTTAACTCTTACTTCATTAGCACTTACATAAACTACTTCTCCAGCATTTTTAGCCTTAGGAAGAACTCCTGAGTCTACAGCTGCTTTGTACTCTATTCCAGTACCAACTATTGGAGCATATGGTTTTAATAATGGAACTGCCTGACGTTGCATGTTTGATCCCATTAGGGCTCTTGATGCGTCATCGTTCTCTAAGAAAGGTATCATTGCTGTTGCAACAGATACTAATTGTCTTGGAGAAACGTCCATTAAATCAACATCTTTGCTTGGAACTACTAATACTTCACCTTTATCTCTAACAGTTACTTTTTTATCTATAAAGCATCCATTCTCATCTAATGGTTCATTCGCCTGAGCTACTAGGTATTGGTCTTCCTCATCAGCTGTGAAATATCTTATTTCACCTGTTACTCTTCCTTGTTCTTTATCAACAACTCTATAAGGAGTTTCGATAAATCCATACTCATTAACTTTAGCATATGTAGCTAATGAGTTGATAAGACCTATGTTTGGTCCCTCTGGAGTCTCGATAGGACACATTCTACCATAATGAGAGTGGTGAACGTCTCTAACTTCGAAACCAGCTCTTTCTCTTGAAAGACCTCCTGGTCCAAGAGCTGATAATCTTCTCTTATGAGTTAACTCAGATAATGGATTTGTTTGATCCATGAACTGTGATAACTGAGAACTTCCAAAGAATTCTTTTATAGCTGCTGCTACAGGTCTTATGTTGATTAATTGTTGTGGTGTTATAGCTTCTTGGTCTTGAATAGTCATTCTCTCTTTAACTACTCTTTCCATTCTTGATAAACCAATTCTAAATTGGTTTTGTAAAAGCTCTCCAACACTTCTTAATCTTCTGTTTCCTAAGTGATCTATATCATCAATATATCCAATGTTATAAGCTAATCCGATTTGGTAACTTATTGTAGCGAATATATCATCTTTGATTATGTGCTTAGGAATAAGTCTTGTCATATTCTTTTTGATTTCTTCTTTTATAGTTTCTTCATCAGAATAGTTATCTAAGATTTCTCTTAATGTTGGATAGTGAACTAATTCTCTGATATTTAAATCTGATATATCAAAGTCCACACACTTATGTATATCTACAAAGTGATTACCTATAACTCTAATTACTCTGTCTTCAACTAAAACATCTACTGAATTTATTCCTCTATTTTGAATTTCTTCAGCTTTAGTTCTTGATATTTTTTCACCTTTTGAAACTAAAACTTCACCAGTTAATCTATCTACTATGTCTTCTGCTGCTATTTGGTTAGCTATTCTTAAACCAATTGCAAGTTTTTTATTAAACTTGTATCTACCAACTCTTGATAAGTCGTATCTCTTAGCGTCGAAGAATAAAGAATCTATTAAACTAACGGCACTATCAACTGTAGGTGGTTCACCTGGTCTTAATCTCTTATAGATTTCTAATAATGCTTCTTCCTTAGTCTTAGTATTATCTTTTTCTATTGTAGCTTTGAATCGTTCTTCTTCACCAAAGTACTCTAAAAGTTCTTGGTCACTTCCAAAGCCCATAGCTCTTCCTAATATACTTATAGGAAGTTTTCTTGTTTTATCTATTCTTACATAGATAACATCATTTGAATCTGTTTCATACTCTAACCATGCACCTCTGTTAGGTATAACTGTTGCTGAAAACAGCTTTTTACCAGTTTTATCTACATTATAATTGTAGTAAACACCTGGAGATCTTACTAACTGAGAAACAATAACTCTTTCGGCACCATTGATTATAAAAGTTCCTTGCTCTGTCATTAATGGGAAATCTCCCATAAATACCTCTTGTTCTTTTATTTCTCCAGTTTCTTTGTTTTGAAGTCTTACAGCTACTTTTAGCGGTGCAGCATAAGTAGTGTCTCTTTCTTTACACTCTTCAACTGAATACTTTATGTTATCCATATCTAGAGTGTAACCTACAAACTCAAGCACAAGATTTCCAGTAAAGTTTGAGATAGGATTAATATCATCAAAAACTTCATAAAGTCCTGCATCTAAAAACCATTTGTAAGAATCTAATTGAATTTCAATTAGGTTTGGCATTTCAGCCACGTCTTTGACTTTTGCAAAGCTCATTCTCGTTCTTTTTCCAACTTGGACAGGATGTACCATCAACTTTCACCCCTTGTATAAACTAAAATAGCCAAAAGCATACTTTCCCTAAGGACCTATGCTTTCGGATTACATACAATATCATCTTTTTAGTATACCCATTTTTTCCTGTAGTATACATAAAATTCATATTCAACTTTATACTATTACACAATAGTACATTTACTTATGGTATCATAGGCAATACCCGTTGTCAATATTCTTAAAAAATTTACTTTAAATTATTTTTAGTTCTCAATCTCTTGAGTTAAAAAAAAGAGGCACTACTCAGTACCTCTTTTAATATTTTAAAATTAAGCTTTAATTACTTAAGCTCTACTTCAGCTCCAACTTCAGCTAATTTAGCTTTCATGTCTTCTGCTTCTTCTTTAGCTACAGCTTCTTTTAATGTCTTAGGAGCTCCATCAACTATTTCTTTAGCTTCTTTTAATCCTAATCCAGTTAATTCTCTAACTGCTTTGATTACTTTTATTTTGTTTGCACCAGCATTAGTTAATACTACGTCAAACTCTGATTTTTCTTCTGCAGCAGCACCTGCAGCAGCTCCGCCTACAACAGCAACTGGAGCAGCAGCGCTTACTCCGAATTCTTCTTCACAAGCTTTAACTAACTCGTTTAATTCTAAAACACTCATTTCTTTTATAGCTTCTATGATTTGCTCTTTTGTCATGATTCGCACCTCCGAATTTTCTTTCCTGTTTTTTTAAATTTCTTTTATTTTTATAAATTATTCAGCAGATTCTTCTTTCTTGTCTGCAATTGCACTTAATAAGTATGCAAAGTTTGATAATGGTGACTTGATACTTCCAAGAAGTTTTGCAAGTAAAACTTCTCTTGAAGGTATAGCAGCAAGTTTCTCAGTTTCTTCTTTGTTGTAAACTGTTCCTTCTACTATAGCAGCTTTTAACTCAAGCTTTTTGTTTTCCTTAGCGAAATCGTTAAGGATTCTAGCTGGAGCAGTAGCATCTTCGTAACCGAAAGCTATTGAAACTGGACCTTCTAAGTATTCAACTATTCCATCAAAACCTAATTCTTTTGCAGCTAGAGTAACTAGTGTGTTCTTGTAAACTTTGTACTCAATTCCTGCTTCTCTTAAGTTCTTTCTTAAGTTTGTATCTTGTTCTACTGTTAAACCTTGGTAGCTAGCAAGTACAACTGATTGAGCTTTTTCTAATTTCTCTTTAATCTCTGCAACTTTAGCTTCTTTTAATTGTCTGTTTTTGTTCACTGTGTCCACCTCCTCACAGTTTAGTTAACTGCTTTATATAATAAGAAAAGTCTTCCCGTAGACATAGGAAGACTATTATATACACTATAATTGCCCTCGGTAGGTTGTTCTACGTTATGCCGATCAGCACCTACTGTCTACGGAAACTTTCATTCACTTTTTTCAACAAAAATTATTTTAACATGAGCTTAAACTTATGTCAAGCACTTTATTAAAATTAATCTAAAACTTTAGCTGGGTTAACTTTAGCTCCAGGTCCCATAGTAGCTGAAACTGAAACTGATTTTAAGTATTGTCCTTTAGCAGCAGCTGGTTTAGCTTTTACTAAAGCATCCATTAAAGCTTTGAAGTTTTCAACTAACTTCTCAGTTCCGAAAGATTTCTTTCCTATTGGGCAGTGAACTATAGCAGTCTTATCTACTCTATACTCAACTTTACCTGCTTTGATTTCTTTTATAGCGTTAGCTACGTCAAATGTAACTGTTCCTGATTTTGGGTTTGGCATTAAACCTTTAGGTCCTAATACTCTACCTAATCTACCAACTACACCCATCATATCTGGAGTAGCAACTACTACATCGTAATCGAACCAGTTTTCACCTTGTATTTTTTGCACTAATTCGTCAGCTCCAACGAAATCTGCTCCTGCAGCTTCTGCTTCTTTAGCTTTCTCACCTTTAGCGAAAACTAAAACTTTAACATCTTTACCAGTTCCGTGTGGAAGAACAACAGCTCCTCTAACTTGTTGGTCAGCATGTCTTGGGTCTACACCTAATCTTACGTGTAATTCGATAGTTTCATCGAATTTAGCTTTTGCAGTTTTAACAGCAAGCTCTAAAGCTTCTGCTGGAGTATATAATGCATTCTTATCTATTAATTTTGAACTTTCAATATATTTCTTTCCCATTAATATAATCCTCCTTCGTGGTATTAGCGGTTTTTACCTCCCACCGATTTGAATAAATTATTCTACTACTGTAACACCCATACTTCTAGCAGTACCTTCGATCATGCTCATTGCAGTTTCGATTGTTGCAGCATTTAAGTCTGGCATTTTTAATTCAGCAATTTTTCTTACTTGCTCTTTAGTGATGCTTCCAACTTTAGTTCTGTTTGGAACACCTGATCCACTTTCTAATCCTAATTCTTTCTTTATAAGAACTGCAGCTGGTGGAGTTTTTAATATAAAGCTGAATGATCTGTCTTGATATACAGTTATTACAACTGGTATTATTAAGCCAGCTTTATCAGCAGTTTTTGCGTTAAATTCTTTACAGAATCCCATTATGTTTACACCGTGTTGACCTAAAGCTGGTCCTACTGGTGGTGCTGGTGTTGCTTTTCCTGCAGGAAGTTGAAGTTTTATCATTCCTGTTACTTTCTTAGCCATGAGTTTATTCCTCCTATACTGTGGTAATTATCGGACTTCCGCCCTCCCACTTGATCGAGACGTTAGTCTGATTTTTAATCTAATTTTTCTACTTGATTAAAATCTAGTTCAGCTAGAGTTTCTCTACCGAACATATCTACTAAGGCTTTAATTTTGCCTTTTTCAACATTTATTTCTTGGATTATAGCAGCAAAACCACTTAAAGCTCCTGAAATAATGTTTATAGTTTCTCCTACCTCCAAGTCAATATCTATAGCAGTTTTCATTACTCCCATAGAATCTACCTCTTCATCGGTAAGTGGTACAGGTTTTGACCCTGGACCAACAAATCCAGTTACTCCTCTTGTATTTCTTACGACATACCAAGATTCATCTGTCATAACCATGTTTACTATAACATATCCTGGGAATTTTTTCTTTAAAGTAACTTTTATCTTACCATCTTTTTCTTCCGCACTCTCTTCCATTGGAACTTGAATGTCTAAGATTAAAGATTCTAAGTTTCTGTTCTCTATAGTTTTCTCAAGATTTGCTTTAACTTTATTTTCGTATCCTGAATATGTGTGTACTACGTACCATCTAGCTCTATCACTCATATCATACCGGTGAATAAAATCACCAAACCTCCCTTATATTATTTAAGTCCAAACACTAACTCAAAGAGGTTCTTAAATACAAAATCCATTGCTCCTATTAAAACAATAGATATTACAGTAAATGCTATTACTGCAATAATGGCCTTTTTAGCTTCTTCTTTTGGTGGCCAAGTTATTCTTTTGATTTCTGCCTTAACCCCTCTAAAGAACTTTGTTATTCCAAAGCCTCTGCTTTTTTCATTTACATTTTGCTTTGCAGCCATAAATTCACATCCTTAACACCATAATGCATTAGAATTTTTTCATTCAAAACACTACTTAGTTTCTCTGTGAAGAGTATGAGTCTTACAGAACTTGCAGTATTTTTTCATCTCTATTCTATTAGGATCGTTTTTCTTGTTTTTCATAGTGTTGTAGTTTCTTTGCTTGCACTCAGTACATGCTAAAGTTACTTTTACTCTCACGTTCAGCACCTCCAGTTTTGTTGTATATTAAAAGTAGTTCTATCTACCAATACACTGCTAGTTAATTACTAAAATACATTATCATAAATATACACAGGTGTCAACAAACGTTGGCTATGTAAAGGACTAGGTTATTTAACCCAGTCCTTATTATGATAAACTATATGTTATTTTGCTTAAAACTACTCGATTATTGAAGTAACAACTCCTGAACCTACAGTTCTTCCACCTTCTCTGATAGCGAATCTTAATCCTTCGTCCATAGCGATTTCAGTGATTAATTCAACTTCCATATCGATGTGGTCTCCAGGCATAACCATTTCCATTCCTTCTGGTAATTTGATTGATCCTGTAACGTCTGTTGTTCTGAAGTAGAATTGTGGTCTATATCCATCGAAGAATGGAGTATGTCTTCCACCTTCTTCTTTTTTAAGTACGTATACTTGACCTACGAATTTTTTGTGTGGGTTGATTGTTCCAACTTGAGCTAAAACTTGACCTCTTTCGATGTCTGTTCTTTGGATACCTCTTAATAATGCTCCGATGTTATCTCCAGCTTGTGCTTCATCTAATAACTTTCTGAACATTTCGATTCCTGTTACAACTGTTTTTCTTCTTTCTTCAGTTAATCCGATTACTTCTACTTCGTCTCCTACATGTAGAACTCCTCTTTCAACTCTTCCTGTTGCAACTGTTCCTCTACCAGTGATTGTGAATACGTCCTCTACTGGCATTAAGAATGGCTTATCTGTTGCTCTTTCTGGTGTTGGGATGTAGCTATCTACAGCATCCATTAACTCTCTGATACAAGCTGTTGCAGCTTCATCAGTTGGGTTTTCTAATGCTACTAAAGCTGATCCTTTGATTACTGGAATGTCGTCTCCTGGGAAGTTGTACTCGCTTAATAACTCTCTAACTTCCATTTCAACTAATTCTAATAATTCTTCGTCGTCAACCATATCTGCTTTGTTTAAGAATACTACGATGTGGTCAACTCCAACTCTTGATGATAATAAGATATGCTCTCTTGTTTGAGGCATTGGACCATCAGCTGCTGAACAAACTAAGATAGCTCCGTCCATTTGAGCTGCTCCAGTGATCATGTTTTTAACGTAGTCAGCATGTCCTGGACAGTCAACGTGAGCGTAGTGTCTGTTAGCTGTTTCGTACTCAACGTGAGCTGTGTTGATTGTGATTCCTCTTTCTTTTTCTTCTGGAGCTTTATCTATTTCATCGTATTTGAATGCTTCTGCTCCACCAGCTTGTGCTAAAACTGTTGTTATAGCTGCTGTTAAAGTTGTTTTACCGTGGTCTACGTGACCGATTGTTCCAATGTTAACGTGTGGTTTGCTTCTTTCAAATTTTGCTTTTGACATTGCAAATTCCTCCTTTAAAATTCAAATAAACTCTACCTAGCGTGTTGTATTTTCCTTATTTTGGGTTGGAGCTCACGATCGGGATTGAACCGACGACCTCCGCCTTACCAAGGCGACGCTCTGCCGACTGAGCTACGTGAGCACCTTACATTCATTTAATTTACCTATGCCATAAAAATTTTACTACTAATAAAATTCTTTGTCAATACTTTTAAAAAATTGCATTATTTAATATTCAAACATTTTTCAAGCTTTCTTTTTACTCGTTGTAATGCATTATCTATAGATTTCGCTTCTCTATCTAAATCGCAGGCAATTTCCTGATATGATTTACCATCTAAATAAGAATTTAATACTTCTAATTCTAGTTCAGAAAGCACACTATTTATTGCACTTTCTATTTTTTCAACCTCTTCTTTACCTATGATTAATGACTCAGGATCTGTAATTGTTATTCCAACTACGGTATCTAAAAGAGTTCTATCAGACTCCTCTTCATAAATAGGTTTACTTAGAGATATATAAGTATTAAGTGGGATGTGTTTTTGCCTTGTTGCTGTTTTAATTGCAGTTATTATTTGCCTAGTAACACATAATTCTGCAAAACTTTTAAATGAGGCAAATTTCTCTGGGTTAAAGTCTCTTATAGCTTTATATAATCCAATCATTCCCTCTTGATATATATCCTCTTTATCTGCTCCTATAAGAAAATATGATTTAGATTTAGCTCTTACAAACTGCTCATACTTACTTATTATATATTCTTGAGCCCTATTTTCACCATTTTTAGCTAGTATAACAATTTCTTTATCTGTTAGATCTTTAAACTCTTCGCAATTATCGATTTTAGCTAAATCATAAGTAATCCCCATATTCTCTACACCCCCAGATAAAAACCTTATATCCAATAAATTACAAATAAATTATAAGATTTATATTTGACTTAGTCAATATTACCCTCTTCTCATTTTTTCTAATTTTTCTAATACACTTTTTTCTAAGGTATCTCCTAAAAAGTTCTTACCTATTTCAGATTTATTCTTTTCTGCCTTTTTTCTAATGTTATCCTGAACTTTTAACACTTCATTGTAGAATTCAATAGATGACATTCTGACAGCCCCTCTTTGGAAGATAGTTTGTTGTTCTAACCTATCTGATGTTACAACAACAACCTCAACCTTTCTTCCTAGTTCATCTACCATTCTCTCAATATATGCATCAGCAATTTCGCCTTCTTTTGTAAAGACAGTAATTATATTTCCAGATACCTCTTTACTCTCTATATTCCCAGCAACCTTATGTGCATCAAAAACCAAATAAATTCTACAAGAGTTAAAAGCAGCATAGTTTTCAAGCATTTCTGTAAGCTCTGTTCTTGCTATATCATAGCTATAATTTTTTGACTTTTTTAAATTTGGCCAACTATTTATAACATTATAACCATCTATAAATATAACTCTCATTTCATCACTCTTTTTCTACTTTATTATTCTTGATTTTAATACCTCATACATCATTATACCACCTGCAACTGAAGCATTTAAAGAATTTATTTTTCCAACCATTGGTATTTTAACTAGCTTGTCGCATTTCTTTTTAGTTAAATTTGACATACCTCTACCTTCGCTACCTATGATTATTCCACAAGCTCCTTTGAAGTTTGTTTCATAACTATATTCTTCTCCAGCTATATCAGCGCCATATATCCATACATTGTTAGCTTTTAATTCTTCAATAGCATTGTTTATGTTGGTAACTTTTGCTATCTTCATATGTTCAATAGCTCCTACAGAAGCTTTATAAACAGTTCCAGTTACTCCAACATTTCTTCTCTTTGGAATTATAATACCATGAGCACCACATAATTCTGCTGTTCTTACTATTGATCCTAAATTATGCGGATCTTCTAATTCATCTAAAATAACTATGAATGGATCTTCATTTTTACTCTTAGCTAAATCTAATATATCTTCAACTGTGCTATATTTAAATGGAGTAATTTGTGCTATTACACCTTGGTGAGCCTTAGTTTCACTCATTAAATCAAGCTTCTTTCTATCAACTTCTTTTACAACTATCTTTTTTTCTTTAGCTAATCCTAAAATTTTGTTTATTGAACCTTCCATTTTTCCATTAGCTATGAAAATTTGCTCTATAGTTTTATCTGATTTTAATAATTCTATAACGGCATTTCTACCTTCTACCAAATCTTCTCTTACTTTAACTTCTTCTACTGAAAAATTTCTATTGTTTCTAGAATATTTTTCTTCTCTTGCTCTTTGTTCCCTTTCTAAAGCATATTTTTGCTTACGAGTTAATTGCTTATATTTGTTTTCTGACTTTGTCATTTCGTTCTCTCCTTAAAAATTCTTATTTTCCAAGATATAATTCTCTCATCTCTTTAAGTTTCCCACAGCACATTTTTCCTTCTGGACATGGACCTGCAACACAACTTGGACCGGCATTTTTAAATAATATTGGTGCAACTTTTTTCACTTCATTAACCATTTGTTCAGCCATATTTCTTATCTCCCATTGTGCCCTATCACAACATCTGTGATGGAAGAAGTTCATTAAACTTCTCGCATTCATAGTGAACACAATCTTTGTTTCACAAGCATTTGGGAATACATATCTTGCATCTTCTATAGCTTTCTTCTCAGCTGTTTTTTCTCCCATACCATCATTGATATATTTAGTTTTTAATCTATCAACTATCTCATCATATGCTTTTTGTGCTCCATTCATTTGATCAACAAAAAGCTTCTTAGCAACTTCATCCGCTTCTATAGCTGGTGGTACTATGTATTCAAACTGATCTAACTTAACATATCTTTGAGATTGTTGAGAGTAAGATGCTATTCTATGTCTAACTAACTGATGAGTTAAGCTTCTTGAAACCCCTTCTACAGCGAAAGTAAATGAAACATGCTCTATTGGTGACATATGTCCATATGACATAAGCATATTTAAAAACTTTTCTGCTCCTTCATCAGTTAAATTCTCTAATATATCATCAACTCCTACAGGACTATAACATAATTTAGCCGCAGCTGCTATTGTCTTTTCTGGTTCTGGTGTATATTGTAATAACTTAACTTTTAACATTAATAATTCTCCCCTCTAAATATGGACTTCTATACATTTTAACAAGAACTCATTTAACCTTTCCTCTTTGCCAGTAAGATATAAATAACCTACTAAAGCTTCAAAGCCTGTTGCATTTCTATAATCTCTAACATTTGCGTTTTTAGGTACTGTTGCTGATTTAGCATTTCTACCCCTTTTATAAATATAAAGTTCATCTTCAGTAAGCTCATCTTCTAAAGCATTTATTATGTCACTTTGTGCCTTAGCTTTTACATATTGTATAGCCTTAATATGTATCTTATGAGCTGATAAACCTGCATTTTCACTTAATATATAATTTCTTATGAAAACTTCATAAACTCCATCTCCAATTAAGGCTAGTTGAAGTGGGTTTAACATTCTAGCTTCACTTTCTGAAAACTCTCTGTATAATAAATTCTTCAATATCTTATCTCCTTTTGTTTGAGCTTAATTTAAAAATCATATAGAATTTATTTAGTTAAAACTATTAAACTACAAATTTAAATCTAATTCAATCAAAGATTTTAATACAATTAAATTTAACTTTTCTTAAATTATAGAACTCAAATTTAAAACTTTAATAGTTATTAAATAAAATTCCTTAAAATAATAACTTGCAAAAGAAATCTCCTTTGCAAGTTTATTATCTACATTATATCATCTTCCATCTAACACCTTGAGGAGTATCTTCTAAGACAATTCCTCTATCTTTTAAATCATCTCTTATTTTATCAGCTAAAGCAAAATCTCTATCTTTTCTAGCTTGTTGTCTTTGAGCTATTAAAGCTTCAATCTCTTCTTCTAGGTTTCCTTTAGTTGATTTTTGGAACATTCCTAATGGAGCTCCTAATTCTCTTATTAGGTCTAAAGCTTTTTGAGCTAATTCTTTTGATGAATCAATTGTTATATTTGTATTAGTATCTTTTATTAAATCAAATATAGCTGTTATAGCATCAGCAGTATTGAAATCATCATCCATTTTTTCAATATATTTTTCTTTATATTTATTTAATGACTCTAAATAAGTTTTTTCTTCTTCATTCATTTCCTCTCTAGAAACTTCATCTATTAAGTTTTCTAAATTTCCTATAGCATTGTATATTCTTTCAACTGACGCCTTAGCTGATTCTAATAAATCTTCACTAAAGTTAAGTTGTTGTCTATAGTGAGCTGACAACATTAAGAATCTTATAACGTCAGCATCATATTTTTCTAAAATCTCTCTTGCAGTAAAGAAGTTATTTAATGATTTTGACATTTTTTCATTGTTTACATTAACGAAAGCTGAATGTAACCAATATCTTGCAAAAGGTTCTCCTGTTAAAGCTTCACTTTGCGCTATTTCATTTTCATGATGAGGGAATTTTAAATCTGATCCACCAGCATGAATATCTATAGTTTCACCTAGTAATTTTTTAGCCATGCATGAGCATTCTATATGCCATCCTGGTCTTCCCATTCCCCATGGACTGTTCCAAGCAGGCTCACCTGGCTTTTGTGCTTTCCATATAGCAAAATCCATTGGGTCTTTTTTTCTTTCATCAATGCTTATTCTAGCACCTGATTGAAGATCTTCTATGTTCTGTCCTGATAACTTTCCGTATCCTTCAAATTTCTTAGTTGAGAAGTAAACATCACCATCAACTTCGTAAGCATATCCCTTATCGACTAAACCCTTAACGAACTTTATTATCTCTCCAATAAACTCTGTAGCTCTTGGATTAACAGTAGCTCTTTCTATATTTAAAGCATCTGCATCTTGATAATACTCTTTTATATAAGTATCTCCAATCTTCTTTACAGTAGTTCCTTCTTCATTAGCTTTTTTTATCATCTTGTCATCTATATCTGTAAAGTTTTGAACAAAATCAACTTTAAATCCTCTGTACTCAAAATATCTTCTTATAGTATCAAAAACTATAAAAGTTCTACCATTTCCTATATGAAAAAAGTTGTACACAGTAGGACCACAAACATACATTTTAACTTCTCCTGGAGTTAAAGGAATGAATTCTTCTTTTTTCTTGTTTAAAGTATTATAAACCTTAATCACTATTTGACCCTCCTACCTTATATTATTAGTAACTCACCTTATTTTAAAATAAGGTGAGTTCTATATTATATTCTAATTATATACAATTCTGTTAATCTTATAAATTATAAACTTAAATTAGCCTTTTCAAACTCTTCTCTTACTCTATTATAAACTTCATCTATAGTTAAAGTCTCTACTTCTCCACCATTTCTAAGTTTAAATTCAACTTGACCTTCACCAATCATTTTTCCAACAGTTATTCTCATTGGAATTCCCATTAATTCAGAGTCTTTGAATTTAACTCCTGCTCTTTCTTTTCTATCATCAAGTAGAGCTTCAACTCCCATTTTTCTTAATTCATTATATATTTCTTCAGCCTTAGTTGCTTGTTCTTCATTTTTAACATTAGCTGGGATAACTGATACATGATATGGAGCTACTTCTAACGGCCATATTATTCCATTTTCATCATTGTGTTGTTCTATTATTGAAGCTACAGTTCTTGTAACACCAATTCCATAACAACCCATTATGAATGGCTTGGCTTTTCCATCTTCATCAATAAATGTTGCTCCCATAGATTCTGAGTATTTAGTTCCAAGTTTAAATATATGACCAACCTCAGTTCCTCTTGAAATAGTTATTTCTTTTCCACACTCAGGACATTTTTCTCCTATAGTAACATTTCTAAAATCTCCAACTATTCCTTCAAAGTCTCTTCCATAGTTTACATTTTTTAAATGCATATCAGTTTCATTAGCACCAATTATAAAGTTATACATATTAGCTACTTCATTGTCAACTAATAGCATATCTACCTTTATTCCCATAGGACCAGCAAATCCAACAGCAGCTCCAGTAGCTTCTTTAACTACCTCTTCACTTGCCATTTCTAATTCTATAATATCTCCAACAGCATTAGCTATTTTAACTTCGTTAGCTTCTCTATCTCCTCTTAATACAACAGCAACAACCTTATCATCTGCTTGGAATATTAAAGTTTTTGCTATTTTCTTTGGTGAACATTCAAAGAAGTTTGCTAAATCTTCAATTGATTTAACAGCTGGAGTTTCAACTTTTTCTACTTCCATTAATTCTTCTTTTTCTGCATGTTCTGGTGTTGATGGAGCTTTTTCTATGTTAGCTGCATAATCACAAGCTGTACAGAATACTACATCATCTTCTCCAACTTCTGATTTAACCATAAATTCTGCTGAGCCTGATCCACCTATAGCTCCTGAATCAGCTGCAACTGCCTTGGCATCTAATCCACATCTATTAAATATATTAACATAAGCTTTTCTCATTTTTTCATATGCTAAATCTAATCCTTCTTGATCTTTATCAAAGCTATATCCATCTTTCATTATGAATTCTCTTGATCTCATAACTCCAAATCTTGGTCTTCTTTCATCTCTGTACTTAGTTTGTATTTGGTATAAATTTAATGGTAATTGCTTATATGATTTTATTTCATTTCTAACGATATCAGTAAATACTTCTTCGTGAGTTGGTCCTAAGCAAAAATCTCTGTTATGTCTATCTTTTAATCTAAACATTTCTGCTCCATAAGCATCCCATCTTCCTGATTCTTGCCATAACTCAGCTGGTATTAAAGCTGATGCTAAGAATTCTTGAGCACCTGCATTATTCATTTCTTCTCTTACAATATTTTTAACATTTTCTATAACTTTTAATCCTAAAGGCATATAGTTATAAATCCCTGCGGCCATCTTTCTCATAAGACCTGCTCTAAGCATAAGCTTGTGACTTGCTATTTCTGCTTCTGCTGGAACTTCTCTTAAAGTTCCTACTAACATATTTGACATTTTCATAGTATATTACCTCCTCATAAGCTGTTATTTAACTTTAATATTTTAAATTAATTTAATTCATTTTAAAAAAATAAAAAAGCTCTACCCTAAAAAACATTAGGGCGAGCTTGTATTTCGCGGTACCACCTAAATTTGTACTCTCTTCATTGTTAACGGTATTAAACCCGGTTAGTTTTTTGCTACGACTCCAAAGTAGGTTCAAAACATGTTGAAAATCTCTCAGCCTAGTATTTTCTCTCTGTATAAGCGTTTCTACTAATCTTTTTCACAGTCTTTACAACTATTAAATTTTCTTAAATCTTATAAAATTATATCCTTATAAAAATAACATGTCAATATGCTGTCTATATCTTGTGATTACTACTTAACAAAATGTTCTGCTAATATTAAATCTTCTGGAGTTGTTACTTTTATATTTTTGTAATCTCCATCAAAAAGATAAACATCCTCTCCTAAAAGATCTACTATCATGGTATCATCTGTAACTGAAATTCCTTCTTTTTTGACTTTATCATGCCCCTCTTTTATTAAGTTATATTCAAAACACTGAGGGGTTTGAACCGCCACTAAAGATGATCTATCTGGTGTACTTATAGAAAATCCTTTTTTATTTTTTACTTTTATTGTATCCTTAGGCATAACTCCTGGAGCCGCGGCTCCAAATTCCTTAGCATACTTTATTCCGTCTTCTATTATTTTTTTACTTACAAAAGCTCTTGCTCCATCATGTATTAAAACTACATCACAGTCTTCTAAAACATTTAATGCATTATAAACTGAATCCTGTCTCTCTTTCCCACCTTCTACAATTTTAGATATTTTAAAATTAAATCTAGGTTCTATTTTAGTTTTAAAATAATCTATTTCATCTTTAGGAAGAACAAGGATTATTTCATCAATTGCTTTACATCCTTCAAAGGCTTTTAATGTGTAATATATTATAGGTTTTTCTTTTATTTCAATGAATTGCTTACTGACATCAGCACCCATTCTTTTCCCTTTTCCACCTGCTAATATTATACTAACTATCTTTCCCATACTTAAATATCCTTCTAAGATTTAGACTTAGCAAATATCATTCTACCTGCTGCAGTTTGAAGTACTGATGTAACAACTACTGTTATTTCTTTTCCCATGTACTTTCTTCCACCTTCTACAACAATCATAGTACCATCATCAAGATAGGCAATCCCTTGTCCAGATTCTTTTCCATCCTTCACTACAGTAAGGGTCATCTCTTCTCCTGGTAACACTACTGGCTTAATTGCATTTGCTAATTCATTTATATTTAGTACTGGTACACCTTGGAACTCTGCTACTTTATTCAAGTTATAATCATTTGTTACAACTTTTCCGTTTAATTTTTGTGCTAATTTTAAAAGCTTAATATCGACTTCTGCGATTTCTGGAAAATCACCTTCCCACATATCAACTTCTATTGGAAGTTCTTTTTGAATTTTATTTAATATATCTAACCCTCTTCTTCCTCTTGTTCTCTTTAAGGAATCTGAGCAATCTGATATATGTCTTAACTCATCAAGTACAAAAGTTGGTATTACTAAAGAACCTTCTATAAAACCTGTTTGGCATAAATCAAATATTCTGCCATCAATTATTACAGATGTATCTAATACCTTTGGCGTAGCCCCAGATTTTTTGTTTGAAGTATTCTTTGTCTTCTTTTCCTTAGATTGATTCTTTTTTAAATTCTCGAAATAACTTAAAATATCATCTCTCTTTTTAACAGCTATATCTGCCCCAATGATCATTGCAATTATGTTTATAACTATTGATACAATAGGGCCTAACATATCATTTAAACCACTTAAGAATGTACTTAATGGCAACGTTATTACTAAAGCTAATATTAATGCAACTATAGCTCCTACAGCCCCAAATATTATTTCGCTTGGTGATAATTTAGATATACCTTTTTCTATAAAAGTTATGAACTTTCTTATAGCTTTATAAATAAAAGGAGAAAGAATAAATAAAATGATTCCAAAAATAGCAATTAAAATTACATAAAATGATACCTGTAAAAAAATGTTTGTTAGATATTCTCTGCCTATAGCACTCTTTCTTATTGCATCTGCTAAAACAAATCCTATCAATAATCCTAAAATAGTAAAGATTACTCTAAAAATTTTCTTTATCACAAACTCACCTCCTATATAATTATTGACATGTTTAGTTTTTATCATTCATAGTTGTAAAATATTTATAATATATTTTCTTAATTATACCATATTAAAGGTCTTTAATACTCTTTAAATATTATAATTAAGAAATTACCCCCTATAAATCTTTTATAATTTGATTTATATTATAGTCAAGTTAACAAGCTAATTAGTTTTTAACATATATTTAGTTTTGCAACCTAAATCATTTGACAAATATAACCAAAAAATTCTATAATTACTATAAGGTCAAAGATTAGTATATAAGGAGTGAAACACTATGAAAGACGTAATTTTTGACGATTTTCAAAATAGCGTTAATAATTCTTTACTTAGACACAAAAGCATATTAGATATATTAAGTAAATATCAAGAATCACAATCAAGAGCAAGCAGAGCTATATGTAAAGCCGTTACGAATTGCGGTTGCATAGAGATTTGTGCTAAAAAACAAAGTATGCTAAAGGATGATAACCTATCCTTAGATGAACTAAACCCATGCCTAAACTCACATTTAAAAGGAAACTTATGTGAAAATTGTAGAGAAGTTATAGAACGTGAAATTGGAAATAATCTGTTCTATTTAACATCCCTATGCAATGCATTGGATTTAAACCTATTTGATATCTTATTAAAAGAATATAATAAAATGGATACCTTAGGTAAATTTACTTTCAGATAATAAATATTAAGTGCCATATTTATATGGCACTTCTTTTTATAAATTTTTATTCAGAGCAACTTGTTCTCTTATTCTTCTCAATCCATTTTTTATTGCTCTAGCTCTAGCTTCTCCAATTCCTTCTACCTGGTCTAAATCTTCATTGCCAGCTTCAAGAATATATTTAAGCTTTCCAAAATGTCCTACTAGATTTTCTATTACATTTGATGGTATTCTTGGTACCTTGTTAGATATTCTATACCCTCTAGGTGACACTAATGTGTCAATTAAAGATTTTCCTACATAACCTAATTCTTTTGCTATTATATCTAAATCTAGTAAATCTTCCGATGATAACTCTTGAATTTCTTTGTAAACATCCTTATATTCCATTTTATCATAACAATAGTCTCTTATTAGAAGAACCCCATCTTGTTCTATACTTCTTACTAATTCATTTAACTGCATAGAAATAAGTCTTCCTTCATTACCTAATTCAATGATATATCCTTCTATTTCTTCAACTATTCTCATTACCATTTCTGTTCTTTGTATTGCTGTAGTTACATCAAAAAGTGTTGCTAGGTCTTGAAATTCAAGTATGTTTAGATTATTTGTTACTCTTTCAAGAACAGCTACATATTTTTCTAATGTTTGTATAGCTTGATTTGCTTTACCTAATATAACTGCACTATCTCTTAATACATACTTTATATCACCTTTATAAACAGTTATTATATTTCTTCTTTGTGATATTGCTATTGCTATTTTGTTAGTCTGCTTAGCAACCCTTTGAGCTGTTCTATGTCTTGTTCCAGTTTCAAAAGTACTTATAGATTGATTTGGCATAAGCTGAGCATTGGCATAAAGTATCCTTTTTCTATCTGAACTTAGTACTAATGCCCCATCCATCTTAGCAAGTTCATATATATATGCCGGACTATACTCAGAATTTATATTAAAACCACCATCTACTAAATCTAATATTTCTTCATTATCTCCTAATACTATAAGTCCACCAGTTTTGGCTCTAAGTATATTGTCTAATCCTTCTCTTAAAGAAGTACCTGGACTCATTATCTTTAATATTTTCTTTAAATCATCATCATGTACAGTTCTCATTTACTCACACCTATCCATCTTAAAATATCTTTCCTATTGCTTCTCGTACAGTTTTAACACCTATAAGATTTAACTTACTACCTTTTAATTTTTCTAAGCTTCTATATGGAACAACAGCATTTAAAAATCCCATTTTTTCAGCTTCATTTAATATTCTGTCACAGTTAGCTATAGGTCTTATTTCTCCTGTCAACCCAACTTCTCCAACAACAACTAATTTTTCTAAACTAGTAGACTTACCCTTCACTGATGACACTAAGGAAATAGCAATTCCTAAATCAGCTGTAGTACCTTCTATTTCAAGACCTCCAACTACATTTACATAAACATCAGTATTATAAAAAGGAACTCTTAACTTTTTCTCTAGTACAGCTAATATTAAACTTAGTCTTGAATTCTCTACTCCTACAGAGGTTCTTCTAGGCATAACTGCTTTCGTTTCAGATGCTAATGATTGTATTTCTACAAGAATAGGTCTAGTTCCTTCCATTAATCCAATTACAACAGAACCTTCTTGATTAAAGCTAGTGTCTTCTAAGAACATACTAGATGGATCATAAACCTGCATTAGGCCTTCTCCACGCATTTCAAAGACACCTATTTCAGCTGTAGTTCCAAATCTATTTTTCATAGTTCTTAATATTCTAAATTCTTCAGTTCTTTCTCCCTCGAAAGATAAAACAGTATCAACCATATGTTCTAATACTCTTGGTCCTGCTAAATCCCCTTGTTTGGTTACATGAGCAACAATAAATAATGGGATATTTTTTCCCTTAGCAATTCTCATTACAGCATTTGAACACTCTTTTACTTGTGAAACACTTCCTGGAGCTGAAGAAACTGTATCTCTATAAATAGTCTGTATTGAATCTATTATTATGAAAGCTGGATTAAGTTTATCTATATATGCTTCTATTATATCAAGATTAGTCTCAGCAACGATATAAAGTTCTTCCGCATCAACTTTTAATCTATCGCCCCTTATCTTTATTTGCTCTTCCGATTCCTCTCCTGACACATATAAAACTTTCCCATATTTTTTTGAAATATTATTGGCTGTTTGTAAAAGAAGTGTAGATTTACCTATTCCAGGATCACCAGATATAAGTGTAAGCGACCCTTTAACAAGTCCCCCACCTAGTACTCTATTTAATTCACCAATTCCGGTGTCATATCTTTCTTTTTCACCTGATTTTATTTCTTTTATTTTCTTAAGTTCGCCAATTTGTCTTTCAACCTTAGGCGAAGCTTGGTTACTTTTAGTATCTCTAATTTCTTCAATCAAAGTATTCCAATTATTACATTCTGGGCATTTTCCCATCCATTTTGGAGATTCATATCCACAATTTTGACATACATATATACTTCTAACCTTTGCCACTTTACCAACTCCATATTTCTTCATTTTACGTACAAATTTAATTATTTCCTAATATATCCTTAAATAATCATATCATATGATTATAACTAATCACATACTTATTTATGACTATTTTCTTAAAATAATTCATGTAAAAGATTTAATAGTAATTATTACAATAAAAATAAAAAACTGCCTGTAAATCTAAGTTTTAAAATTAAACTTTAAACCTACAAACAGTTCTCTTATATAATTAATTCTGAGATAGTAATAACTATTTTAATAATTTAGCTGCAGCTTCATCAACTATTAATACAACATTGCTATGCATTTGTAACATAGTTGCAGGAATCTCAGTTGTTATTTTTCCACTCATCATAGCTTTAACAACTTCAGCTTTGCCTTCACCACTTGCAATAACCATTATCTTCTTAGCTTTCATTATTCCACCAAGTCCCATAGTTATAGCCTCTCTTGGTACATCATCAATTGAATCAAAGAATCTTGCATTAGCCTCTATAGTTGACTCTTTAAGATCTGTTAAATGAGTTCCTACACTTAATTCTTCTCCTGGCTCATTGAATCCTATGTGTCCATTTGCACCTAATCCTAATAATTGAACATCAATTCCGCCCATCTCTTGGATTCTAGCATCATATGATTTACATTCTTCTTCAACATTCTTAGCTAATCCATTAGGTACGAATGTTTTATTCTTATCTATGTTTATATGATTAAATAAGTTTGTGTTCATGAAGTATCTATAACTTTGATCATGATCTCCTGGTAATCCAACATACTCATCTAAGTTTATGCTTGTAACTTTTGAGAAATCTAATTCTCCTTCGTTGTACATTCTGATAAGTTCTTTATACATTCCAACTGGAGTTCCACCAGTAGCTAATCCTAAAACAATCTCAGGATTTGATTTTATGCTTTCAGCCATTTCATTTGCTGCAACTTTGCTCATTTCATCGTAATTTTTAGTAACAATTAATCTCATTTCAATTTCCCCTCTCTCTTAGAAATATTAATTTCTAAAACATATTTATCTGATCTATAAATTGCGTCTTCAACGTAAATTATTTCACCTTCTGAATTTAAAGCTGCATTATGACTTCTTAAAAGAGGTACTTGTTTATCAACATTAAATAATGTTTTTAACTCCTCATCCATGATTACGGCTGCTAAAGCTGATTCTGTACTTTCTATAACATATCCTTTTTCTTCTAATAACTTAAATAAAGAACCCTCTAAATCCTCTTTAGTTACAAAACCACAATATTCACAAGGAATATAAACAACCTCATTAGCAACAGCTTCCCCATCAACTAGTCTTAATCTATTTATTTTATAGATTTTTTCAACATCAAAAGTATCTGCCAATTCATCAGGTGTATTAATAACTTCAAAATCTAAAACCTTAGTTATTAAACTTCTTCCTGCTTTTTTTATAATATCTGAGAAACTCATCATATCTTCTTGCTTTACTTTAGGTTCACATACGAAAGTTCCCTTTCCTTTTTCTCTAACAAGAAGTCCTTCTTGTACTAACTCCCCTAAAGCCTGTCTGACAGTCATTCGGCTTACACCATAAGCCTCTGTTAACTCTCTTTCACTTGCTATACACTGTCCTACTTGCCAAGTACCCTTTGTTATTTTTTCTTTTATCATCTCTTTTAATTGGTAATACACAGGTATAGGACTATTTTTATCTATCATGATTTCTCCTCCTAATTAAATTATACTCAACTGGTTCTAACTTGTCTAGACCACTATACATTCATTTTCAATAATTTCATATTTAGTCTATGTTATATTTTATCATTTATTATTAAATATTTTCCACTTTTATCAATAATAATGAATATCTATTGTGTTTTTATCAAATACTATAAATAAAAAACTAGGAGGGACTCTATTGAACTTAAAGGATAAACTCAATAATAATTCTATAATTTCTGAAAACCCGCTACATTCTGATAATGCAGGTTTAACTAATTTATCTTCTTTTTTTAATAGTCATAGTGAGGCCGCTATGTATAATTTAATTTACAATGACCATTTAGATGATAATCAAATTAAATAATTATTTTTATTGATTTAAATCACATATTTTATACACTTTTAATAACTAAAATAAAGGTATATTAGAAATTGATTTACATAGGAGATGATAATATGGTAAAAGTTTATTCAACAAACTCTTGTCCATGGTGTGTAAAAGCAAAACAATATCTTAAATCAAAAAATGTTGAGTTTGAAGATTTAAATGTACAAACAGATATGGTTGCTAGAGAAGATATGCTTAAAAAGAGTAAACAAATGGGTGTTCCTGTTTTAGATATAAATGGAACTATTATAGTTGGTTTTGATAAGAATGCTATTGATACAGCATTAAATGAATAGAATAAGAACATTGAAATAGAGAGATATTAAAAATATCTCTCTATTTTTTATAAAATATAATAAGACTATAAGTACGTATTTTAAAGTTTTCTACTTAAAATTACTGTGCTTATAGTCTTATATTAATTTATTATCTTATTGTAATTACTGTAGCTTTTGGTCTAGACATAGCTTCTATTGAGTATCTTATTCCTTGAGTTCCCATACCTGAAGATTTTACTCCTAAGAATGGGAAATGATCTGGTCCTCTTTCAGTTTTGTTGTTAACATGAACAGTTCCAACTTCTAATTTATCAGCAATATAAAAGGCTTCATTTATATCCTTAGTAAATACTGATGATTGTAAACCATATTTAGATGCATTAGCTATTTTTATTGCCTCATCTTTATCATTTACTCTTATGATAGGTAAAACTGGTCCAAAAGGCTCTTCCCACGCTAATCTCATATCTGTAGTAACATTGTCAAAAAGAGTAGCCTCTATTAGGTTTCCTTTTCTGTGACCACCACAAACTAAAGTAGCACCTTTTTCTTCTGCATCCTCAATAAGTTCCATAACAAAGTCAGCTGCTTTATTATCTATAAGAGGTACTATTGTTACATCTTCAATTTCTAATGGATTTCCTATTTTTAATTTATTTATTTTTTCTTTTAGTTTTTCAACTAGTTTGTCAGCAACTGAATCCATTACTAATATTCTCTTAACAGCAGTACATCTTTGTCCTGAATATGAATAGCCTCCAGCAATTATATTATCAACAGTTAAATCTAAATCTGCATCTTCTAAAACTATTGCTGCATCCTTTCCCCCAAGTTCCATAAGAAGCGGTTTCATTACTGTTATTTCTGAAATTCTTCTTCCTATTTCTGTACTTCCTGTAAAGTTTATAAAATCTATTTTTCTATGAGTTACACAATAATCTCCAATTTCGCTTCCTCTTCCAGTAACAGTATTTAAAACTCCTCCTGGAAGACCAGCATCATGGAACATTTTAGCTAAATATAAAGCTGATAAGCTTCCTTGAGTTGCTGGCTTTAAAACAACACTGTTTCCAGCTACTATAGCAGGTGCTATTTTTGAAGCTGATAAATTAACTGGATAATTAAAAGGTGATATAGCCAATACAACACCTAACGGCTCTCTTGTTACTACTGATATCTTACTTCTATTAAATCCTGGAAAATTATCTGATGGTATGCTCTCTCCATCCATACCTTTAGCTGCATCTGCTGTAAATCTAATATAGTCTGCAGTTCTACTTACTTCTGATAATGCGCTTTTTTTATCCTTAGCAACTTCTCTTATCATTATTTCTGCTAACTCATCTTTATGCTCTTCTAATAAATCTGCAGTTTTATAAAGTAAGTGTGCTCTTTCATTTAAAGGAACTTGATTCCATTCTTTCTGTGCTTTTTCTGCATTTTCAATGATTATATCTACATCTTCTTTAGAAAGATTTTGTATTTTACCAACTAAACTACCATCTAAAGGTGATTTTATATCTATAAATTTGTCTGATTTATTTTCATAGAAGCTTCCACCCATAAAATTATAAAATATATTTTCTTTAGTATTCATAGTATCACCTTCTATTTTATTTTTTCTATTGCAGAATCAATCTTCTGCTTATCAAATCCAACTATAACATCATTTCCTATAACAGCAACTGGTACTGATCTTTGACCTGAAACTTCTAGTACTTCATTTCTGTCTTCTTTACCGTCAGCAACTGTTATTGTTTCATATTCAACGCCCAATTTTTGTAAATATTTTTTTAATTTATTACATGGTCCACACCATTCAACTGAATATACTTTTACCATTATTAACTCTCCTTTATTTCTGAAATATATTTTTCTGCATTTAAGGCTGCTATAGTTCCATCTGAAACAGCAGTAGTTATTTGTCTAAACATTTTATCTCTAACATCTCCTGCTACATAAACACCCTTAACGTTAGTTCTCATATTTTCATCGGCTTCAATATAGCCATTATCTTTAATTCTTATATATTCTCTGAACATAGCTGTTTTAGGTTCTGTTCCAATATATCCAAAGACTCCATTTATAGAAATTTCTTTTTCTTCTCCAGTCTTTGTATTTCTTATTTTTGCAACTTCAACAAAATCTCCACCTAAAATATCAACTAAATCCCAGTTATACATTATTTCAATATTTTCTTTCTTACTAGCAGCCTCTAAAGTTTTAGCTTCAGCACGGAAATAATCATATCTTCTTATAACAATTACTTTCTTAGCAATATTAGATAAGTATAAAGCTTCTTCTAAAGCAGCATTTCCGCCACCAACGACGGCAACAACCTCATCTTGATAAACTGCTCCATCACATACTGCACAGTAATGTATTCCCTTACCTAAATATTTGTTTTCACTTGGAATAGGTAATCTCTTAGGTGTAGCTCCTGTAGCTATTATTACAGCTTTTGGCTTATATATATAGTCTCCAGTTTCTACGATTTTCTCATCATCTTTTAATGAAACATTCCCTATAAAATCAAACTCATCTATTGTAGCTCCACAAGCTTCTGCTTGTGCTTGAATTCTATCAGCAAGCTCATTACCTGTTATTTCAATAAAACCTGGATAATTTTCAACAGTATAAGTTGATCTTACTTGCCCTCCGATTATATTATCTTCTAAAACCAAAGTATCTAACTTTGCTCTTGATGCATATATAGCAGCTGTTAGTCCTGCTGGCCCTGCTCCAATTATTATTAAATCAATTTCTTTAATTTCTTTTTCCATAATAACACTCCTTACTGAGGTTAAATTTATTATTTGTATTATATGATATATTATTCTATATACCCCCCAAGGGTACCTGTTTTTTTATTAATTATACTCCTTGTTAAATAATTTTTCAATAACAATTATTACTAAATATAAATTTTTATTAAATTTTATATTTATTCTATCAAAAAAGCTCTATTATATTCTGTGATTTAGAATACAATAGAGCTTAACTTTATTTTCTTTTTTTATTTATTTTTACTTTTGCTTTTTTAGATTTAAACATTGTATTAATTCCATCAATAGTTCTTTTCTCTACATAAACAAATAATGCTACCACTCCTATTAAAATAAATATAACCGATGATCCCCATTTATCAGAATTAAACACTACAGAAATTAATAAAACGCCTAACAACGCTATAGGTAATGCTAAACTTTTACTTACCTCTTTTCTATCTTTTTCAGTCATATTTTCAATTGCAGCATCTTCAATTTTAAAAAGTTCTAACTTTTGCTTTGACCATACAAAGAAAGCAACTCCAAAGGCTAATATCCCTATTATGATACCAAGTAATTCCATAAAATCCCCCACACCATTTTAATTATAAAAAAATAAGATTACATATATTTTACCATATATAACCTTATTATACATTATAATCAAACTGTTTTTTTAAATTTTACAATATCATCTTCTAGTAAAACATCTACCTCAGTACCTTTTAATATATTCCCATTCAAAAGTTCCTCACTTAATTTATCTTCAATATATTTGGTTATAACTCTTCTTAATGGACGTGCTCCATACTTTAATTCAGTTCCTTTTTTAACTAAAAACTCTTTACACTCTTGTGAAAAGTTTAAAGAAAGTTGTAAATCATTTAATCTCTCTTTTAATGATCCTATCATAAGATCTACAATTTTGAGAAGATGTTCCTTCTCCAAGCTATGAAATACAACAATATCATCTAATCTATTTATAAACTCAGGCTTAAAACTTTGTTTAAGTTCTTCTAGCATAAGACTTTTCATATTATCATAATCTCGTTCCTTATCTTCTCTTGCACTAAATCCTACTGCATTCTTCTTATCTAGTTTATCTGCTCCAATATTAGATGTCATTATTATTATTGTGTTTTTAAAGTCTACTGTTCTTCCTTTTCCATCTGTCAAAACTCCATCTTCTAATATTTGAAGAAGAACATTAAATATATCTGGATGTGCCTTTTCTATTTCATCAAAAAGTATTACTGAATAAGGGCTTCTTCTTACCTTTTCCGTAAGTTGACCACCTTCTTCATACCCTACATATCCTGGAGGGGCTCCAATTAATCTAGCTACTCCATGCTTTTCCATATACTCAGACATATCAAGTCTAATAAACTTATTTTCATCTCCAAACATAGCTTCTGCTAAAGCCTTACAAAGCTCTGTTTTCCCAACACCTGTAGGTCCTAGAAATGCAAATGATCCAATAGGTCTTTTTGGATCTTTGAGTCCTACTCTTGATCTTCTTACTGCTTTAGATATGGTTTTAATTGCCTCCAATTGGCCTATAACTCTCTTACTTAACTTTTCCTCTAACTTAAGAAGTCTACTAGATTCTTTTTCAGTTAGTCT
The DNA here is from genome assembly GCA_034421775.1 of Clostridium perfringens. GTDB lineage: Bacteria > Bacillota > Clostridia > Clostridiales > Clostridiaceae > Sarcina > Sarcina perfringens_B. The sequence continues at coordinate 16,885 of WNVL01000005.1, read as the reverse complement.
TTCTACTGGAATTTGAGTCCACTTTGAAACTACCCTTGCAATATGTTCCTTATTTACTTCATATATTTTAGAAGCGTTCTCTTCCCTCCAAAGTTCTCTATCTCTCTCTAGCTCTTCCTGTAAAAGTAACTCTTCATCTCTTAGTCTCGCTGCTAGCTCAAAATCTTGTATCTTTATAGCCTCTTCTTTTTCTACTTTTAGATTAGAAATTAACTCCTCTTGTTTAAAAAACTTAGGTGGAGTAATCATACTTTCTATTCTTACTTTAGCAGCGGCTTCATCTATTAGATCAATAGCTTTATCAGGTAAAAATCTATCAGTTATATATCTACTAGATAAATTTACTGCTGCCTCTATAGCTTCATCTGTTAATTTCACATTGTGATGTGTTTCATATTTTTCTTTTATTCCATGTAGTATTAGTATGGAATCCTCTTTGCTTGGTTCCTTTACTACTATTGGTTGAAATCTTCTCTCTAAAGCAGAATCTTTTTCTATATTTTTTCTATATTCGTCAGTTGTTGTTGCTCCTATACATTGTATTTCCCCTCTAGCTAAAGCAGGCTTTAATATATTTGAAGCATCTATGGCACCTTCAGCACCTCCTGCTCCAACAATGTTGTGAATTTCATCTATGAATAATATTATATCTTCTGAATATTTCACTTCGTTTAAAACCTTTTTAAGACGTTCTTCAAACTCACCTCTATATTTTGCTCCAGCTAACATTGAAGTAACATCTAAAGTATATATTCTTTTATTTTTAATCATGTCTGGTACTTCACCTAATAAAATCCTTTGTGCTAATCCTTCTACAACAGCAGTTTTTCCTACTCCTGGTTCTCCTATTAAACAAGGATTATTTTTCATTCTTCTACAAAGTATTTCTAAAAGTCTTTGTGTTTCATCTTTTCTTCCTATAACAGGATCTAATCTATTTTTATCCGCTCTTTCTATTAAATCTATGCCATACAAATTTAACGTAGGAGTGTCTTTTCTTTTTGGCTTCTCTTTTTCTTTGATACTTCTATTTTCCTTATTAGGAATTCTACCAAGTATATTATTTAATTTATCACTTATATTTTTTATATCATTTTTAACTATTTTATTCAGGATTAAATTAGCTACACCTTCTTGTTCTTTTATTAAGGCTGACAATATATGCTCCGGTCTTGAAATACTTTGTCCTGCCTCTTTAGCAATTTCTAAACTTCTATCTAAAACTTTTTTGCATCTAGGTGTAAAAGGCACCTCATCTAAACTATAATTTATTTCCCCAATTCCAACATATAGCTTAATAAAACTTAGTACCTTTTCCTCTGTTACATTGCTCTCTTCCAAAATCTTAGAACATTGTCCATTTTCATTAATTAATCCTATTAATAAATGTTCTGTTCCCATATAGCCATGTTTAAGCATTAAAGAACTTTCTTTTCCTTTATTGATTACTATTTTGGAATTTTCATTAAAATTATCAAGACGCATCTTTTACCTCCCAATACCCTATAATTATGTGTTTAAAGCATTTCTAATAATTTTGGCTCTTTCTATTTTTAAATTCTGTATGTTTATTTTTTTATCTAAAGTTTTATTTATTATAATTGGCTGAATTTCAACCATTGCAGAATTTATAGCCTCCAGATTAACTCCTTCTATAATTCCACACTCAACTCCTAATCGAACATATGATAAATATTTTAAGGCTTCACTAACATCAATAACATATGCATTTTTTAAAATACCTAATGCTCTAAAAATAGTATCCTTTAGTTCAACATATTCATTATCTAAAAGTTTATTTCTCTCTCTTTTTTCCTTTAGAGTAAGTTTATTTACAATAGATATAAGAGAATCTAATATATCATCTTCTGCCATACCTAAAGTTTTCATATTAGATACTTCATAAATATCCCCAATCCCCTTGTTTCCTAAGTTATATATACTTTTAAAAGAAATTCCATCTTCTTTTAAGTCATCTTTTATTTCTCTTATGTTATTTTTTAAACCTAAAACTGGCAAATGTATTAAAACTTTTGCTCTTAATGTTGTTCCTAAATTTTTTATATTTGATGTTAAGTATCCTAACTCGGCATCAAAGGAATAGTTTATTTTTTCTCCAATTAAGTCATCTAACTTATCTACTTGAGAATATGCTTCTCTTAAACTTAATCCACTCTTTGTACATTCTATCCCAATATGCTCTTCTTCATTCAGCAATATATTAAATTCTCCATTTTTATTCATTATTAATACCATATAATTTTTATTTATAAATTCTTTCGTTAAGCCAAAATTCTCTTTATAGTAATTTATTAATTCTTCTTCATTGTCTTTCAATTTTAATACATAACATTTATCCAAAATTTTAACATCTTCTAATTGCTTTAAAACAGGTTCTACAACACTATTAAATTCTTCTCCTTTGAGAATACATGTGAATTTGATTCCATTTATATTCCTCAATATCTTCACTTTTGATGCAATAACTATATTCCTATTGTCTTTAGGACTAATCCATTGAACCATTATTACTATCCTCCTCCACAATTTTTTTCAAATCATGTATCTTTTCTTTAGTAATAATAGCATTCTCATATTCTTCTTTAAGTATATTAATTTTCAGTTTTTCCTCTAACTTTAATAGCTCTAACTTTTTAAGATTATTTTTTATTCTTTTAGGTTGTTTTCCCACATGCTTAACATTCGCTTCTTCTGAATCTAATAAAAAATCTATATTTTTTTTAAAGCTTTCATAACACTTTTCGCATCCAAGTAATTTATTCTCCTCAAACTGCATATATTCCATTCCACAATTGACACAAATTAATTCTTCAGCTTCCATTATTCCATTAATACAATCTATATAATTATTTAAATCTATTAAAAATTCTTCCAAGCTAATATCATCATCTTCTAATGAAGAACTCATTACTTCAATTGCACATTTATCACAAAGCATTATAATTTCTTTATTACCACCAGTATCTTTTACTAACTGAATTATTGCATTATTTTTATTACACCTCTCACAAAGCAAATTTCTCAACTCCCTATAAAATTACTTCAATAACACCATAAGCATAGCCTTAAAAATATCTGCCCTTGTTTCATTTATATTCTTAGAATTCTGAAGGGTTCTATCATTTATTGCAACTTTAGTAAGATTTGCAGCTTTCTCATCTATAATATTATGTTCAAGTAAGTTATCTACAATTGTGGCTGCATTATGATATGTAATTCCAGTACCTATCTCATCATATATTAAATCTCTTCTATCAGCATGAACTTCATGAATGACTTTTTTAATAATAATATATCCCCCACCACCTCTTCTACTTTCGATTAAATATCCTTTTTCATAGGTAAATCTTGTTGTTAAAACATAATTTATTTGAGATGGTGCACATTTAAATTTGTCCGCTAACTCATTTCTTCTTATTCTTAAATTATTATCTTCTGTTTTTTCTAATAGATCCTTTAGAAAAAATTCTATTGAATCTGATAACTTAGCCATATATATCACTCCTCAAAATTTGACCTTTACTGACCTTAATACACAATATATATTAATACATTTGACTTACTTAATCAATGTAATACATCTATTCATCTATTATTTTCTGTAAATCTTTTTTAAACGAATTAAGTTTAAATAAATTATTTTTATATTTTATGTTTATTTTTATTATATGTGTCAACAATATAAATAATTTTTATAGGAGGGTTTTTAATGAACATTTATTGGTTAGGTCATTCTTGTTTTCTGATAAAAACTAATTTAGGAAAGCGTATATTAATGGATCCTTTTGATATAGATATAGGTTATATTCCTTATAGAGGAGATGTTGATGTTGTAACTATAAGCCATATGCACTTTGATCATAACTGTACAAAATATATAAATGATAAAGCAAAGGTTTTGACAGATTTAGTAGATTACCAAAATACCTTTTGTAAAATTAAATCCTTTCTCTCCTTTCATGACGATTGCTTTGGATTAAAAAGAGATAAAAACTTTATATTTAAGATTCTTTGCGATGATATCTCACTCTGTCATTTAGGTGACTTAGGACATATACTCTCTCCAAAATTAATAAGACAATTAGGCCATGTAGATATTTTATTTGTACCAGTTGGAGAGCATCTAACTATTTCTATAGAAAATTTAAAAAGAGTTATTTTAGATATAAACCCATGCTATGTAATTCCAATGCACTATAAAACTCAAAAATTAAGTTTTTACTTGAACACTTTAGATAATTTTCTTATGCAAATGAAGGATTATAAAATAACACATAATGAAGTTCTTTCTGTAAATTCAGATTCACTTCCTAATAAAACAACTATAAAAATCTTAGAACTCACATCAGAAGATATGATATAAAAAGGCTACGTCAAATGCCCTTATGATAGGACTTTGATATAGCCTTTTTTATTAATGATAACTTTTGAAATCAATATCTATTGTTTCTTCTCCTAATTTAGCTAAATGCTTATTTATCACAGGTATTACTACATCTAAATGTTGTGTAAAGTCAACTATAATATCACCACTTTTAGCTATTGATAGTGCTTTTTCAACTGCCTTTTCCTCATCAATTATTGATAATACCTCTACTGATTGATTAGAAGTTTCTTCTATACCACTCTTTAACAAATTGGTTATCTCTAAAGTCTCTCTTCCTCTCCTATCAAAAGTTTCCTTAATTATTATTGTATCTGAATTTTTTCCAGCTATTCTTCCTAACTCTTTTATATATTCATCAAGTCTATCTCCTGGAGAAGACACTATTGAAATAATATTATTCTTTTGCAGATTCTTAGCTAAATAAAACAACTCTTCAAAAGCTTCTGGATTATGACCGTAATCTAATATAATTTTGAAATCTCCAATCTCTAAAATATTTTGTCTTCCTAAATTATTATTAATATCACACGCTACATCCTTTAAAGCATTAATTACCTCACTTAAATTTTCATGAATAGCAAATATAGCTGCTATTGATACTAAAACATTATTTATATTTGTTTTTGATTTTCCATCATGAGTGAATTTAAAATCTTTTATCTTAGAAACTATATTTTTATTTTTTCCATCATAATATATTATATTTTCATCCTCTACATACCAAGCTTCCTTTTCATTTTTTATATGTTCATCAATCCACTCATTTCTTTCAAAATTAAATAAAACTAAATTGCCTTTCATTTTTAAAGCTTCATAAAGTTTTGATTCAGCTTTAATTATTACTTTTCCTCCTGGCAAAACTTCTTTAGTAGTAATTAATTTTATATTCATTAAATCATTTATATTTTCTATACCATCAGAGCCTATATGATCATCACTTAAAGAAGTTATTATAGCAATCTTAGAATTTTTAAATCCTAAACCTTTTCTTACTATTCCTCCTCTAGCAGTTTCCAAAACTGCAATTTGAACCTTTGGATTGGTAAGAACTTTTTTAGCACTATAAAACCCAGTAGTGTCTCCCTTTTTTACAAACTCATTATTTATAATGACACCACCCGTCATAGCTAATCCACCGAAATACCCTAAATTCTCCAAACCACTATAAATTAATTTTGAAGTTGATGTTTTCCCATTGGTTCCTGTTACAGATATTATAGGAATCTCTCCATTATTATTTAAATCTAAATTGTAATTCTTAGTCTCATAATCATTTTTGCTTATTTTTTTAGAATTAACTCCATAACCAACAACTACTTCATCTTCAACCTTAAAAGCATCTATTCCTTTTTTTGAACATTCTTCTAATAATTCATACTCCCAAATTCGTTGTCTCTTTGATACCGCATTATTCAATAAATCATCAGCACTAACGCCATCAATTAAATTCTCAATTATAAATAAAGCTAATTCTTTATTAGAATAAGTCAACCAAGCTTTACCACCGCATTCATCATATATAGCATCCTTTAATGTTCCCTCAATATTCATTTGCCTACATATAAACTCATAATCACTTATTAACCAATATAATCTTTTTCTTTCGGATTCACCTATATATATGTATATAAGTTTTTCCTCTCCCTTAATATTTCTCCCTTCTAGTACTTTTAAATCTATAAGTTTCAAAATACTCACCCTTCCTACCATTATTATCATTATATTTTTCCATGACTTACCTACATTTATTCAAAAATTAATTTAAAACATAAAAAAAGCAGCTAAAAAAGCTGCAAAAAAAAGATCATCCGAAGATGATCTTTAATAATATTATTCTTGAACTGGTGCACCTACTGGACAAACATTAGCGCAGTTTCCGCAATCGATACAAGTATCTGCATCTATAACGAATTGAGTATCTCCTTGTGATATTGCGTCTACAGGACACTCAGCAGCGCATGCTCCACAGCTTACACATGTGTCTAATATTTTGTATGCCATAATAAAACACCTCCTAAAATGTTGGTATAAAAATACCATATTTATATTATCATATTTCTTTTAATTTTTAAAGTATTTAATATCTCTTTTAAGCATATTTAGCTTATTCTAGTAAAATTAGAATTAATATGCTAAGAAATACCCCCATACCGTATTAAAATATCTTTTTAGTTATCTTTTATTAGGTTTTTAATTAACGCCTTATCAGCTTCATCAGTAATTTCTAATCTGATATTTGTATCCTCAACTTCATCTTCGTAACTACCTGAAATTAATTTTACATCATACATTTTGAACTCTTGTATAAATTCTTCATTCTTTCTTGGTAATTTAACTCTTACTAATTCCTTTAAAATGTTATTAGCTATTACTTCCCCTTTTCCAAGTTCAGTCTCAACTATTGAACCAACTTTAGGAAGTTCTTTTCTAATTTCTTCATATGTACTTTGTTCATAATTTAAACAACACATAAGCCTTCCACAAATTCCTGATATCTTAGTTGGATTTAGTGACAAATTCTGTTCTTTTGCCATCTTTATTGAAACAGAAGCAAAATCACCTAAGAATGTAGAACAACAAAGAGGTCTTCCACACGGTCCAAGTCCCCCTATCATTTTTGCCTCATCTCTAACCCCTATTTGTCTAAGCTCTATCCTTGTCTTAAATATAGTCGCTAAGTCTTTTACTAATTCTCTAAAGTCGACTCTTCCCTCTGCAGTAAAGTAAAATATAACTTTATTATTGTCAAAAGTGTATTCGACATCTATTAGTTTCATTATTAAATTATGTTCTTCTATCTTTTTTAAGCATATTTCAAAAGCCTCTGTCTCCTTAGCTTTATTCTCCTTATGCTTATTTATATCTTCTTCTGTGGCCAATCTTAATACAGATTTTAATGGTGCAACGATATCCTCTTCACTAATTTTTCTTATACCAATTACACATTCTCCAAATTCAATACCTCTAGCAGTTTCAACAATTACATTTTGACCCTTCTTTATTTCTATACCATTAGGTCCAAAGTAATATATTTTACCAGCTTTTTTAAATCTGACTCCTATTACTTCAATCATTTTTATTCCTCCAATATACTAATCAGCATACTATCTAAAGTTAGCCATAAATTAGTATTACTTTTTAAATTATTTCTGGCCTCATTAACTACTTTTATTATCCTATTTAATTTGTTATAGGATAAGTTATTAGCTATTTCTCTAATATCATCTATCTTATCTCCATTTATAATGGACAAGTTATTTTCTATTTCCTTAAATATAATTGAATCTCTTGCAAAAATAGTTATAGCCTCTAATATTTCGCCTTCATTTCCCTTCATACTATAAAATTTATCCGAATATTTTATAGGTACATCTATTTTTCCATGTCCAATATCCTTTAACATTTCTATAACTGTATTTCTTATTTCTTTAAAAATATCATCATTCATGAATTTATCAACTCTTCCAGGTATACCTTCACTAAAAGATACAAGAGTTCTATTTAATTCACTATCTATATCCTTATATTTTTCATTTATATATAAATTAATTTCCTCTTTGCTAAGAGGTGCTAATCTATGTATTTGACATCTAGATCTTATTGTTTCTAATATAGAATCAATGTTACTACTTAAAATTACTATAAAAATACCAGCAAGAGGCTCTTCTATAGTCTTTAATAAAGCATTCTGTGCCGCCACAGTAAGCTTTTCTCCATTATGAATTATTATAACCTTTCTATCACATTCATAAGGTTTTTTATTTGCCTCTTCTATGATACTTCTTACTAAATCAACACCAAATGATGCTTTTTCAGATTTATAATGAACAATATCAACATGTTCTCTCTGTGATGGTATTCCTAAAATCTTATAAGCAAATTCATCAGCTAAAAGACTTTTTCCTATTCCATCCTCACCAATAATTAAATGAGCATGGGAAAGTGCATTTTTACTTACACTTTTATTAAATCTATCTCTAACTTTATTGTGACCTATCATTTATGCACTTTCCTTTCTACTTTTAAATTTTCACAAATTTATCTACATCAACAACAAAGATTGTAGCTCCACCAACTTGAACTTCTATAGGATATGGTATATATACCCCTCCTGGTTCTGAAACAGTTGTAGGTCCACTTACAACGCCTTTTCTTGTCTCGCATATATTTTTTATTATCTTTATTACATCATCAACCTTTTCTTTTTGAACCCCAGACAAAAGTGTAGTGTTACCTGATTTTAAAAATCCACCAGTTGTAGCTAATTTAGTTACACTATACCCCTTCTCATTTAACGCATCAACTAAATCTAAAGCATCATCGTCCTGTACTATAGATATTACCAATTTCATAACACGCCCTCCTTACCTTCTATACCCTAATTTCAAAATTATGTTTTAAATAATTATATCATTATTTATTACTCTTAACCAAACCTTCTTAATGGTTTAATTTCATAACTTATATAATTTACTCTTTATTAAAAACTTTATATATTAAATAGAAAAGTTATCTGATTTTACTTTATACTTTTTATACCGAAAACAGCTAAAATTGCTCCTACTATAGAGAATATTTTATTTATTCCATATGTATCAATATTAGAAACAGCCAAATATATTCCTATTAATATTATTAAAAATCCAATAAAAGTTAATTTTAATGCATTTTTCATATTCTCCACCCCATTTTATTTAGAAAGTTTTCTTATAACTTCTGATATCTCATTTATACACTTATCTAAATCATAATTATCATATTTCTTAATTATATTATTACTAATTAATTTATCATCACTAAAATCTTCATTATCAGCTAAAAATCTTCTACACATCTCATTGTAATTAGGATTTTTTTGTTCTCTTTCTCTTTTTAAAGCTCTTTCTAGTCTAATTCCATCATCTAAATTTATGTATAAAGGAATAAGCTTTTCATCACCAAAATACTTTCTAAACTCAGAATAGGCTTCTAAAGTCACAATAACTATATAGTTATTGTTTTCTAAATCTATTTGACCGTCATCTATAGTTGAATAATACCACTTTCCATGAACAGTATTATAAACTCTACATTCTATTATTTTCCCATCTTTATCAAAACTATCTAACTTTTTTTTATCTATAAAAAAATACTCCACACCATCTGTTTCATTATTTCTTTTAGGTCTAGTTGTATATGTAACTATAGTATTTAGATTTAAATTTTCTATTTTATTTATTTCTTTTAAAATAGTATCTTTACCTGAACCACTTTTCCCCATTATGCAAAATATCTTACCCATGACTACTCCAATCTATATAAAAACATTTAATTTTCTAATATATATCAAAGCTATTATAGCAAATTCTATAATAACTCCTCATCTTAATCCACAGATTATTATATCAAATTATGCAAGATTAAAGTTATTATATACATTAAAAAGGCTGTACCAAAATTTATAAATAAAAAATACTCCTTTTATTTAATAAATAAAATTGATACAACCTAATGAATCTTATTTAATATTCTTTACAATTATCTTATAATCTTTAATATTTTAATTTCTTTTAATTCTACTTTATAACTTTTACTTTATTATCCTTTATACCTATTAAATCTACTCCATTTTTTCTATACTCATTAATTAATTTAATATGTTTTTCCTCTATTATTTCTCCCATAACAAGCATAGGAACTCCTGGTGGATATGGAACTATACTTTCTGCCACTATTTTTCCTAGTGCTTTATCTATACTAACTCTCTCATATTCTGCATCTAATACTTCAAAAGGTTCTAAACTCCTTTTAGGTAAATCTGTTAAATAAAATTCTACCTCTTCATCTTCTAAGCATTTTATATCACATGACTTTAGAGCTTTTTCTAAACTCTTGAAGTCATTCTCTGTATTAAATGGTGATGGTATTAAAACAACATTCTTATTATCACTCATTTCACATTGTATCTTCTTGCTTCTTAAATAATCTAATAGTTTATTTCCATTTAGGTTTTTCTCTAAATTTATTACTATTCTACTTCTATCTATTTTAATATCATTTATCTTAATATTTTTTTCTAATCCATTAATTAAAAACTCTTTATCTAATATTTTAAAATATGATAAATCCTCAACTGATTTCTTAAAATCATCTATTACTTTAAGTAATTTATCATAAGCTTCTTCACCATGTTCCTCTAAAAAGTTCCTTGAGTAATCTAAACTCATCATGAACATATAAGAAGGACTAGTACTCATGAATACATTTTTATAAAACTCTATTTCCTCAATAAATTTTTCATCATTAACATGCATCCAAGCAGTTTGAGTTAAGCTTGGCAATGTTTTGTGAGCACTCATTACCACCATATCAGCTTTTAATTCTTGTACACTTTTAGGTAATAATTTATTAAATCCAAAATGTGCACCATGAGCTGAATCTATGGCAATTTTCAAATTAGCTTCTCTAGATATTTTTACTGTTTCATCTATATTGACTCCAACTCCATAATAGTTAGGATAAGTTAATATTATTCCTTTTAAATCTTTATTTAAATCTATTTGACTCTTTAAATGATTTAAATCTATTCCCACTGGTGCCTTTAATTTTGAATGAAATATATTATTTATAAAAACTGGCTTTAACTTTCTCATTATTATTCCATTCATTATGCTTTTGTGACAGTTTCTTTCAACTAATATTTTATCCCCTTCCTTAAACAAAGAAAATATCATTATTAAATTTCCACAAGTGCTTCCATTAACTAAAAAATAGCTTTTTTTACTATTATATAATTTAGAAAGCTTTTCTTCAGCATCCTTAATTATTCCCTCTGGATGCTGAAGGTTGTCTAATCCTTCAACCTCAGTTAAATCACCTTGTAAAAGTATTGGTTCTAAATTCTTAAATCCTCTTCCCATTTTATGTCCTGGCATTGAGAAAGGGATTATTTCTTCCTTTAAGTAACTTGATATTCCATTGATTATAGGAATATTTTTCAACGCTATCCTCTCCTCTATTTATCCTAATTTTTTCTTATAAATCTCTTCTTTTAGTCTATTTTTATAAAATTCATAAAACTCACTATTTACATCACAACTTATAGCTTTTTTCTCACATTCTGTGCATATTAATTTTCCTCGTATCATTATACCACAGCCTTCTTTTCCACAAATTATACAAATTGATTTACTCATAGATAACACTCCTTAAAATTCTGTTTTTCTATATTTTTTCCAAATGGTATTTTTCTATACATACTATGCTACAAAAATATTTAAGTAAATAAAAATAAATATTTTTTTTATTGTAGCACAAACTAAAGTTATAAATATTTAGGAGGTTTTTTCAATGAGACAGGAAGTTATTTCTTATTTATCTACAGAAAAAGAAGAAATATTTAATCTTTGCAAATTTCTACATGATAACCCTGAAGAAAGCTACAAAGAGTATGATGCTTGCAAATATATATGTAATTTCCTAAGAGATAGAGATTTTAAAGTAACAGAAAGGTTCTTAGATTTAGATACTGCTTTCTATGCTGAAAAAGGAAATGGATACCCTAAGATATGCTTTTTATGTGAATACGATGCTATTAAATCTAAAGGTGGTCATATAACTGGTCATAATCTTCTTAGCACAATATCAATTACAAGTGCCTTAGGTTTAGGCAAAGTTATTGAAAAGTCTGGTGGAACCGTAGTATTAATAGGATGCCCTGGAGAATATTTAGGTGGAACTAAAGCAACTTTTGTTAGACAAGGTGTATTTGATGATATAGATGTGGTATTAACAGCACACCCAGATGTTACTACTTCTGAAAGTGGTACATCCAAAGCGATTATTCCTCTAAAAGTTACTTTTAAAGGAAAGGATGGATTAAGCTTTTTAGATTTTGATAGTTTTACATCTTTAGATGGTACTATGTTAACTTTTAATGTAATAAATGCTTTATCTAAAGGATTTTGTAAAGAAGCTAATATACATACTATTTTATCTCAAGGTGGAGTTACTCCGCTTCTAAGACCTACTGAATCAGAAGGCAAGTTATATATAAGAGCAGAGAATACAGAAATAGCAAAATGTATAGAAAATAAAATCAGAAATATAGTTTCTTGTATTTCTGATACTATGAATTTAGAAAGCTGCGTTCAACTTTATGAACCTCCAAACGAGGAACTTTTATCAAATGAAATCTTAAATAGATTATATAGTCATAATTTAAAAGAAAATGGAATAATAAACATAGGAAAACCAAGAGATATAGATGCAGGACTTTCGCTTGGTGCCGTAAGTCATAAGGTTCCATGTATTCATCCTTATATAAACATAATTGATAATATAAATATTAAATATGGAACTAAAGAATTTGCTGATGCAACAATATCAGGCTTTGCTCAAGAACAAGCACTTTCAGCTTCTTATGCACTTATTTCTACAGCTTTAGATCTTATAGAAAGTGATTTCTTACTTTCAGAGATTAAAGAAACATTTAATTTATCTAAAGAAAGTTTATATTAAAAAAGAGAGTCTTAAAACTCTCTTTTTTATTAACTAGCTATGTTCTTTTCTAATTTGTCAACAAGCTCTCTGCTTGGCTTAAAATAGAACTTATGATATCTGTCATCTTTTTTATATACACAACAATAATGACCTGTTACATCTAATAAACTACAAACATATTTTTTACAAGAAGAAGTTTTAAATTCTTTTGCTTTTTTAGAATCATCTTTTCCTAAATAAACAATATTATTTATCTTAACATTTTCTAATGTTGATTGTTCATTAGACTTCATTTTATGAATCATTAGTTGGTTAGCTACAATAGAATATTTATAGCTTGTATTACATTTCCTATACTCTCTAAAGAATATAACTAATGTTAAGACTAAAAATATTGGATCTGTTATTGTTTCTGCTCTAAAAGATTCAATTTTAAAATTTCCAAAAAAATTTGATAGGCTTATAGCTAAACTCATACAAATTATACTAATTACAATAGCTACATCCCTTCTTTTTCTGACTATTTCCTTGTGCATAGTGCCCATTTAAAAATCCCCCGACTTTTAATATTATAAACAAAACACATTATACTAATTTTCATAAATTAATTCTACCTAGGTAAAGGTAAAATTTTATTGATTTTAATCTAAATTCTTCATATTTAAAGTTTATATCAATTGTATTGCTTGTACCTCATTATTTCTGTTGCTTTCTTTATTATATATAAATTAATTGTGAAAATTCTCTTGATTTTATCTTAAATAACTTGTTTAATGGTAGTTGGAACACTAATATAACTTAATACTTTGGGAGGGAGAAAATGATTCAAATATATAAATCTTTAAGTGAAAATGATGGGACTTTAAAGAAAATTGATTCCCTTGAACCAGGTTGTTGGGTTAATATAATCGCACCTTCTCAAGAGGAGTTACTTCTTATCTCTAAAAAAACTGGAGTTCCTTTGGAATTTTTAAAAGCATCTTTAGATGATGAAGAGACTTCTCGTATAGAAATAGAAGGAGATTTTATATTAATAATAGTCGATATTCCTTTTACAGAAATGGAGGATAACTCCTTAACATATGATACTTATCCATTAGCAATAATTCATACTAAAAATGAATTAATTACTGTATGTTTAAAAAATAGTAAGGTATTAACCGACTTCTCTTCAAATAAAGTTCGTAATTTTTATTCATTTAAAAAATCAAGGTTTATTTTACAAATTCTAAATAGAGTTTCTACATACTATCTTCTATATTTAAGACAAATTGATAAAAAAAGTATTATGATAGAAAAACGACTTCACAAATCTATGAAAAACAGAGAATTAGTTCAATTACACTCATTAAGTAAATCATTAGTATATTTTTCAACATCTTTAAAATCTAATGAAATAACATTAGAAAAGATGTTAAAGCTTGACGTTATTCAAAGATATGAAGAAGATAAAGATGTCTTAGAAGATGTAATAATAGAAAATAAACAGGCTATTGAAATGACTGAAATATATAGTAACATTTTAGGCAGTACTATGGACTTCTTTGCTTCTGTTATTTCTAATAATCTAAACATAGTAATGAAATTCTTAGCTTCTGTTACAATACTTATGTCAGTATTAACTGTTATTTCTGGTATATATGGAATGAATTTTGACTATATACCATTATTACACCATCCAAATGGATTTTTTATAGTTATGACTCTATCTATAATAATTTGTGGTGTAATAGCATTTATATTATATAAAAAAGATATGTTTTAAATGTAAACATAGAAAAATTTAAGCATATAATTAAATAAAAGAGTATTGAGAGCAATTTTGCTCTCTATTTTTTTAGGAGGTTTTATGATAAAATTTCAAAAACTCAAAATCGGAGATACCATCGGTATTGTTTCTCCTGCCAGTGGAGATAATCCTGATGTAATAAACTACAATATATCTTCATTTAAAAACCTAGGCTTTAAAATTAAAGAAGGAAAACACTTAAGAAAGAAAAATGACTACTTAGCTGCTTCTGATAAAGAGCGTGCTGAAGATTTAATGGGAATGTTTGAAGATAAAGATGTAAAGGCAATAGTAGCTTATAGAGGTGGTTATGGATGTATAAGAATTTTACCTTATTTAGATATTGGAATAATAAAAAAAAATCCTAAAATTATATGTGGTTATAGCGATTTGACTCTTCTCTTAAACTATATATCACAAAAAACAGGATTAGTAACATTTCATGGTCCAATGATAAATTCTAAGATCAACTCAGATGAATTAACTAAGAATAGTTTTCTATCAATGCTAACTGATGAAAGCAATTTAATTAGCATACCTACCAAAGATTTTAAGATAATAAATAAAGATTTGTTTAGAGGAACTCTTTGTGGAGGAAACTTAACAATGATATGCAGTTCTCTCGGAACTCCCTATGAAATAAATACTAGAAATAAAATACTTATGCTTGAGGATATAAACGAAGAAAATTACGCTATAGATAGATTTTTAATACAACTAAAACTTTCAGGAAAATTAGATTCATGTAGAGCCTTTTTAATAGGTCACTTTACTCCGTATAATCCAAAAACAATTGATACTATCATTTCTATATTATCACCTTATAATAAGCCAATAATATATAATATGCCTTTTGGGCATGATTATCCTAATATAAGTTTGCCGATTGGCTCTTCTATATTATTCGATCCAACTAAAGAAAAACTAATAATAAAATATTAGTAAAATGAAAAAAGTGGATTTATCAAAGATAAATCCACTTAATCCTTAGTGTTTGGAATAAAATTTAGTGTGTATATGTAAATTTCTACAAAGCAAAAACCTCAGTAAATTTACTGAGGTTTTTTATGGAGGCGCCACCCGGATTTGAACCGGGGAATAAAGGTTTTGCAGACCTCTGCCTTACCACTTGGCTATAGCGCCACACTGGTGGCTCGAGCAGGAATCGAACCAGCGACACGAGGATTTTCAGTCCTCTGCTCTACCGACTGAGCTATCGAGCCTTACCACCAAAGAGCAATTGCTCTTCACAATTATTAATTATATAGATATATCTACAATATGTCAACATGTTTTTTAAAAATTTTATATGTTTTTTTATAAAAATATACTTATTAGGTTAATATCTTCTAAAAAATACAATATTACATCAAAAAAACATCTCTTTGTAGTCATATTATTAATTCTACTTAATAAAATACTTTTCTGTGATAAAGATCTACTCAGCAAAAAATAATTGTCTATATTTTTATTATATTCTCATACCTAAAATTTGTTCACTTAATTTATCCAATTTAAAAAAATTAAATCTATTTATATCCTTTGCTTAATTTATCATATTAAATATTATAGTTTTTGGACAAGCAATTAATCCTATAAAAGTTATCCACAAAAACAATTTATTTTTTTAATTTTAAATTCTGTGGATAATTTTTAAAATAAAAATATCCACAGAAAAAATTATTCTAAAGGAATAAAGTTTTCATGTGGATATCTTAATATTTCATATTTCACAAAATAAAAAAGCTTGAATTAAAATTCAAGCTTTATCTTACCTAGCGACCATCTACTCTCCCACACAGTCTCCCGTGCAGTACCATCGACCGTAAAAGGCTTAACCGTCGTGTTCGAAATGGGAACGGGTGTTACCCTTAAACGCATCATCACTAGATTTGGCTCCTCGAAGAGGACTCGAACCTCCAGCCTATCGGTTAACAGCCGAGTGCTCCACCATTGAGCTATCGAGGAATACTGACCTGGCGACCACCTACTCTCCCACACAGTCTCCCGTGCAGTACCATCGGCTTCTAAAGGCTTAACCATCGTGTTCGGAATGGGAACGGGTGTTACCCTAAAGAACATCATCACCAGATTATTAGAAAGATTTTGTTCTTTCAAAATTGCACATAATTAATACTATATTTGGTCAAGCCCTCGATCTATTAGTATCGGTCAGCTGAACATGTTACCATGCTTACACCCCCGAC
>WNVL01000004.1:0-362302 GCA_034421775.1 Clostridium perfringens | reverse complement strand
TTATATCATCCTCAACTTGTCCTAATGCTCCATGGATCATTTCAACTGTTAATCCTTCTTGTTCTCCTAAGTTATCTAATAAACTTTCTAAGTTTCTATAGTTCTGTGTTAATTCATATAGTTTCATATTTAACTCCTCCTTAAAATGGCATATCTGACTTTAATACTGTTTCTGAACTGCTATTCCAATATTCCTCTGTTATATCCTTAAATTCTTTTTCTAAAATATTAGAACTTAATACTACCGGTTCTTTATTCCACGCTAAATTTAAAGTTATTTCATCTAACTCATCAGTTACTACATATACAAATCCATCATTAGATTGAACTATTTTCCCAATATGTTCATCTTTTAGTAACTCAAAAACTTTATATTTCATAGTAACTTCTCCTTAAAATGTGTTATAATCTTCTTGAATCTTTTCATGAGTACATTGGTTACTTTGGTCGGTGCCAATGCACTCGCTTTTTATTTCTTCCTCAATTAAAACGTTTAGAGGTTTGTCTACTGTTAAGTTATTAAGTCTTTCTTGTACCCTATTAGCTATGTTCTTTGATACTTTTACTAAGTCCATAGCCAACACCAAACCTTATAAGATAAGTAGTAAAAGAAACACCATATAATAACTAAACCTATTACAGTTACTAAACATCCTGTATTTACTTTCTTCATATAATCCTCCTAAACAAACTTTCTGTTATGTTAAGAACCTCAATAAACTTCTTCTTAGGAATAGGTTTCTTAAATCTAATGTAATTAAATTTTAAATCCTGCTCTACAGCTAATAAGATATTTTCAAACTCTTCTTTGCTGCTACATCTGATTTTTAAGGATTCTATATCTTTATAGTTCATTTATCCCCCTAAAGCATGTTTATTGAAAACATCAAACTTAACATGCAACCTATAAATATTAGTAAGTATCTAAAGCTTATTTTGGGTTGTTTTTCATTAAGACACTTTTCTAAAAAATAAACCATTAAAATTAAACTTGTTGCTGTAGTTATTGTTCCTAAAATTATTCTTCCTATTGAAGTTAACATCCTTCTACACTCCTTAATTTCTGTAATTCAGTTCTAGCCTCAATTTCTTTTTTAGCTAGAAATTTATTAAACCTTTCTACTGTTTCCATAGATGGTTGTCTTACAATAGTGACTTTAGATGATCCTATATAACCATCTGTAACAAATGGTTTACCATCCTTTATAATTAACTTTGGGAATAAACTTTCATCCCAATCATTTGGATTTTCTTTTTTTCTTTTAGCCATCCTAATATCCTCCTTTAAATATTTTTCTTTATCTCTAAAACAATCTTAATAAAGCTTGTCCTATTCATCCCCTTAGTATCAGAAGGATTTGCTGTTTACTGATACTTGTCCAATATCATTTTGCTGCGATTAGCAATATGCTTATTTATTAACTACCTCAACATTTTTAAAGTACCAATTTAAAGCAAATATTCTTAATTCTTCTAAGCCTACTAATACTTCCTCTTCATCTATTCTCTCTAAAAATTCTGCTCTTCCTTCATCTCCAATTAAATAAATATCAACCCAAGGAAATCTCTCATCCATCTCAAAAGATAAATCTCCAATCTCAACTACCTGTATATTAGTAGTTCTTACTTCTAAATTTGTATTTGTTGTTATAAATTTTCCTGTCATACTATCTTTCTCCTAACTTAAAAATTTATTTATAAAATATTGTTGCCCTTTACCTGTTACTTTTGGAGTTCTATTAGTAGTTATATGTCCATCTGAATGGTTAATTACTGTTTCTTTAACTTCAAATAGCTCCAATTCCATACTTTTTTGAGTTGGCATATTATAATCAGTACCTTTTCTTTTTATTAAGTAACCATTTTCTCTTAACCAAGAAAATAATCTCTTTCCACCAATGTCTACACCATTTTGCTTTATTAATTTAGCTAAATCTCCAACAAGTATTGATGTATGGCTTGTACTAACTGCATCTGCAAAAACAACTTTTGGGGCATTAAGTTTCTTTTCTTCTTCAAGTAATCTTCTTTTTTCCTGCTCTTCCTTTAGGTTGGTTGCTAGTTGTATAAGAAAATCTGGACTTGTTAATGCCTTTTCTAAAGTGTTATCTGTCATATATGCTCCATGTTTTCTTATTGAAGGTAATACATCTGATGTAACCCACTTTTTAAATTGCTTAGCTTCTTTCTTATTACTTCCTAAAATTGAATTATATAGTCCACTTTCTGTTATAAACATTAATGAAGGTGCAAATTTTGAAACTCCTAATTCATTTAAGGTACACCCCAAAACGTCGCCAACCTCTTTTGATGAAAATTCTATTTTTTCATCATCATCTAATCTTTTAACCATTCCATTTGTCTTTGAGTATCCTAATATTTCTGCTAATGGATTAGCTAAAAATAATGGCTCTCCTTCTTTAACTATTGTTTTAATGACACCGAATTTTTCATTTTTAAAAATCATTAAATTATTCATTATATTTCCTCCTAACCAACCTTTTGTTGCATTTTTGGGATATTGTTTTTAAAAAAAATTTCTACTACATCATTTGAATTTTCTATATCCAAAATAGAAATAATATCAAATGCTTCTTTTATAGTAAATTGACTACGCCCATTAAGTTTAGCATTTAAACTTTGCGTTGTTATATTTAGACTTTTTGCTAATTTACTTTGAGAATAATTTTTTTCTTTCATAATCCCTTTTAATTTATTATAAATCATTTCCTCACCTCCGTTGCATTTTTGGGATGATTAAATCATAGCATCTTATTTTTTACAAGTCAACCCATTTATGCAACTTTTTTGTATTTTTTAAAATAATCGTTGCATTTATGAAAAAATATTTTATAATTAAGTTATGAGGTGATTAAATGAATAACTTACTTGATGATTCAAAAATAAAAAATATAATGAATCGAATACAAAGTAGACGTTTAGAACTTAAACTTTCTTATCAAGATTTAGCATCAAAAACTAATATGAGTAAATCTACATTACAAAGATATGAAACTGGTTCAATAAAGAATATGCCTGTTGATAAATTGGGTATTATAGCCAATGCTTTAGATGTAAGCCCCTTATGGCTTTTAGGTTTTGATGAAAACCAAAATAGTAATAATAAACTATCTAATGAAGAACAACAACATATAGAAGATTTAAGAAAATTAAATACTGAAGGTAAAGATAAAGTTATTACTTATACTAAAGACTTAACAGAAATGCCTAAGTATCAAAAAGAAAATAATATAACTAAACTTCCTAATAAAAAAAATATATGGGAAGAACCTGGCAAAGAGCATCTTATGCCTATTGCTTGTCATGATGATGGTCTTACAGAAGAACAAAAAAATATCATGGACGAAGTTATTGCTGAGTATGAGAAAAAACATAAAAAGTAAACGCTTCTAAATGGGGGAACATTTACAATGAACAACTATGAAAAATTATTGACTAAGGCTGAAAAAGAAGGTGTTTCTGTAGTCGAGGTTAATTTTAGAAACAATTTACCCTGTGCTAAATGCCATGGAAATAAAATATATATAAATGGTAATGTGAGCACTCAAGAAAAATACTGTGTGTTAGCCGAAGAGCTAGGGCATTATAAATTAACTGTTGGTAATATTACAAATTTGCAAGATGTTAGAAACGTTAAGCAAGAACTTTTAGCAAGAAAATGGGGTTACAATCAAAATGTTGGAATACTTGGTCTAATAAGATCATTTGAAAATGGATGTAGAACCTCTAAAGAAATTGCTGA
Source organism: Clostridium perfringens (assembly GCA_034421775.1). Classification (GTDB taxonomy): domain Bacteria; phylum Bacillota; class Clostridia; order Clostridiales; family Clostridiaceae; genus Sarcina; species Sarcina perfringens_B. The sequence goes on along the minus strand of WNVL01000004.1, from coordinate 358,539 downwards.
TTTTTTAGGGGTTACTGAAAGTTACTTAGAGGATGCAATAGATTATTATAGATGTAAATACGGTGTTTCTTGCAAAATAGATAATTATGAAGTTAGATTTATTCCTAACTTAATGATTGGTAAGTTCTTTTAAAATTAAAGTCTCTTAGGCAATTTTGACTAAGAGATTTTTTAATAAGGAGGAATTAACATGAAAAAAGTAGCAATTTACAGTAGAAAATCTGTTTATATAGAAGGTTCTGTTTCAATAGAAACTCAAATAAACATGTGTAAAGAATATATATTAAAAAAATTTCCTAACTCTACTTTTGAAGTTTTTGAAGATGAAGGTTTTTCTGGTGGTAATACTAATAGACCTGCATTTCAAAAGTTACTTAGATTAGCTGAGTTAAAACAAATAGATATAGTTGTTTGCTATAAAATAGATAGAATAGCAAGAAATACACTAGACTTTCTAAATATACTAGAAATGTTTAAAGAAAATAATGTTGAGCTTATATCTATAACAGAAGGTTTTGACCCCAATACTCAAATGGGTAAAGTAATGCTTACACTACTAGCAAGTTTTGCTGAAATGGAAAGAAGTAATATTCAGCAAAGAGTAAAAGATAATTTACTATCTATAGCTAAAAAAGGTAAATGGACAGGTGGCTCTCCTCCTACAGGATTTAAAAACAATCCAAATGGTGGTATTGAATGGGATAATAAAGATATGATTTTAGATGTATTCAATATGAAATATGAAAAAAGTAAAAATACTGATCTTATTCAGTTTATACAAAATAAGTATAACCATAAATTTTTAGGAGGTACATTAGCAACAACTTTAAGAAAACCTATTTATGTTAAGAGCTCCTCTTCAGTATCCCTTTATTTAAAGTCTAAAGGATATATAGTTCAAGGCACTGAAGATAATATACATTCATATTTAACATATACAGATAAGGACACTAAATATGCTATTGTTAGTAATATAATTGGATTAATAGAACCTTCTATTTGGATTTCTGTAAATAAAGATATGGATAAAAATATTTCAAGAGAAGGTAATAGATTTAGTGAGAAATTTTGGCTTACTAAAACCATTAGATGCAAGTGTTGTGGCCAAACATACTGTGGACAAACTAAAACCACTAAAACTAAGTACTATAATAAAAAAGGTGAAGAAAAAATATATGTATCAACCTATAGTTATTACTCTTGTAGAGATGCTGTTCGTGGTAAGTTAAAAACTTGTACTAATACTAAAAGGGTTAAACAAGATGTATTAGAAGCTAAAGTTTCAGCTTTAATATATTCTTTAAAAGATGAAAAAATATTTAATTCATCATACTCTATAAATAAAGTTGATAACTCTTTTAAAATAGCTAGCCTAAATAAAAAAGTAATTGAAATTGATAAAACAATTTCTAATCTTACTGATAAAATAGCATTATTAAGTAATGATGCTTCATTAATATTTATAGATAAAATTGAAAATTTAATAAAAGAAAAGTCATCTATCAAAAGTAATATTGTAGAATTAGAGTTACAAGAATTAAACTCAAAGATAAAAACAGATAAAGCTCTTATATATAATAATATAAAAGCTTTTAATAATAATTTAAGTGTTGATGACAAAAGAAAAATTACTATGAGTATATTTAAAAAGATTGTTTATGACCCTGAAACAACTGATTTAGATGTTACCTTCATGTAACATCTTTTTGTCTAAATAAACTGCGGAGAACATCCACCACGAATATAACCTGTATATTTCATTATATCCTTAACTGCTATCATTTCAACTTTCTTTTCACCTGCTATTTTAGCTGCGCTTTTTAAATCTAATTCTTCTGCTACTGGTATAACAAAAACATATAGTTCCTTACTTGTTCCCTTTGCTACTAATGTTTTAAATACATGTTCTTCATCTATTCCAATTTTATGAGCTACAGATATACCATCTATCTTACCATCATTGCTTTCATAACTTAACATATCATAAGAAACTTTTTTTGAATCTAATATTCTCATAGCATTTGTCTTAAGTATTTTTTCCTTAGCCATCTTTACACCTCTAATAATATTATTACCTATCTATTTTATCATATATAAACTTACATTTCCTTACAACCCATTTTGAACCACAAAGGATGTAATCTCTTTTACTAAATCCTGAAAAGATCCACTATTATCAACATTAAAATCACATAACTCAATTATCTTACTTGTATTTTTCTCAAGATTATCTTCAGAATTCTGTTCATAACCATCTCTACTTTTCAGTCTTTCTTTTCTAACATTCTCATCACATTTTACTCCTAATGTCTTAAAACCACTCTTTTTCCAAAACTCATAATCTTCATAGGTTCTTCCACCAGTTACTATTATAAGTTGTTCATTATCTATCTCAAGTATGGAATTCTTTTTAAACTTATCTAAAATTCTTCCTAAAACGTAATAACTTAAAAAATTCTCATCTATTTCCTTTAGTTTCATGGCAGTATCTACATAAAATTCTCTTTTTTTATTATTCCACTTATCAGTAGCTAAAAATATACAAGACATATGTCTAACTAAATCTCCTATATTAAAGAAACTAACACTTTTCTCCGAATATTCATTTATAAGTCTAGCTACCGTATCTTTTCCAGAACCCTTTTCTCCAAAAACTATTAACCCCTTCATATCATCAATTCCTTTCTTAGTTATAACATTCTATTTCAATTATAACATTTATTGAAATTTTTTAAACATCATAATTTATACTAAACTTACTTATTCTTTAAAATTCAAGGTTCTCTCTTCTCCATCTTTTCCGGTATAAGAATTTTCAAAAACATCTCTTGCATTATGTATAAAATCCTCTGGATTGGTAATAGAAGGACTAAAATGAGTTAATAATAGCTCATATACATCTCCATCCTTAGCTAACTTTGCAGCCTCTCCAAAGGTCATATGTTTATTTTTTATTGCCTTATGCATATCCTCTTCACTTCCATAGGTTCCTTCACATATAAACAAATCACTATCTTTTATAAAAGCTGGAATTGTTTCTATTGGTCTAGTATCCGTAGTATAGCTCACTTTAATCCCTTTACGACTTTCTCCAAGAACCATATCCCGAGAATATTTTACTCCTTCAAATTCCACCTCATCATTTTTTTGTAATTTAGACCATAGCATCTTAGGAACACCATTTTTCAATGCTTTCTCCACATCAAACTTTCTTTCTCTTTTTATATAAAAGGAATAGCCAAAACAAGGCGCTGAATGATCTAAATCTAATGTATTTATTATAATATCTGAATATTCACCTTCCTCTACTAATTCAATATTTTCTTTATTTACTTTAAACTCTCCTCTTTGTAAACCCTCTATAATTCTAAGTTCATATGGTAAATATGTTAAAACAACACTGAAGCCTTTTATAATATTGCTTATTCCATCAGGACCAATTATATAGAGTGGCTCTTCTCGACCGCTATTCCCAATTGTAGAAAGCAATCCTGGCAAGCCATTAACATGATCTCCATGAACATGACTTATACAAATTATATCTATACTCTTAAACCCAGTTCCAATTACTCTCATAGCTACCTGAGTGCCTTCTCCACAATCTAAAAGAATTTTTCTTCCTTTATAATTCATAATTATTGATGATAAAAATCTATTTGGCATTGGCATACCTCCACCAGTACCAAGTAAAGTTAAATTTAACATATAAAAATCTCCTTATAACATTCTTACTTTTTATTATATATTACCTTTTTATTTCTATATAAATTCAAAAAAGGCTAGAATTATTAAATTCTAGCCTTTTTCTTATTTTCATATTAATTATCTTGCAGTTCTTAAAGTTATTGACTCCTTACTAGAAATCTCTCCATTTGAATACTTAGCTGCTATTTTAAAGTTATAAATTGTGTGTCTATTTAACCCTTTAAATTTATAAGTTATCTCATCAGCACCAATTTCTCCAACTTTTTTACCATCTTTATAAAGAATGTATCCTTCTAATCCTTCAGTTGTTTCTGGAGCCTCCCAAGTTACAGTTACATCTTTCTTATTAACTTCAGATTCAACAAAGTTTCTTACCGGATTAACAACTATATTTGTACTACTATTACTTACAGCTATTTCTCCACTTGCTAATCCTAACTCATGAACCTTACCAGTTTCTCCATCTCCTAAGTTTGCTGAAATTATTTCTAAAATCTCTTTCTCTGATTCACTCTTAGGAGTAAGAGTAGCCTTTATTAAATTAGTAGCACTTTCTATTGGTTTTCCTAAGCTAGCAGCTACTATTTTAACTACACCAGGTTCTATTTCTTTATGATTAACCAAAACTCCCTCTATTCCATTTGTAATTTCTACTAAATCAAATACTTCTGAATTATATTTTAAAGTAAATTCAGCTGCATAAGCTGATAAATCTTCTTTAATTTCATTAGCGCCTAAGAAAATATCAAAATTCTCATTTACTTTAACACTTTCAGGTAATGTTAAGAAACTTTCTCCTAAATTTTCTTCTGGAACCTCTAAAACTTGATGAACATTTAATTCAGCTGCTGAAGCAAATCCACCATGACCGGCCTTAGCTACTAATCTTACATGAGTTGCATTAACAGAATCAAATTTTAATACTTTTGTGCTATTATCTGCTGTCCAAGTTCCCTCTGCAACCTTAGTAAAGTTTTCTCCATCTGTACTTACTTGTAATTCATATTCACTTATACTTCCATTTAAGGCATCCTGTCTAGGCATATATGTGAATTTATTTATATCATAACTTCCACCTAAATCTAAAGTAATGTGTTGAGGTAATTTATCTACTGGGCTCCATTTTGTATGCCAAATAGTACTTTCATCTCCATCAATAGCAAACTCAGCAAGTCCCTCTGTTCCTATATTAGGATGCTCACTACTTGCAGTAGCCTTCATTTGCTCTTGAGGAATAACTGTAGGGTCAATAATCTTTACGGCTCCATCTTTAACAGTTATTTCATCTATACTTCCTTTAAAAGAATTAGTTGAACTTCCTATTCTATCTAACGGTAATATAAATGTTCCTACTTTACCTCCATTACTCTTCTTAATAACATCAATAAGCTCACCATTTACATAAAGAGATGTCTGATTTAATTTACCTACAAAGGTTAACTCAACCCATTCTCCTTCAGGTAGTTTATAATTAAATGAGTAGTCATATCCCTCTCTTGAAAAACCAACATTTCCAGTTTCTTTTTGACAAGCCTTTAATACTCCTGTATTAGATTCTGATAATATTTGTTCACTGTAGTCTCCATTAGCATCCTTCTTAACCCACATAGAAACTGTATAATCTAAACCTTTGTTATCTACTGGAGTATCAATATAACTTTCTCCTCCATTTAATTTAATTCCCTTTCCTTCTTTACCTTCTACAGATTCTATATTTGTTCCTGTAGCATCATATTCATTACCTGAGTTGTCTTTGATATTTTCTGCTACATCATCTTCAAAGTCATAGTCAATTACTGTCTCTGTCTTAGATTCTACATCATAAGTTAAGTTAGAATCTGGAACATCACTTACTTTATCAACTCTTTCTTTAAATTCATCAAAACTAGTCTCACTATCAGGTGCTGCCCACATTTTTTCTGATAAAACTTGAGCTGCTTGGAATGATCTATCATAAACATCTCTTTCAGATATTCCATTTGCCTTTTCCCATATTTGGTCATTCCATACAGCAAACATTCCACCTTTTAATTGTGGTTCTCCAGCTGCTAATACAGTGTTTCCAAAATTTTTAGGTTCCCAATTATTATAAAGATTTCTTATATCTAAATAATCTCTATAATATCCAGCTTGAGGAACTATATAAAGATCGGTATCTCTTGTATTTATTATATCATAACCTGCTTCTATCATAGATTTTGGCTTTCCCCAATCTAAACTCCATATATTCATAAGAACTCCCTCATTAGTTACTGGAGTTTCTCCTGTTAATTTATCGAAACTTCCCCATAATCTAGGTGTTCTATTATACTCATCTCTTACTTTTGTGAGATAGTTATCTGTGAATCTTCTAAACCCTTCAACATCTTCTTGATTTCCAAAATATTCATCAGTTCCAATATGAAAATCATTATCTCCAAAGACTGGATTTTCTCCTCCTAAATACTCCTCAAATAATCCATCTAAAAACTCATAAGTTTTAGGATTGCTTGTATCTAAATGATCTCTACCTTTTCCCGGACCTAAAGCTAAGGATGGATCATATTTAGTAAATGCTAAAGAGTGTGCTGGAACATCTATTTCAGGTATTATTTCAACACCATGATCTTCTCCCATTTCTATAAAGTTTCTAAATTCTTCCTTTGTATAATGACCATCTTCTGCTGCTAGACCTGGATAAGTTTCAGATTCTAATCTAAATGCAGAATATGCATCTTCCCAATTTTCTTCAGTAATCCATATATAATTATCACTTAAATGTACTTGGAAATTATTCATCTTATACCATGACATTGCTTCCATAAACTGCTCTAAGTAATCCATGGTGAAGAATTTTCTTCCAACATCAAGCATAAATCCTCTATTCTCATATCTTGGGAAGTCTCTAACTATTCCCATTGGAATATTATCACCATTTTGTTGTAATATTTGAAGTATTGATCTTGTTGAATAGAAGGCACCTGTATCATGAGTAGCTTCAACCTTTAAGTATTCATCTATATATAGATAATATCCTTCTTCTCCTATACTCTCATCTTCACAATCTAAAGTAAAATAAAAATCTCCTTTTTCAGGTGAGTTTGAATAAATAATTTCAATAGGTTTCTTAACTATCTCCTCATAATCAGATTTAAATTCATTTGCTGTTTTACTTAACTCATTTTCATAAGCTGGATCTATAACTATTCTTGAAGAATCTGTTATAGTAAAGTTTCCATCTGTTCCAACCCACTCTCTTAAAGTAGGAACAACTTCTGGCTTACTATTACTTCCTAAAGATCCTGAATACTTACCTGGTAAATTTATTTCTATACCAGCTGTCTCTCTTTTTTCATTTCCCTTTTTAATTTCAAAGTCTACAATTACAGTAGTATCCACTAAAGGTTCATTTATTGTCATATCATCATTTATAATTTGATTATAATCAGCTCCAATAAATGATATCTCATATCCTTGTGGTACTTCTGGCATTTGAAGTTTAGAATCTCCCTTATTTATAGTAGGAACCTCTATAGAACTTACAACCTCATCAATATTACTTGATGATGGTATTTCTCCATTATATATCTCTACTTCATATAATGATACAGAGCTCCATACATCTGGATTATTTTTTTCACATAATACCCTTACATATCTAGCATTTTGTTTTTCAGAAAGCTCTATGGTTTCAACTCCACCCTTTCCAGCTTCATTTCTATGAACAGTTGTCCAATTTTCATTGTCATTAGAAGTTTGAACCTCGTAAACCTTTGCATTAGCAGCTTCCCAGAATAATCTCACCTTATCAAAAGTGCTCTCTTTTTCTAAATCAATAGTTATCCATTGCTTAGCTCCATTTGAAAATGAACCACTTGACCACCTTGAATCTTTTGAAGATGTATCCCCATCTACGACCTTATTAGGAGTAAGAGAATTAGTCTCTGATGCAGATGCCGTAGCAGTTTTATTTAAAGCAATATTAACTCCTATTTCTGTTTCAGGTGGTGCTGTTTCCCCTTCATTATCATAAACTTCAACTTCATATATTGATACATTTCCCCACTCATGAGCTGTATCTTCACAACTAACTCTTAAATAATTAGCAGTTATATCCTCTCCAAGATTTATTGACTCTTGCTCTCCTTTTCCTTCACTAGTTGCATAAACTTCTCTCCAAGTTTCCGAATCATCTGAAACCTCTAATTTATAATTTCTAGAATATGCTCCATCCCAAAGAATATCAACTTGGTCAAAGGTAGTTTCCTCTTCAAAATCTATATATATCCATTGTGGTACACTTCTTTCACTAGACCATCTGGAGTTACCTGGTTTAGCATTTGGATCACTTGGCTTATCCTTAACTCCATCTGTTATGAGTTCTTCTCCAAACTTATCACTAACCTCTCTTGAGGAAGCTACAGTTCTCTTATTTAAAGCTAAATTTACTTTATCTGTTTTGTTTACCTCCGTTGCAAAAACAGATAACCCATTAACTGAAACTATACTAGCTGCTATTCCACAAGCTATTAGCCTTTTTATTTTCTCCCTATTCTTTAACAAAATTCCACCCCCAAAAATTTTAAAAGTATTATTAAATACTATATTTATTCAGCACATTAAATATATATGAATACATACTCCAAAATATGTTAATTATTTTTTTATCCCTATATTTCTTACTTTTCTTTAAATTAAGATTTCCTTTATGATTTACAATTCTAACCTCAAATGATAAAATCAATTAAGTACATATATGAATCTCTGGAGTGTGATATTATAATGGCTAAACGTACAAAAACGCCAAACTATATAAAAATAGCTATTGATATAGCTAATAGAGTTTTAAATAATGATTTTGAAGAAGGAAGTAAAATTACAGGTCGTACAACATTAGTTAGCATATATAAGGTTTCTCCAGAAACTATAAGACGTTCAGTAGCTTTGCTTAAAGATATGAATGTAGTATCTGTTAATGAAAAAAGTGGCATAATAATAAATAGTAAGGAAAATGCTAAGGATTTTTTAAGTAAGTTTAAGACTCAATCTGACTTCACAACACTTAGTAATGATACTTATAAAATATTAAAAGCTAAAATGGAATTGGACAAGCAACTTGAAGAAAATATAGAAAATATGATTGAATTTGCTACTCAACTTAGAAATGTAGGAACCGTTATTCCTTTTGAAAGTATAGTTGAAAGTGAAAGCTTTGCAGTTGGTAAGAGTATTGGAGACTTAAATTTCTGGCAAAATACTAAAGCAACAATAATAGGTGTAAAAAGAAATGGTGAATTATTTTTATCACCTGGTCCATACTTCAAAATAATGGCTAATGATATAATAATGTATGTTGGTGAAGATGAGGTTTTAGAAAATGTAAAGAATTATATATCTAAAATTAGTACTTTTTCAAATGAAAAAATAGTACAGTAGTAACTTAAATGTTACACTGTACTATTTTATTTTATAAATAATTACATTCTTTTTCTCTTAATGATCTTTTATCAAAAGGATTTGTAATTAATGCTTTTAAGAATAATTGAGGATAATTTGCTTTTAATTGTTTCATATATTGAACCCATTCAAAAGCTAAATATTTATAAGCAACATTTATATCCTTTTCTAAATGTTGAATTTCATAAACTTCTAATTTATGAGAACATCTACTGCTTAATTCTTCTCTTAAATGAAGTATGGACATAAGCATATCTGAAAATTCCTCATGCTCTATTAACATTGGATTAGTAATTAAATTAATGACTAAATCTTTTTGAGTGTTTAATTTCTTTTCTAAAGCTATTATATCTATCTTTTCAATATCTACTATATACTCATATTCATTAACTACTTTCTCTAAATTCTTAAAATCATTCTTATTCCATTCCTTAGTAACTATAGCTTCTTTTGCAATAAGCTCTGTATTATTATCTGCATGTACAAAGGTATTTAAAATATCAGTTCCTAATTCACTGAAGAAAACACCTATAAGCATGCTTAGCTTGTCTTTTAAATGCTCTTTTTCTCTCTTTTCAAGTAATTTATCAATTACTAAAGTAGTAAAGAACACTTCCATAGGTATAAAAGCTATATCAGCAAAAAGGAATATTAATGTGTGGTGTAAATCTTGAAATATAAGATAATGTACATAATGTAAAAATAGGGATAATCCTATTAAACCAATTCCAATTATTAAAAATTCTTTCTTTTGTTTGCTCATTCTAGTCCTCCTGATTCAGTCTTAAATAAATTCTCAATTAATACTTGGAATTTTATACTATCATATTATTCTAGTATTATGAAAGGCTTTTAACACTTTTTTTTAATTTTAAATTACAGAAATAGCTTGCTATAAAGGCTGTTATTGGTACAGTAAGTATAATTCCTATACTTCCTGAAAGCCCTTGTATAACTTCTATACACAATACATCTAGATTTAACATTTGATTTCTACTCATACTGGAGGCATAAAGCATTATTATTGTGTTTAAAGAACCTCCAGCAAAAGCTAAAATTAATGTATTAGCCATAGTTCCTATTATATCTTTTCCAATATTCATTCCACTTTTAAATAATCCTCTCTTAGTTAGGCTATTATTTACCTCATTTATCTCAAAAATTGAGGATGAAATTGACATTGCTACATCCATAACAGCACCTAAAGAAGCTATTAAAATAGCTGCAAACATTATTCCATGAATATCTAAAGATGTATTTTCTGCTATATACATCATGCTCTCAGCTTCCTCCATACTAATACCTGATAATTTAGCAAGATTTCCAAAACTTATTGCTATTCCTCCTGATATAATGATTCCACTTAATGTTCCTAAAATGGCTGTGAAAGTCTTTCTATTCACTCCAGAAACTAAAGTTAATGTGACAACAATACTTATAAAAGATGAAAAAATTGCAGCTACTATAGGATTTACTCCCGCTAGCATTAAAGGAATCATTAAGAATATTATACAAACACAAGTAAAAAACAAAGAAACTAAGGCTTTTGCTCCCTTAAATCCTCCTACGCCTATTATTACTATTACAAATAATAATACTAATAAAAATATTATGTTGCTTCTTTTATAACTATAGACAGCTATATCTTTTATTTCCTCTCCTTCATAGAAAAAGCCTAATATTACCTTAGTATCTTCCTTAACTGGCATATTATAAACCCTACTAATATTATTTACTATTTCATATTCTTTACCCTTTTCAGGTCCTTCTAAAATTTCTATTACTATATTTTGATATCCTAACTCTATGCCTTCTATGTATTTATCTCCTTCTAACATTTCCTTAGTTATTCTATTTACTTTTCCCTCATAATATTGAACATTCTTATTTAATCTATCATTGATAAAGCCACTATTAAATATAAACTTTGAAATTCCTACAATAAAAAAAGATAATAAAATTATACTCACTAAAAAAATAATGCTTTTTTTACTATTTTTCATAATACTTCTCCCAATACCTCAATTAATTATTATTGAAGCTGGCCTAAAAAAGGCCAGCCCTAAAATTCATAAACTATTATATTACTCTTTTCTTTTTAGAAACAATGTAGAAACCTACAGCTAAATATAAAACTCCAAATCCCATAAGGATATTAGAATTCATTCTACTTCCTGTATTAGGTAACTCTTCTGGCTTTTCTGTATCTGGGTCATCTATACCAGGTTTATCTTCACCACCAGACCCATTTCCTTGTTCATTATCTGAACTATCTCCATCATTCCCCGGATTTTCACCATCATCAGCTTCTGAAACTGATAATAAGAAACTCTTATTGTTGCTCTTTATCTCATTTCCTTCTAAATCGAAAAGCTTTATGCTTATATCATATTCTCCTTCATTTTCAAAAGAGCACTCAAAAGTCAATTCCTTAATTTCATTAATTCCTAAAGAAGTTAAATTCTCTTCTCTTAATAAAATTTCCTCTTTTCCATTGTTAGCAAAGATTTTAGCAGTTATATTTTCTAAAGCTTTATTAGTAGTATTTTCTATTTTAGCTACTAAACTTACCTTTTCATTTTCTTTTATTTCATTTTTATCTCCTAAAATCTCAGCATTTATATTTCCAATATTTCCCTCTTCTTGAAGAACTATTTCACCAGTATTTCTTACTCTCAATCTATTTCCTTCTGGATCTTCTGAGCTAAGTCCTATTGCTGAAACAGTATCGCCAACCTTTATTCTTGGATCCCATTTACCTTTCATATCTTCATTTATTCCATCCCATATATATCCTTCAACATATATTCTTGAAACGCCTGAACCATCCTCTAAGTAAAGGTTACTCTCATCCATATCTACAACTTTTCCAGTTACCTTAGTTAGCCATCCTTCATTTTCATGAAGCATACTTTCTCCAGTGCTCATTTCTTTAGGACTTACTTCATTTACATTTTCATCAATTATCTCTAAATCTGCACTTTCATCACTTATTTGTATTTCAAATTCACCTTGGTATGCTTCTACTCTTCCCTTAACTCTTACTTTTTGTCCAACTTTTACAGGAGTATTAGAAACACCAAATACATTTATTCCACCAGTTTCATCTTGAATGTATATAACTTCAAAGAAAGCATTTTTAGGTTCTACAGCCTCTGATTGAGCAGTTACTATTCCTTCTAAAATATACTCTTCTCCTAATCTATCTGGTTCTCCATCATTGTCTTTATCTTCTCTAAATTCTTTAATAGTGATCTTTTCTAATTCTTTTTCAGGTAACATCCAATTTATTATATTTTTTGTTACTTTACTATTGCTTTTGCTTTCAGCATTAGTTCCATCTATTTCAAAGTTTGAGAAGAAAGTACTTCCACCTAAGGCAACCTTTCCTCCATTAGATAATTCTTCCACTGCTAAGACATTAACTTTTCCCTTTTCTACTGGCACATTATCTCCTTGCTTATCTGAATCATCTGTTCCTGTAGTTTCATGACCATTTACTAAGAAGTCAACATTTTGTCCCTTAGCTCCATCCTTTAATACTACTGATGATCCACTATAAAAACTAAATTTATCCTCTTCACCTAATCCTTCAACAAGATTAAAGTTAGGAGAAGAATACTTATTTAACATAAGTCTAAATTGTTGTCCCTCATTAACTTCATAATCTGCAACTTGGTCATCGTTTATTCTTAAGTCTGAATTTATTTTCTCTAAAATAGGATTTAATTGAGCACCATTACTATACTCTCCAACTCCATCTTTATAATCTGCTCTTGATGTAATTATTATATTTCCACCCTTGGCCATGTATTTTCCTATAGCATCAATTTCTGAAGCTGTAAAGTTACTTTTGTAAACATCATAATTAGGTTCGTCAGTTCCTTGAGGATCAGTTATAACTAATAGGTCAACATTTTCTAAAGATTTTTCTGTTATTTCTTCTTTGTTTATTATAGGAATACAATCATTTTCTGTTAATAACTTTTCAAAAGCATCTATTTTTCCTGCATAGTTTCCTGTTACATATTGATTAGCGTGAGCTCCATCTATCATTACCTTATAAACATCGCCTTCATTTACAACTTCTACCTTAGAACTCTTAGTAAATGTCTTGTCTGTTCCATTTATTGAAATTGTGGCTCTTGCATAAATAGTAAATTCTCCTGCTCTTTCAGGTTTCCATGTTATAGAACTTTCCTTTAAGCTATTTTCTTCTAAGCCTTCTATAATTTCTTCCCCAATTTTCTTCTCATCTGAAATTTCTCCATTAAAGAATTCAACTTTTATATTGTTTAATCTTTCAGAACTATTATTATAAACTTCTATTGAGAATTTAGCCTCATCCCCTACTAAAAGCATTTCTTTATCAACTTTTAATTCATTTAATCCTACATTTACATTTTCTCCAATCCATACAGGAGCTGTTACTGCAATGTCTTTATCCTCTTGTACAACTTTTACATAATAATAGCTATACTCTGGTTTAAGTTCAAAGTTCCAAGAAACCTCATTGCTATTGAATTCCTTTGAAATAACCTCTACTCCACCATTAGCTATAATTGAAACTTTTTTTATAGTATCATTTTTATCTTCATCATTTATTGATATATTAAATTCTAAATTCTCTACTTCTCCTAAATTACTTCCCATAATTTGATTATTGACAGTATAATCAATAGTCATGTTTTTATCTTCTGAAGAGTAAACTTGCTTTTTACTCATAGCTTCATATAAGGCATCTCTTGACTTTTCTTCTGCTAATACAATTGTTCTTGCATCATTTGCTGTAAGCCACTTTCCTTTATGATTATCTTGGTTGTTAGTAGGAGCAACATGCCAGCCCTTGTCTAAAGCTCTTGTATAGTATTCATAACTTGGGAAATATCCACTACCTCTCACAGGTCCTTCTCCATTTCCAACTTCTATTAAATTAACTACTTTATCTGCACCTTCACTATAAAAACCAAAGTCTGCAAAATCACCAAAAGTTTTTCCAGGGTGATTTAATTGAGAAACTGACTCTGGTAGTTTTGAAATTGTATCATAATAATTTTTAAGATCCATCTTGCTATTTTTTCTCGTTTCAAAACCTGGAGTATTGAATGTATTTATGTGTCCCCATCCTCCAGTAGATCCTGACCAAGTCATTTCATAACCATATATAGCAACAAAATCGCCATCTTCATTATATTTATTAGATATATTTTGAGCATTAGTCCATGCCTTACTCATAGAACCATCATTTATATTAGCTGCAGTATCATTATCAAACCAATTTGAGTGGTCAGTTACAGCAAAATAATCAGCATTTCCTTCATCTCTCGCCCACTTATAAGCATCATCTAAACTTCCAGTTCCATCTGAAATGTTCGTGTGTGAATGTAGTTGACCATAATAATGATTTATTTTTCCAACTCTAAACTTCCATTCCTTCTTTGCACTATTTCCTATAGAATCACTTAAATTAACTTCTAATTTATGTTCACCATCTTCTAAATCTTCCTTAACTTCATATGAAAAACCTTCTTCTGTTACCTCTGCTTTTGCTGTTATGTCTTTATTGTTTAATTTAATAATTATACTATTTAAATCTATTCCTGACTTATCAAGGAACTCTCCACTTATAGTAGGTCTTCTATTCTCTCCAATACTTGAATTCTCCTTTGGTAAAACATTTAAAACCTCTGGTCCACTTAAGTCTTCATCTACTATTTCAACGTTATATACCCCATTTTCAGGTACTCTTGAAATATTTTTACCATCACTAGCTTCAATATAATATTCCATTCCAGAAGCTCTTAAATCTTCCTTAAGTATTGTAGCCTTAAATATTCCATTTACTTCTTTTGCTATTACTTTCTTAAATTCATTCTCTTCTTTTCCCTTAAAACTAACAGATACTTCTGCTATTTTATTATTATCACTTACTTCTACTTCAATATTTAAATCCTCGTTTATATTAGCTTTTTCTATTTTTTTGTGAACTATCTTAGGAGCTTCATTATCCTCAACTATTTTTACAAACTCTGCTGAAGCACCATAAAGTTGAACAGTCTCCTTAAATCTACCAACTACTCCCTTTACATCTACTAAGTCTCCAGTTTTAACATCTAACCCTGAAGGAATAAAGTAAATATCTAAAACATCTTCTCCTTGAGTTAATGTTTTAGCCTCTAAGTCGACCACTGCATTTTTTATTTCAACATAATGAGAATCAAAATTTTTCTCTTTTAATTCTTTTATAGTAACTACCTTAGGATTTGGCATTCCTACATTCTCTAAAACTTTTATTTGAGTGGCTTGTACTTGAAGCAATGCATTGAAATCATCTAAAGCACCACTTATTTCAACCCTATCTCCATTAGTGATTGCCTCAAAATCGACACCTGATTTAAAGTTTGAAACTGCAATAGCACCTGTTTCATCCTGTATATGAAGAGTTTTATTTCTATCATTAAAAGTTACAGTACCTCTTGTAGTAACTTCCTCTCCTAAACTCTTTTCTCTTGCTTCTTTTACCTTAATTGCTTTTTCTGAAGGGTTTTCTCCTTCACTCCATGAAACATCATGCTTTCCTAAATCATCATATAAATTTTCTACGTCTACATCCCATTGTGTATTTATATCAAAAGGTGTATTATCTATATTCGTTTCTCCATTTTTCACATCTGCTTTTCTTCTAGCACTTATGGTTTTACTACTATAAAAATTATTTCCCTTTTCAGTTTTAGCTCCAAAAGAATCTATTACTTCATATCCATTTCCAGTATTTTTTCTAAGTAATAAAACATCATCACCATTAAAACTTACAGTTTGACTTCCTACTCCTAATTTATTTTCTAAGCTTTCTATAACTTCATTAAATTTTTCATCTTTTCCCTGACTGTTATAAAGTACAAAGGTTTCTCCACTTTCTATAACCTTATCCTCTAAACCTTGAGAAACTGGACTTCCATCATATTTTCCATTTGAATATATGGCTAAATCATAACTAGAAAGATTTACTCCTTTTCCTGTTCCATTATAGATTTCAATAGCCTTAGAATTAGATGGACCATGTAAATATTCTGATATTATCAAATCATCTGCCTGTGTTTTAACTTCCTTGGCTAAAGTTGGATAAGCAGTAAATAAACTTCCTATCATACTTAAAGACAAGACTTTAGTTATTAAAAGCTTATAGTTATTTTTCATATAAATCCCCCTTACGATAAAATTTTTAAATGCTATTTTTCCTCCCTCCTTTTTCAACATATATAGAGTAATAAATACATTTTTAAATCTATTCCCCCATTTTTTCATAGCATTCAATATATGTTTATTCGTAAGAAAATCCTAATATTCTTAATTAACATAACATTAATGTAAATTTAACAATAAAAAACCAATTCATAGTGTATTTAAAAACTATAAATTGGTTCATATTATAATCACATTATTGCTTTTTCAAGACATAAAAAAGGTTCTACTATGTCTCTCATAGACATCATTTCTCCTACATGTACATATCCTAAGTTTTTATATAAATTAACTGCATTTTCATTTTTATGATAAGCACTAATTCTTATAGAATTGCACTTTTTTTCCTTTGCCATTTCTTCTACAAAATCTATCATTTTTCTTCCATATCCTTTTCCTCTGTGAGATGGTGAAACAGCTATTCTATGAAATGATAAAAATGGCCCATCAACTTGCCATGCAATATCATTATAAACATCGTAAGCTTGATCATTTATAGTAGCAACAGCTACGATTTCTCCAAAAGCTTCTAGTCCATAAAGATGTTTATTAGAAATATCTTTAAAGATTATTTCAGTATTGGGATAACTTTCATTCCAATTATAGAGTCCTCTTAAATTCATTTCCT
Source organism: Clostridium perfringens (assembly GCA_034421775.1). Taxonomy (GTDB): domain Bacteria; phylum Bacillota; class Clostridia; order Clostridiales; family Clostridiaceae; genus Sarcina; species Sarcina perfringens_B. The sequence continues at coordinate 341,528 of WNVL01000004.1, read as the reverse complement.
TTACAACATTATCATAAATACTTTTAACTTTGTTTAATTCACGTTCTTCTATTAATCTTATTTTCATTCCTTTTTTTACCTCTTCTAATAAATTAATTTAAAATAATGTTTTATCCAAAAATCAAATCAAACTTTTACCCCATGTTCATATCTCCTTTAAATATTAATAATAAAATAACTTCAACTCAATACATTTCTTTTTATAAACTATCTGCCTTAAATATAGTTAATTACTTGCCGTGGAATAATTTTATTTTATTCAAAAGAAAAAGTCAAAGAATTTTTTGTTAACATTTTTCTGTTTAAATTCTATTAATATTTATCTTTTATTTGTTTTTTTGATATACTCTATTTAAGGGAAGGAAGTGGAATTTGTGTTAAAAAAAATTAATTTTCATACGCATACCCAAAGATGTAAACATGCTATTGGAGAAGATGTTGATTACATTAATGCTGCTATAAAAAATAATCTAAATATTTTAGGTTTTAGTGATCATGGTCCATATCCTGATAATAGATTTGGACTTAGAATGAATTTTAATGAGCTTGAGGAATATAGGTCTACTTTAGAAAATCTTAAAATAAAATTCAAAAATTTTATTGATATTAAAATAGGGTTAGAAATAGAATATTTATTTTCTGATGATTTTTACTATAATTATTTAAAAAATGAGCTAAAATTCGACTATTTAGCTTTAGGCCAACACTTATTTTTAAATAGTAATGGTGAATTGAAGAATACATATTCTTTACAAAATACCAATGACTACATAGAATATGCTGAAAGTATTTGTCTTGGTATAAAAAGTGGATACTTTAACTTTGTAGCTCATCCTGATTTAATGTTTATAAATGATTTTCCTTGGGACGAAAATTGTGATAAAGCCTGTGACTTAATTATAGCTACAGCAAAAGAACTTGATTTTATATTAGAATTTAATGCAAACGGTATTAGAAGAGGAATAAAAAAATATTGTGATGGGGAAAGATTTCCCTATCCTTATGAAAAATTTTGGAATAAAGTTTCTTTAGCAGGAGTTAAAACCATAATTAACTCTGATTATCACAGCCCTAAAGAACTTTGGGATACTACTATGGATTATGTATATACCCTTGCTAATAATCTTAATTTAAACCTTGTTTATGATATTTAAAAAAATAAAAATCCTTGCATTTTATTTTTTTTAGTTATATAATCAATTTAAATTTATTTTTTAGGAGAACTTGTTATGAGAAATAATACAAACTTAATAAAAGCAAAACTTAATAACTTTTATTATTGCTATTATAGATAGTTTGTATTTATGATTGAATATACGCGGTCATAGATACAAACTCCAAAAGAATTTTGGATTGTATCTATGATGGCTTAGTTTACGTTAATGAAGATAGGTCACATAGGTAATACTATATGGCCTTATAACAGAGTTTTGATACCATAGGTCATATAGTTTAGCTATATGACCTATTTTTTATATTTATATAAAAATTTAGGAGGTATTTAAAATGAAAGAACGTGAAAATTTTACTGGAAAGTTTGGATTTGTAATATCCTGTGTAGGTGCCGCCTTAGGCCTTGGTAACATATGGCTATTTTCTTACAGACTAGGACAATATGGAGGTGCCGCCTTTTTAATTCCATACTTTTTATTTGTTTTCATTCTCGGAACTACAGGACTTATGACTGAATTCGCTTTTGGTAGAAAATTTAGAGCTGGCTCATACACTGGCATAGTTGAATCTTTTAAAAACAAATCATTAAAAGGAGGAAAATTCTTTGGAATGCTCCCTCCTATAGGATTAATTGGAGTTTTTATATTCTATTCTATAGTTATAGGATGGATTCTTAAATACTTTTTCTTAAGTCTAACTGGTTCTATTAATAATATTGATCCGAATACTTATTTTGGTAACTTTGCTGGGACATCTAGCACAATTTTCTGGTTTGCTTTAGCTATAATTTTAACTTTAATAATTGTTTGCTTAGGAATAGGTCGTGGTATAGAAAAGTTAAATAAAATAATAATGCCTCTACTTCTTCTAATATTTATAATTCTAACTATAAGATCTTTAACTTTACCTGGTGCTTTTGAAGGCGTTAAATATCTTTTAGTTCCAAGATGGGAAAACTTATTTAAAATAGATACTTGGGTAATGGCTCTAGGACAAGCTTTCTTTACTGTTTCTCTTAATGGATGTGGTATGGTTGTTTATGGTAGTTACATAAATGATAAATTTGATATTCCTTCTTCTGCAATACAAACTGCTATCTTCGATACTTTAGCTGCACTTTTAGCATCATTTATGATTATGCCAGCAGTATTTGCATATGGATTAAATCCTTCATCTGGACCCTCTTTATTATTTATAACTTTACCAAAGATATTTCAGGGTATGAATTTTGGAGCATTATTAAGCACATTATTTTTCCTTAGCGTAATTTTCGCTGCTATTTCATCATCTGTAAATATGTTAGAAGGTCCTGTTGAAGCCTTTATGGCACACTTTAAGTCAGACAGGATAAAAACTTCAATCATAATATCAGTACTTTGTTTCATATGTGGAATACCCTTATCCTTAAATATGAGTATGTTTGATAACTTCTCAAATCTTATTACAATAATAATTTCTCCACTTTGTGCTTTATTAGTAGCTATTGTATTCTACTACATTATTGGAGGAGATGATGTATTACTAGAAATAAACAAAGGAGCTCATAAAAAGCTTGGAAACTGGTTTATTCCATTAGGAAAATATATATTTATTTTAGTTACAATCTTAGTAATAATACTTGGAATAATATATGGTGGCATAGGTTAAAATTTTTCTTTTTAAAATACTAGAACTTAAATAAAAACCTGGAATAATATAAATATTATCAATATAAAATAGGAGCCTTTATGAAACACAGCCTTTACAACGATCCAGATTCCATAAATTTAATTGTAAACTATTTTGGAGATATTAAATCCATAGTAGATAAGCTTCCTGGCGCAAGCGTTTATATTATAGATGACACATTAGCAATACTCTCTTTAAAAGAAGATGATTTAGAAAATTTATTAGAAAAAATTCAACCTTTCATACTTGCAGAATTAGGAACCCTCTATACATTAGAAAACACTACTCCAGTTGAAGCTTCTTCTGCTATAAATTTTCATAGAAATCCTTACTTAAATTTAACTGGAACAGATGTAATAATAGGTATGATTGATACTGGCATTGATTATTTAAATGATGAATTTCTTCTTGAAGATGGCTCAACTAGAATACTTTATTTATGGGATCAAACAATTGATACTGGAAAAATTCCAGATAATATGCTACATGGCAGTGAATATTCAAAAGAGGATATAAATAAAGCCTTATCATTATTTAGAGAAGGTGGCGATCCCTATACTATTGTCCCTTCAAAAGATGAAATTGGACATGGTACGAAAATGGCTTCTATAGCTGGAGGAAGAGGAAAAAAACGAGACTTTGTAGGTGCTGCACCTAATTGTGATTTTATTATAGTTAAATTAGAAGAAGCTTCTAAAAATTATGCTAACTTATTTTTTCCACAAAACAATATACCAATGTATAGTAATACTGATATTATATTAGCTGTAAAATATCTATATAATCAATCTATAAGGTTACAAAAGCCCATAGTAATATATATAGGGTTAGGTGGAAATTTAGGACCGCATAGTGGTGAAAGTAATTTAGAAAGATATATAAATAAAATCTCTACCAAAAGAGGTATAATAGTAGTTACTTCAAGTGGTAATCAAGGAAATACAGATACTCATACCTCTAATATAATTCCTGGTACTGGTCTTGATAGTGTAATAGAAATAAATGTTGATAGAGAACAAAAGGGACTTATTTTACAAATTTACGGCACAAGGCCTGATAAATTCACTTTAAGTATAACTTCCCCATCTGGACAATCAATAAAAAATATAACGGTATTTGATACCAAATTAGGATTATTTGGATTATTCTATAAAATTAAATTTATATACGAAGGAACTACAATGGAAATAGCCTATGATTCTCCAGATGAATTTACAGGAGATGAATCCATATTGGTCCGCGCAAATAATATAACAGAAGGGATTTGGAAATTTACCCTCACTGGTGAGTATATAGCTTACGGAAAATACCATGCTTGGTTACTTCAAAGAGAATTATTAGCTCCAAACACTAAATTTTTAACTCCTACTAAAGAAACCACTTTAACAGAACCTGGAACATGCACAAATATAATCTGCACAGCCCATTATAATCAAAATAATAATGCTTTAGTATCTAGTTCTGGTCAAGGCTATACAAGAAATGACGTAATCCAACCTATTATAGCCGCTGGTGGGATTAATGCCATAGCAACAAAACCTGGTGGTGGATCTTCTCTAGTTTCTGGTGGAAGTGTAGCAGCAGCTGTTACTGCTGGATGCTGTGCTCTCATCCTCCAGTGGGGTATAATAGATGGTAATAATCCAACAATGTATGCTCAAAAACTTCAAACCTATTTAATTAGAGGAGCTAAAAAAAGACCTAATGATACGTATCCAAATAGAAACTTAGGTTTTGGCCTTTTAGATATGGCAGGAACTGTAAATGCTCTAAGATTAGGATCTTTAAACAGAGACTATTCATCCAATAGAGAATTTGATAAAGAGAATTCACTAGAACCTGAAGACTATGCTGAAAGCTTTAATGTGAATAATTTATTCATAAGAATTCCAAAATAAAAATTTATTTAATTTTAATATTTCTTGACCTAATGATAATTAGCATATAAAATAAAATTAGAATTATTTTCATGTGCTAGGGGTGCCTTTAGGCTGAGAGATGATAATTATCATTAACCCTCAACACCTGATCTGGTTAATTCCAGCGTAGGGAAGCGTTTAGGGCTGTATTTAAACCGGATCTATATTTAGATTCGGTTTTTTTATTTACATTCTTTAGACTCTCTAAGCACACTTAAAGTTTAAGGAGGGGTTTAAACTATGATGTCATTTTCACAAATAATAAATGACTTTATACAAAGTTTTTCATCAATTAATTTAGGGGAAAATTTAAAGGAGATTTTAACTAATCCACTAACGATACTCACTTTAATTGGATTCCTAATAATATTAGTCTTACTTATAAAGGCTAAAGATATAAAATTTGATGCTAAAATGCTTACGACTATAGGGATTGCTTTAGCTCTTACAGCTGTATTAAACATGCTAAAGATATACAAATTCCCTCAAGGTGGAGGAATTACATTAGGTAGTATGGTTCCTATAATACTTATTGCTTATGCTTATGGTCCATTAGTTGGAATGCTTACTGGATTTCTATTTGGTATAATCTCCTTATTCATAGATCCATATATACTTCATCCTGTTCAGGTATTATTTGATTATCCTCTACCATATATGGCTTTAGGAGTAGCAGGATTCTTCAAAAAGCATAGAATTTCAGGAGCCGCAATTGCTATATTCTTAAAGTTTGTAGCTCACTTTATTTCAGGAGTTGTTTTCTTTGGATCATTTGCTCCTGAAGGAATGTCTCCAATTCTATATTCATTTTTAGTAAATGGTTCTTTAATCGGTGCTGATGGTTTAATATGTATAGTAATATTAAGTATTTTACCTGTTAACAGATTAATTAAAGCTATACAATCTAAAAGCATAACAAGTAGATATGCGGCTTAAAATAAAAAAGGTCTAGATTTTTATAAAAATCTAGACCTTTTTATTTTTTTATTAAAGAATTATACTATAATTATAAAATAAAAAGTTAAATCAACTTAGGAGGTACTACTTATGAGTATTAATCATGGAGCTAATTTATTTGATTTATCAAGTAAATTAGGCTTAAAGAAAACAGATATTAAAGATTTCAGTTCAAATATAAATCCTTTTGGCGCATCTAAAAAAGCTAAGAATGCTATTTTAGAAAATATTGATATGGTTTCTATATACCCAGACCCTAAATATACAGCATTAAAAGAATCTATTTCAAAATACTGTAATTGCAAAAAAGAAAATATTATAGTTGGAAGTGGTGCTACAGAATTAATTTCTTCTTTTATAGGTATTATTAATCCTAAAAAAGCATTATTACTTTCTCCTTCCTATTCAGAATATGAAAGTGAACTTGAAAAAATAAATTGTGAAATAACTAAGTTTTTCTCAAAGGAAGAAGATGATTTTAAAATAGATGTACATAAATTAATAAGTTCTATAAATTCCTCAGATTATGACTTAGTTATAATTTGCAATCCTAACAATCCTACAGGATTTGCTTTTTCAAAAGATGAAATTTCTTCTTTACTAAAAAATACTTCTACTATATTTATGGTAGATGAAACATATGTTGAGTTTACAGAACCTGAAATATACTCCTCTACTCCTCTAGTAGATAACTTCTCTAATCTCTTTATAATTAGAGGAACTTCTAAATTTTTCTCAACACCTGGAATAAGATTAGGCTATGGACTTATTTCTAATAAAAAAATAAAGGAAGAAATGCTTGAGAAGCTTGATTTATGGAATATAAATATTTTTGCCACAACAATGGGAGAAATTATGTTTAAGGATAAGGAATACATAAACTCAAATACTTCTAAATTAAAAGAAGAAAGAAATTTCCTATTTAAAGAACTAAGTTCTATAAAAGATTTAAAAGTTTATGAAAGCTATAGTAATTTTATTCTTTGTAAAATTACTTCTAAAAAACTTACTGCAACAGAACTTTACAATAAGCTTTTAGAGAAAGGATTAATAATAAGAAATTGTTCTTCTTTTGAAGGATTAAATGAATATTTCTTTAGGGTTTGTGTCTTAAAACCTGAGGATAATAAACTTCTTATAGATTCACTAAAACACATATTTTCATAATTTTTGTGTTTATTTTACTTATAAAAAAGGCAGTATATTTTAATACTGCCTTTTTTATATATCTATTAAACAATCATAAACATGGCTGCTATTATTAAATAAACTGCCAAAAGTTGAACACCTTCAAGCCAATTTGATTCTCCATCACTAACAACTCTATTAGCTATAAATACAGATACGATTAATGCAACTAATTCAAAAGCATTAAATATTATGCTCATAGGCTTGAATATAAGACTTAAAAATATTAATACTGGAGCAACAAAAAGAATAATTTGTAAACTTGATCCTATAGCTATTTCAACAGCAACATCCATTTTATTTTTCATTGCCATAATTATTGCTGTACTATGTTCAGCTGCATTTCCTATTATAGGTATTAAAATTATACCTACAAAAAGTTCACTTAATCCAAGACTTTTTGTCATTGGCTCTACAGCTCCTACTAAAAATTCACTTTCTATGGCTATTATTACTGTAGCTGCAATTAATATTATTATGGATTTTTTTAATGACCACTTAGCCTCTCCTTCTTCTTCACTCTTCTCTACGGCATAAATATCTTTATGAGTGAAAAATGAGAATATTAAGCTTAATATGTATATAGCAAACATTATTACTGCAACTATTACACTTATAATTTCATATTTTGTATTTAAAAACTCTGGTTTTATTGTATGCATAAATATAGCTGGAATTGTTAAACCAATAACCGCAAATAATAGCATGCTTGAACTAGTTTCCATTACCTTCTTGTTAAAACTTTGAGTTTTATACTTTAATCCTCCTGCTAACATACTAGCACCTAATACTAATAATATATTTCCGATTACAGAACCTGCAATAGAAGCCTTAACCACATTGAATAATCCATCCTTTAAGGCAAAAAATGATATTATAAGTTCTGTAGCATTTCCAAAAGTAGCATTTAGAAACCCTCCTAATTTTGGGCCTGTATAAAATGATATTTCCTCAGTAGCTTCTCCCATAAGACCTGCTAAAGGGACTATTGCTAAAGCAGATAATATAAACATAAGTGTTGGTGAAAAGTGCATAAATTCTCCTATAATACTTATAGGAATAAATATTAACAACCACTTTAGTATTTTCATGTTTAGTCCTCCTTATATTAATAATAAATTTTACCATAAATAATTATATCATTTTTATTAATTAATTTAATAGTTTATTGTTATTTTATTCATTTAATATATTTAAAATACTAAAGTGAAACATCATAAAATATTTAAGATATTCTAGATTCCCTATATTTCTTTTAAGTAAATTTAATTTTCATCCTGTAAAAAGCTAATTTTTCTATAAAAACAAAAAAACGCTATTATAAGCGTTCTTTTAATTAATTACATATCTACATTATGAAATAATTTTTGGCAATAATTTTTCTACTATTTTAAAATATCATAATTTTGCGACAATTTCAACAATTTTATTTAATTAATTATTTTCTCCAAGATATTAAAAAAAATTCTTAAATATCTAATATTCTTTCTTCAATTACTCCATCTGCATTTTTAAAATCAAAACCTAATATTTTCCCTAAGGTAGGACCATGATTTATTAACTTACCTTTATCTAAAACCACACCTGATTTTACTCCTCTTCCAAAGGCTAAAAAGAAAGTTTCATATTCCTTTTTCTTAGGTGAATATCCATGGACAGCTTTATAAGTATGTTTATTGTGTATATCTTTAGTTTCCTCAACAACCCTTCCTTCATATTCATTGGAGAAATAATACCCTCTACTAGCTTCCACCATAAAATCACACTGATTATTTGCTCCAGCTTTAATAGCTTCTTCCCTATTTAATATAAATTCTAAAGCACCTTTCTCCTTAAGTTCCTCTAAAACCTTTAAACACTTTTTATTCTCTTCAATACTATTCTTATTATTTAAATAAATATATGCGGATCCTCCACACTCTTTAGCTATGGCTTTAAACGCCTTAAGATTTCCATTTTTAAATTCTATTAAATCTGCCTTTTTAAAAGCACTATTAAGACGTATTACTTTATTAGTATCTATAGCACTATGATCTCCTAATAAGACTAGAGTTGTATCTTCATATATTCCAGCTTCCTTTAAACACTCTATTATCTCCCCAACTCTAATGTCATGTCTCTTTAAAGCTTCTAAGGCCTCTAAACTTCCATAACCATAATCATGTCTATGAGAATCTACATCTATTAAATGAACCATTATTAAATTGGGTTTGTATTTCTTTATTGTCTCTTTAGCACATTCTGTAACAAAATTATCTAGATAAGGTTCTTTAGTTCCTTTTCTAAGATAACCAAACTTTTTATTCATTGAAAATTGATATGCTTTACTTCCAGCTAAGGCAGACATAATTATTTGATTATGCCAAGGTTTAGTTTCAAATATCTCAGGCATATTATAATCTATTTTCATTTTTCCAGTTACTGGCCAAACTACTGAGGCTGTTGTAAACCCATTTTTTTTAGCTAATTCAAATAGGGTTTCTCCCTTTATTTTATTTCCATACCAATTCCAATTTGGATTTTTGTCCTTAAACTTCAATATAGTGTTGTTAGTTATACCATGATTAACTGGATATCTTCCTGTTATAATAGATACATGTGCTGGATATGTTAAAGAAGGATATATTGTCTCTACATTTTTTATAAGAGATCCCTCATTAATTAATTTAGATATATTAGGTAGATCCTTCATTATTTCAATATCCTTTGAAGATACGGCATCTAGAGATATAACTACCATATATTTATTTTTCATATTAACTATCGTCTCCTGTTCCTAATAATTATTTTAATTTTTTATCCTTTGTATTAATCTATTAACATCTTAATACTTATTATTCAACCAATAAATCTCCTTTTCGTTCTTCTAAGCTTTAACTAACTAAGCTTAATATTTCATTAGCCTTTTATGTTATTTTCCATACTTAGCATATCTTTAAGCTCTTCATAAACTTTTTCATCTATAACTCCTTTTAACTTAATTAGAATTTTTTTAGCCTCTTGAAATCTTCCATTCCTTATCTTTTCTATAAAAGTACTTATACGCCAAGACACTTTCATTTTTTTAGTTAAAAACATTAATAAACTCAATATAAAAGTAGGTAACAAAATCCTAGGTTCTACTAATGCAATCACTACTATAACCCAAGCCACATTAGAAATTATCCTATACGGTTTACAAAGTTCACTTATAGACTCACTATATTCAAACTCATAAATTTTGTCCTTACTCCTCTTTGCAAAAACTCTATCTCCCATATATCTCTCCCCCTAATAAATCAACAATAATTAATATAATTATATCTTTTTTCACCATTTTTTTCCATAATGTATGGTATAAAATATAAAAAAATACTCAAAGTCTTTAACTTTAAGTATTTTTAAAAGTTTATATTAACCTATTATATCCTTTGCCATCTCTTCTAATTTTTCTTCCCCATCTTTTTCTGAGAAGTTATAAAAACAATTTGCTACTTGTATTTTTTTAGCTCTTGATATATTTAAATCTTTACTTATTTTTTCTAAGAAATCAACTTCTTCTATATCGTAATTCTCATCAACAAGACCTATTCTAACAAGCTCAAAATAAACAATATTTTTAATCTTTTCTGATGAATTTCTTATTAAATTTATTGCTTCTTCATATGAAAGATTTCCTAAATCCACTTTTTCAAAATCTAATTCTTTTATATATGTACGAATTAATGCTTCTTCTTCTTTTCTTATATCCTCATCAGCTAAAGCAAATTCAGTTACTAAATTTATAAATGCTAATCCTTGGTCTTTATTTAATTCTTTTAAAAACATTGCTTATCCCTCCGTGCAAATAATTTTTAGTTTATTAATAATATACTACAAAACCTTTAGCATAACAAAGTCTTTATAGTTAAATTTTGATTACTAAATGAATACAGTTCTTTATTTCTTTATTATATTCTAAAAATCTATAATATTAAATAATAAGCTGTTATTACTTATAAGTAACAACAGCTTAAATTCTATTTTTTATATATCTGATACTTTTTCTTTCTTTTCAAGATAGACCTTTAATTGTTGTAATCCTATAATTAAAGCTCCTCCTATAATAAAGAATAGGAAATTAAAAGTACTTAAATTCATAGCAGCTTTAGGAACTTCTAATGTAGTTGGTCCCATGAAAACTGCATATATAGATCCAATCATTAATCCTATTATGAAATAAATCATTTGTGTTCTATAATTTGAAAGTAAAAACTTTATTAATCTTATAGTTGTTATTATACCTGTTATTACTCCTAATCCAAAAACTATAAGCATAGGTAAATAACTAAAATTAAGTGTTAATACTTCTTTTACAGCACTTACTACTGGTGCATAAAGTCCAAATATTAAAAGTAATGTTGACCCTGATATTCCTGGTAAAACCATTGCTGAAATTGCTATCATACCAGCCACAAAAACATATAAAGCAAGTGGTAATGAAAATTCATTTAATACTAAACTTGTACCTTTTGCAGCTCCTGTTGCTGGATTAAAATAAGTTATAGCAGCAACAATAGCAATACCTAAAATAGCATATATTATGTACCCATAATTTTTCTTTAGTGCTTTTTTATCCTCACTAATTATTATTGGTATAGAAAATATTATAAACCCAGTGAATAAAGAACTAATTTTATATATTTCTTTATCAAATATTGATGCTATAAAGAATATGGATAAAACCATACCAATTACCCAACCTACTCCTAGTTTTAATAAAAACAGTAACGCATCTTTTTTAGACACATCAGTTTTTTTAGTTGAGGTTAAAGCATTTAATGAATTTATAAAATCATTATAAAATCCCATTATGAAAGCTATAGTTCCTCCAGAAACACCTGGAACACTATCCGCTAAAGCCATAAAAAAACCTCTTATAAAGTTAATCACATACATAGACTATCTCCTTTAAAATCTTATATATTATAATATTATTTTGTTATATCTAATTCATCATATAATTCTTCTAATGTAAGATTATTATCATAACAATACTTACTAACTTCTAAATTTCCAATATATCTATAATGCCAAGGTTCATAGCTATATCCAGTTATCTCTTCTTTTCCCTTTAAGTATCTTAAAACAAAACCATATTTATATGAATTTTCTAAAAGCCACTGTCCTTCTTCTGTATTTTCAAAGGATTCTTCTAACTGAAATCCTATAGAACTAGTAGTTAAATCAACAGCCAAGCCTAACTGATGTTCACTTCTTCCTGGAAGAGCTACAAGTACACTTGAATTACTTTTTTCTTTTTCTAAAGCTCTTTTATATAAATATTCCTGCTCATCAAAGGATCTATGTGCGCAAGAAAGATATAAATCAAGTCCTTCATTTCGTGCATCTTTAAATAATCTTTCTAAATCATCTTTTAAAACTTTGCTTACCTTATTTCTAGGCTCACTTTCTGCTCCAACTAAACTAACATTTGGAACTATTAATTCTTTTGGTTCATAGTTTCTATCTATAGGATTTTCCTCATTTACAATTTTAAATAACTCGTCTTTATCATTTAAAATTATATTTTTAATACGAATTTGCTCTTCACTAAGCTCCTCTTCTTCATTTATTTCTTCATTTAACTTTAGATTATTTGCCTCTAGAGCACTTAACTTATAAACTTCATAACTTCTTCCTATAAAAAAACTAGTTATTGCTACTGTAGCAATAATTCCTATTAATATGTATCTTTTAAGTTTCACTTAAATTTACCTCCAAATTATGTGTTAAACAGACTAATCTTTTAAATTATTGCCAAATTTAAATTATATAAACTTAATTTTTTAAAAATTAACCTATAAAACCATAAAAAAGAGATTTTTCCTAAAGAAGTAATACAATTTTTATTATATTATAAACTTTATTCTATATTCAATATGATAATTTTAAATTATCTATTTTAATCAAAATTTATAGTATATTTTCAACAAAAAAGATATCAAAAAATTGAATTTTTTTTTGATATCTTCTTATTTTAAAACTCATAAATTATTACTTCGTATGCTCTTAATCTTAATTCATCTATTTCTTTCTCGGAATTTTCATAATTGCTAATTAATATATTGGGACTTATACCTTCACGCCAATCAAAGGAGAAAAAATTTTCCCTATCTAAAAGATTACATACAAAAAGTAAATTTTTATCTTTATATTTACTAATATAAGATAATATACTTTTATCATTATTATTTACTACTTCTTTAAATTCATTTCCCTTTATATATTCTTTAACCTTCAATAAATTATTAAAATATCCTCTAAAATCTATTATTTTTAACAGTCCGCCTTCTTTTACTATGTTAAAATAAATTTTATTATCTTGTAATAAAAGAAAATACGTAGATATAAGATTTAATATCTTTAATCTATGGAAACCAACAATAGTATCTTCTGATATTCTCTTTAAAAACCCTTCAAAACCCTCTTTGTTTTTATCTAATGATTCATTAAGATTTTTTATATTTAATCTTCCATCACATATTAATTCCTTCTTTTTATTACTTAAATTTATCATAAATCATCTCCACCATTTAAATAAATTTAATATTAAATAATATTAGTAAATTATATGAAAGAAAGACCGTTTATATCATATAAAATTTTTAAAATTCCTTCCTAGCTAAAACATTACCTATTTGTTTAAATTCTAGAAAATAAAAAACAATTATAATGTAGTATTTCATTTACATACAATACACCATTTGTTATATTATATATATAACAATATTTAGGAGGTAATTTCATTGATTGTTGAATTAGATTTTGAAAGTGATATTCCTATATATATACAGCTAAAAAATGAAATAATAAAATTATTAGCAAATAAAACTTTAGTTAACGGAGATTCATTACCCTCAGTAAGATCCTTCGCCTCTCAACTTGGTATAAATCTTCATACAGTAAATAAAACCTATTCACTCTTAAAAGATGAAGGCTATATAAAACTAGATAGGCGTACTGGAGCTGTTGTTTCTATTGACTTCTTATCTAATGAAAAGTTTAAAGAAAACTTAAAAACAGATATGCAGAATTATATAAATGAATGCATTGTTAGAAATATCTCTAAAGAAGATTTTATAAAAATTGCTGAGTCACTTTTTTAAAATGAGAAATATCTTTTATTAGGAGGGAAATATGGACTACACTATATCCTTTTTATTTATATTATTTGATTTCTTTATTTTTTACTTTTTAGGTGCATATGTAAATAAAATTTCAAATCAAGGAATCATATTTGGAATTAGGGTTCCTATAGAATTTAGAAGCAATCCTAAAATTGAATTAATAGAAAAAATTTATAAAAAACATTGTTTAATATACTGCTTAATCGCTACGGGAATAGCATTAATTATTAGTATCTTCAATCATCCAGCCTCTATAATTGTTCATATATATATACTTTTATTTGCACTTATAATACCTTATGTAAAAGCAAATAAAACTATGAAAAGAATAAAAAAAGAACTTGGCTGGAAAGTTTTATCTAAAAATAAAATAATATTATCTATCGATAATAAAAAAGAAAAGGTTACTTTAAATCTTTGGTGGTTTTCCATTCCTATTTATTTAGGTATAGTAAATTTATTAGAAGTAATTACTTTTTATCCTAAGCAAATCACAGAAATTCCTATGCATTTTGACTTTTCAGGCAATCTAACAAGCTACGCTAGTTCAAATTTAATAGGAACAAAAGTTTCTGTCTATATGCTACCTGTTTTTTCACTATTTACTACGTTACTTTCATTATTTATAATAAAGTATTTTGTAAAAAAAGGAACTAGATTAAATGGTGGAACAATTGCTTCTCTAATAAAAGAAAAAAAAGTTTTTAAGCGTGAAATATCATCAATGTTATTTTTTACATCATTAAGTATTAGCTCATTATTTTTATTTCTAACATCTATAATTTTAGACTTAATTAAAGTTAATAAAGAAATTTTTACTGCTGTAAACATCTTATTCTTAATTTTAATAATATTAATACCTTTAATATTTTTATTTAGAATATTAAAATCAAGAAATCACCTAACAAGTACTAATGATTGTGAACTTTATAGAGATGATGATGACTTATATAAATTAGGTTTATTTTATTATAATCCTAATGATCCAGCTATTATGGTTGAAAAACGTGTTGGTATTGGATATGACTTTAATTATGCTACCTTACCAGCCAAAATATTTGTTATAATAATATGTTTAATTCTTTTAATCTCTTTAATAATTCCATTTTTTTACTCAAAATAAAAAGAGGACAAATTGTCCTCTTTTTATTTTTCTCCTTTAAGCCTACTTCTTCTATGTTTATCCGTTTTAAAAGTAAGACTAACTATAAATAATATTATAACACCCACATAACAAATTAAATATAATTCCATAGATATATTGCTCATAAGAACTAAATACATAGATGTAATTATGATTCCACAACTGCCAATTCTTTTAAGTGTATCCCCTAATATACAACTTACATATTCCACATCATCTTTTTCTTTATCAAATCCTGATAAAAGATTGGCTAACTTTTTTTCTTTTACCTTCTTTCCTATAAAGATATTGAAAACACTTAGTAATAATAATAAAATAGCTATGACCATAATCCCCTCCAAATACCATTTTATTGAATTATACCATAATTTAACATACATTTCTTGCATTACCAATTAAGCTTTATTGAAGATTTTTTTAATTTTTATTCAATTAAAATTCCTTTTACCACAAGTCTATTTTTCGCCCTATTAGTACATGTTACTAATGTTATTTCCTTTCCTTCACCTTTTTCTAATAAAGTAAAATCTGTTGGCTCTATAACTTTCTTTGTAAAAACCTTATATTTATATACCTTGTTTTTATAATTTAATTCTATAACATCTCCTATTTCTAATTCATTTAAATTTTCAAATATACTTCCATAAACATTATTATGAGCCCCTAAAACACAATTCCCTGCTTCACCTGGTAAAGAGGAATTCTCAAAATGAGCTATAGAATATTTAAAATTCTCATCAGATACTCCTTCTACTATTGGAGATAACAGATTAATTTTCTTTATTTCTAGTAATCCCCATATATTTTCTTTATTTATATTTTTCTTTTCTTTCTTTAAAGTATCTGAAGTATCATCAGTTATAATTAAACTATTCTCATACTCTTTTATCAATGCTTTTTCTTTTTCTTTTCCTTTATAATTTAAATACAATATGCTACTAGTTATAAATAAGCCCACTATAAAAACTATTAATATCAATATATTAATAACTAGTTTTATTCTTTTACTTTGCAAATTATTTCCTCCCAAAACTTATAGTTTTATAATTGACTATAAAAAAAACACCTGAGAACCCTCAGATGTTTGGTGCCGAAGACGGGACTCGAACCCGTACTAGTATTAGCCCGGCGGATTTTGAGTCCGCTGCGTCTGCCAATTCCGCCACTTCGGCGTGAACATTTTT
The DNA here is from genome assembly GCA_034421775.1 of Clostridium perfringens. Classification (GTDB taxonomy): domain Bacteria; phylum Bacillota; class Clostridia; order Clostridiales; family Clostridiaceae; genus Sarcina; species Sarcina perfringens_B. The sequence continues at coordinate 325,147 of WNVL01000004.1, read as the reverse complement.
ATTATATATCAATTGTACAATTTTGTCAACATAATAATTTCCATATAATTCATATTATACACTTCAACATAATCATTTATCCTAATATAATAAATGAGATTTTATTCCTTGCTTACTAAAAAATAATACATTCTCTTTCTTCAATCTATTATTACTTTGTTACCTTAACTATTCATAGTAAATAAATCTTTATAATATAATTTATAATAGCATAATATTAAGTTAGGAGAATAATAATGAATGATCTTTTAAACCTCTTTATATACATAGATGAATACTTAATTAAAAGCTTATCATCTGTATATCTGAATGGATTTATAGATATACGAACTTCTAGAAGAATATGTGATAATACATTAGCTGGAAGAATCCATTTAGATGAAAATAATAAAATATTTTGTAGTGATGGAAAAAGTAAAATTTACAATAAGGGTTTTAAAACTAATAATAAATCAAATGATTTTAATGAAACAACTTTTTATGGAAATGATCGAAGTGTAGAAAGTAGAATATTTGGAAGAACTGAAGAAGAGATAAAGAGAATTTTTACTACCTTTGAAATACACAATAATATGATTACTAGAATGACTGATTCAAATGCACTAAAAGATATAAACGACATTTCCTTTGTTAATTCAAATATTTCAGAAGGAGATTATATAAGAATAAAAGGATGCATAACTGAAACCTCAATATCATCCTATTTAGATTCAATCATAAGTCTATTGGAATGTTTCCCCATAGAACTACTTGATTCTCTTTTAGTAAACCAAAACTTAGGTAGATTAAATTTTTCTATAATATTGAATTTATTAAAATCAATTAAAAATAAACTCTCTTGCACCTCTACTGATGATATAATTATGAATTGTTCTGATTATACAGCAATACTTAATACAAATTCTAAATATTTTTTAAATGGAGATTGCTATGTTTATGATAAATGTAACTGTAATTGTAATGTTTTAGGCAAGGTTATCAAAGTGTGTACAGATGGTAATGATTGTATAAACCTCTTGCGAAAACTTACACAAGAAAATTATTATATTGAATTACTAAATTCAATTTCTCCTTATTTAGATTTACTAAAAAATCTTGATATACCTATTCCTAAATACCCTGAACCTAAAATTAAATCTCCTACAGTATTAATAGCACCAATAAGTATGTATTTTTAAAGGCTTTCTAGTTTTAATTAGAAAGCCTTCAAAACTTTTACTATTTAGCTATTATTTCTATTCCATCTTCTGTTACTAATATAGTATGCTCCCATTGAGCTGAAAGAGAACCATCCATAGTCAATGCAGTCCAATCATTATCTGCATCAACAAATACATCATATTTCCCTTCATTTATCATAGGCTCTATAGTAAATATCATTCCTGGAACTAATATCATTCCTTCTCCTGCATCTCCATAATGATATACAAAAGGATCCTCATGGAATTTTAGCCCTACCCCATGTCCTCCAAAATCTCTTACTATAGAATATCCATTTTTTTCAGCATGCTCTTGAATTGCAGCTCCAATATCTCCTAAGAATCCCCAAGGCTTAACTGCTTCAATTCCTTTTTCTAAGCACTCTTTAGCAACCTTAACTAGTCTTCTAGCATTTTCACTAGCCTCTCCAATAATAAACATTCTTGAAGCATCTGAATAATATCCATTATATATAGTAGAAACATCTACATTTATTATATCCCCTTCTTTAAGGATTATATTTTCATCTGGAATTCCGTGGCAAACTTCATCATTTATTGAGGTACATACACTTTTAGGGAATCCACCATAATTTAGTGGCGCTGGAATAGCCCCTCTACTTATTGTATAGTCATGTACTATTTTATTTATATCTTCAGTGCTCATTCCTACCTTTATTTGTTCTCCAACCAAATCTAAGACAGCATTATTTATTTCTGCACTTTTTCTTATTCCTTCTATTTGCTTTTCATTTTTTATTATATCTCTAGTAGGAACTTCAAATCCTTCTCTAGCTAAGTTTTCTATTCTCTCATCAAATTCCATGTGACATTTTTTATATTTTTTTCCACTATTACACCAACATAAATCATTTCTATTAATTTTCATTTTCTTGTCTCCTTATAAAAACTTTAAATACTCCATAAAGTATATATCTATACCTTTAAGTATATACCAAGTTATACTTTTTTCAAGTTTCCCCATCCTCTCCTTTCCTAAAAAAAGAATTGTATCAAAACTTTAAGTAATAAAACTTATAAATTAAGTTATGTTGATACAATCCCTTCTAATTCCTATCTATAAAAAGAGCTATATTTTCTTTTATTGTATTCATTATAATTCATTAAGTTGTATATAACTCCTCTTATATTAAATCTTTTTGTTAGTATTATCATAAAACTATCCTCTCCTTTACCCTTTTTATAATAATATGTAATATTTTTATCCTTTATTAAAAAGCAACGTATTTTTCTCTTAAAAGTTCTTTTTTATCATTTTTTTCTATACACTCTAAAATATATCTTGTAACTGAATTAGTGAGATACATAGCAAAAAATAAATCCTTATGATAACCATATATGTTTCTATATTTTTCTAAGGATTTTTTCAAAAAATCATTATAATTAGAATTTCCCAATATCTTATAACTATCACTTATTATTACCTTTTTACTTAAAACCCTATGTAATTTCTTCTCATATAAAACATGCTTAAGTGTTACGCTTTCCTTAAATCCCCATTCCTCATCATGAGGTAATGAAAAGAAATCACATAGGAAATGACATATTACTCCTAATTCTATACTAAACTTTTCTTTTCCTAATTGATTTATTATATTATAGCTATTTAAACCTGTTAAATAAGATATCTTTTTCTCAATGATATTTTCAAACTGCTTTCTACCATGTTTTTTTAATCTATACTTAGGAGATATATCTGGCAGAACATTACCTTTTAGAAAACTTTTTTCATCAATTAACTTTTTTCCTCTTCCATCAATAGTTTTTAATGTATTTTCTCCAATTTCAAGATGAGTTTTATAAAGCATATTAATCACCACCTTTAATATATTTTGTTCAAAGTACAAAAAAAAATAACAAATTAATAAAAAATATAATATCTACATATAATCTAATTGAGGTGATTTTATGAGTTCTATGAATAAAAAGCATATAAAAAAATTCACTTATTTTGTACTTATTTTAATTCCTTTTGTTTTAGTAGTTTTCTTTAAAAAAACTTCTACTAAGTCTGTTGTTAATGAACATATCCAGGAACAAACTGTAAAAGCAGACTTAAATGGTAATGGTGAAGAAGATTATATATATATTGAATTAGAAAACGAACAGAAATATCACGTTCATGCAAGTATTAATGATAAAAACTATGATTTAATTCCAAATAAAAAAATTAATTCTTTAGGTAAATTTTCTTCTAATTGGCCAATGACTTTAAACCTATTAGATTTAGATAGAAATAATATTCCAGAGATAATGATTCAATCCTCTGAAGAAAATGTCTCCATTCAACATCTATTTAAATGGACTGGAGAAAGCTTTGAAAATATTTTTTATTCTACAAATAATATATTAGGGATTATAGATTCAAATAATGGAAAAACTCCAAAGATAATTTCATTTTCTTTAACGGATTCTAAAGAAAATATACAAAAATATATGCTTTTAAATAAAAAACTAAAAAATATATCATATGATTCCATAGAACCTCCCGGATTATATCCTATCATTAGTTTCATAGATATAATCTCATTAAATTATGAACTTTCTGAACTTCCAAAAATATTTACAAGTTATATTCCATCCGGGGATTTATCTCAAATATGGCGATTAGAAAAAGAGCTTTATTACTATACATTTCAAGATGCTTTTTTTAGAGATATAGTTTGGAATAATAAAGGAGAAATAACTACTTGTTCTTGGAGTATAAATTTTAATAAAATTTCAAAAGAAAACAATAGCGCTAAATCACAGGTTAATTTTACAATACAATTAGAAAAAGTTGATGGTACTTTTCTTATAAGTTCAATTAATCTTCATTCAAAGAAATAAAAAGAGGTTAAATTAAAATCATATGATTTTAATTTAACCTCTTTTTACCTAAAGATTTCATATATTAATATGTTATTTTTCCTTCCTTATACATTTTTAAAACTTTATCTAAAAATCTAGCTCTTTGGGGGTCAACAAAATTTCTAAGAGATAGTAACATAGTAACTATAGGATCCATACTAATACTGTTATTAATATTATTGCTTCTTGAATTATCTTTTCCTCTACTATTTCCACCTAACATATTAGCAAGAGCTCCTAATCCCCCCATGCCACCCATAGGATTTACTGCACCATTTGGTGCTCCTCCTCCACCTAACAATCCCATAAGTGATCCTAAATCTCCCATAGGATTTCCTCCAGCCATAGGGTTACCACCTCCCATAATGGCTGCCAAAGGATTATTGTTATTGTTGTTATTCATTTTTCCCTTTTCTTCTTTATTATTACTTGGTGAATCTTTTTTTCCTCCTTGTTGATTATTTAACATTGAACTTATAGAACTCATATCGAATCCATTATTTCCCATAGAAGATAAAACTTCAGAAACTTTATTTATATCTATATTCCCAAGACCTAGCATCTCTAACATTTGAGGATTTAATCCTCCCATCATATTTCCTTGCCTTGAATTTGAATTAATATTTCCTTGCTTTGAATTTGAATTTTGATTGCTTTTGTTCTTATGTCTACGTTTTGACATCTCCTATCCTCCTTAATATATTTTTAATATGTACTATATTTTTTATTTTTTTAGGAGGGTTAAAAAACCCTCCACATATTATTCTAACAACAATTACAGCCGCAGCTATTTGTATTATTTGTACCACCACATAGCAAGAATAATAAGAATAAGATAAATGCTCTATCATTGCATAATAAGCCTGAGCTTTGTAGTACTAAAAGTGTTGGCAATACTGTACAAGGATCAAATCCTGAACAATTATTTACTCCTGAAAAATTATTTATTGGACAACAGCAATCTTGTTTCTTACATTTGCATTTGCATTTACCATGCTTGCATTTGCATTTACAACATTTGCATTTACATTTGCAACATTTGCATTTGCAGCATTTTTTTCTACTCATAATGTTCACTCCTTTTTGAATTTCTAAAAACTTTTACTAGCATCCGCAATTGCCGAAGAAACCATCATCACAGTTATTTCCGAAGTTTCCACCACATAGAACTACTAAAATAATTATCCATATTAACCAGCTACATCCACAGCCGCCGAAGCCTCCGCCGAAGCCGCCAAATCCACCAAATCCACCTTGATTTCCGCAGCAGCAACAACAATCATCGCAACAACACTTATTACAACAACAGCAATTATTACCGAAGCCTCCAAATCCGCCTGAGCCTCCAAATCCGCCACAACATAGAAGTAGTAGCCAGATTAAAGTCCATATTCCACCGCCGCAGCCGAAGCCAAAGCCACCATTTCCGAAGCCACAATCTCTTCTTCTGTCGAAATCACAATCCCTAAAAAATCTGTCTAAATCACAACAACACCTTCTTGATCTTGATCTAGATCTGCGTCTGGATCTAGAAACTCTTCTTGATCTTGATCTATCGCAATCACGATCATCACTCCAATTATTATCTGATATTCCTTCTAAGATTTCATTTAAATCCATAAAATTTGCCTCCATATATTTTCTTTATACTATATAGTATTCTGACTTATATTTTTTGACACTTATTTATGGAATATTTTCTATATTTTGTAATATTTTTTTATAACTTAGCATATACTTCAAAAAAAAGATAGCCATGAAAGCATATCCTTCATGGCTATCTTTTAATATTATATTCTCAAAACTTCTAAAAGGTTAACTATATAATAGTTGCTCTTATAAATTTAATTTTCTTCCACTAAATCATCAAATAGATAATCTACAAGTTCATCTTTTCCTTTTTTATTTAATGAAGAGAAGAACTTAAGTTTATAATCCTTAGGTAATCCTAGAGTTTCTTTTATAAGCTTTTCGCTTTTTCCTATTTGGTTATTAGATATCTTATCACTTTTCGTTGCAATAACTACAACTTCATATCCATAGTGCTTTATCCATTCATACATTTGAACGTCATCAGCAGTAGGTTTATGTCTACAATCTACTAATAAAACAACCTTTTTTAAAGGTGCTCTATTTAATAAATATCTTTCTATTGTAGCACCCCAAGATGCTTTTTCCTTTTTAGATACTTTAGCATATCCATATCCAGGTAAATCAACTAGATAAAAGTCTTTGTTTAATAAGAAAAAGTTTATTAATCTAGTTTTTCCTGGAGTTTGACTCACTTTTGCTAATCCTCTCCTATTTGTTAATGAATTGATTATAGAAGACTTACCAACATTTGATCTACCAACAAAAGCAATCTCAGGTAAATTGTCATCAGGGTATTGCTCTCTTTTAACCGCTGATATTATAAATTCCGAACTTTTTATTTTCATTATTTTTCAACTCCAACCAATGCATTCTTTAATACATCATCAATTTTATCTGCAAGTATTATATTTAAACTATCCTTAACTATCTTAGGAAGTTTAATAACATCTTTTTCATTTTCCTTAGGAACTATAACTGTATCAATTCCAACTCTTCTTGCGGCTAAACATTTTTCCTTTAACCCACCAATAGCTAAAACTTTTCCAGTTAAAGTTATTTCTCCTGTCATAGCAACATTATGCTTAACTTTTTTACCAGTTAAGGCTGATACTAAGGCAGTAGTCATAGTAACCCCAGCAGAAGGACCATCCTTAGGAACAGCTCCTTCTGGAGCATGTATGTGAATATCCTTCTTAGAATAAAATTCATCTTTTATCCCTAACTCTTTCATATGAGCTCTAACATAAGAGTATGATGCTCTTGCAGATTCTTTCATTACATCTCCAAGTTGACCTGTAAGTTCTAATCTTCCTTTACCGTCCATGACCATTACTTCTACAGGTAGAGTATCTCCACCGTAAGCTGTCCAAGCCATTCCTGTTACTACTCCAACTTTATCCTCTTTATCAATCTCTTCATAGCTAAATATCTTTGGTCCTAAATATTTTTCAACTAGCTTTGTGGATATAATTAGCTTTTCCTTATTCTTTTCTATTATATCCTTTATTCCTTTTCTTATAACATTAGCTATCTGTCTTTGAAGATTTCTTACTCCTGACTCTCTTGTATAACTATCTATAATAAGCTTTAAAGCTGAATCAGATATGTTTATTTTTTTACTACTTACTCCATGTTCTTTTAAAACCTTTGGTACTAAATATTTTTTAGCTATTCTGAATTTTTCTTCATAAGTATATCCTGATACCTCAATTAATTCCATTCTATCTAAAAGAGGTCTTGGAATACCATCTAAAGAGTTTGCTGTTGTTATAAACATAACCTCTGATAAATCTACATCAACTTCTAAATAATGGTCTCTAAAAGTTTTATTTTGTTCACTATCAAAAACTTCTAATAAGGCATCGGCTGGATTCCCTTTAAAATCCATTCCTAATTTATCAATTTCATCTAATAAGAATACTGGATTCATACTTTTAGCTTCTTTTAAGCCTGTAACTATTCTTCCAGGAATTGCACCAACGTAAGTTCTTCTATGACCTCTTATATCGGCTTCGTCTCTAACTCCACCTAAAGACATTCTTACAAAATTTCTATTTAACGAAGTAGCGACACTTTTAGCTATAGAAGTCTTACCTACTCCTGGAGGCCCAACTAAACAAAGAATAGGTCCTCTTAATGAATTACTTATTTGTTTTACAGCTAAATACTCAAGTATTCTATCCTTTACATCCTTTAATCCATAATGATCTTTATCTAATACTTTTCTAGCTTCTTTTATATTTAAAGTATCCTTAGTAAACTCTCCCCAAGGCATGTCCAATAAATTTTCTAAATAAGTTCTTGTAACTCCTCCATCTTGTGAATATGGTGATGAAGCTTTAAGTTTTGAAATTTCATATTGAGCTTTTTCTTTAACTTGATTTGGTAACTTTTTCTCTTCTATTGTTTTCTCAAACTCAATTATGGCCTTCTTATTATCATCCTCTTCTCCAAGTTCCTCTTGGATAACCTTTATTTGCTCTCTTAAATAGTATTCTCTTTGTCCTTTATCAAGTTTCTTCTTAACCTTAGTACCTATTCTTTTTTCTATCTTAGCTACTTCAATTTCTTGTTTAACATAGAATATTAATTTTTCCATTCTTTCCTTAAGGTTTAAAGTTTGAAGAATATCTTGCTTGTCCTCTTGTTTTACAAGAACATATGAAGAGATTAAATCAGTAACCTTATTTAAGTCTTTTTCTTCTTCTAGATTATCAAATAAATCAACACCATTTATTCCACTGCTTGCCGTAATATCTAAAAATTCAAAAAAGTCATCTTTTAACTTTCTTGATAAAGCTTCAATTTCATGGTCAACTTCATTATCAATATCTATTTTTTCTATTGATGCTTCGAGTAATTCCTCTTTATCAAAGAATTCATCCATCTTTGCTCTTTCAATACCTTCTACTAAAACTCTTATAGTATCTTTTGGCATTTTTACAATTTGTTTTATTTCACAGATTGTACCTATATTAAAGATGTCATCTTCACTTGGATTGTCAATTTCTATATCCTTTTGAGCTGCTAAAAATATTTTTTGGTCTCCTGCCATAGCTTTTTCAACAGCTTCTATTGACTTTTTCCTACCAACGTCAAAGTATATAACCATATTAGGAAATACAGTTAAACCTCTTAGAGGAATTAAAGGAAGAATTAATTTATCTTCTTTCATAAATATCCCCTCCAAAAAAAAATTAATAACTATATATTATGTAAATATATAGCCTTTAACAAGTATACACATATTACAAGTTTTTTTCAACCTTAATTAAGTACATAAAAGAAAACTAACACATTAAGTGTTAGTTTTCTGTGCAGATTCTGCATTTAAGGCACCAGCACCAAAGAATGCTGCATTATCATTTATTGTCAAATTATCCTCTTGAACACTTTCTTCTTCAAAAAGTGCAAGTTTTAAAACCTCTTCAATACCTTTAACTCCTACTATCTTTATTCCATCAATATCTCTTGTTATACTACTTAAATTTTCCTTGGGAACTATGACTAATTCTGCTCCGGCTCTCTTTGCAGCTAAAATTTTAGCATTAACCCCACCTATTGGCTTAACTTTTCCTTTTATTGATATCTCTCCAGTCATGGCAACTCTATTGCTTACAGGAATCTCTTTTATTGCACTATATATAGCTGTTGCTATACTTATACCAGCTGATGGTCCATCTACTGGTATTCCTCCTGGAAAATTAACATGTATATCATATTCCTTTGAATTTAGATTAAATATATTATCTAAAACGGTTAATACATTTTGCACAGAACAATATGCAGTGCTCTTTCTCTTTATTTTTTTCTCTCCTCCTCCTAACTCTTCATCATCCACTATTCCCGTAATCTTTATATTTCCAACATTATTTTTTGAGGCTTTGGCTGTAGCTTCTATCTCCATTAAAGCCCCATTATTGGCACCATATACAGCCAAACCATTTACATATCCAATCTCTGGTTTATCATTTATCATTCTTTCCATTCTCGGATTATATTGACCATTTTCAATAACCCAATAAATATCACTTTCTTTTATATAATCCCTATTTTCATTTATAGCAAGACCAGAACACAATTGAACTAAATTAATAACCTCTCTTCCATTAGTACAATATCTAGCTACTATATCCAATCCTTCATCACTTATTCTATATCCAACTTTTTTAGTTGAATTTAAAGCAATTTCTCTAATCTCTTCAACAGTTAATCCTCTAAAAAATATCTCTACACACCTTGACCTTATTGCTGGAACAATTTCTTCTGGACTTCTTGTAGTCGCTCCAATCAATCTAAAATCCGCTGGTAACCCATTATCAAATATCTCTTTTATGTATCTAGGTGTATTAGGATCTTCTGAACTATAATAAGCTGAATCTAAGAAGACTTTTCTATCTTCTAAAACCTTAAGAAGCTTATTTAATTCAATTGGATGCAATTCTCCTATTTCATCTATAAAAAGCATTCCCCCATGAGCCTTAGTTACCGCTCCTGGTTTAGGTTGAGGCACTCCTGCTATTCCTAAAGAACCAGCCCCTTGATATATAGGGTCGTGTACAGATCCTATTAAAGGATCTGCTATCCCTCTCTCATCAAACCTTAGAGTTGTTGCATCAATTTCAACAAACTTAGAATTCTTGTTAAAAGGAGAGGATACCATTTTTTTTGCTTCTTCTAAGATTATTCTCGCAGCCGCTGTTTTACCTACCCCTGGAGGACCATATATTATTACATGCTGCGGATTTGGTCCACATAATGCAGCTTTAAGAGCCTTTATTCCTTTCTCTTGCCCTATTATTTCTTCTAATTTACTCGGTCTACTCTTCTCAGTTAAAGGCTCTGTTAACTTTATCATCCTTAATTTATTTAACTTTTCCATTTCTTTTTCATTTTCTTTTTCTAATGCACTATTATTTTTCTTCTTATTGTTAACCGAATTACTCATATATACAAAAAATAAAACTGATATAAGTAACTGCAATAACATTATAAATGTATAACTATTCATCTTTAATACCTCCCGTTCTTTAAGGTTAGTATTTACTTATTAATGTGATTATATTCCAAAAAATCCATAAAAAAAAGATGCATACTAGTACGCATCTTTTTTTATTAAGCAGTTTCTATATCTTTTCTACTTTTACTTTTCTTTTCAGTTCTTAAAGTTGGTCTAACTTCTCCTTCAGGAAGTTTCTCAACTTCAGGTTCTTTTCTATCTTTTATTGTTTCCTCTGTTATAGTAGCTTTTACTATACTTTCTTCTGATGGTATTTCAAACATTATATCCATCATAGTTTCTTCTACTATAGCTCTTAATCCTCTAGCACCTGTTTTTCTATTTATAGCTTCATCTGCAATAGCTTTTAAAGCTTCTTCTGTAAAGTCTAACTTTACATTATCAAGTTCAAATAGCTTTTTGTATTGTTTAACTAAAGCATTCTTTGGCTTAGTTAAAATACTTACTAGAGCTTCATTATCTAGAGCTTCTAAAGTTACAAGAACTGGTAATCTACCAACAAACTCTGGTATTAAACCGAATTTTAATAAATCTCCAGGCATTATATCCTTTAAAAGTTCTCCAACATTCTTCTCACTCTTACCTTTAACTTCAGCGCCAAATCCTATAGAACTCTTAGTGCCTCTTTTTTCTATTATTTTATCTATTCCATCAAAAGCTCCACCACAAATAAATAAAATATTTGAAGTATTAATTTGTATAAACTCTTGATGTGGATGCTTTCTTCCACCTTGTGGTGGTACTGAAGCTGTTGTTCCTTCTAATATTTTTAGTAAGGCTTGTTGAACACCCTCTCCTGAAACATCTCTTGTAATAGATGGATTTTCTGATTTTCTAGCAATCTTATCTATCTCATCTATATATATTATACCTTTTTCAGCTCTCTCAACATCATAATCTGCATTTTGAATTAGCTTTAGAAGTATATTTTCAACATCTTCACCAACATATCCTGCTTCTGTCAATGTTGTAGCATCTGCTATAGCAAATGGAACATTTAACATTTTTGCAAGAGTTTGTGCAAGTAGTGTCTTACCTGAACCAGTAGGACCTAATAAAAGTATGTTACTTTTTTGTAGTTCAACATCATCTTCTGACTTATTAGCATTTATTCTCTTATAGTGATTATAAACAGCTACTGCTAAAGATTTCTTAGCTCTATCTTGACCAACAACATATTGATCTAAATAGTCTTTGATTTCTTGTGGCTTTGGAAGATTACTTGCTTCTAAAGGTGATGCTTGTGTATTCCCCTCAAATTCATCTTCTATAATTTCTGAACAAAGTTCTATACATTCATCACATATATATACACCAGGACCTGCGATTAATCTCTTAACCTGTTCCTGATTTTTACCACAAAAAGAACATCTTAATTGCTTTTTATCTTCGAATTTTCCCATCTCATCCACCTCAACTTTCAATAAGACTTAAGTTGTAGATTATTTTCTTTCTATAACTTTATCTATTAATCCGTATTCTACTGCTTCTGATGCTTCCATGAAATAATCTCTCTCAACATCTATCTTTATTTTTTCAAGAGGTTGATTTGTATTTTCACTTAAGATTTGATTTAATTTATCTTTTATCTTTAATATTCTCTTAGCATGAATATCTATATCAGTTGCTTGACCTTGGAATCCACCTAAAGGTTGATGTATCATTATTTCAGCATTCGGTAATGCGAATCTTTTTCCTTTTGCACCTGAAGATAATAAGAATGCTCCCATAGAAGCAGCCATACCAATACAGATTGTAGATACATCAGGCTTTATATACTGCATAGTATCATAAATTGCCATTCCTGAAGTTATAGAACCTCCTGGCGAATTTATGTAAAGATGTATATCTTTATCTGGATCTTCGCTTTCTAAGAATAATAATTGTGCAACAACAAGGTTAGCCGTTACATCATTAACCTCTCCACTTAACATTATTATTCTATCTTTTAATAATCTTGAGAATATATCGTAACTTCTTTCACCTTTGTTTGTTTGTTCAACTACCATAGGTACTAAATTGCTCATGAAATTCCCTCCTTTTAAAAAACTCTAATTATAATATTGCCATATATATCATAAAAACATACATTATCATAATTATTATATAAAAAAATTAGTGATTTGTTAATTGTTCTTTTTTCAAATAAACTTTTAATTTTAAAATAATTGCCAAGAAATACTTCCTGGCAATTATCTGAAAGTTTGTTTATTTTATTATTTTAAAGATTCAAATAACATTTTTAAAGTTTTTTCTCTTTTAACATCTAACTCTAAAGCTTCTTTTTGAGCGTTTAATAAAAGCTCAACCATTTTTTCTGTTTCTGCTCCGTTTGAGTACATTTTAGCAACTTCTTCAGCTTTTGCTTTTAACTCTTCTTCAGTAGCTTCTATAGCTTCTGCTTTAGTTATAGCATTCATAACTAAGTCAGTTTTAACTTTTCTTTCAGCATTTTCTTTCATGTAAGACTTCATTTTGTCTTCAGTGCTTCCAGTAAACTCATAGTATTGCTCTAAGCTTAGTCCTTGTTGTCCTAATCTCATCTCTAAGTCTCTTACCATGTTTTCAACTTCTCTGTTTATCATAGCTTCTGGAATCTCAACTGTTGCATTGTCAACTACAGTGTTTATAACTTTCTCTTCCATTTCTCTCTTAGCTCTTAATTCGTTAGCTTTTACAGCTTTTTCTTTTAAGTCAGCCTTTAATTCTTCTAAAGTATCAAATTCTGAAACTTCTTTAGCAAACTCATCATCTAAAGCTGGCATTTCTTTAACTTTTATTTCTTTTACAGTTACTTCGAATTTAGCTGGCTTTCCGTTTAAATCTTCTTTTCCATAAGCTTCTGGGAATGTTACATTAACATCTTTGCTTTCTCCAACTTTTAATCCAACTAATTGCTCTTCGAAGTTATCTATGAAACTTCCTGAACCTATTTCTAATGGGTAATCTTTTCCTTCTCCACCTTCGAATGCTACATCATCGATGAATCCTTTGAAATCTATAACAGCGATATTTCCGTTTTCAACTGTTCCTTCTTCTTTAGTTTCAACTCTAGCATTTCTAGCTTGCATATCAGCTAATTGCTTTTCGATATCTTCGTCTTTAACTTCGTAAGATACTTCTTCAACCTCTAATCCTTTGTAGTCTCCTAAAGTAACTTCTGGATAAGTAGTAACTTTAGCTTTGTAAACTAAGTCTTTTCCTTCTCCAACTTCTACAACTTCGATTTGTGGATAATCAACTGGTCTTATGTTGTTCTCATCTAAAGCAACTCCATAAGTTTTATCTATACAAGTGTTTATTGCATCATCAAATAAAACTTCTACTCCATAGAATTTTTTAACCATATTCATTGGAACTTTTCCTTTTCTGAATCCTGGTATGTTAAACTTCTTTGAGTTTTTATTGTAAGACTTCTTTAACGCCTCGTTAAAGTCTTTAGCATCAACTTTAATTTCTAATTCTACAACATTTGTGTCTATTTTGTTCATTTTAGCTTCCATTGTATATTCCTCCTGTAAATAGCCTTTTAATTCATCTTTCATGAATTAACCTAGGCAATTATAACATATAATTTCTTTTTTTATCAAATATTTCTTTAATTTTATTCTTACATTTATACATTTTATCATACTAGCGAATTTTTTTCTATAAAATATTTGACATCTTTTAATTCTTCATATTTTTTAAAATTTTCTCTATAAACTTCAATTATTAATGGACCTTTGTATTTTATGTTGTTTAATTTCTCAAATATAGGTTTGTAATCAACATTACCCTTTCCAGGAAGCAAACAAATACTTTTTTCATCCCTATCATTTATATGAAAATTAATCAAATCATTTCCCATGATATCAATATAATCAAGAGGATTTTTATTGCTTTTATATGCTTGTTTTATATCACAAGTGAATTTAATGTCATATTTAATATGATTTTTTAAAAGTTCTAAAAATTCCATTTCTGATGACATACACCAAGAAACATTTTCCTGTGATAAATATATATTGTTTTCTCTTGCAATATAAGCTAACTCGTTATATATTTCTAAGACTTCTTTCTTATCAATAGTATTGAGTTCTCTTTTTCTCATACCATGAAAAGTATAAGATGAAGCCTCTAACTTACTAGTTGCTTTGCATATATTTTTATATATAGATAAGGCATCTTTTCTTCTCCTTTTATACTCATCAAATAAATAAGGCTCATACATAGATGAAAAAAAATGTACTGATTTTATATTAAAATTATTTTTTTCTTTTTCTTCTATTAACTTGCATAAAAATTCATCACTATATTCATAATAAGTATTTAAAAATAATTCCCCTGTATCGAAACCCAATCCTTTCATTATTTTAATAGATTTTTCTAATTCGAAATCTGGATAAAAACATGCTGAAGAAATTCCTATTTTCAAATCTATTCCTCACTCTCCTTCTTAATCTATATTATTATAACTTATAGTAAACATTTAAATAAACTTTTTAATTCTTATTTTAATAATATCATTTGCTTATATGGAGATACTATGTTATGATAAGCTTTGTTTGATTGTGAGAATTTTTAAAGAATAAAATAAATTTAAAAAACTAAAATACACGAAAAGAAAGAGGATAAAGAATGAACAATATAAAATTTGATGACTTAGGTCTTAAGGAAAGCTTACTTAAAGCTATAAAAGATATGGGATTTGAAGAACCATCTCAAATACAAGCTGAGAGTATTCCTGTAGCCCTAGAAGGACACGATATAATCGGTCAAGCTCAAACTGGTACTGGTAAAACAGCTGCTTTTGGATGCGCTATAATAAACAATGCTGATTTTTCAGGAAAAAAGAAAACTCCTAAAGCACTTATTTTAGCACCAACTAGAGAGCTTGCTATACAAGTTAATGAGGAACTTGTAAGACTTGGTAAGCACGAAAGACTTTCTGTTTTACCAATATACGGTGGTCAACCAATAGATAGACAGATTAGAGCCTTAAAAAATGGTGTTGATATAGTGGTTGGAACACCTGGTAGAGTATTAGACTTAATAAGAAGAAAGAGTTTACCTCTTAAAGATATAGGATTCCTAGTATTAGATGAAGCTGATGAAATGCTAAACATGGGATTCATTGATGATTTAGAAGAGATTGTTAAATCATTAAGCACTGATAGACAAACACTTTTATTCTCTGCTACTATGCCTGCACAAATAAAAAAATTAGCTAAAAACTATATGAAAGAAGATACTAAACACATCGCAATAAAGAAAAGTTCTTTAACAGTTTCAAAGATAGAACAATTTTATTTTGAAATAAAACATAGAGATAGATTCGAAACACTTTGTAGAGTTTTAGATTTTGATGAACCAAATGCTGCAATAATTTTCTGCAAGACTAAAAAAGGCGTTGATGAAGTTGTAGAAAAAATGCAAGCTAGAGGATATATGGTTGAAGGTATGCACGGAGATATGAGCCAAAACCATAGACTTCAAACTTTAAGAAAATTCAAAGAAGGAAGCTTAGACTTCTTAGTTGCTACTGATGTTGCTGCTAGAGGAATAGATGTTGAAAGCGTAACTCACGTTATAAACTACGATTTACCTCAAGATAATGAAAGTTATGTACATAGAATCGGAAGAACTGGTAGAGCTAACAGAGAAGGTGTTGCGTATTCTTTAGTTACTCCAAAGGAATATATGATGCTTAAGCAAATTCAAAAACATACTAAGAGTAAAATAGTAAGAAAAGCTGTTCCTACAGTTGATGAAATATTCCAAAATAAACATAATAACATAATAAACAATGTAAAATCTACAATAGAAGAAGCTTCAGAAGACTTCCAAAAATTTATTCCTATAGCTACTCAATTAGATGAAGATTATAGCTTAGTAGATGTTGCAGCTGCACTTTTAAAAATAGTATTTGATAAAGAATCTTCATTTGATTATACTTCAAATACTATAGAAGCACCTGTAATGGATGAAACTAGATTATTTATGTCTGTTGGAAGAAGAGATGGTATAACTCCTAAATCTCTTGTAAACTTCTTAAAAGAGACTGCTAGAATAAGCCCTAAACAAGTTGGAGATATAGATATAAAAGAAAACTTCTGTTTTGCCAACGTTGATGCTGATGCTGTAAACAACATCATGAAGAAATCAATGGGCAAAAAACTTAATAAAAGAACTGTTAACATAGAGGTTGCTAAAAAGAAAAAATAATAATAAAAAATACATACTCATATGAGTATGTATTTTTTTATTTATTCTTGCAGCATCCTCCCCTTTTTGAACATCCGCCACCATTTGAGCAACCGCCCCCTGAACAGCCTCCACTTGAACATCCACCACAAGTTCCATTAACTTTTTTAGGACATCCTCCTCTACTTCCACAACAACTTTTTTTGAATCCCAACTCTTCTAATTCTTCTTCACTAAGATATTTTAAAGGGAATTCATTTTCACCAAAGCTTTCATACTCCGGAGTATCCTTAATTTCATTTCTATCTATATTTAACAAAATTATCACCTCATTATTTTCTTTTTAAAGTATAATATAAAATAATAATACTAAATTACTATTACTTAATAATATAGCACAAGAATCAATGTTTAACTACTTAAATAAAATTTTAATTTTTTATAATTTTTAGCATTTTTTCACTATTTATGATAAAATTTATTTACAAAAACATTTACATTACGAGGAGGTACATTATGAGTGTTCACATAGGTGCAAAAGAAGGACAAATAGCTGAAACTATTTTATTACCTGGAGACCCTTTAAGAGCTAAGTTTATAGCTGAAACTTTTTTAGAAAATCCAGTTTGCTATAACAATGTTAGAGGTATGTTAGGATACACAGGAACATATAAAGGTAAAAGAATATCAGTACAAGGTACTGGCATGGGTGTTCCTTCAATTTCTATTTACGTTAATGAACTTATAAGAGATTATGGAGTTAAAAACTTAATAAGAGTTGGTACAGCTGGTGGTATGCAGGAAGATGTAAAGGTTAGAGATTTAGTTTTAGCAATGTCATCTCATACTGATTCTGCAATAAATAAAGTTAGATTTAACGGTTTAGATTTCGCTCCAACAGCCTCATTTAAACTTTTAAAAGCAGCTTATGATAATGCCGTTGAGAAAGGATATGATCCTAAGGTTGGTAGCGTATTCACAGCTGATAGTTTCTATAATGATAATCCAGAAGCATGGAAACAATGGGCTAAATTTGGTACTTTAGCTGTTGAGATGGAAACCGCAGCTTTATATACTTTAGCTGCTAAATATGGAGTTAATGCTTTAACAATACTTACTATAAGTGATCATTTAATAACAGCGGAAGAAACTACTGCCGAAGAACGTCAAACGACATTCACTAAAATGATGGAAGTTGCTCTCGATGCCGCTATAACTCTATAAAATAATAAAAAAACAGATTGAAAAATCAATCTGTTTTTTATTATTGGTTATTATTCTCTTCTTCTAATCCTGGTAAAGAAAAGTCCTGAACATTATATACTACCCATTTCCCATTTTCATATTTCATCTTTGTGAAAAAATTCTTCTGCATATCCTCGCTCTTAACATTTATTCCCAGTATTTTCTTCTTTATTTTATAAGATACATTCACAACAATATTAGCTTCATATAATCCATGATTACGTTCTATAGAACTATTTTCCATCTTAATCTGTAAATCACTTATATCATAGTCATTCTTTAAAAAGAAATATTTTTGACTTAATATTGAGTATACATTTTCTTTAACATCCGCTGTAGCATCTTTTATATCATTTTTATCCTCTGAATTTAAAGATTGAAAAACACTACTGTAGAATTCCTTAACAACTTTTTCCACATCATCTTTGATAACTGTATTCTTTAAATCTAATTCTATTTTTATATCTGGATGATCTTTTACATATACCTTATCACTATCTATTTCTCCCCAAGGAGTATTACATTTAATAGTTAAATAAGTTGAACCATCCTTTGGAAAAGGTCCTACATCTTTAAAATCTCTAACCTTTATTCCTGAATCTTCTCCATTTATATAAACATTACTATCATCAAAGCTACTTTTTACTGTGACTAAGGTTCCATTTAAGGGTATATCTACTTTATTATTATCCATAAAAATTATACTTTTTTCTTCCACTACATTTGAATTATATGCTTTCTTTTCAACCTTAAGATTATAAATACCTGGAATCAAATTAGGGATTTCTAAACTTCCAGAACTATTTGTTGTTCCTATAAAATTATTGTTTAAATATACACTTGCTTCTTGAAAGTTTGACGATACGAGTAAATCTTTTTTTTCTATTACTACATACCACTTTTCGCCCCAGAAACTTTTTCTTGATTCCAATTTTGTCGAATATACTTCTTCTCCATTCTCTAAAGAATGAATCAGTTTATTTACTCTAGCCTTATCTTCTTTAAAAAAATTAATATATGGAGTTAATTCTTCTTTTGTTATTCCTGAATTTTTATCTCCCTCTTCTATTAAATTCATTAAAGCTCTTTCATTTCCTTTATTCAAAGAATTAGCTAATTGTTCTATAACATCACTTCTTTTGCTACTAACATTGCCATATAGAAATACTATAATCCCAATTAAGGATATAAGACATAGAATGATTATTTTAGGATCTTTTTCCTTTATAATCTTATTTTTTCCCTTTTTAAAAAAATCAGAAACTTTATGACCTACCTCTTTAATATTCTCCTTTAATTTATCCATATGTTAAAAGCTTACTCCTCTAGTAAATTTATAATCCACTTATTACATGCTGTACATTTATAAACTTGTATTCCAAAAGGGTATAGCATTTGATCTTTAAACTTATCATAATCATTTCTTAATTCATCTAATGAATAAAACTCATCATCTTCAGTTATAGCTCCAACTAACTCACATATATAATTTTCTTTAGTCTTAAAACAACAGTCATTCTCATCTGTACACTCTATTTTTTCTAGTTTTAATTCATTTTGAAACTCCTGTAATATAGGTATTATATCTTGAAATTCATTTATATCATCTTGAAAATCCTTTTCTAAAAAATCCACTCCACTTATAGTAAATAATTTATTCATTTAACCACCTCTAATTTTCTAATTAACTTTAATAAGTTTATTATTACATAAATCAATTAATTTTTCTAATTTATATCAGTATAATAAATTTTACTTTAAATAAAGAAATTCTTCAACTTAAATAAAAAGATACCCTTTAAGATAATATTTTTTCTTCATCTATTTTACCTCCTAATATTTATTATATAAAAAAGAACTTATATAAATACACTTTTTATAAGTGTTCATTATACAAGTTCCAGTTTATCACTTCAATACCTTTTCTTACTTTTATTCTATTATTGATAAAAATTCTTCTTCACCTATAATTTTAATATCAAAATTTTCTTTTATTAGCTTTTCAGCTTTTTTTAATTTAATACTTTTTTCAGATTCCTTTAATTTCTCTAATCCTTTAATACCTGTAATTAAATAATTTGTTTTTTTGCTAACAGAACTAGAAACAAATCCTCCACATCTTATTACATTACCTATAGCTTCCCCTCTAGACATTGAACTTAAAGGTCCAGTAAAAACTACATTCTTGCATCTTAAAGAAAATTTTCCTTCCTTCTTATTTTCTTTAAGTTTTAGATTACTTAAATATCTACATTCTCCCTTTTTCCCTGAAGGCTTATATCCCTTATCATAAACAGCTCCTATTCTAATTGCAAGCTTATCTGAAAGTTCTTCAACAGAGCTAATTTCTAAGTCTTTACATATATTAATAAGTATATTAGCACAAGCTTTAGCATCCTCTCCTGCATGGTGATGAGAAAATTCAAAACCTAAAGCTTCACTAACAGTTCCTAATTTATGATTTGGTAAATTTTTATAATAATTTTTTGCCATAACAACAGTACAAGCATATTCAAAATCTGGATAAGGTATACTATAAAAATCTAAAGTTTTTCTAAGCACACTAATATCAAAGGCCGCATTGTGCGCAATTACTAAATTGCCATCTATATAATCTTTTATTTCTTCCCAAATTTCATCAAAAGTCTTTTCTTTTTCTACATCCTCCGGTCTGATTCCATGTATCCATATATTCATAGGCTGAAATCTCATCTCGCAAGGTTTTATTAAAAAATATTTTTCCTCAACAATTTTATTATTTTTAACAATAGTCAATCCAATAGAACAAGCACTATTTCTTTTCTCGTTAGCAGTTTCAAAGTCTATTGCAACAAAATCCATTTTTGTCCGTCTCCCTTTCTATGTACAATAAATAATATTATATCATATTTTCTTTTCCTGTTTTTAATTATTTAAGTTTAATTTAAAATTAAAAGACCTTACTAAAGAAAATATTTTAAAATGCTAATTTTAAAATTAGCATTTTAAAAAAATCCTCAATTTTAGTAAGATCTTCTTAATCTTATTTTATAACTTTTTTAATATTATTAAATAGACTTCTATTTTCCTTTATTTTTTCTTCATTTCCTAATACACAAATAAATTCTTCTTGCATTAGTTCTTTAATCATAGGTGTAAAGCTCTTAATTTTTTCAACATCTGCATTTATGATTTCTTCTCTTTCCTTTTGAAGCTCTTCATAACTAAAGTTACTTAAATAATATGAAACTGCTATATCCCCTTTTATTCCATTACTTAAAGGCTGATCATATTTTCTTATTGTTCCTATAATATATTTTGTCATTTCTCTTTCATCAGCTTCAAACTTTTCTAAATAATCAGGTATATGGTCATAAGCCTTTAATGTATCTACAATATTAGGGTCTCTATATGAAACTATATAAGCTCCACCATCTCTTCTAAAATTAGAAAATACTCCATAAGCTCCACCTTTAACTCTTACAGTATTCCATAAATAATCAAATCCTAAAATACTTTCTAATAGTGATAAGGCTCCTGAATATTTGTATCCATCAACTTTATAATTACCACCTTTGGCTACATATTGTACATTTCCTTGAGTTAAAAGACCTTCATTTTTATTTTCTAAGTCAAACGTATATTCTACTTTATCAAATTTTTCATCCTTTATCTTATCTATTAGATACTTTACTTTTTCTTTAAAATTTTCATACTCTTCTTCTTTGCCTGAATAGCTTATAAGCATATTTTTCTTATTAAATATTAAATCTCTTACCATTTTTAATCTTTCTGATAATATTGATTTTTTACTATCATTGTCTATACTAACTAAGAAATCGTAATAATCTAATCCACTTATTTTTTCATCATAAGCTCCTCTGCTTGTGCAATATGATAGAACCTTTTTCATTGCTATTCTATGACCACTATCAAAAATAGCTCCTTCTAATCTAGCTCTTTTTTCTCTAACTAATTGCATAACTCTATCCATATTATCTAAATCAGTATGATTTAATATTTCTTCAACTAACTCTATAGCTTTATTTGTTTTACTGCTTAATGCCTTATATGATACTTCTAAATATGGTCTGAAAGTATTATTTTCTTTTAAATTAGCAAAGGTTATAGCTCCAAAACTTATTCCACCAGTATTTATATTGATAGCATTTGATAACTTAGAGTAGTCATACTTATCTGTTCCACATTTACCTAATATATCACATAATAATCCAATATAAGGTATTAAATCTTGAGGAACACTATTTGTATTAAAGAAGAAATTAACGTAATCTATTTTATTAGTATGGAAATCATGATGTAATGTTTTTATTCCCCTTATTTCCTTTTCTTCCATAGGAATTTTTGTTGCTTTTTTATCTATATCATCTAAAGATAACATAGGAATACTTTCTAAATCTTCCTTTTTGTCTGGTGTACTTTGTCTTTCTTTTAACTTTTTGCAGTTATTTATTACTTCATCTAAAGTCTTCTCATCAAAACTATTTTTTATATTATCTAATTTTTTCTTTAGTTCTGCTGCTTTCTTTTCATTTATTCCTCTTTCAGGATGAAGTGAAACAAGAGAGCAATGAGTATTGTTAACCATATATTCTTCAATTAATTTCTCAAAGTAATTGCTTGTTAAAGCAGTTTTAATTTTTTCAAGATCTTTCTCATATTTTAGATGAGCATATGGATTTCCATCATAAAGCCAACTATCCATTACCTTTAAATAATAGATTAATCCACTAGGATAAGAACCATAGTCTCCCTCTCTTAGTTCAAATTCTACTCTATTTATTGAAGCTTCTATAAGTTCTTTATCTATGCCATTTTCAACCAATTCTTTCAAAGTATCCATTACAACCTTTTTGAATTCTTCTTCTTTATTAAGCTCTGCATTCTTAACTAGAACAGTAAATGCTGATTGTTTAGTTGAATTATCAAAATCTCCAGATACAGCTTTTCCTATACCTGCATCTATTAAAGCTTTCTTTAAAGGCGCTGCTATACTTCTTGTTAAAAGATAAGCTAAAACATCAAATGCTAATCCCTTTTCACTATCTGTAGCATCTCCTATTACAAAGTTTAGGCTGTAATAGCTCTTATGATTTAAATCTTCATTTTCAGCTATTCCGTAAGTATAACTCTCTTCTTTCATTTTCTTAAAAGGCTTCTGTGCTTTTATTTCTGAATCTATATCTCTATATTCAAAGTCTTTTAAATATTCATTATTTATGAATTCTAATTCCTTTTCTGTATCTCCATTACCATACAAGAAGATATAAGAATTAGATGGATGATAGTACTTTTCATGAAAAGCTAAGAACTCTTCATAAGTTAAGCTAGGTATTTCATCAGGATCTCCACCTGAAGATAAAGCATAACAAGTATCTGGATATATTGTTGCTGGAATCTTTCTGTATAATAAAGAATCAGGAGATGAATAAGCTCCTTTCATCTCATTATAAACAACTCCATTATATTTTAATTCATCATTCTTATTTTCTATATAGTAATGCCATCCTTCTTGCATGAATATTTCTTTATGCTTATATATGTTTGGATATAATACAGCATCTAAATATACATCCATAAGATTCATAAAATCTTTTTCATTTCTTGACGCTACTGGATATATTGTTTTATCTGGATATGTCATAGCATTTAAGAATGTATTTAATGACCCCTTTAAAAGTTCTACAAAAGGTTCTTTAGTGTTGAACTTTCTAGATCCACATAAAACTGAATGTTCTAAGATATGAGGAACTCCAGTGCTATTTTCTGGAGGAGTTCTAAATCCTATTGCAAAACATTTATTATCATCTTCACTTAATATTTTTATAAGCTTAGCTTTAGTCTTTTCATGTTCAAATGTTAATCCTATTCCACCTATTTCATCTAAATTTTCTATGTTTAAAAGTTTAAAACCACTATAAATATTATTCTCTTTAAAATTCATTTTTCACACTCCTATGGAAAGCAATTTTATTAATATGCTTATTTTAATAGTTATTAATATATTTATTTTAATAATTGTACCATAATTACCCTTTATTAAAAAGTTTACTAATATTAATAAGTATATATTCTCTAAAATCAATATGTAAAAATAATACCACTTAAAAAACTAATTTTTAAAGGATTTTTATATAAAACTCTCTCATCATAATACTTTTAAAATTCATCTTAATTTATTTATTTCCAATGCACATGTAATTTATTTAAATTTATAAAAAAAGAAATGGCATAGGGTTACTATGCCATTTTTTTAATCTTCAACTATTATTCTCCATAGTTATTTTATGCCTATTGAACACGTTAACATGTTTTTTTAATAGATCCTAGATTGCTTAATATTATCACCTTTTTAAGAAGATAAAATACTAAAAATTCTATCAACATTCAATATCAATCACTATAATATCCCAAAATATCTAGCTATTACATAAAGAATTATTACCCCTCCACAAACAAAACTATACTTTGCATTTTTTTTATTTTTCGCAATAACCTCCTCAAAGAAACCTCTAGCTATAAGTAAAACTCCAGCTACAAGCCCAATCAATTGATTAGTTACAAACCAGCTTGGATTAAGATATGTATAAAAATACCCTATTACAAGAGGAAAGATAAAACATCCAAATAAGCTTCTTATAAACGGAACTTTTCCTTTAATTAATTTCATCTTATGTAATTCTCCTTTACTTTCATATTACATATTAATTTTATCAACATTCTTTAAAATTTAAAAGCATATATATCTTATTAAACTAATATTTTGCTTTTAATTATTATTTTTTCTTATTATTTAACATATACATTATTGAATTATGTATTAACTAGGAGGATATTAATGCTAAAAAAACGCAAAGTACTTTTATTAACATCTATAATATTAATAGTCATATTAAGCTTATCTATATATGTGCATTTAAACAGGAAAAAAACTTCTGATTTCGCTGAGGCAATAAGTTTATTAAAAGAACCAGATAAAAAAGAAGATGATGGATTAAAAACTAAATTTGAAACTGTTATTCAAGACTTATTTAAAAATAGAAATATAGCAATACTAAATAATGATTTAGAAGAATTAAAGAAATTTTATGATTTACAAAAAAAACCTAGTCTTTGGGCTTATGAAAGTGAAAGCAAAAAAGTTGAATATCTAAATAACTGGTCTCAAAAACAAGGAGTTGTATTTAATGATATAAAATCAAAGATTCAAGTAAAAAAAGCTAAGGAAAGAGAAAAAGATTTATATGGAATAATATGTACGGTATCCACTGAATTTACATATTATTACTTAAATGATCCACTTAAAACTAATACATTTAGATTAGGTACCTATCATTACTTAAACTTAAAAGAGGAAAATGGTAGATATATTATAACTAAAGAATGGTACACAGATCCATTTGCTGATTCTCTAGATTTAAATAATATAAAGTCAGATGAAATAAAATCATATATTTTAAATAGAACAAGTCCAGATTACACTCCTGATGAAAGAACCCAAAAAGCAATTGACTATGCACACCAATATTGTGGTGCCGCTGCAGATGATGAACTTGGATTTAATTATAATAAAAAATATACTGATTTTAACCCTCAAGGAGGAGATTGTGCAAACTTTGCCTCTCAAATACTACATGAAGGAGGAGGATTTAAGAAAAACTCAACTTGGAATTATTCAGAAGGTGAAGGAACCAAGGCATGGGTAAATGCTCAAGCCTTCAAAAATTATATGGTACACAGCGGACGTGCTTCTTATATTGCTAAGGGAAAATATTCTGAAATATATAAAGAAGCCTATAATTTAAGACCTGGTGATTTTGTTGCTTATGAAAAGAATGGAAGAATAACACACATATCAACAGTTACAGGCTTGGATAGCAAAGGATATCCTTTAGTTACTTGTCACAATACTGATAGACTTCTTGTTCCTTTTGATTTAGGATGGAGCAATGATAATATACGTTTTCATCTAGTAGATGTGCATTACTAATAATTATTTAATATAGGCATCTATTCTAATTAAATAAATACTTATTTTTAAAAGATTCTTTAATATAAAATTCACTATGCTTAATTATTTTCTTAGGCATAGTGAATCTTTTATAATCTTTTTTATATTTTATCTTAAATTTAATATATAAACGAAAAATTTTAAGCTAATTTATATTATAAATTAATCCTATATTTTTCTAAGGATTTAACTATTAAGTCAGCTATTTTTTGTTGATATAACTTATCTCCTAAAAGTCTATCATCTTCCCAATTGCTCATAAATCCCATTTCTAATATTACTACTGGTCTCTGTGACCAATTAAAACCGGTCATATCTTTTCTTTCAAAAACTCCATTAACTTTTATTCCATTTTCTTTTAAAGTTTCGCATAAAACATCTCCATATCTTTTACTTTCTCCATATATACTTGAAAGTTGTTTCGTTTCGGAAGAAGGTATTAAAATTGAAGCACCTCTTTTACCTGAGTTATTTGAGCCATCACAATGAAGTTTTATTGAAATATCAGCCTTTGAATTATTAGATATTTCAGCTCTCTCCCTATTACTTAAGGAAACCTCATTTTTTTCTCTAGTCATAACTACATTATATCCTTCTTTGTTTAAGAGTTCCTTTAATATCATAGCAACCTCTAAATTTATCTCATACTCTCTGTTTTTTGTTCCCACTCCTGCAGTACCTGATGATACTTTAGGCTTTTTATTACTAGACCAAGGAGCTATTGGCTCAAGCTTACTATCTCCTTTTTCTTGATGTCCTGCATCAATACATATTGTAACGTCACTCTTCTCTTTTGCCTTAATTTCCTTTTCTCCTATCCCTCCTATAATAAAACTTGCTAAAATAAAAACTACACATAAAAATATACTTTTCTTCTTCATAAAAAAATCCTTTCTAAAATTAAATAATAAATAGTATTCCTCTAATTTATTAAAAATATTATTCTCTTAGTTTTATATATAAATTTTTCATGTTATAATTTTAAAGTCTTAAATTATGTCTAATAAAGAATTTAATATAAATTAAAGGAGATACATATGAGAAAAGTTAATTTTAAAGGAAGTGTAATGTTAAATCCTACGCCAGTAGTTCTTGTTACTTCTAAAAATGAAGAAGATAAAGTAAATGCTTTTACTGTAGGTTGGGTAAGTACAGTTTGTACTAAACCTCCAATGATAGCTATGGGAATAAGACCGGAAAGATTATCCTATGAATACATAAAAAAAAGTGGAGAATGTGTAATAAACCTTCCTTCTAGAGATATGGTTAAATTTGTTGATTTTTGTGGTGTTAAATCTGGAAGAAAAGTCGATAAAATAAAACACTTTGGATATGCCCTTAGTAAAGGAGAAGCAATATCTACTCCATCTATTGAAAAGGCACCAGTTGCTTTAGAGTGTAAGCTTAAATCCATAACTCCATTAGGTACACATGACATGTTCTTATTTGAAGTTGTTAACGTAAAAGTTGATGAAAGCCTTATAGATGAAAAAGGAACAATTCATTTTAGCAAAGCTAACTTAATGACTTATAGTCATGGTGAGTATTTCGGCCTTAACTCAAAGCCTTTAGGTTCTTTTGGATATTCAATTAAAAAGAAGAAAAAAGGTTCAAGATAAAATTTAAGAAAATAAAAAAATGATGCATCATTTGATACATCATTTTTTTATTTTGTATATTTATCACAAACTTCTAGTAAAAGTCCTTCTGTTTCAACATCAACCTTAATCTCATCTGTTCTAATATCTTCTAAAATCTTTTCGCATTCCCTTATAATCTCTTCATCTACTTCTCCAACTTCACAAAGATTATAAACTTCCTTAGCCCACTCCTTTATTTTATGCATAATACCCTCCAAAGAATATTTAATATAACTTAATATGATTATATTCACCACATCCTTACTTATGCATAAAAATTTTCAGTTTAAATCTCCTAAAAATAAAGCTGTGAATATTCACAGCTTTATTTTTCTTCCTTAGCAGATGTTAAGAATTGAATTTCTTCTAAAACAGAACTTGATCTACTTTCGTCAACCATTACGACTAAATAGTCTCCACTCTGTATTTCAACACATCCTCTAGGTATTATTTCATTATTTCCTCTCTTTATTGCAACTAAAAGAGCAGATTCTGGCCACTGTACATCTTTTATTTTCTTTCCAGCAGCATCACTACCAAGTTCTACACCAATCTCTAATAAAGTTTTATTATTAGAAGGCTCTTCTACATCTGATCCAGCCTTCTCTATCCATCTTTCTAATAAAGATTCGTAAATTGGTTCGCTCTTTAATAAATCTGATGTTACATATGATATTATAACAACCACTGATAAAGCTAACATATGTTCAAATGAGCCTGTCATCTCTGTAATAAGTATTATACCTGTAATAGGCGCCTTTACTATTGAAGCAAAGTTACCTGCCATAGCTAATATTATAAAATCTATTATATATTGATTTGGAACTCCAAACACATTACAACTTATTATTCCAACTATATTACCTATTACTGCACCTAAAAGTAATAATGGGAAGAATATACCTCCTGGTGTACCGGCACCAAAACTTATAATTGTTAATAAGAATTTCACTAAAAGTACAGCTAAAAGAATTTTAATTGTAAAATTTTGAGTTGCTAAATCCATTATAAGTTCATGACCACCACCTAATATTATAGGTGCAAAAATACCTAATATACCTGTTAGTAAGAAAGGAATCATAACTTTAATCTCTACAGGAACATTTTTAAACTTTCCATACATACTTTGTACTTTTAAAATTCCCTTTGAGAATATCGCACCACCAACTCCTAAAACTATACCTAATATTATTAATACCCAATAATAATTTAAAGGTAATACAGGAACTTTGTTCATTCCCAAGCTAGGATTCATTCCTAAAAATTGTTTTGAAACAAAATCAGATACTAATGATGCTGCCATTGCAGAAACTAATACTAGAGGTGAAAAACTTTTATGAACCTCTTCTAAGGCAAATATGACTCCTGATAAAGGCGCATTAAATGCTGCCGCTAGCCCTGCTGAAGCACCTGATGTTATAAGATATTTCTTCTCTATATTTATTCTCTTTAAACTATTACTAAACCCTTCACCAATTGCAGCACCCATTTGTACTGATGGGCCCTCTCTACCTAAAGATAATCCAGCTCCTAGAGATATTACTCCACCTAAGAACTTATAAACTAAAACCTTTAGCCAGTTTATTCTAAGTTTACCTATTAATTCTCCCTCAACTTGAGGAATACCACTTCCTGAAATCATTGGCTCTCTTCTAACCATGAATCCAACTATGGCTCCTAAAATAGCTAAAATAACTAGAACTATAATCATATTAGTACCGCTTAATGCAGCCCATGTATAAAGCTTTTTAAAAAGTGGAAATAAGTAATTAACTATCATTCTATTTAATACTAAAACTAAAGAACATAAAAGCCCTATAGCAGCACCTTCTAGAACTAATTTAAATCTTAAATCCTTTCTGTGTGACAGTACTCTCTTCGTACTCTCATTGCTCAAAGGTTCCCCCTCCTTACTCTTAACATTTTATTAACATATACATTATACGCTTATGTTTTTGCATATTCAAATTTAATTAAACTTCAATTTTAAATTATTTTTTCAAAAAACATATCTGTAAACATTAACTTCTTCTAATAATAATAGTATTACATAATTTTATTTCTTTAAATATAAAACATTAATAATTAAAAATATGTAATTTATTAATAATTTTATACATAGTATTAAAATATGAAGATTATATGAAAGGATGTGCATATATGAGTCTCTTTACCTTTAAAAAAGGGCTTCATTTACCTTATAATAAAGAACTTACTAAAGATAAATCTATAGAAATTTTTGAACCTAAAGAAGAATTAATATTTCCACTTTCTCAGCATATAGGTAAAATCTGTGAACCTATAGTAAATGTAGGAGACAGGGTTTTAGTAAACCAAAAAATAGCTGATTCCTCTTCCTTTGTTTCTGCTCCAATTCATTCTAGTGTATCAGGAACTGTAAAAGAAATTAAGGATACCTATACACTTAACGGTTCGAAAATTAAGTCAATAATAGTAGAAAATGACTTTAAATATGAAAACTTTCAAAATGAAAATATTAAGTACTCTAATACACTTTCTTTAAAAGATGTTGTTTCACTAGTAAAAGATTATGGCATTGTTGGTCTTGGTGGAGCCACATTCCCTTGTCATGTAAAACTTAATGTTCCTAATGATAAAGAAATTAATTATATAATTATAAATGCCGCTGAATGTGAACCATATTTAACCTGTGATCATAGAGTTATGCTTGAATATACGGATGAAATAGTTAGTGCCTTAAATATTCTTCTAGAACTTTTTCCTAAAGCTCTAATCTACATAGGTATAGAAGATAACAAGCTAAATGCCATAGATAAATTTAATAGTGCTTTGGGAAATAATTCAAGAATAAAAGTAGCACCATTAAAAACAAAGTATCCTCAAGGATCTGAAAAACATTTAATTTATGCCTTGACTAAGCTTCAAGTTCCTTTTGGAAAGCTTCCTCTAGATGTAGGTTGCCTTGTTCATAATATATCTACTATTTATCAGCTATATATTAGTTTAGTAAAAGGATATCCTCTTACAGAAAGAGTAATCACAGTTAGTGGAGATGCTATAAAAACGCCTAAAAATATTAAAGTAAAAATAGGAACACCAATAAAAGATGTAATTAAATTTTGTGGTGGATTTATAAATAAACCATCAAAAATAATATTAGGTGGTCCTATGATGGGCTTTGCTATAAATTCTTTAGAATTACCCGTGACCAAGGGAACTTCTGGTATTCTTTGTTTGTCTAAAGTGGATAATGCTCCTAAGAGCCACTGCATAAGATGCGGAAAATGTCTGAATTCATGTCCAATGAATCTATTTCCTCAAAAATTAAATGATTTTGCTATAAAAAATAAATTTGAAGACTTTAAATCATTTAATGGAATGGATTGTATAGAATGTGGTTGTTGTACATTTTCTTGTCCTGCTAAAATCTCTATAGTTAATAATATTAGAGAAGCAAAGAAATCAATTAGAAATAATTCTAAAAAGTAAAGAGGTGAAAAGAATGATTGATACAAAACAAGAGTATATGGAACCACTCTTAATAAACGATAAGGACCTTTTAGTTAATTCATCTCCCCATATAAAGGCAAATACATCCACTCAGAGCATAATGAGAGATGTTTTAATAGCTTTAATTCCTACCTCCCTAGTTGGAGCTTTAGTTTTTGGATTAAGAGCCATATTTGTTATTGCAACCTGTGCACTCTCCGCTGTGATTGCTGAATACGCCTTTCAAAAACTAACAAAAAAGGAGATTACCATAAAGGATTTAAGTGCAGTTGTTACAGGTGCTTTACTAGCATTAAATCTTCCTGTCAACACACCACTTTGGGTAGCATGTATAGGCTCTATTGTAGCAATAGTATTAGTAAAGCAAATTTTGGGTGGTATAGGATGTAATTTTATGAATCCAGCCTTAGCAGCTAGAGCTTTTATCCTAGCTGCATGGCCTGAAACTATTAGTATTTTCACCTTAGATGGTATTACTACAGCCACACCTTTAGCTTTATTAAAAAGTGGACAAGGAAATCTTCCTTCCTTAAGTAATGCCTTCTTAGGCAACATAGCCGGATGTATAGGAGAAGTTTCTGCTCTCGCTATATTAATTGGTGCTATATATTTAATGTATAGAAAAATAATAACTTGGCATATACCTGTTGTCTATATTGGTACAGTTTTAATATTAACAACTGTTATAGGTAGAAATGGCTTCTTAAGTGGAAATGGTCTCTATGAGATTTTCACAGGAGGTTTATTCCTAGGTGCCTTTTTTATGGCAACAGACTATGTAACCTCTCCAATGACAAAAAAAGGACAAATTTTATTCGCCTTTGGCTGTGGACTTATAACTACATTAATAAGAATATTTGGTGGTTATCCAGAAGGAGTATCTTATTCTATTCTTCTTATGAATTTACTTGTACCTGTTATAGATCACTACATTAAACCTAAGGGTTTTGGCCACAAAAAATAATTTTTTAAATTTTAGTATATAACTTCTTTTATGTGTTAATAATATTAGCTGTAGAGTCATTTAATCTATACAGCTGTTCCTATATAAATTTTCTCTACTTTAGAGTTTCAATTTAAGACTGTATTCTAAAATGTACGTGTTATTATTTTAGGGTCTTAAATTCCTCTAAACTTATTTCGTTATAGCTAAGTCTGCTATAACCTCTTATTCATTAAGATAGCTCAGAAAGTATTCTAGAATTCTTTCTGAGCTATTACGTTTTTAATATATAATTTTTTCAATAGTATATTAAATTGTCTCTTTATCTATTTAAACTTTTAACTTCAAACTCTTCAAATCTATATTTTTGTCCTGTAGGATTTTCTTTTTCCTTTGGAACCTCTTCTAAAAACATATCATAAGGTCTTACGAATTGGCCACAATCACCATATAAAGCTCTATATAAAACCAATTTTTCTCTGCTCTCAGAATGAGTAACTATTCCTTCTACTAAATAAAGATCTCCTTTAAAGTGTCTAAATATTTTTCCTATACTCTTTTTAATATTTCTCTCCATATAAATCCTCCTAAAAATAAGGCTCTATTTTAATGAAACTCTAATTGTTCATTAAAACTTTCTTAAAGTTCTAACAATAGTTTAAAACAAATCTAATAATAAAAGAACCAAGTTAAACTTGATTCTTTTATTTTATATTTAATTAATTTAAAATACAATATATCAATTATTTTATTAAATACAATGATTTAAAATATTGTTTTTAAATGTGAATTTATTCAAAGATAAATGTTTCCATTTCATCAATGGCCTTATTTACTAAAGTATCTATCTCTAATTTCTTCTCACCTATTCTAATATCTTTAACTCTCGGTTTAGTCTTTGGATGCTTTGGTACGAATATTGTACAACAATCTTCATATGGAAGTATTGATGTTTCATAAGTATCTATCTCTCTAGCTATATCCATTATATCTTCCTTATCCATAGCTATTAATGGCCTAAATACTGGTCTATCAGCTACATCATTACTTACCATAAGTCCTTCCATAGTTTGAGAAGCAACTTGCCCTATACTTTCACCTGTTGTAATTGACTGTATTTTTTTTCTTTCAGAAAGCTCACAAGCAACTCTCATCATAAACCTTCTCATTATTATTGTTAATTCATCTTCCCTACACTTTTCTATTATGTCCATTTGTATTTCTGTAAATGGAACAACATAAAGTGTTATTTTTTCTGTATATCTTCCTACTATTTTAGCTAATTCTTTAACCTTATCCTTAGCTCTTTCTGATGTATATGGATGTGAATGATAATAAATACAATGAGTTTCGACCCCTCTTCTAGCCATTAAATACGCTGCTACTGGAGAATCTATTCCCCCTGATAACATAACCATAGTGCTTCCATTCATTCCATATGGTAGTCCTCCTACAGCTTTTATTTTGTCTTTATCAGTAAAGACATAAGCATTTCCTCTTATCTCTACATAAAGTTTACACTCTGGATTATGTATATCAACCTCTATTTCATCCTTAAGCTCTGAAAGAATATATCCTCCAACTTCTCTTGAAACT
Organism: Clostridium perfringens; assembly: GCA_034421775.1. Taxonomy (GTDB): domain Bacteria; phylum Bacillota; class Clostridia; order Clostridiales; family Clostridiaceae; genus Sarcina; species Sarcina perfringens_B. The sequence goes on along the minus strand of WNVL01000004.1, from coordinate 291,351 downwards.
TCCATAGAGTTCATTTGAAATTTCTTATTAGCTCTATTTGTCTCTACCTTAAAGCTCTTGGCTTTACTTTCCTTAATCTTTTTCAATCCTTCTTCTTTTATTGCATCAAAAGTTCCTTCTACTTGAGTAACTAAGCAAAGTTCCTTAACTCCAAATACTTTTTTTACTCTTTCAATAACTACATCTAAATCTTCTGATTTTATGAACCATCTATTTTGATCTGTTATTATTTCATGATCTATATCTTTTAATTTCTTTCTTATATTATCTTTTAATTTTCTTTCAAACTTATTTTTATTAAGCCCCTTTAAAAATATTTCTGAAGCATATTTTACTAAAATTAATTTATTCATATTTTTATTCTCCTTAAAAATTTCAAAGATTTTTCTAAAGAATTTATGGTATAATCCACTTCTTCTAAGGTATTGTATTTAGAAAAACTAAATCTTATAGCTCCTTGAATGCATCTTGGTTCTAATCCCATAGCATTTAATACATAACTTCCTTTTGCTACTGCTGATTTTGAAGAACAGGCTGAACCTGTTGAAACAAAAATATTATCTTCCTCCAACATATGAAGTAATACCTCTGATCTAGTCCCTAAAAATGAAACATTTAAGATATATGGACTATACTCTTCACTATTTGGAGCATTTATTATAACATTTTCTATTTTTGAAAGTTTCTCTATAAAATACTCTTTAAGCATTTTTACATGACTATAAGAATCCTCTAAAGAATCATAAGCTATGTTTATTGCTTTAACCATTCCCATATACCCTGGAATATTTTCTGTTCCGGCTCTTAAACCACCTTGTTGACCTCCTCCAGTTATTAAGGATTTTAGGTTTAATCCTTTTCTCATATACATGAATCCTACTCCCTTAGGTCCATGAAACTTATGAGCTGATACAGAATAGAAGTCTATATTACATTCTTTAACATCAATTTTAAATTTTCCAAAGCCTTGTACCCCATCTACATGAAACTTAGCTCTTTTACTTTTTTCCTTGATTAATTTACCTATTTCTTTAATCCTTTGAATGCTTCCAATTTCATTGTTTACATGCATTACTGAGATTAAAACAGTATTTTTGTTTATGGCTTCTTCTAATTCTTTTAAATCTATAAATCCTTTATTATCTACTTTTAAATAAGTTACACTTACACCTTGTTTTTCTAATTCTCTATATGTATTTAAAACACTTGAATGTTCAAATGCCGTAGTTATAATATGATTATTTTCTCCTACAAGACCTTTTATGACCATATTATTACCTTCACTTCCTCCTGAAGTGAATATTATTTCTTCTTTAGAACAATTTAATCTTCTTGCTATAGATTCTTGAATCTCCTCTATCTTTCTTTGTGATTTTACACCTAACTTATGTAGAGATGATGGATTTCCCCAAAATTCATCCATAGCATAATAAACTTCTTCTCTAACTTCCTTTAAAGGCTTAGTAGTAGCACTATTATCAAAATAAACTCGCATATTCGACCTCCCTTATAATTATATACTTTTCTATTAAATCATTATATATACACATTTTCTAATTATATATTTATTATTAAACCATAATAATAATCCTTATCAAAAACATTTTCTACCAAATTAAAAAAGTTTTAAAAAAATTCCTAACTTAGATAATACTAAGTTAGGAATCTTTCTACTCCATAGCAACAAACTCTACTTTTTCAACCCCATGTACTAATTCTATTTCACTTAACATTTCTTTTATATCACATTTCATAGTAGATATATCTATTGTAAAACTTACATGAGCTAATCCATGTATAGGTAATCCTTGATCAATTGTAAGTATATTACCTCCAACATCTGATAATATATTTAAAACAGATGATAAAACTCCTTTTTCATGAGTAACTACCATATTAAATATAACTTTTCTTCCTTGAAGAGTTTCTGCAAACTCAAATATATAATCCTTATATTTATAATATACACTTCTACTAATTCCAGCTTGCTTTGTAGCTTCCGTTATTTCCTTAACCTTTCCCTCTTTTAAAAGCCTTTTGGCATTTATTACCTTTTCAAACACCTCTGGTAATACTCTTTTATCTATAACTAATAAATTTCCTTCCATTGGAACTATTCACCTCTTCTATAATTATAAAATATCCAAAACATAAGTAACTAACAATGCTCTTTTATTTGCCACTTATATAAAATACCACCTCTAATTAATATTTTCAATAAGGAACATTCCTTATTGTTACTTAAATTTATAAATATTCTTATGAAAAATCTCTATTATTTATTGAAATAACCTTATTTATTATCATTTACCTACTGTTTTAGGAAAATATAAAATTCCTATTTCCCCTTTCAGCTAGTTATTTTTTTATTTTAAAATATATGTTTCTATAAAAAGTATATCACTCAAGATTTTAAAATACAAATGTTCTTGTATAAAAGACATATAAAATTAACAAAGAGGATATATCTTAAAGATACATCCCCTCATAATAAATTAATTAAAGTACTATTTCAAATGTTTTTATTTGTTTCTTTGAAATAATTCCATTAATAGCATTTTCTTTTACTTCTAGTTTTTCTATAATTTCCTCATTTAAGTTAACTTCGTTTATTTCCTTAACATCTCTATTAACTTTTATTTGGAAGTTTTCTTCTTTATCAGAAATATTAAATATTCTTACTATTATAGAATCTCTATCTTCAGCTTTCTTAAATGCTGATAAAACTATATTTTCTCCTGTAATTGAAACTAAAGAGTCCTCTGCTTTGAAATCTCCTTGAAGAGCTAACATTGGAGTATTTAAGTTATACGCTTCTTCGTAAGCTCTTTCCCCAGTATAATCTCCTTCATGAGCTATTACTGAATATTCAGCAACATTTTTTCCTAAGCATTGAGCCTCAGGTGTTGGGAATACTCCCCAATCTCCTAATTCTCCTACAGATCTTAAGATAGTTATAGCAATTGTATTTTCTCCATCTCTTAATACCTCATATTCAGGTAATCCCATGTTGGCAACCATAAGTCCAACTTTTCCGTCATTTACATCAACAAAGTTTGTTTGTTTTTGACAGTTAGATGGATTTTGCCATCCTTCCCATGGAGTTGTTTCTCTTTCTATAACATCAAAGTGTCCTTCTGCAAAGTGAGTGCTTGCTTCTATTCCTGTTGGGAATAATGCTCTTACTCTGTGATCTTTAGCAGTATTTTCTATTTCAACCTTAACATCTACTCTTCTAGAAACTTCGCTAAGAACTATTGTAGAAACTAATTTAATTTCAGTCATTTCTTCTACTCTTCTACTTTCCTTCTTAACAGCTTCTACTGGAACTTCTAAAGTATTTTTAACTTCGATTATCTTTTCTACTGAATTATCTTTTAATACTTTAATCTCGGCTTTATTTCCTAAAGTATTTACTACTAAGTCCTTCTCTGGAGCTCTAAAGATATATTCATCTCCTATATCTCCACAATCTTCAAAGGCATTTAAATTCTTATACTCTTTATTTGTTCCTTTATGAAGTAAATCAAATGTACCATTTTCATTGAACTTTAATGAGAAGAATTTATTTTCAAAAGTTAAATCTTGAGAAACTTCTTTTTCTTCTACTACTTCACATGGAACTATTTTAAATGATTTTAATCCTAAAGCTTTTATATTATTAGCTAAGAACTTAACCTTAAATCTATTTACATACTCAGGTTGTCTAAATCTATTATTTGGAAGAGTATATTTAAATGTTTCGCCTAAAGCTTCAACTACTGCTGGAGCCTCTTCTCCATTTTCTGTAACAACCTTAAAGTTTTCTATTCCTGATTCTTTATTTACATCAACTATAGCTTCTACTACCTCACTTCTATCCCATCCTAATGTATTGAATACAACAATACTTTCTCTGTCAGTAGTAGTTCCATTTACTAGATTTAACATATGCTCAGTACTTCTATCTATCATTTCTTCTGATATTTGCATACTAGCTTTAAATCTTGTTACCATATCTTGATGAACCTCATCAATGCTACATCCACAAATTGAATCATGCGGATGATTTTGAATTAAGTATTTCCATGATTGAAGTATGAAATCACTTTCGTATTTCTTTCCTTCTAATGAAGCCATAACTCCTAAAGGTTCAACATATCTCTCTAAAAGCACTTGAGACTTATTATTCATTTGCTTTAAGTAAAGTCTTGCTGAAGCAGTGTTACATAAAGTCCACCAACCATCTGTATATTGACCATTTAACTCTCCAGTAACTTCTTTTAAATCCTTAACTTCTTCCTTAACATCAGATATATAATCAACTAAATTACTGTGAACTAATTCAAAATCAACATCTTCTTTTACATTATCAATTATATCTCCAACATTTGTTTGAACTGGTTGGTGGTCACATCCGTTCATTAATAATATTTGATTTGTTGTAGCATACATATCTGCCTTATTAACTCTGTCATTTAAGAATTCAACAGCTTCTTTCTTATCTGCTGGAATTTCATTACCATTACTATACCAGTTAGCCATAAGTATTCCTAAAACTTCTGATCCATCTGGTGATTTCCATAATACTTCTGAATGGTACTCATTCTCTCCAGCTTCTTCAACCTTTTGGTTATCAAATGCTATTGGAGTTATTCCTCTACCAAAAACTGCATTATCTATTCCAAATCCTCTTAATATTTGAGGTGCTTGAGATATGTTACCAAATGAGTCTGGGAAATATCCTATTTTTACTGGATCTCCAAATCTCTTTGCAAATCTCATTCCTAAAAGCATATTTCTTACATTTGCTTCTGCACTTATTAAATATTCATCTTGAAGAACATACCAAGGACCTACATGAAGTCTTCCTTCTTCTATAAGCTTCTTTAATCTATCAAACATATATGGCTTTACTTCTAAATAATCATCTAAAGCTATAGTTTGTCCATCTAAATGGAAATATTTAAAATGCTCATTATTTTCTAATGTATCTATTAATGAATCCATAAAATCTACTAATTTAACTCTATGTTTTTGAAATGGTATGTACCACTCTCTGTCCCAATGACTATGTGAAACTACGTGTACTTTTTTCATGTCTAACCTCTCCTTATCTAAAGTTCATTAACCTATACCTAGATTATATACGTTTACAGATTGTTTCTTCAATTTTCATTCTTATATGTTTAGTGGACTTTTTATAGATTGTTTAATTTTAGCTAATTGTTTTTTTATCAAAGTTGTATATAAAAAAATTAAGCCATGTTTTAAACTGGTATTGATTTCTAGATATTCCCTAAGACCTATCTTACGGTTCTATCTAAAAATCAACACTCAACTAAAACATAGCTAAAAATTAAAGCCAGTAATCATTAAGACTGCTGACTTTTAAATATTTATTTCTCTAATCTTATTGTATTTTTATATCACTTTTTATAATTGAATAAACGCATATATTAATATATTCATCTCTATTCTTATTATAATAATGTTCTCTTAATATTCCATCTCTATGAAATCCAAGCTTTTCTGATAGTTTAATTGATGAAATATTATTACTATGGATCATAGCTACAATTCTATTCATACTTAAATTTTCAAATGCAAAGTTTTCTATAGCTTTAATGCACTCAGAAGCAACCCCTTGCCTCCAAAACTTCTTTACTACAGTATACCCAATCTCAGTATTATTAGAATAAAAATCCATATTATAAAAACCTATATCTCCAATGAACTCTTTACTTTCCTTATTAACTATAGCCCACCTTATGCCTTTTTTCTCATTATACATTACTTTAACTTTTTTTAAATAAAAATCCGCTTGTTTTTCTGGATTAGAAACTTCTGTTCCAGAATATTTCATAACATCTTCATCTGAAAATAAATTAATGAAATTTTCCTTATACTTTTCTTCTATCTCTTTAAGTATAAATCGTTTAGTTTCAACAATTGGAAACTCTAAGAAAAATTTTTCTATTTTATTTTCTAAAAGTTGATTTTTAATATTCACATTATCCCCCTTATTATACCATTAGTAAATATTTATAACTTATACTCTATATCAAGTTACAAATAGCTCTTATATATTCAGGCGTCGTTCCACAGCAACCACCTATTATATTAACCCCTTTTTCAATAGCCTTTCTAGATAATTCTCTAAACTCCTCTTGAGTTTGTTCATATATAAGTTCATTTCCTATTTTTTTAGGTATTCCTAAATTAGCTTTTATCATAATAGGAAGAGCAGTATTTTCTTTTAAAATATCTAAAGCCTTTAATAACTCCTCATACTCTGTACAATTTATTCCTAAAGCACTCACTCCACATGGCTCTAAACTTGAAACCATCTCTTTTATAAACTTAGGAACATCCTTTTTCCCTGCTAAAGTAAAGGAGACTATAACTGGTTTATCAGTTAAGTATAAGGCTTTTTTTATTGCTAATTCTGCTTCTTTTATACTTCCTAAGGTTTCAAAAATAATTAAATCAAAGTTATTCTTAGAGGCGTTAATTATTCTTTCTGTATTCTCTTCTACAACCTTTTTAAAGTTGTCATTATTTTCTTCTATATAATATGAAAGAGGACCTATATCTAAAGCAACTATTCCACCCTTCTCACACACTTTTTTAGCAATATTAACGCCTGCTTCTACAACCTCTTCTAAATCATAATTATTCTTCTTTGCATTTATAACATTGCACATAAATGTATTTGAAAGTATTAAGTTAGCTCCAGCTTCCCTATACTCTCTATGAATTTTTTCTATTAATTCAGGCCTCTTAATATTTAAAAGTTCTGAAGGAGTTTCTTTTAAATTTACTCCTAACTCCATAATCCTAGTTCCCATAGCGCCATCGGCTACTATGAACTCATTTTTCAAATCTAATTTTTTCATCTTAATGTATTCTCCAATCAAATCTAAAATTCACTTCTTTTTTAACTTAATATTTATTTTTAAATAAAACTATGTTTTAAACTAATGTTGATTTTAGATAGAACTGTAGGACCATCTTAATGAGCAGTTAGAGTTTCATTATCTATGGAAAAATAATAGCGTTAAGAGACTTTTTCTGTTTGAGCGTAGCGAGTTTAAAAGTCTTAGCTATTATTTTGGAATAGATAATAGAAACTCTTTGCAAAATTAAGTAGGTCCAAAGGGCTAGCTAAAATCAACATTCACCTAAAACATAGATTTAAATTTAAAATACTTGCTTGGCTATTTCTACAGCCCTATTAGCATCTTTAGCATAAAAATCTGCTCCTATTTTCTTTGCATATTCCTCTGTTAAAACAGCTCCTCCAACAAATATTTTAGTTTTTAAGTCTTTTTCTTTAACTTTCTTTATTGTCTCTTTCATACTTTTTAAAGTTGTTGTCATTAAAGCACTGAGGCCTAATAATTTAACATCTTTTTCAATGCACACCTTTAAAATTTCTTCTGGTTCTACATTTTTTCCTAAATCAATAATATCATAACCATAGTTTTCTAGTATAACTTTAACTATATTTTTACCAATATCATGTATATCTCCTTTTACTGTAGCTAATACTATGCAACCCTTATTTTTATCCTCTTTAGAGAAATCAATACTTGATTTTATAACCTCAAAGGATTCCTTAACCGTTTCAGCTGATGCTATTAACTGCGGCAAGAATATCTCTTCTTTTTCAAATTTTTCTCCAACCCTATCTAAAGCAGGTATTAATTCCTCATCAACAATCTCCATGCCTTTAAGGGTTTTAAGAAGTTCTTCTGTCTTTCTTCTTGCCTCTCCTCTTAATCCCTTTATTACTATTTCTTTTAAAGTTAAGATATTTTCTCCTTCTTCTCTTAAATTTTCTTCCTTAATATTATTTTTCTTAGAATAATAACTTACATAATTATTAGCTCCTTCATCATATCCATAAAGAAGTTCAAATCCTCTTATTACTTTCATTATTCCTTCTTTATTTGGATTAACTATAGGAAAATCTAATCCTTCATTAAGAGCCATTCCTAAAAACACTTCATTTATAATTTCTCTTTCTGGAAGTCCAAAGGAAACATTTGAAACACCTAAAGTAGTCTTAACTCCAAGTTCATTCTTTATTTTTCTAATAGCTCTTAAAGTTTCTTTAACTTCCATTTGATTTGTTGCCACTGTTAATATAAGAGGGTCTAAAATTATATTTTCTTTACTGATTCCATATTCAGAAGCTTTCTCTATTATCCTTCTTCCTATTTCTATTTTCTCTTCACAAGTTTTTGGTATTCCCTTATTACTTAAGGTCAATCCAATAACCATAGCCCCGTATTTTTTAACTATTGGAAGTATTCTATCTAAAGTCTCTTCATCTCCATTTACTGAATTTAAAATACATTTACCATTATAATACCTTAACGCCTTTTCTATTACCTCTGGATTAGAAGAATCTATTTGAAGAGGAACATCCAAAACACTTTGAAGATCCTTTACTATTTTAACTATCATTTTTTCTTCATCAATATCTGGAACTCCTACATTAACATCTAAAATATTTGCTCCAGCTTCAACCTGTTCAATTCCTTGTCTCACAATATAATCTATATCATTATTTTTTAAAGCCTCTTTAAATCTCTTTTTACCAGTAGGATTTATTCTTTCTCCAATTACATAAACTCCTCTTCCACTTATAGTAAGTGAAGGTGTACATACACCGGTTAAACTAACTTTCTCTCTTTTTATACTTTCTTTCTTTTTTAATCTGTTTGATAATTCCTCTATATATTCAGGATTAGTTCCACAACATCCACCAATGTAATTAACACCTAAAGAAACAAATCTTTCTCCATATTCACTAAATTCATATTTATCAACCTCATAACTTGTCCTATCTCCATCTATACTAGGCATTCCTGCATTAGCCTGTACTATTATATCCTTATTAGTTGACTTTACTATTCGTTTTATTATCGATTCCATTTCTCTAGGTCCTAAAGAGCAATTAATCCCTAATGCATCTACTCCTAATCCCTCTAGTGTCATAGCCATACTTTCAGGAATACACCCTGTAAAAGTTCTTTCATTTTTTTCAAAACTCATAGTACAAAATACAGGCAAGTTAGAATTTTCTTTTGCTGCTAGAATAGCTGCTTTAGCTTCATATAAATCACCCATTGTCTCTATAAGTATAATATCTGCCCCATTTTCTGCTCCAACTATAACCTGTTCCTTAAATATGTCATAGGCCTCGTCAAAGCTTAGAGTTCCCATAGGCTCTAAAAGCTCTCCTATAGGTCCTATATCCAAAGCTATTTTAACTGCATTTTCCTCTCTAGCTCTCTTTGCTATTTCTAAAGCTTTTGTTATAATTTCTTCTACTTTAAAATCTGTATTAACTAATTTTTTTCTATTTGCTCCAAAAGTATTAGTAGTTATAAAATTTGCTCCTGCCTCTATATATCTTTTATGAACTTCATATATAATATCTTCATTATATATATTAAAAACTTCTGGATTCTCTCCAAGCTTTAATCCTAACTTTTGAAGCATAGTCCCCATGGCCCCATCAAAAATTTTAATCATAACATCTCTTACCGCCTTTCCTATAAATGCACTTTGCATAAAAACTGCATTTATCACAACTTCTTATAGAAGCTTGATTATTTCTATATTTACTTACACCTATTATTGCTGTAACTGATTTTCTAGGTATTAAAATATTACTCTCTGTTAAATTTAAACCTATTGCTCTTTGCCCATCTATTAACTCTAAAAAATCCTTTTGAAATTCTATTGAAAAATCTCCATACCCTGGACTAAATCTTTCTCTTATAAACTCATTTCTGCTTTCAACCTTTTCCTTTATAACCTCTTCAATTTCGTTACAAACTTCTTCTATAGCAGCAGTAGAACAAGCATCCAAGATAAGTGCTTTTAACAAATCAATTTTCTCATATTTATTTATAGCTCTTTCTACCTCATACCCCAAGGTAACACCTAATAAAATAACTTTATAACATCCTTTTAAATGCCTTTTTATTGATGTTCCCTTTAAAAATTTTTCTGTTCCCAATATCTTTAAATTATCCTTATACTCTTCTAAGCCATATTCTCTATAAGTTACCCTATAATCAACTATTTCTTTGCATTCATCAATACATTTATCTATAAGTTCAAAATCTTCTTCTTTTCCTTTTACCCCCAAATATCTAAGCACTTCTTTTTTATCTATATTAGTAATTTTCATATTTATATAATTTTTTCTCCTTTTAAGATATTTTTTCCTTTCTGTTTACTGAGTTAATAATATTCTTAGTTCCACTTACTATATTTTTTGCTACATATGAGTTATTCATTGTATATAAATGCACACCTCTTACTCCACTAGAGATTAAATCTATTATTTGCTCATTTGCATAAGCTATTCCGGCATCCCTTAAAGCTTCCTTATCATGCTCATACTTATTTACTATCTTCATAAATTTTTTAGGGAATGTTGCCTTACAAAGAGATAGTATCCGCTCTATTTGTTTTTTATTAACTACAGGCATTATTCCCGCCTGAATAGGTACATCTATTCCTTTCTTTTCACAGGATTCTAAAAAATCAAAAAATATATTATTATCAAAAAATAATTGAGATATTAAGTGATTAGCACCTGCATCAACTTTTCTTTTTAAAAATTCTAAATCATTATCTTTGTTAATGGCTTCTGGATGAATTTCTGGATAACAAGCTCCCGCAATATTTATATATCTATATTCTCCAATATGTTTTATTAAATCTATTGAAGAGTTATATTCCGATATAATATCTTCTCTTTTATCACCTCTTAAAGCTAATACATTTTCTATTCCCTTGCTTTTTAATATACTCAAAGTTTTCTCTATATCTTTTTTTTCTGCTCCTATACAAGTTAAATGTGCTAAAGTTTCTAAATTATATTTATTTTTTATTATTGATGATAATTCTATTGTTCTATTGCTTACAAAATTCCCACCTGCTCCATAAGTCACACTTATAAAATCTGGTTTTAATTCCTGAATCTCTTCTAAAGTTTTATATATATTTTCTATTGGAGTACTTTCCTTTGGAGGAAAAACCTCAAAAGAAAACACAAACTCTTTTTTATCAAATAATTCTCTAATATTCATAAAATCCCTCCTAAAAATAAAAAAGCCTAAAGGAAATAATCCTTTAGGCATAAACTCTCTAAATTTCTTAACTTCAAAACTTATCTTTCAGTAAACCTGCAGGATTTAGCACCGTTATAGAATAAAATTTATTTATACTATAGGTTGCTGGGTTTCACAGGGCCAGTCCCTCCACCTCTCTTGATAAGAATAATATTCTGTTTTGGTAAATTATAGTATATAAAACCATAATAGTAAATATATAAGTTTTTTTTATTATTATAATTTATGAAAACCCCTATCTATTTGATATTTTTTAAAAACTGTTATAATATTACTTAGTACTAGTAATATTAAAGGGGCGAAATATATGTTTAGATCTATATATTGGTATGGAAAAGGATATGCCTGGACATTAATAAAATCCTTATCTGATATAAAAAAAATAAATAAAATGGAAGAGGAAGGCAAACTTGAAGAAAGAGATGAATATATCTATCAATGTAGTAGAAGAATAGCTCATACTTTTCTTAAAGATGCTGGAATAAAAGTTAACGTTCAAGGTTTAGAAAATATTCCTGAAGGACCTGTTCTTTTTGTTGGTAACCACCAAAGTAATATGGATATTCCTGTTGTCATGTATTCTATTGATAGACCAAAGGGATTCATAGCAAAAAAAGAGCTTGAAAAAATGCCTATATTAAAAGATTGGATACTACTTTCAAAAGCAATATTTATCGATAGAGAGCATCCTAAAAAAGCAATGGCTGGTATTTTACAAGGAATTAAGCAATTAAAAGAAGGTTATTCAATGGTTGTTTTTCCTGAAGGAACAAGAAGTCAATGTAGTAAAATGGGAGACTTTAAGGCGGGTAGTTTTAAATTAGCTACTAAATCAAAAGCTCCTATAGTTCCTTTTACAATTGATGGAACATATAAAATAATGGAAGGAAATCACTATTTTATAAAACCTGGTGAAGTAAATCTTTATATTCATCCACCAGTTTATACTGATAAACTTTCAAAGGAAGAGATTGCAGAGCTTCCTGAAAAAGTTGAAAATATCGTTAGAAGTAAACTTCCTAATGAAGGAAAATAAAAAAATCCATGAGTATATTACTCATGGATTTTTTATTTATATCAATTCAAAACAGTTTCTTCTAATTCAACACTCTCTTTATTAAGAGCCTTCTCTTTAAAGAACTCCTCTGTTTCTTCTATAACTACTTTTCTAAGGCCAATAATACCTACAAGGTTTGGAATTGCCATTAATCCATTAACAATATCAGCTATTATAAATATTAATGTTAATGGTAAGAATGATCCCACAGCAACAAGAAGTATATATACTATTCTATATGGTTTTATTGCTTTTATTCCAAATAAATATTCAACACATCTTTCACCATAATAATTCCATCCTAATATTGTTGTGAAAGCAAAGAACATAAGTCCTATATTAACTATATATGTTCCTATATTACTAATAGGAAGACCCATTTCAAAAGCTTGTGTTGTAAGAGCCGCACCCTCTAAGTTTCCTGTATAAGCACCTGTAAGAATTATAACTATACCTGTCATTGTACAAATAAGAATAGTATCAAAAAATGTACCTGTCATAGAAATAAGTCCTTGCTTAACTGGTGACTTAGTCTTAGCTGCCGCCGCTGCTATTGGAGCACTTCCAAGACCAGCTTCATTTGAGAAAACTCCTCTTGCTATTCCACTTTTCATAACAGTCATTATACTAACTCCCACAGCTCCACCTAAGGCTGCTCTAGGATTAAAAGCACTCTCTATAATTATTGCTACGGCATTTGGAACTTTATCTAAATTAAAGGCTATAACAATCAAAACTCCTAATATATAAAGACCTGCCATTAAAGGAACAACCTTTTCTGATACACTAGATATTCTCTTTATTCCACCTAAGGTTACTAAAGTAACTAATAATGTAACTATTCCCGCTGTAATTACAGTTGGAACATTAAATGTAATACTTGCAGCATCAGTTATTGATTTAACTTGTCCAAAGGTTCCTATTCCTAATAAAGCTACACCAATTCCAAAAAAAGCAAAAATATTTGCTAGCCAATTAAGCCCAAGACCATTTTTTATATAATACATTGGTCCCCCAGCCATTTGACCATTTTCATCTACCACTCTGTACTTTATAGCAAGTACACCTTCTGCATATTTAGTTGCCATTCCAAAGAAAGCAGCTATCCACATCCAAAATAAGGCTCCTGGCCCTCCTGCTTTTATAGCTGTTGCAACCCCTACTATGTTTCCAGTACCTATTGTAGCTGAAAGAGCTGTACATAAAGCTCCAAAACTTGAAACATCACCTTCTGCATCATCGCAAGAAGATTCGTCGTCCTTCTTAAATACATACTTTAAAGCTAGTGGTAATTTTAAAATTTGTAATAATTTTAATCTTATAGTCAGGTAAATTCCTGTTCCTACAAGTAGCACAAGAAGCGGCACTCCCCATACTAAGTTGTCAATTTGATTTAATAAGTTTTCCATAAAAAAAATCCTCCTTAAATTTAAATTTGCGGAGGAGAATAAGGATACTTAAAAAAGCTTAAGTAACTAACCTTATCCTCTGTCCTTTTACCTGAGAGTTTCAGTCAATAAATATTGACCTTGCTCCTTCGGTGCTCTTTTTCAAGAGTCTCTCCAGAGGCTCGTCCAGTAACGGTCCTAATACCTGAAAGATTTCCCTCTTCGGTGGATATATAAATATCACTCTCCCATTACCTTCATCCGAACATATTGAATTTTAATTTATTATAGTCATTATATAAGTATTTGCTATAAAAATCAAATACTATTTTTCCAAAATATTTAATTTTTCATATTTTTTATTAGTTATACTATTTGTCTTTTCAATGAAATCATTTATTGAATTTAATATTCTTTTCTTTTCATCTAAACTCTTTTCTCCCCTACCAACTCTATCGCAATAAGTTAATAAAGCTATATCATGTAAATCTGAATTTGAAACCATCTCTTCTGGCTTTACAAATGGTAGGTTTTTATCTATATAAAGATATGACATATGATATTTTATTAGATTGCTTACATCTTGTATAAACTTTTCATCCTCTATGACATTGCTTAAAATATTTTTTGCAAGGTTTGCTCCTACTCTATCATGGTCATAAGCAGTCCATCTTCCTTTTCTTATCTTAGTAGTATCTTTTTTTCCTATATCATGAAGTAAAGCTGCCCACATGAATTCTCTTTTATTATTAGCAAGTTCTCTTAAACTGGCTGCTTCATCTAAAACCTGCAAAGTATGATTCCATACATTACCCTCTGGATGGTGTTTCTTTTCCTGCTGAACTTTCTCTAACTCCTTTATTATTTCTAAAAAAGAATTTTCTAACTCTCCCTCTTCATTCAAAGAAATTAAAATTTTTGATGGAACTTTATCTTCTAAAATATGCTTTTCTAAAACTTTAAATAATTCTCTATCATTCATAATAAAACTCCTAAACTTTATATTATAATTCTATCTATCGAATTAATCTCAAGTAGAAATTATTTTTAACTTAAGATTAATTATATTTTACCACTAATTTTTAAATTCAATTCCTATAATGAATTGTCAGAAAATTACTACTTTATGTTTTCAATTCCTGTAAATAAGCCATTCTGCCTTTTATGGCACTTATATATTTGCACAAATTTTCCTTTTCATATTGAATTACTTAAAAAATTAATGTTAAAATATCACTGTCGGTATTCTATCTTAGAAGCTGAACAATTTTTTCACGGTTAAAAACTTAATAACCGAATTATATCCCAAAGGGAATAAGAACGGAGGAGAGTCAATGAGTGCAGTTTATCAAACTAGACAAAAGACGAGAAAACTAGTAGTTATTGGTATGCTATCTGGTATATCAATTTTCCTAGGATTAACAGGATTAGGTTTTATAAATATTCCACCTGTTAAAGCTACTATTATGCATATTCCTGTTATAATAGGTGCTATTATTGAAGGACCTATTGTAGGAGGATTAATAGGACTAGTTTTCGGATTATTTTCTATGTATCAAGCTTTTACGGCGCCAATGCCAACTAGCTTTATGTTTTTGAATCCTATTATAGCTTTAGTTCCTAGAATTCTTATAGGTGTAGTAAGTTACTATGTGTACGCATCTATGATTAAGGGAGCTAAAAAGAATTTAAAAGCCACAACCTTTATAAGTTCTCTTATATTAGGACTACTTCTATTTATAAGCTTATCAGCTTTAACAAATTCTTTATTAATACCAGCTGTAATCGGAACTTTATTCTTTGTAATAAGTATGATTTTTATGATTAAATTTAAACATAAAAATAAAGAGGAAGCCTTATCTATAGGTACAGCTTCAGTAATTGGAACCTTAGTAAACACTGTTGGTGTACTTGGTTTAACATATGTTTTTTATTTAGAAAGATATGCTTCTGCTTTAGGAATATCTGAACAAGCTGCTAAATTAACTTTAGCAGGAATAGGTATAACAAACGGAATACCTGAAGCCTTTATATCTGCCTTAATATCTATACCTGTTATACTTGGAGTTAGAAAAATATTAAAGTAATTTTATAAATATGTTTTAGCGTATAGCTTATTAAAGTTATACGCTAAAACTTTATTTAATGACTAGTAAAGGTTTAATAATGTGAGGTGTATATTATATGTTTGAAATAAAAATTACTGATATTGACGGATTTAAGTTAGGACATGCGCAGAATTTTGAAGGTGCTACTGGATGTACAGTTTTGATTTGTGAGGAAGGAGCTTCTGGTGGTGTTGATGTACGTGGTGGTGCGCCAGGTACTAGAGAAACAGATCTTTTAAATCCAATGGAAATGGTTGATAAAGTTCATGCTGTTGTATTATCTGGTGGCTCTGCATTTGGTCTTGATGCTTGTTCTGGAGTTATGGAATACCTAGAAAATAAAAATGTTGGCTTTGATGTAGGTGTAGCTAAAGTTCCTATAGTGTGTGGAGCTGTTTTATTTGACTTAATATGTGGAAGTCCTAAGGTAAGACCTAATAAGGAAATGGGACTAGAAGCTTGTAAAAATTCCGAAGACTATGAAGATTCTAAGAATGGTAACGTCGGTTGTGGTACTGGTGCTACTGTAGGTAAAGCTATAAATCCTAAATTTGCAATGAAAGGTGGCTTTGGAAGCTATGCAGTGCAAGTTGGTGACTTAAAAGTTGGTGCTATTGTTGGAGTTAATAGCCTTGGAGATATCGTTGATCCAAATAATAATAATAAAATTATTGCTGGTGGATTAAGTGAAGATATGAAAACCTTCATTGACACTGAGGAAAGTTTAATAGGCAACTATGCAAATCCTAGAAATGCTTTTAAAGGTAATACAACTATAGGTGCCATAGTCACTAATGGTAAGTTTAATAAAGCTCAAGCTAATAAAATTGCTTCTATGGCTCAAAACGGCTTTGGAAGAACCATAAGACCAGCTCATACCATGTTTGATGGTGATACAATTTTTACCCTTTCTTCAAATAAAGTAGATGCTGACATAAATGTTGTTGGTCTTTTAGCTGCTCAAGTTATGGAAAAAGCTATTATTAAGGCAGTAAAAGAGGCAGATACCTGTCATGGATTTCTAGCTTATAAAGATTTAAATTTTGATGTATAATATTTTGAACTCAAGCAGATGCTATTTCTGTTTGAGTTTTTTTATTTGATTTATTAGTTATTATAAAATTTTAAAATTATTTTTTCATTTTATTCCAAAACGTGTATTTTAATCCTTCATTGGATATAATTTTATAGTTTATTAACTCCATTTCTGCACATCATAATATCGAAAGGAAAAGAAAACTTCTCCTTTCAAAAAGTCTCATTTAACTTAAAAGGAGGAATTCAAAATGGCACAATTAGTTCCAGAAGCAAAAAACGGATTAGCAAAATTTAAGAATGAGGTAGCAAATGAAATGGGAGTACCATTCTCAGATTACAATGGTGACCTAAGCTCAAAACAATGCGGAAGCGTTGGTGGAGAAATGGTTAAAAGAATGGTTCAACAATACGAACAATCAATGAAATAATAAAAAAGAGTAGAAGGTAAGAACTTTCTTACCTTCTACTCTTTTCTTTAAGAAACCTTTTGAAGCATAAAGTTTCTCCAATTTCCGTCCTCTATTAAAATGCTATTATTTTTAAATTCTTCTTTATCATTCATTGCATAGTAATAAACATAACATTTTTCTGGTGATTTTTTTCCTAGGATTTCTACCTCTATTTCAACTCTATTATATTCATTACTATTATTGTTAACTCCAAAGTAACCTTCCATAATATCAATAGCATTTATTACATCTTCATAATCAAGAATAGTCATTACCTCTCCATATACAAAACTATCCCCTTCTACTAAAGCAGGATATCCCTTTTTAGGCATATGATATAAAGTTCCTTTTACTCTTCCTAACTCACTCTTTATAACTTTTCCTTTTAAGTACTTATCATAGTTGAAAAATCCTGTTCTTAAACTTCCATAAACAAAGATTTTTCTTTTTATCTTAGGTTCTAACATTAGCAAACAGCGCCTCCTATAGCTTTAATATCATTATCATTTAAAACAATAGCTTTTATACTAAGCTCTAATCCTTTTGCTATATCATTAATTGACATAGATGGTGTATTAGGTTTACTTACAACCTGAGCTGGAATATAAGGTACATGTATAAATCCTGCTCTTATATTTTTATACTTCTTATTAACTAAGTATAAAACTCCATACATCACATGATTACAAACAAAAGTTCCTGCTGTATTAGAAACAGATGCCGGTATTCCATTATCAAGCATTTCCTTAACCATTGCTTTTATAGGTAAATTACTAAAGTATGCACTTTCTCCATCTCCATATATAGGAATATCTATTGGTTGATTTCCCTCGTTATCTTTTATTCTGGCATCATCCATATTTATAGCTACTCTCTCTGGTGTTATACCAAATCTTCCTCCAGCTTGTCCTATTGATATAACCACATCTGGATTAATCTCATTTATCTTCTCTTCAATTTTTTCAAGAGACTTTCTAAAAACTGTAGGTATTTCTAACTTTATAACCTCAGCTCCTTCTATATTTTCAGATATCATTTTAACAGCCTCTAAAGCTGGATTTATACTTTCTCCTCCAAAAGGATCGAATCCTGTGATTAATACTTTCATTCTCATACACTCCTCACTTTAAAATCATAGTTAATTAAAATGCTAAGAAATACATTAATGCTATATGTATCACTAATAAAATTATAGCAAATAAGCTTTGGCATTTCATAACCACATTCTTATCTTTTGTCTCTAATAGAGCCGCTGGCATTACATTAAAGTTTGCTGCCATTGGTGTTAATAATGTTCCACAATATCCTGCTGTTAAGGCTAAAGCCCCTGCTACAGCAACATTAGCTCCTTGGGCAAATACAAATGGTAATCCTATTCCCACAGTTATAACTGAGAAGGCTGCAAAGGCATTTCCCATTATCATAGTGAATACGGCCATCCCTACACAGTAAGCTATTACACCAGCTAATATATGTCCTTCTGGGATAAAATTAGATATTCCTGATGATATAACATCTCCAACTCCTGCCGCAGTAAATACTGTTCCTAAGGCTGCTAAAAGCTGAGGTAATATACTCGTAGATCCAACTGATTGAACCATTCTATTACTATCTTCTACTAAGTGCTTAGGTTTAGCCTTTAATACTATAAACGTTGTTATTACCGCTGCCACTGAAGCTATACCTATAGCAACAGTCCCTGATAAACTTGTAAATTGAGCAATCACTAAAGAACCTATTGCTATTACAATTGAAGGTAAGAAAATCTTATTCTTTAGCTTCTTAGCTTGCATTTCTGCAAAATCTATATTAGGCATCTTTAAGTTTCCTATGTTAACTTGCTTACTTGCAGTTAATACACCTATAACTAGAAGTAAAGCTCCTACTACTACTGGTGGAATAGCTCCTCCAGCTATGAATATAATTGATAGTATAGTCCAAAAGATTGCTGTTCCTATTCTAGTTTTATGTTCTTTATCTCTTAATGTGTCAATTGCCGTATTTAACATTAAAAGGCCTACTATTATATAAAAGATTTCAAGCAATACATTAGAAATCATTTCCATACTCATTAAATCTCACCTCTACTTTACTTCTTCTTTGTTCTTTGATAGGTTTTTACTTAACTTTTTATCTAATAATTTATTTTGTAATACTCCTAGTATTAAAGCTATTATAGCTATTGGAACTGAAGCCTTTGCTATTTCTAGAGTACTAACTCCATATCCTAACTCTTGTAATGTCCCAGCTATTAAAAGGACTCCTGAACTTGCTAAGAACACATTTTGTCCAAAGAAATTACCATAGTTGTCCATAGCCGCTGCTGTTCCCTTTATTAAATCTTCGTTTTTATCATCTAATTTTCCATATTTACTTATAGCTGCTCCTTGAGCCATTGGATTTATAAGTGGTCTTATAAACTGTGCTTGTCCACTTAATCTTAACGAAACTGCTGCCCCAACCTCTCTAATGAATAGGTAACAACTTAAAAGTTTTCCAGTTGACATATTTTTCATATTTTTTATTAAAGTTATAGCTCTTTCTTTTAAACCAAATCTCTCACACATACCGATTACAGGTAAGGTCAAAATAAATAAAGTCATATGTCTTTGACTTACAAAAGTTGAACCTAATTTTTCTAATATTTCATATACACTCATGTCTGCTACTAATCCAGTAGCTAAACCTGCAACTAATACAACTGCTATAGTATCAAACTTTAATGCAAATCCTATTATTACGATTAATATTCCTATTAGTTCCATCATTATCTCCCCTTTTCAATTTATCATCTTAATGCCGTTAAAATTTTCTTTTTATCACTTTAAAATTATTATAACCATAAATTTATCAATTTTCTACAGTTTTTTATGAATATTTTTTAAATTATCCGTATTTTCATTATCATTTTAATTTTATTATCAATTTATTTAAAGTTTATTTAAAATTTAAACAAAAAGAAACCGTAGGTTTTAAATAATACCTACGGCTTCTTTTAATTAATATTTTATTTTCTAGAAACTATAATTTTTCCATCAACTCCATCTATTAAGGCAATAGATCCATCATAGATTTCTCCTGCGATTATCTTTTTAGCTATTTCAGTTTCTAATACATTACTTATATATCTCTTTAATGGTCTAGCTCCATATACTGGATCATATCCTTCTTCAGCTAATATATCTTTAGCTGCCTCAGTAACTTCAAGAGTTATATTTCTTTCTCTTAATCTATTTTCAACATCTCTTAAGAAGATATCTATAATTCTCTTAATACCTTCACTACTTAAAGGTCTAAACATTATGATGTCATCTACTCTATTTAAGAATTCTGGTTTAAATCTTAACTTCATTTCATTCATTACATTTTCTCTAACATCATCTTCTATACCTTCATTAGATTTATTTTCTAATAAATAGCTACTTCCTATGTTAGAAGTCATAATGATTATAGTATTTTTAAAGTCAACAGTTTTACCTTTGTTATCTGTTAATCTACCATCATCTAGTATTTGAAGGAATAAATTAAATACATCATCGTGTGCTTTTTCTATTTCATCAAATAGTATTACTGAGTATGGGTTTCTTCTAACAGCTTCTGTTAATTGACCACCTTCTTCATATCCAACATATCCTGGAGGAGGTCCTATAAGTCTAGATACAGCATGTTTCTCCATGTATTCAGACATATCTATTCTTACTATATTATCTTCACTATCAAATAAATTTCTTGCTAAAGTTTTTGCAAGCTCTGTTTTACCAACCCCAGTAGGTCCTAAGAATATAAATGATCCTATTGGTTTTCTTTCATCTTTAAGTCCAGCTCTAGCTCTTATTACTGCATTAGCAACAGCAGTTGTAGCTTCGTCTTGACCTATTACTCTTTCTCTTAACTCTTCTTCTAATCTTAAAAGTTTTTCTCTTTCACTTTCAACTAGTTTTGTAACAGGGATTCCAGTCCATTTTGAAATTATCTCTGAAATTTCATTTTCAGTAACTTCTTCTTTTAATAATGCATTTTCATTATCTTTTTCCATACTTGCTTCTTGTTCTTTTATTTGACGTTCAAGCTCTGGAATTCTTCCATATTTAAGTTCTGCAACTTTATTTAAATCATATTCTCTTTCATATTTTTCAGCTAATCCTCTTGCTTCATCTAACTCAGCTTTTAAATCTCTAACTGCTGAAATATGAGATTTTTCTTTTTCATATTTGATTGTCATTTCATCATTTTTATCTTGAAGCTCAGCAAGTTCTTTTTCTAAAGAAACTAATCTTTCTTTAGATGCATCATCACTTTCTTTTGATAATGCTTCTTTTTCAGTTTCAAGCATTAAAATTTTTCTTCTTATGATATCTAATTCAGTTGGAAGAGAATCTATTTCACTTCTTATCATTGCACCAGCTTCATCTATTAAGTCTATAGCTTTATCTGGTAAGTATCTATCTTGAATATATCTATGAGAAAGTTTTGCAGCAGCAACTATTGCTGAGTCATGTATTCTAATTCCATGATGAATTTCAAATCTTTCTTTTAATCCTCTTAAAATTGATATAGTTTCTTCAACTGTTGGTTCTTCAACTATAACTGGTTGGAATCTTCTTTCTAGAGCTTTATCTTTTTCAATATATTGTCTATATTCATCAAAAGTTGTAGCTCCTATGCAGTGTAATTCACCTCTTGCAAGCATTGGCTTAATAAGATTTCCTGCATCCATTGCGCCATCTGTTTTACCTGCTCCTACTATTGTATGAATTTCATCTATGAATAAAAGAATTTTTCCTTCTGAACTTTGAACTTCTTTTAATACCGCTTTTAATCTTTCTTCAAATTCTCCTCTATATTTAGCACCAGCTATTAATGCTCCCATATCTAATGAGATAATAACCTTATCTTTTAATCCTTCTGGTACATCTCCTCTTACAATTCTCTCAGCTAATCCTTCAACTATAGCAGTTTTACCAACTCCTGGCTCTCCTATAAGGATTGGATTATTTTTTGTTTTTCTTGAAAGAATTCTAACAGCTCTTCTTATCTCTTCATCTCTTCCTATAACAGGATCTAATTTATGCTGTTTTACAAGTTCTATTAAGTTAGTTCCATATTTATCTAGAGCTTCATAAGTTCCTTCTGGGTCTTGTGAATCAACTCTTTGACTTCCTCTAACTTCATTTAAAACTTTTAAGAATCCATCTTTAGTTATATTATTTCTTCTTAAGATTTCTCCTACAGCTCCATTTTTATCTATATCCATAATTGCAAGCATTACATGCTCAACACTTATATATGAATCCTCAAATTGTTTTGAAATTTCTTCTGCTTTTATTAATACTTCATTTATTCTTCTTGTAGCAGTAACACCTGATGATTGTGCTGCTTCTCCTAAAACCTTAGGCATTTTATCTATTTGAACATGAATGTCTCTTTTTAATGACTCAACATTAACACCCATTTTTTCAAATATATTAGGAATTAGACCATCTTTTTGATTCACTAATGCTGAAAATAAGTGAATTACATCTAATTGTTGATTATTATATCTAACTGCTATTTCATAAGCATCATTTAAGCTTTGTTGTACTCTTAATGTCATTTTATCTGCATTCATTTTATCACCTCAATATTCTCTTGTTTGTATCTTATGTAATAATAATACTATAAAAGTCAAAGAAAGTCAAAGTCTATTTTTGACTTTTAATTTTTTTCTTATTATCTTAATTAATATCTACTTTTCTTTATAAACTATTAGTTAATAATAATTTATATTAATAAATTTAAAACCAATTCTCTATTTAAATAACAAAATGTATTTTTATTTCAAAAAAAATAGTAACATTATATACATAATATTTTAAATTCTTATATTGTTATACTTAATATATGTTGATATTATTAAACTATACTGACTTTAACAACTTTAACTAACAAGGATGGTGTTTTAAATTTGGAATTAAAAGTTTTTGAATTCACTAAAGGTACTTTGGAATTACTTAAGGATATAAAAAAGGAACTTGCATATAGTGCAAATTTATTAGATGATTTTTTCTACTCCTTACTAGAAAATTCTTGTGAAGGTTTTTTTAATATATCAACTAGAGTAAAATCCGCTTCAAGCTTAAAAGAAAAGATAATAAGACATAACTATTATCTTAAATACAACTCTCCTAAAGATCTATTTGAAAATTTATCTGATTTAATAGGGGTAAGAATAGAATGTAGATTTATAGAAGATGAAGAACATATTTTTAAATTCATAAGAACAGTTTTTAACTGTACTAATGAAGAGGGTTTCTATTATTCATCTCAAAACCCTAATATATTTTTAGACCTAAATGAACATCAACCTTTAAAACAAAAAAATGGCTTTGAATTATATAGAATAGATGGTTTTGTAGTTAATGAAGGTGAAAAATTTAACTTTGAACTTCAAATAAAATCAATGGTAAATAATTTTTGGGGAGAAATAGAACACAAAATTATCTACAAAAATTATAATATGATTTTAGGTGATAAGTTTTATAAAAATATACTTCATTCTATTAAGAATAATTTATGTTTAATAGATAATCAACTTCTTACAATATTTAATCATGTTAATTCCAATATAAACAATACTCCTGGTATGGGAATTAAAAAAGAAGGTATAGAACTTCTTTTATCTAAAATGATTTATGACATCTATTCTTCTAAAGTAAAAAATGAATTGGGAATATCAATTGATTTTAGAAATGCTTGCGATATAATAATTGATTACATATTTACAAAGAATAATTGTAGTACATCTGAAGAATACTACACCACTTTTATAAATACTTCTGTAAGATTAAATGAAGTTTTTAAAAATTCTATTTCTTTTAAAAATAAATTATCTATTGGAAATGAGCCTTTAGACTTTGATTCAGATTTTTCTACTTCTATAGGAAATAAATTGGCTCATGCTATGAACTATGATTTCCACTGGAATCTATTTTTCAAAATATTATTTCAAATAGAACCTGGTAATAATAGAGAGGACTTCTATTCATTTATAAACTATTTAGAAACTATTTTTTCTAAAAGAGATTCTTATTTGAATCTATATTTAATCTTCTCATCTGATGAAGTTTCTATGATAAAGGAAGATATTTTATCTGCTTTAAACAAGGCATTTTTAGAAATTGATTCCTTAAAATTCATATATAGAGATAAGCTTTCTGAAATATTTAATGTCATTGATGATCATGTTAAATTCTTATGTGAAAATATGGAATCCTATGAAGGATATTCAGATTATAAATACTTATATACAGAATACCTTTACCTTAATATAGTAAGTATTTTTAATGCTGAAATAAACACAACTTCAATTCTTGAATTTGTTAACGAATTAAAAAATAGTAAATGTAAGCTTAGAATAAGCTATAAAGGTATTAAATTACTAGCTTCAAATAACATTAATTCCCTAATTAACACATGTGAGCTTTTAGAACAAATTTATATTAGATAATCAATAATTAAAATATCAGTCCATATAAATTTAATTATTGGACTGATATTTTTTAATATACGAAGGAGGAAGTTTTATGCACTTTTTTTTGAGCGCAATATTTTTAATAAATATTATATTTATATTATCAATTATATTTTTTGAAAGGAAAAATCCTGCAACTACTTGGGCGTGGATTTTAATATTAACATTTTTGCCCATAGTAGGATTTATTATTTATATTCTTTTTGGTCAAAACATAACACGTGAGAAAAACTTTAAGAAAAAAATTACAGATGATAAAACAAAACAAAAATACTTAAATGCATTTAAAGCACATTACAAATTAGATGATATTTCTTTAAAATATAAAGATTTAATAATGATGAACTTTAATAATGATAACTCAACTTATACTCAACGTAATGATATAGACCTATATTTTGATGCTCACAGTCTTTTTGAAGAAATAATAAATGAAATAGAACAAGCAAAAGAGTTTATTCATATGGAATTTTATATTTTTAAAAGCGATGAAATTGGTAAAAAAGTATTAAAAGCCTTAACAGAAAAAGCTAAAGAAGGAGTTGAGGTAAAACTACTAGTAGACTCTATCGGTAACTCTATACATAAAAAATATATAGATGCCTTTAAGGCTGCTGGTGGAGAATTTAAAATATTCTTTCCTGGCTTTTGCAAATATATAAACCTAAGAATAAACTATAGAAATCATAGAAAAATACTTGTTATAGATAGAAAAGTAGCTTTTCTAGGTGGATTTAATATCGGTGATGAATATCTTGGAAGAGATAAAAAAATAGGTTATTGGCGTGATACTCATACTAAAATAAAAGGATTTGCAATAAATGATTTAGAAGGAAGATTCCTTCTTGATTGGAGTTATGCTAATGATTCAGACTTAAATATAGATCTAAAAAAATACTTTATAAATCCTAACTCTTTAGATGTACCAGATAAAATTATTGGAGCTCAAATAGTTTCTTCAGGTCCTGACCACATTGAACAACAGATTAAAAATGGTTATTTTAAAATTATAAATTCTGCTAAGAAAAATTTATTTATACAAACTCCATATTTTGTACTGGATGAACCTATGCTTGAAGCATTAAGACTTGCTGCATTATCTGAGGTTGATGTAAAAATAATGCTACCTGGAAACCCTGATCATAAGTTTATGGGTTGGATAGCAAATTCATATTTTGAATCTTTACTAAAAGCTGGCGCAAATATTTACTTATATCAAAAAGGATTTTTACATGCTAAAACCATCGTAGCAGATTCTTCTATATGTAGCATAGGAACTGCCAATATGGATATAAGAAGCTTCTCTCTAAACTTTGAAAGTAATATATTCGTATATAATGAAAAACTTTCAAAAGCCATGGAGGATCAATTTTTTAAAGATTTAGAGGTTTGTGAAAAAGTCACTCTTGAAAAATTTGAAAATCGTTCTATTCTATCCAAAATTGGTGAATCAGTGATAAGACTTGTTTCTCCATTAATGTAATAAAAAAATACAGTGTATGTAAAACAACACTGTATTTTTTTATTTATTTTTAATTCTAAACTATCTTAATTGAAATAACAAAGTTATACTAAAGTATAATTATTTTCTTCTTTGAAATATACTTTAATATCATCCTTTAATTCAGCTATTATCATTTTCTCCATATTTTTATTCATATTAGGATAATCATTTCGATAATGAGATCCTCTACTTTCTTTTCTAAGCTCAATTGCTTTTAATATTGCTTTACATAACAATATATTATTTTCTAATCTATATGAATTTTTTATGTTTTCCATATTTATATCTTTCTTATATATAAATCCCTTAGAAATCTTATCTAATTTTGAAATAGCATTTTTAACTCCAACTTCATTTTTTTCTATCATTGCATTTTTAAACATTATTTCTTGAACTTCTAAAATAAGCTCTTCGGCCTTATCTATTTCATAAAGTTCAAATTCTACTTCGTCTTTATCATTTAAACTTTTATTTTTTGCATATTTACTTACACTTTCTCCAGCTATTTTCCCAAAAACAAGACCATTTGCTGTAGACAAACCTCCTATTCTATCTGCACCATGCATGCCTCCTGTACATTCTCCTGCTGCAAATAATCCTTTTACATTTGTCTCTGTCTCTTTAGTTATACTAATTCCACCATTTGCTGCATGAAAAAATATTCCTATGTTTATTTCATCCTCTATAGTAAGATTCTTATTTTCTTTCAACCATTTAAAATAAACCTCAATAAATTCTGGCATATTATAT
The DNA here is from genome assembly GCA_034421775.1 of Clostridium perfringens. Classification (GTDB taxonomy): domain Bacteria; phylum Bacillota; class Clostridia; order Clostridiales; family Clostridiaceae; genus Sarcina; species Sarcina perfringens_B. The sequence goes on along the minus strand of WNVL01000004.1, from coordinate 264,406 downwards.
TGTAAATCTTCCTTATATCTAACAGTGACTCCGTTGTTATTTTTCATAAATTCCTTAAATATAGCATAGTCAATCTCTTTAGAATTTAATCTTGAAGTAAAGGGTCCATAAGTTGATCTTTCTTGAAGTTTTTCTTCTAAATTTTCTATATTCTTAAATATATCTTCACCAGCTTCATTTCTAGCTTTTATATATTTAAATGTTTTTTCATTAAATATAGTCTTTGGACATGGCTTTATATATCCTGGCATCATCTGCATAAACTCTATATTTACTAATTTACACCCAGCTTTTAATGCCAAAGACTGACCCATTCCTGTTATATCACTAGTATTTAACCTATATTTAAATAGACCACCTATTCCTCCAGAAGCTATTACAAGTGCTTTACATTTTATAAATTCAAGTTGATTTAATTTATTGATAATGATTACACCTGTAACATTATTATCTTCCATTACTATCTCAATGACCTCTGAAAAAGGATATTCTTCAACTTTATTACTTTCTAATTTACCTTTTAAAATTTTCTTTGCACTTTCAAATAAAATACCATTCCAGTTTCTATTTTTATGATCAAAACATGGAATGAATTCTTTTTCTCCTGAATTATTAGCTTGTTTAAGCTTAACACCCATTTCTTTTAACAAATCTATACTTGGATTAATATTTTTAACAAAGGTTTCTACTAACTCCTTATCTACAACATTACACCCAACTTCTTTAATTGTCTTAGCTAAATCCTCTTCATCATTTTCATCCTCTGATCCTATTAAACCTAAGCCCCATGTACCAGGATAAAAACTTGACCCTGAAAAGATATTTGAACTACTTGCTATTATTACCTTTTGACCATTATTAGAGGCTTCAATTGCCGCCATAATTCCTGCAATTCCAGCTCCCATTACAAAAACATCACATTCTTTGTCTTTTTTTAATTTCACTTTCTCTCTCATAAAAACCCCACTTAATTAAAATTTCTAATTATAAAATTAAAGCTGATTTATAGGTATATAAATAGCTTAATTAAGAAGAAAATTTCTAATACAAAAACATATAAGTATATTAAATTTGTAATAAAGCTTCCTATTAAATTAAGTCTTTTCTTAAATATATACCTAAAAATCAGCATTCATTTAAAACTTTTTAAAATTTATTATCCTTCAAAGCTTTCAAAAGCTTCTAAGAATTTATCTATATGTTCTTCTGTATGTTTTACACTTAAGAACATTGCTTCAAATTGTGATGGTGGTATATTAAATCCTTTATTTAACATATGTAAGAAGTATCTCTTAAATCTATCTCCATCACAAGTTTTTACATCATCATAACATTTAACTTCTTTTAAATCAGTAAAGAATAAAGTCATCATTCCACCTTGTCTATTAACAACAAGACCCATACCTTTTTTCTTTGCTATTTCAAGAACACCATTCTCAAGTTTTGATCCTATTTTTTCAATATGATCATAGTATGATGGATTTTCATAAAGTTTTTTAACTGTTGCAAGTCCTGCACTCATTACTATTGGGTTTCCTGACATTGTTCCAGCTTGATAAACTCCACCTAGTGGTGATAAGTTTTCCATTATCTCTCTTCTTCCACCATATGCTCCACAAGGTAGTCCACCACCCATTATTTTAGCATAAGTAACTAAATCTGGCTTAACATCAAATAAAGTTTGTGCTCCTTTATATGCTACTCTAAATCCACACATAACTTCATCAAATATAAGAAGTGCTCCATATTTATCACATAATTCTCTAAGTTTTCTCATAAACTTAGGATCACATTTAACAACGCCCATATTTCCAGCAACTGGCTCTATTATTATTCCAGCAATATCATTTCCGTACTTTTCAAATAATTCTTCAACTTGCTTTTCATTATTGTATATTCCTATTAAAGTATTTTTTATACTCTCTTCTGGAACTCCTAAACATCCTGGAATACCTTCTGTTAATACTCCTGAACCTGCTTCTATTAAGAAACCATCAAAATGTCCATGATAACATCCTGCAAACTTGATTATTTTATCTTTTTTTGTGTATCCTCTAGCTAACTTTACAGCACTCATAGTAGCTTCTGTACCTGAGTTAACCATTCTTATCATATCTATATTATCTAATGTTTCGCATAGAAGTTTAGCTAAATCTAATTCTAATTTTGTTGAAGCACCAAATGCTATACTCTCTTCTGAAGTTTTCTTTATTGCTTCTACTACATCCTCATCACAATGACCTAATATCATTGGTCCCCAAGCTAAAACAAAGTCAATATATTCATTTCCATTTTCGTCCTTTATCATAGCTCCTTTACCACTTTTAATTATTGGAGGATTTATTCCAACGCTACCAAAAGATCTTACTGGACTATTAACTCCACCTGGCATGTATTTTTTTGATTCTTCAAATATTTCTTTATTTCTGTTCATATCCATTCTCCTAACTATAAGATTCTTAACCAAATACCTTTTGATTATATTATAGTTCTAAACTATTCTTGTAACCATTTAGCAGCTTCTATAGCATAATAAGTTATTATCATATCTGCTCCAGCTCTTTTCATTGATAAAAGCATTTCTAAAGCTACTTGTTTTTCATTTATAAGCCCAAGTTTAGCTGCTGCTTTAACCATAGCAAACTCACCACTTACATTGTAAACACAAACTGGCACATCTACTTTATTTCTGACTTCCTTAACGATATCTAAATATGATAAGGCAGGCTTAACCATAACTATATCTGCACCCTCTTCTATGTCTTGTTCTACTTCTTTTATTGCTTCCCTTGAATTTGCAGGATCCATTTGATAAGTCTTTCTGTCACCAAACTGAGGTGCTGAGTTAGCAGCTTCTCTGAAAGGTCCATAGAAGGCTGAGCAATATTTTGCAGAATAACTCATTATTCCAACATTAACAAATCCAGCTTCATCTAAAGCATTTCTCATAGATAGTATTCTTCCGTCCATCATATCTGAAGGAGCTACCATATGAGCACCAGCTTTTGCATGTGAAACTGCTATTTTATCTAAGAAACTTAAAGTCTTATCATTATCTACATCTTTTCCTTCTATTATTCCACAGTGACCATGACTTGTATATTCACACATACAAACATCAGTTATTACTAATAGGTTTTCATAATCTTCTCTTAATTTTCTAATAGCTTTTTGAACAATTCCTTCGTCAGAATATGCCTCTGATCCGCAAGCATCCTTATGATCTGGAAGTCCAAAAATAATAACTCCTTTTATGTTTAAAGCTACAACCTCATCTACTATTTCATTTAATCTATCTAAAGATACATGATAGTTTCCTGGTAAAGAACTTATCTCCTCTTTTACGTTGTTTCCTTCAACTACAAATATAGGAAATATAAAGTCATTTGCTGTTAAAGTATTCTCTCTAACAAGGTCTCTCATTTCCTTATTTATTCTAAGTCTTCTTCCTCTCTTTATCATAATCTTTCCTCCTAATTTGTTTGTGATTTACTTATAAAATTAATTTTACCACAAATTTATTTTTTAACCTCTTTCCATATACCCTCAATTTCACTTAAAAATCCATCTCCACAATGTGTTTTGCACATTTTTCCTTGAATTCCACTTTCATTTAAGGCTTTTAATGTTATAGGTCCTATGGCAACACTGACCTTTTCCTTAAGAGCATCAAGTCCCATCATATTTATCATATTTTTAACTGTTGAAGGACTTGTGTATAGTACCATATCCACTTCCTTGAAAGCTCTTGGATTCTTAACATCTCCGCATACAGTATCATAGATATTAACTCTATGACATTTAGCTCCTAAACTAGCTAAATTATCAAATAAATATTCTCTACTTAAAGAAGAACATGGAATTAATATTTCTTCTCCTTCTTTAATATTATCTTTTAAAGCCTCAAATAAACCTTCTGCTGTAAATGAATGTGCCATTATAGTTGGTATAATTCCTCTAGCTATTAAAGCTTTTTTAGTAGCTTTTCCTAATACAGCAAAATCTGCTCTTATCTTTCTTATATCAACTTGATTTTTTACTAAATAATCAAAGAATACATTAACAGCATTTACTGAAGTAAATACTATATAATCATATTTTTCTAAAGTATTAATATATTCATCTAAATTTTCAGCAGTTTCTTTTATTTTTATAGAGTTTATTTCTGTTACTTCCGCACCTAACTCTTTTAGTTTCCATTTAATCTCTTTAGATTGCTCCTTAGATCTTGTTAAGCAAATATTAGCTCCAAATAGAGGTAAATTTTCATACCATGAAAGTTTTTCATTTAATGAAACAACATCCCCAACAACTATTATACAAGGTGATTCTAACTTAGCTTCTCTAACCTTTTGGCATATATTTTCTAATGTTCCAATAACTTTTCTTTGCTTTGAAGTTGTTCCTCTCATTACTACTCCACAAGGAGTTTCTATATCTTTACCATTTTCTAAAAGTTTCTCAACAATTGTCTCTAAATTTGAAAGTCCCATCATAAATACTAATGTTCCATTTTCTTTTGCTAGAGCTTCCCAATTTACATTTAAAGTTCTTGCTGACATTCCTGTTACAATATGAAAACTCTGTGCTAATCCTCTATGGGTTATTGGTATACCAGCATAATTTAAAACAGAAATAGGTGAAGTTACCCCTGGAATAACTTCAAAAGGTATGTTTTCTTCTACTAAGGCTAATACTTCTTCTCCACCTCTTCCAAAAACATATGGATCTCCGCCTTTTACTCTACCAACAACATGGCCTTTTTTAGCAAGTTCAACTATACTTTCATTTATTTCTTCCTGTGTTTTATAATGGCATCCTGGCTCTTTTCCACAATAATAAATCTCACAGTCATCATTTAAATAATTAAGTATATTGTTTCCAACTAATCTATCATATAAGACAGCTGTACATTTTTGTAATGCATTTATTGCTTTAAGTGTTAATAACTCTTCATCTCCAGGACCTGCCCCTATTATATATGCTTTTTTACTCATAGTTCCTCCTAGACCTCTCCTAATATTTTTTCTGCAAGTTTTTTTCCTAATAATATATTATCTTCTTTATTGCCTAATATATCTTTTTTAACTATTCTATTATTTACAGTAAATGTACCTATCATATATAAGTCATTATCTTTAACTTCTGAATAAGCACCTATAAGGCTATGACATCCTCCGTTTAATACCTTCATAAAGCTTCTCTCGGCTTCAACAGTAGTTCTAACCTCTTTGCTATCTAAAGCTTTAAAATAGTTATTAAATTCTCCACCTTTTAAGCACTCTATTCCTAAAGCTCCTTGACCAATAGCAGGTAAAAATACCTTTGGATCAAAATAATCACTTATTACATCTTCCATGCCAAGTCTTTTTAATCCTGCTGCGGCTAATATAATACCATCTAAATTATCTTCAGTTATTTTTCTTATTCTAGTTTGGACATTTCCTCTAATCGGAACTATTTCCAAATCACTTCTAAATAATTTCAATTGTTCTGCACGTCTTATACTACTAGTTCCAATTCTAGCTCCTTTTCTTAGATTAGATAAAGTTGAACCATTTAAAGATACAAAGGCATCTCTTATATCTTCTCTTTCAGGCATTGCAACAAGCTCAAATTCACCAGGAAGTTCAAAAGGAACATCTTTCATACTATGAACTGCTCCATGAGCTTCTTTATTTAAAAGAGCTAGTTCTATCTCCTTTACAAATAGACCCTTGCCACCTATTTTATTTAATGAAACATCTAGTCTTCTATCACCTTCTGTCATAACTAAAAGTTTCTTACTATCTACATTTTCTTTTTCTTTTAAAAGTTCCATAACTTTTTCAGTTTGCACTTGTGCTAACTTACTTTTTCTAGTCGCTATTATTAATTCCATTAATCCAAACCTCACATTGATTATTTTTATAATAAATTTAATACTCTTTTTATTTTAGGTATATGTTTAAAACAAAGCCTTATTTTAATAAAGCTAGATTATAAAGAATAATTTTAAATTAAGAGTATATTCACCTTAATCCTCAGTTAGTGAATTAGCTAATTTTTCTCCCAAAACACTTCTTAAGTATTCATATTCTCTTTTCTCTAAAAAAGCATTCTTAAATTCTTTACTTGAAATAGCCTTTATTATTTCGTCCTTTAATTCTTCTTTTTTAGCTTTTTCTCTAATCTTAGCTACTTTAATTGAGTATATATCATTTTCTTTAACAATATTTGCTACTTCTTCTCCTATAGATCTAGTTATTCTCGGTGATCCTAATTTACTACTTATACTAAAACCTAGGTTTTCATAACATCTACTGTAAGGAATAGACACCATACCATCTTTGTAATCAATGGCATTTAAATATAATTTATATTCCTCATTACAATCATTACATATTTCATATGCTAAGGCATCTTCATCTACAGCTATTATTATAAGATGAGCATCTTTTATAAACTCTTTATAATAAGTTCCCTTTTCAAGCTTTAAGTTTTCATTGTTAATATCTAAGATTTCCTTTGAGAACTCTTTTGATAAAATATGTATATGACAACCTTTTTCTAATAGTCCTTTAACTTTTATAGCTGCAGCCTTTCCACCACCTATTACCTTAACGTGGAATTTTCTACTTATAATATTTATTGGTACTAAGTTAAAAATATCTTCTCTATTATTTCTACACAAGAACTATCACTTCCCTTTAAAGCTTCACTTTTTAAAAGTTCTATAGCCCTATTAACATAAGCATCAGCTGTACTTTTTATCATTCTCTCTGCTAATTTAGCATTTTCTCCATTTCCTTTATTAGAAAAAGTCTTTATTCTCTCTTTACAAATTTCATTTTCTCTTATTTTTATGTTTCTTATTCTACTTGAAATCTCTCTTATTTTAAGCCAATTTAAAAATTCCTCTATACTCTCTTCAACTATATGCTTATATTCTTCCATTCTTTCTTTTCTTATTTTTTTATTCTTATCATCAATCTTACTTATTTCATCTATATCCTTAAGAATTACTCTCTCTTTTTCTGATAATTCCTTGTCAACATCTCTTGGAACAGCCAAATCATATATATATATTGTCTCACCTTCAGTTTTTATATCTTTATTTCTGACTACTGTATGAGGTGCTGCTGTACAAGAAACTATGCAATCAACCTCATTTATAACTTGATTTTTCTCATTAAAATCTAAAACTTCTACAATTTCACCTTCTAAATCACTTGCCTTACTCTTATCCCTTACTATTAAATAAATACACTCTGCTTTATGGCCTAAAAGGTGCTTAATTGCTAACTTCCCAATCTCTCCATATCCTAATACCATAAATTTTTTACATCCTTTTAATAAGGCACTATTTATTGATATTGATACTGATGAAACTGGAACCTCAAACATTTTACACTCTGTCTTAAACTTTTTACCACAAGCAATAGCTATTTCAAACATCTTTTGTAATTCTGATGAAATACTATTATCTGAAATAGCTGTTTTATACGCATCTTTAATTTGTCCTAAAATTTGATCTTCACCTAAAATTCTTGAATGAAAACCACAAATAACCTCCATAAGATGGGTTACTGCTCTCTTTTCCTTTGATAAAAACATATATTTTTTCAAATCATCATTCCAATTGAACACATTAAAAATCTTTTTAAAAATTTCATCCTCTGAAATCTCTTCAGTGCAATTAAAATAAATCTCTGTTCTATTGCAAGTATTTACTATTACAACTTCTTTAAATGAATTTAATAATTCTCCTACGTATTTCTTATGTTTTTTAGGATATAAGGCTAATTTTTCTCTTATTGCTATATCTACATTCCTTTTAACCCCTATAACTCCTATCATGAACTGCCTCCTAAGTTTTTATATCATATGTTAAAATTTTATTAAAACACTCTATTTTATAATATCATAAAAATTATATATGCCCAATGAAATAATTGTATTAGTTATATGAAAAATACATATTTATTATAATTAATAACTTATATAAAGAAAAGCACTCTATAAATAGAGTGCTTTTTTATTAAAATCCATTTGTATAATGTATTCCGCTCCAATAAACATTGTTTTTCATTAATGCTTTTTCAGATAAAGTTACTCCTTCTAAAGCCCACTTTTTGAATTCCATGAATCCAGTTCTGTCTATTATGTATCCAATGTGCTCTTTTCCACCTGGAGCATTTTTATCAATATATTCAGTAACATATTTATAAGTATTTAAGATAATTTTAACAATACTATCCTCATCTACCCAAAGTATAAAATCTTCTGCTAATCTTGGATTTTTCTTTCCTGTTCTACCCATTATAGCTAATCTATAGTATTTTTCTTTACTTCTTGTCCATGCATTTGTTGGGCAGTTCATAACACATTCTCCACAACCTATACACTTACTTGCATCTCTAACAACTTTAAAGTTTTCAAAACTTAAAGCTCCTGTAGCTTTCTTTTTACAAGCTCTAACGCAGGCTCCACAAGTTACACATCTATTTCTTTCATATTGTGGTTCTGTCATTCCTATTATTCCAAAGTCATGCATTCTCGCTTTAATACAATCATTAGGACATCCAGTTAAAGCAACTTTAAAATGTAAATCATTTGGGAAAATTGCTTTTTCTATTCTTTTTGCGAAATTTGTTGTATTGTAATTTGCATATGGACAAACATTATTTCCTATACAAGCTGAAACGTTTCTTGTTCCTGCCGCATTGTATCCATCTCCTGGATTTTCCTGGTTTATTTCTAAAGCTTCTATAATAGGTTGAAGTTTTTTATTTACTTCAGGTATATCTCTCATATCTATTCCAGGTATTTCGAAACCTTGTCTAGTTGTGATATGAACTGTACCATCTCCATAAGTATCAGCTATTTCTTGAATACCAAGTAATAATTTAGCATCTAAATGTCCACCTGGAACTCTTATTCTTGATGCTGTATATCCTCTTCTTTTAGTTACTCTAAAAGCGTTCTTTTTAAGTTTTTTAGTATTTATATCTAAAGACATAGTCCTTCCTCCTAATCTATTAAAAGTTTACCCTTAGTATAGTTGAATACTGGTCCATCTAAGCATATGTATGTATCATCGATCTTACAGTGTCCGCATTTACCTAATCCACAACACATTTTTCTTTCTTGAGATATCCAGATATTTTCTTCTTTAATTCCTCTTTTTAAGAATTCTAAAACTGTAAACTTCATCATCATTGGAGGACCAACAACTATAACTTGAACATTATTCATATCTTTTATTTCTAATTCAGGAATATACTTAGTTACAAGTCCTGTATTTCCTTCATAACCTTCTTCTGCTGAATCAACAGTTATGATCATATTCATATTCTTTTCCCATTCTTTCATATCATCCTTGAAAAGAATATCCTTTGGTCCCTTAAATCCACTTATAAGAGTAAAGCTTTCTGCATCTTGTGGATTTTGTGAGAAATAATCTACTATTCCTTTAACTGGTGAAAGACCAGTTCCTCCAGCAACAACTATAACTTCTTTTCCTTTATAATTTTCAACGTCAAAGCCATTACCATAAGGTCCTCTTAAGAAAAGTTTATCTCCTTCGTATTTTTCAAATATTTCATTTGTTACTACTCCAACTCTTCTTATTGTAAGTTCTACATAGTCCTCTCCTATACCACTTACTGATATTGGAGCCTCTCCAAACTTTGGAAGAGAAACTTCAAAGAATTGTCCTGGCTTAACATCGCCTTTAAATTCCATTCTAAAAGTATATTCTATGTCAGTATGTTTTTTTACGTTTAATATTTTTGATATAAAAGGAGTATATTCATTATGCATTATCTTTCACCTCTTCTACAGCATCTTTAAGTTTATTTACACATTCTGAAAAAGATATGTATTCTGGACAGATATCATCACATCTACCACATCCAACACACATATGGTATCCCCATCTCTTCTTGTAGTCATATACTTTGTGCATAACTTTAAATCTCATTCTTTGTCCTTTATCTTTTCTAAAGCTATGTCCACCAGCCATATCTGTATATCCATCTACTTGACATGAAGCCCAAACTCTTCTTCTTTCACCTGCATTTTCATTATCCTTGTAGAATATATCTTGCATTGTGAAACAAGTACATGTAGGACATACAAAGTTACATCTTCCACAAGCTATACATCTTTCTGAATACTCATTCCATACAGTTGACTTTATTATGTTTAAGTCAATTCCTTCTGGAACTTCAACCTTAGTCTCATTTTCTTCTACAAACTTTGGTGAAACTTCTTCTTTATTAGCTTCTACTGCTTCAAAGATTTTTGCTAACTCTTCATCTTTTATATCTAATAAAACTTCATCTTTATCTATTCCTATATATGCTGAATATTCATCTGTTTTATTAGTTCCCATGCTTACACAGAAACAATTATCAAAGCTATTTTCACATCCCATTACTATAAACTTAGCTTTTTCTCTTAACTTTTTGTAATAAGGATCTTCAAAACCATTTCTTAAGTATATATCATCAATTCTTCTTAATGAATGCATATCACAGCTTCTTAAGAAAATTAATATATTCTTTTCCTCTACACTTGCTTCACTAAATTTATCTTCAGTAAAGAAGAATAAAGTTTGAGTTATTGGAAGTAAAACTTCTTTATATGAGAAATCTGACTTCTTTGAAAACTCAATATCATTTATAGAATCTATTTCTCCATATCTTGTCATGTCAGTATCTGAAAATCTTCCTTTACCTTCCATAACTTTAGGAGCGTATATCTTATATTCTTTTTTTAAACAGTCTATTATCTTATCAAAATTGTCTTTTGTAAGCCTTAAACCCATAATAAAACACCTCTTAAACTTAACTTTATTTTGAAATTAAATAAATTCTAATTTATTTTATAAAATGAAAGAAGCTACTCTTTCATAAGCTAAACTTTAATAATTAAGAATTTAACAAAGTATATTATAAGAATAAAGTGTTAAAGATGATGTGATTTTTGTTACACTGTAAAAATTCTTAAATTATTTAAAAATAAAAAAGTTATAAATAAACATTTATAACTTTTAACCACAAGGACTCTACCTATAATAAAGATTTAAAATATGCTGCAATTCGCTCTCTATCAGGTATTATTATTTTTTTGTTGTTTTTTATTATTAGATTCTCATCTTTTAAGGTTTTAATAGCTCTAGAAACACTTTCTCGTGGTGAACCAAACATATCTGCTAAATATGTTATACTTATATCTAGATCAATAAGTGTTCCTTCAGCAACTTCTTTTCCATAATCTTTACTAAGCTTCCAAAGCTTTGCTGCTACTCTTTTTTCAAGCTTTATAGGAGTTACATTCTTCATTTGTCTATAAAGTCTTCGTATCTTTTTACTCATTTCATTTAAAACAATTTTTGTTAATTCAAAATCTTCGCTCATTATTTTTAGTAACTTGTTTTTTTCTATACTTAATATAATTGAATTTTCAAAGGCTTCTCCATTTATTGATGAAGGTAGATTATCAATTATTACTTCATTTAAGAAACTTTCCTCTCCAAGAATATATATTATCCTTTTTTGGCCATACTCGTTCATCTTATAAAGAGTAACTTTTCCTTTTAATACAATAAAGATATCTTGAACTTTATCCTTATCTCTAAAAATATGCTCTCCTTTTTTCTTTTTTAATACTTTAGAACTTTGAGCTATATAATTTAATGTATCATCATTAAGTCTCGAAAAAAAATTTATACTCTTTAACGTATCAATACTTACTGTTTTCATAATCTCTCCTACCTTAATTCACAAAATATTAGTATTTTCACACAATATAATCTAATTTAACATAAAACTTCACGAAATAACAGAACTTAAATTAACATATTTTAAATATTTAGCCTTAAAATATAAAAGATACCTATTTAATTAAGCTTAGTTCGCAAAAATATCTTTTTTCTTAACTATTTTTTTCTTAATTATTTTGTTTTCGTCAGATATATAATAATATGCCATAGCCAAAATAGCTCCACCTATTATATTACCTATTGTAACAAAAAATAAATTGTATAAATAACCAGATATTGTTATAGTTGTTCCCTTTGTTAAAGCGACCCCTATTGCTAGTAAACTCATATTAGCAACGCTATGTTCAAATCCAACTGTTACAAAAACAAAAATGCATAAAAACATCATTATAAGCTTGCCAGTCTCTGTTTTTAACCTATAAGTACACCATACAGCTAAACATACTAATATATTACAAAGTATTCCCCTTATAACTAACTGTTCCACTGGCATACTTATTTTCATTCCAGCTGTTTTAATTATAAATTCGCTTACACTCTCAGTAGCTAAACCTGCTCCTACAAACCCTAAGGCTGCTATTATAGATCCCAAGAAATTTCCTAAGTAAGCCATTCCCCATATTTTTCCACATTCTTTAAAGTTTATTTTTTTATTTAGTATTCCTATGGTCATTACAAAATTATTCCCTGTAAAAAGCTCTGCTCCTGCAAAAACTACTAAACTTAAAGCCACTCCAAAAGATGCACCCATTGCCATTTTTGTGTTTGGAGAATTTACACTATCTAATAATCCTCCTATAGTAAATGCTACCATTATACCAAAGCCTACATAAAGTCCAGCCATTATAGCATATACTAAATAACGTCCCTTACTATTATTTAGCAAATCTATTTTTCCTCTGCTAGCACTATTAACTCTACTAAATTCCTCATTAAACATGTTAAAGCCTCCCCACTAAAAAATCTTCCTTTAAGATTCTAAAATAAAACAAGCTTAATAACCATAATAAAAATAGTAAAATGTCCATTTTTAACTTTTTATCCATAGTTAATTAATACTAAATCAATATTTTAATTTAAATTAATCTTATAAAAGCAAAAAGACTTTACTAAATCAATAGTAAAGTCTTTAATTTATTTTCTTTTATTATTATTTTTCATAAAGTCAGTTAAATCTTGGAATAATTTATTAGGTTTGCCCTTTAAAAATCTATTTAAAAATGGTGATAGAACAATAGGGAATATGCTTCCTGTTATGATATCTTTCATAGTATCAAATAAACTTATTTGAGCCGTTAATCCAAAAGTTTGATCTGTGAAGAATTCCCACATTTCCCATATAGCTGTGCAAGCTATTCCAAATAAAAGAGCAAATACAACTATTACTAATGAGTTTACATTATCTGTTTTATAGTTATTAAGATATAAAAATAACAAATATCCAAGTATAAATGTTAATATTCCGGATAATATATGTAAAAATGTATCCCAATGTGGTATAGCATAAAAGTTATTTACTTTAGCTAAAAACATTGAAATAAAAATAAATCCCACAATTATAAAATTTAAAAATGAAGATAATTTTATTTTAGCGATTTTACATATAGCTCTAGGTAAAGCCAAAGTAATGAATGTTAAAACTGTTGAATATAATAAGATCATATCTTTATTTATTATTCCATATATTAAATATGCTACAAGTAAGATATAAAATATGACTTCAAAATAAATATCATACGTTAATTTCTTTTTCATAAGTAACCTCCTCAATATCCTTACTATTTATAAGCTTTAATTTTTGTTTTTTTGTTAACTTCTTTATATAATACTCTCTACTTTGAGCCTCTCTTTTATCTTCAAAAACCTCAAAATACATAAGCTTTACAGGACCTCTTCCTCTAGTATATTTTGCTCCACATCCATTATTATGTGCATTGATTCTCTTTTCTAGATTATTAGTCCATCCTGTATATAAAGAATCATCTTTGCATTTTAATATATAAACATAATTCAAAGTAACCACCACTTTTTATATTAAATCATACCTATACTTTTATCAACTGAAAACATAACATTATTTAACAAAATTTTATTTTTATTTTTTATTGAGATATAATAGTACTGTAAATACTTTTATTTAAAATTTACTAAATAATTTCTAATTTTTTTCAATAATAAATTGAAAAACTATTTAGAATTACATAAATAAGACTAATTTTTTAGAACTTAATATGTTTTCTAATCTCTTAGTCTCAACTTATTATATAAAGGAGTTTTTTAAGTGAGAAAAGAATATGTGAACTACCCTTCAGACATTCCAGTAACAATATCTTATGCAAACATAAAAAACTATCCCTTGCACTGGCATGATGCAATCGAAATACTGTATGTACTTAAAGGTAGCATCCAAGTAGATATAGATACTGACAGTTATGAAATACTAGAAGATGAAATTGAAATAGTAAATACAGAACAAACTCACAGGATTTACTCTAATGAAGATAATAGAGTTTTAATATTTAAAATAGATCCTCATTTTTTTGAAAAATATTATAGTGACATAGAAAATATGTTCTTTTATACAAATACCTCTGATGAAGGTGCTCAAAGTGATGAATCTTATGATAAACTTAGAGTATTTTTATCAATTATTTTATGTGAAGAAGCTCAAAAGGTAGATGATTATGATAAATATATTGAAAAATCTTTAGTAGAGCTTTTATTTCACCTTTTAAATAATTTCCATTATCTTTTATATGATAATGAGGAAATACATGAAAATAACATGTTATTAGAAAGATATCATAGAATTTCTAAGTATATATACAATAACTATAATAAAAATATAACTTTAAAAGACATTGCTAATACAGAATTTCTTAGCACCCATTATCTTTCTCATGAAATTAAATATGCAACTGGGTTAAGCTTTACAGATTTACTTAACTTGACTAGAGTTGAAGAATCAGTGAAACTTCTTTTAGATAGTGATAAATCACTTTCTGAAATTTCTTATGAAATAGGATTTTCACACACTCGTTATTTCAATAAGCACTTTAAAGCTTATTATAATTGTACTCCTTTGCAATTTAGAAAAAAACATAAGATAAGTGAAGAGGAATATAATAATCAGAAAGAAATAACTTATTATCCTTTAGAAGAAAGTCTTAATGAACTTTCTTACTATTTAGACGATTATCCTAGATTTAACTATGAAGATAAGATTCATAAACTTACTTTTAATATGAATATTGAAGGTACTGAATTTAATAAATACTTTAAAGAAGTTCTTAACGTTGGAGATGCCTTTGACTTACTTTTAGAAGATAATCAAGATATTGTTGAAGATCTACAAGAACATATAGGATATAACTATATAAGACTTCTTCATGTATTCTCATCTGATATGGGAATATTCCCTGGTTCAAAATTTTTCAACTGGACTAGAACCTTTGATATTTTTGAGTATATATCTTCTTTGGATTTAATACCTCTAATTGTTTTAGATGATTCTGGATATTCTAAGGATAACTTCTTAGATGTTATAAATTCATTTATAGATTTTTTCAGCGAAGTAGAAAGTTTTGAATTAAAAGATTTAAAATTCCAATTTACTTCTACATTCAATGAAGATCTCAAGAATTCTTTGATAGAATTATTTGAATCTAAAGATTTAACTTTGGTAGATAATCTATATAATCCTAATAACAAAATAGACTTAATATATGATACTGCTTATATGCTTCCATTTATAATTCACAACACAGTAATTTCCGGAAGTAAATTAAATTTTATAAAGGCCTTTGATGCCTTGGATAGACAAATTGATATTACAAATGAAGTTTTCTTTGGATATCCAGCTATGGTTAATGATAAAGGAATTAAAAAACCTGCTTATTATGCATATTACTTCTTAAGCAAACTTGGAAATACCCTTCTTTATAAAGGAGATGGATATATACTAACTAAGTCAGAAGATGAGTATCAACTTCTTATATACACATATAATGATGAAATTGACTCTCTTATAGACTTTAAAAACTTTACTAAATTAAGAGGAATAAAAGACCTAGTAGATAAAAAACTTTCCTTAAATCTACTTGATTTAGATAGTGATGTTAGAATAACCAAATATACTATAGGAGAAAACTTTGGCTCATCATTTAACTATTGGCTTTCAATGGGAAAACCTAAGAGATTAAGAAAAGAGGAAAAGGATATATTATTTCAAGCATCTTATCCTAAAATAGAGTTTGAATACTCTAAAAAAAATACAATTTTAAATATTCAGACAACTCTTCAAGGATATTGTGCTGAATTATTTATCCTTAAAAAAGTTTAATATTGTATAATAACCATGAAAAAAGAGTACTTTTTTGCCTTTTTCAAATATTTTCCTAAAAAACTTTCCTTACATTTGTACATTTTTTTAAACATACATGCAAATTATTTTATTGAGGAAATAAGTATATAATATAAATATAGACGAAAAGAGAAGATATGAAAGAAGGTATTTTTTTATGGCAAGGCTAAAAAAATTTTTTAGACCGATCAATTTAAACTGTTTTAATTGCAAATTAAGTTTTTTACAACAAACAATGGACTTATTTTATAGAGATTAAATATATATATATGAAAAGAGCTAGGATTTAAAATCCTAGCTCTTTTTCTATTTTAAATAAAATTAAGAGTCATATCAAATTAACTTTTTATACACTTTACAAACAGTATGAAGAGAATATCTAGATGAGCTTTAGAATTTAAATTATTATTAAGAAGATATTACGTTAAAAAGCTGAGACTGTTCGAAGCGAAGCAAGTTTCAAAGCTTTAGTAATATCTTCGGAATAATGATTATAAATTCTTAGCGAAATCTAATAATTCTCGGAATATGTTTGTAAGGTGTATTACTAACTTTTGATATAAATCCTTATTTTATGTTAATATAAATTATCAACTTCCTTTATAGCAAAGCTTAGATATTTTAAAGCCTCATTAGTATCATCTAAGTAATGATAAAGATCCGCCATCTCTAGATATCTTTTTCTCTTTTCTTCATATGTACCAAACTTAAGTAAAAGATCTGTCGCTAAATTCATATACATTTCCCATTGCATATCATTTCTCTCCTGTTTACTTAATTTAGCTTTAAAATAATAGCTTCTTTCTATAAAAAACATGTTGTTCTTATTTATTGCTAACTCTAAGGATAATTCACAATACTCTTTTATACTTTCTATGCATCCATTTTCATTATAAACATTTATTATGAATAATAGAAGTTCTATATATCCTATTTTATCTTCCTTGTCGACCATATTTATAGACTCTTCAGTAAGCTTTTGTGCTTCTTCATAGTTACCATTCTTTAAGAAAGCATCTATAATAAGACTATTTATTCTTTTCCAATTATAAGCTTTACAATCGACCTTATCTTTATATTGATTATAATTTTTTTCAAATTCTTCAATATTTTCATTTAATAAAGCTATAGTAGCTAAGACTCCTTGTGCCTCACCTAAATATTTATTATTTATATCAATACCTTCAATTGAGAAAATATCTCTTAATATTTCACTACTCTTTTCTATTTGACCTACTCTATAATTGCATATAGCTAAAGCTGTAGCATTTTTTATATAAATTTCACTCTTCTTTTCTATTCCATCTTTTAATAAAAAGTCTAAAAGCATATTATAATATGTTATTGCATCTGCAAAGTTTTTTCTTACAGTAAAATATAAGGCTAAATCTTCATAATATACTCTTTTATTATTTCTATTGCTTTCATATATGCTTGAATATTCATTTAATAATTCTTTTGCTTTTCTGAAATCTCTAAGATTTGTATAGTTCATAAATAAAATATGCATAAGTTTTGCTGAGATTTCATCATATTCCCTACTTAAAGAATACTCTAAATACTCCTTAATTTCATTTGCTTCGTTCTCTGTTAAAATTTTCTTTCCAACATATTTTTCAATTGAGTTGTTTAATTGAGTTATATCATCACATAAAAGATACTCTAAATTTAAATTTAATCTTTTAGCAACTAGCTCTAGTACCCATCTATCTGCTTTTACTTTTCCATTTTCTATGCAGCTCATTCTAGATATAGATATATCATCTTCACAAAGTTGCTTTAATGTTAACCCTTTATATATTCTAGCTCTTTTTATTTTCTCACCAGTAGATAAAAAATCCATCACTCTCACCTATACCTTAACTTTTAATTACACCTAAATTTTTCAAGTTATTTATACCTTTATCTAAGTACTTAGCTGCTTCATAATCTCTCTTAAGCTCTAGATAAAATTTACCTAATCTTATAGATATGTCAGCCTCTTTCTTTTTCATATCATTTCTCTTAGCAATTTCAAGTGTATCTAATAAAATATTTTCCGCCTCTTTTATATTGTTTTGTAAGACTTCTATTCTAAAAGTCAGAATCTTATATTCTATTAACCTATTAACATCACTTATATTTAACTTATTCTTTATTTCATTAAGAATCTCTATGCATTTAGTCATATTCTTTGTTTTAATATGGTTTTCACATAAATTAAATAAAGTATCTAAAAGTTTAGAGTCAGTGTTTTCTTCTCTTATTTTCATGGCTCTATTATAATGTTCAAAAGATTCTTCTATGTTATCAAATTCAAAGAATAGTTTTCCTAAAGAATCTTCTATAGAACTTATCTTATCTAATTGTTCTAATTCCTTATAAACATTAAGGCTTTGTTTTGAATATGCTATAGCACTTTCTAAGTCTCCAACTTTAGCATGCTCTTCTGCTAATAACTCTAAGCTCTTAGCATAAGCCTTTTTATTGTAAACTTTTTCAAATTCACTTTTTGCTAGAAATGCAAAATTTATTGCCTTAGGTAAATTTTCAATAAAGAAATAGGTTTTTGAAATTAAATAATATATTTCACCTAAAAGCAAGTCCTCTGTTAATTTGTTATTTATATATATCTTTTCAGCCTCTCTTAGGTATGAATTAGCTGAATAATACGCCTTTGAATGTAAGCTTATTTTTGCTATATTTAAATATGTCTTTACCATATCTACATTGCTATTTATTTGTAAAAATAACATATTTGCAGATAAGAAGTACTGCTGTGCTAAAACATATTCTTCTCTTTTTAAATACATCTCAGCCTTTAAGGCTAAGTTCTTTGCCTTTCTATATACCAAATCATATTTATCGGCATAATAGATTGCATATTCTATAAATTTCTCACCCTTTTTTATATCATCATTTAAAATAGCACCTTCTGCTATTTGTTCATAATATAAACATATTTTTTCTGCCTGTGTTTTTTCTGTTTCCATTAAATACTCGACAGAAGTGTTTAATGTAATTGCAATATACTCTAAAAGATCCATCGAAGGATTTGACCTTCCTGACTCTACCAAACTTATCTGTCCTGGTGTTATTCTCTCCCCTGCTAATTCCTTAAGAGTCATATTTAATTCTTTTCTTCTTCTTTTTATTTTTTCTCCCAATGATAATATTTCCATAGCTTAAATCATCCTCTTACTGTTATTATTTTAACATCCATAACCAATTAAATTATATCATAAATTTAGGTTTTTATGTCAATTATTCAGTATTTTTGTAAAATCCTATATACCTTTGTGTATTTTTTAACATTTTTAATAACCTATTTAAATTTTTATAATGTCTATTATTAATTTCTATATATGTATGCATATTCTTTAAAATTATTATATAATATAATTAAAAATTTCTCTACATAATAAAAAAATTTCTATAAATATACAAAAAAAGCAGCTTAATAGCTGCTTTTTCTGCATTATTTCATCCATTCCATAGATTCGCCTGCTGCATTCATCACTCTTCTTGTCGCTTTTTTAATAGCTCTTTGAGTTCTTCTGTCTAAGTTTGGAGTTACCATCATACCAACTGCCGCTCCAATAGCACCTACGGCTAAAGTAGTCATCAATCTGTTTGCCATAACAATCACCTCTTTATAATAATGACTTCATATTTAGTTTGGTCAAATCAAAGTTTTTTATTAGAGGTAATTCATAGCACTAAATACTTTCTAATGCTTTTTTAGCAAGTATATCTGCCATATCATTAAATTTGTTTCCACTATGTCCTTTTATTTTTTTAAATTTAATATTTATAACTTTAAATTTTTCTTGCATAAATTCATGATAATTTTTAGTTATTCTATTATTTCTTTTCCAAGTGCCTAAAGCCCAGCTTTCTATCCCTTGATAATCATAACAAAGTATTATTTCTTTATACCCATTTTTTATAGCATACTCTGTTGCTTTCATAGCACCTTCAACTTCACCTGAAACATTTCTTAAAGCTACTGCTTCTTTGTCATATCCAACACCATTATCCTCAAATAAAACCTCATTGTTTTTTACGACTAAAAATCCATAAGAATAGTTTTCCTTATGAACCATAAAACTACCATCTACATAGATATAAATAGAATCATCATTAACTTCCTCTTCATTTCCTTTAACTTCTAAAGAAACTCCACCATTGGTATGAAGAGCAATAAAATTTTTTGCCTCTTCTATTGAAGTAAAACTTTTATATTTAGCTCCCTTACATCCTATGACCTCTTTCTGACATTCAGGCCATGTTTCAACTATCTTAGGAACCCCCGATTTTCCTTTTGCTATAGCATAATATTTTTTAGCCATTATTTCGCTCCTTCTAATTACTTATTAAATCTATGACTTCATATATATTATCTAAATTATTTGCTCCTGTAAATCCACTAAAGAAATCTACAGTTTTTCTTAAAATAACTACGAATTCATTTTTACCTTGCCAATTTTCTAAAATAATATTTATATCTACATCATTTATTATTCTATTTAAAGCAAAAAATACAACACTTATGTCATCTAATGCCCCTATGAACGGTATTTTATCTGGTAATATATCAAAAGGACAACTTACATAGACTAACGAAGCTCCTACTACAGCTTTAGTTTTAACTGGAACTCTATTATCTTTTAAGAGTCTAAAGATTAAAGCTACTATATCTGGTATAAACATTATGTAATCTTTATAATCCTTAGCTTTTTCTGGAATATGTTCAACTACATATTCTCTACTACTTGTGTACATATCCTCAACTTTTTCTACATCTATACTCATAATGTAGTCATCAGTTTTTTCTTCATGCTCAATTTCTTTTCTTACCTCAATTTCTACCATTGGCTCTTTTAATTTTGAAAGTTCAACATCTATCTTTTCTAAATTTACGTTTAAAGTATTTTCTTGAATTCTTAACTCCTTAAAGTTTAAATTTAAAAAAGGTATCTTACCTAATATTGTTTTATAGCTTATAAGTATTTTATCCTGTTTCACTAGTATTCCTTGATTTTTAAAACCTTTTAGAGCTATTTTAAGTCCTATCTTTCTAAAAGGCTTTAAAATTCCAACACTCATAAGTTTAGCCTTAGAAAACTCAATAACTAAGTTATCTCCTTCCAAGCCTAGAACATCTATTGTTGCCTTAAATCCAAGTGCAAGAATTTTTTTAAATACTCCTTCTACTTCTATTGTATTATTTATTTTTAAACTCTTTATTTCTAATCCTTCTATTTTTACAAAATCATTAATAAAACTCATTAAATCATCTGCGCTTAATTTTATGTCTATATTTGAAATTTGCAAAGTACTTCTCCCCCTATTTATTTAATAGTTAACCATCTTTTAGTATATCTTATTTGCATATGATTTTAAAGGTAAATCCTCCAGTGGGTACCATTTACTAAATAATGTACCAAAGTTCTTTTAGATATTATTCTCTGCTTAAACATGCATTGATTTTAAGTGAATCTAAAGTCTAGCTAAAAGACAATATTCTTTTAAAGAATATTCTAATATTAAAGATACTATAAATAAACAATAATTTCATCCATAACTTACCTTGGTAAAACTTATAGAATTAATTAGACTTATTTTTTTAACACTGTATAATAATAATTGTTTCTAGCTACTGTATTAGAAACTTTAATTACTCCAAACCAAATATTATATACAAAAAATCCTCTGTTTTACTCACAGAGGATTTTGTATTTTTATTTATTTTTTATTACTTTATAATTATGGAAGAAAAGACCTAATATAGCTCCACCTATAAATCCACCAAAATGAGCTGATATATCTATGCTAGTCATTGATAAACCAATAAATACATTTAATAATATAATGATTATTATATTGGTTACTAATCCCTTACCAATTCTATCTTTTTCATAATAAGCAAAAACTAGGGCAGCACCTAAAAGTCCAAATATCGCTCCTGAAGCCCCAACGCCCATAACTGGAGAGAAATACAAGCTAAATATACCAGCTATTATTCCTGACACAAAATAAATAACTAGATATTTTTTTGCTCCATACACTCGTTCTATGAAATCACCTAATATATATAAAGCATACATATTAAATAAAAGATGAATTATTCCAGCATGTAAGAACATAGATGTTATTAATCTATAATACTCCCCATGTAGAAGTATTGCATTATTATGCTTAGCACCCATCAAGTATAGAATCTGTGGATTTACACTTAACAAATTCTTAAAAAAGCCAGCTCCTAAAACAGTAGCTACAATAAGACAAGTTAAAAAAGCTAAGATATTTAAACCAATTAAAATACCTGTTACTTTTCCACATCTTATTTTCTTATACCACGGAATTTTAGGTTCTTCTTTCTTCTTTAATAAAAATTCTAATATTTTAACTAGAGGCTCAGAGCTTCTATCACTTTTTAAAACTTCCTTTTTTTGAGCATCAACAATTATTCTATGATAATTCTTATCTATAGAAAAATCATCTTCCTCTCCTTCAACACTATTATAGTTTTTATAAAGAATTATATTATGAAGAGAATAAGGTTTATCTAAACTTTTTAAATAATCTTCTGCTATTTTAAAATTCTCATCTTCTTCATAAGATTTAGATATTATAACCGCATACTTTCCTTCATTATTGACAGTTTTTATAGCTATCCATAATTCTTTATTATTTTCTCCTTTTAGATCTTCTACATAAAAACCATAATTATTTATTAGCAAATTGAAATAATCTTGCTCAAATCTACTCATAGCCTCTCCTCATCTTCTAAATTATTTCTTCTAACATATCTAAAAGCTCGTTAAATCTGTCTAAAGTATCCTTAAGTGGCTTAGAAGTTGTCATATCTACTCCTGCCATTTTTAATGTATCTATAGGATACATTGATCCTCCAGCTTTTAAGAAACTCTTATATTTTTCAACAGCTTCTTCTCCTCCTGTAAGTATTGAATTTGCAAAAGAAGCTGCTGCTGCATATCCTGTGGCATATTGATATACATAGAAATCAGAATAGAAGTGAGGTATTCTAGCCCATTCTATAGAAATTTCTTCATCTACAATCATATCTTCCCCAAAATATTTCACATTTATATTTTTCCACATTTTGCATAATTCTTCTGAAGTAAGAGCTTCTCCATTTTCAATAGCTTTATGAGTCTTAAGCTCAAAATCTGCAAACATTAATTGTCTAAATACGGTTGTTCTTATTTGCTCTAACTCTTGATTTATTAGATATAATTTTTTATTCTTATCTTTTTCATTTTCTATTAAATGGTGTATAAGTAATATTTCATTTGTTGTTGAAGCAACCTCTGCACAGAAAAGACTATAATCTCCATATATATAAGGTTGTGTTTTTCTAGTATAGTAAGAATGTATTGAGTGCCCCATTTCATGAGCTAAAGTTGAAGCATCATTTAACTCATAATTATAGTTTAAAAGAACATATGGCATAGTATCGTATGTTCCCCATGAATAAGCACCACTTCTCTTACCTTTATTTTCATATACATCTATCCAACCTTCATTTATTCCTTCATTAAATATGTCTAAATATTCTTTTCCTAAAGGTCTTAATCCTTCTTCAACTAATTTTATAGCATCCTTATATTCTAAATGCTCTTTTTCAGCTTCTATAACTGGCACATATAAATCATACATGTGCATCTCATCTAAATTAAGTAGTTTCTTCTTTATTCCAACATATCTATGAAGAGCCTCAATATTTTCATCTACAGTATTTAAAGCATTATAATATACCTCTACTGGAATATTGTTAGGCTTTAAAGAAGCTTCTAAAGAGCTATTATATTTTCTTGTTTTGCTTTCAAAAACAAAATTTTTAATAGAACTAGCTAAGCTTGTTGCTAATGTATTTTCATACTTTTTATATGTTCCAAATAAAAGTTTAAATGCATCTTCTCTTACTTTTCTATTTTTACTCTTTATGAAAGAACTATAGTTACCTTCACTTAATTCTACTTTAACTCCATTTTCATCAGTTATTTCTCCAAAAGTAATATCTGAATTAGTAAGCATTGAATATATATTTTCTGCCGCTCCCAAGCAATCTGAAACAGATGCTAAAATCGCCTCTACTTCTTTTGATAATATATGTGGCTTTTCATTTAATATCATCTCAAAGTATATTTTATATTTCTCTAAATCCTTATCTTCCTTTATAAATCCTTCAATTGTTCCTTCTTTTAAACTTAGTATTTCTGGAACAAAATAAGCAGTGTAACTTGAAAACTCTGCTGAATATGGGTCTATTTTATTTACTAGAGTCTGCATTTCAGAATTAGATGTATCCTCATGACTTCTCATATGTGCGTAAACATATAGTTTTCCAAGTTTTCTACTTAACTTTTCACTTAATGCAAGAAATTCTTTTAAACTTTCCTTATTTCCTAATTTCCCTTCAAAATCTTTTAATCTTGGAGCTTCATTTTTTAATTGATTTAACTCCTCATTCCAAAGAGTCGGAGTTTCATAAATTTTATCAATTCTCCACTTATCACTTTCCGGAATTTCCTCTCTTCTTCTAAGCTTTTTAACCTCACTCATTATAATTCTCCTTTCAAATATTATTTATAATCTTCTTCTTTTCCTTTTATATCCTCAAATACCTTATTCATCTGTTCATTTATTATTGAGCAAACCTCATTTAAAATTGCTCTCATTTCCTCATGTTCATCATCAAACTTAAATTTAACCACCCAAGTTGGATTATATTCTTCATCAAACTCTTCTACTATATATCCTAATGAAGTAAGAGCCTCCACATTAAATAGATCATATATTGCTGAAAACTCCCATTCTTCAACATCTTTATCAGTATCAAAAAATAGACTTACATCTCCATCTACACAATATAATTTTTTAATATAATTAGTTCCATCTCCAACGGAATAACTTCCTAATTCTCCTTTTATAGCTCCACTCTCTTTCTCTTTTTCCATTATAACTAATGAAGAAAAATCCATACTATATCATCCTTTCCTGTTTTGTCATATATACTAATTATAAATTTTCTTTTTATATTTTCAAGTGTATATATGACATATATAAATAATGTAACACTTTTACTCTTTATACTTTTGTAAAATTATGGTAATATACTTCTATATCATTATAAATAGAGGTGAGTTTTATGAATAAGTTTTTACTTAGGCGCCTAATTTTAGCAATATCTTTATTTTTTATAATTATATTTTCAAGTGCTTTTATCATTAATAAAATTTATGTTAAACAAAAGTGTAAAGATTTATACTTCGCTACTGAAAATTTAACCACCAAAGGAAATATGGAAAATAGTCTTTTAACAATTCAAAACTTCGAATTATCATTTTTAGATGAAGATATAGCTGTTGTCCAAATTAATGGACTGAGCTACGAAAAGCCTCATAAATCGATTTCTTGCAATGCTTACTTTGAAAAAAACAAAAATTCTATTTGGAATTTAAAAAGAATTGAGAGATTAACTTAAAATGCAAATTATTTGCACTTACCACAAAATCAATGTATAATTTATTTAGAATTATACTAGGAGTGATACGATTTGATAAAAATAAATAATCTTTCCTTTTCCTATAGTGGTAAAAAACCCTATCAACTTGATGATATAAACTTATCCTTACCTAAAAATGAGTTTATTTCAATAGTAGGAGAAAATGGAAGTTCTAAAACTACTCTTTTAAAACTTCTTTTAGGATATTTAAAACCTATTAAAGGAAATATTGAAATAAATTTAAATAGTGTTGGGTATGTTCCTCAGAAAATTGATAATTTCAACTCTCAATTTTCCATTACGGTTTATGAAATATTAAAAACACATTTAAAAACTCTAAAAATAAAAGACAAAGGTGAAATAGACAGAGTTCTTTCAGCTGTTAATATGTTAGATTTTAAAAACAGATTAATTGGTTCTCTTTCTGGTGGTCAACAACAAAGAGTTTTTATAGCAAGAGCCTTAATTGGTCATCCAGATATACTGATACTAGATGAACCATCCACAGGAATAGATGAAAAAACTCAAAAAGATATATATGAACTTATTTATAAATTAAATAAGGAGAAAGAAATGACTATTATATGCGTTGAGCATAATATAAGAAAATCTATTAAATATTCATCATATATTCTTGAATTAAAAAATGCAAATGCTACTTTATTTAAAACTGATGAATATATAAAAAAACTTAATAAAATGAATAATGAATTTATATAGAAAGGGCTCTTTAAAACATGTCTATTATACAAAATATGTTTCAATTTGAATTTATGCGTAATGCATTTATGGCCGGATTTATAATATCTCTTCTATGCCCATGCATAGGACTTTTTCTTGTATTAAAGAGATATTCAATGATAGGGGATACTCTTTCTCACTCATCCTTTGCTGGAGTTGCAATTGGATTAGTATTTGGCGTTAATCCTCTTTTAACAGCCTTTGTATTCACTACTATTTGTGCATTACTTATAGAAGTATTAAGAAATTATTATAAGAAATATGCGGAATTATCTATGTCTATTATACTTACTTTTAGTTTAGGTTTAGCCTTAATATTAGTTAGTAGCGGTAAGTCCAGTACAACAGTTAATTCTTTTTTATTTGGAAGCATACTAACGGTTTCAAGAACTGATTTAATAATTATAGCATTAGTTTCCTTACTTTGCTTCATAGGCATATTTTCCTTATATAACAAGCTAGTTTATACTACCTTTGATGAAGAAGGCGCTAAAGTTGCTGGAATAAACACTAAACTTATAAATTATATTTTTACAATCATAGTAGGTGCTACTATTTCTGTTTCAATTAGAGTTATGGGAATACTAGTTATATCTTCAATAATAGTTATACCTGCAGCTACAGCAATGCAATTTAAGAAAGGCTTTTCTACATCTCTTGTTATATCAATGATAATAGGGGTTATAGATGTTTTAAGTGGTTTAATCTTGGCTTCTCTATTTGATTTAGCTCCAGGAGGAACCATAGCTTTAACATCTGTAGTGGTTCTTATATTTGCATTACTTTTAAACAGAAAAAAGTTATAAAATGAATTTAATAACTATACTAAAAAAAGTCTATAAGATATTTTTAATATCTACTTATAGACTTTTTTTAACTTGAATTATCTTTTAAAATAGTTTTAATCTTAATTACTCTTTTATGACCACTTTAAAATTTCCCAATTTTAAAGATTATATACTTACACACTCTAATTCATTATTGTCTTTATAAACTTTGAAAAGTTTATTCTTCTTATAAAGATATCTATATATAGCGTATACTACTACTCCCTTTAAAGCGCCAGTTATAGTTATAGCCCACCAAATTCCATCTAAGCCTAAAAACTCTGGCTTTGAAAGGACATATGCCATTGGAATTCTAGCACCAGTTAGTAATATACTTACTATTGAAGGAATATAGGTTCTTCCAAGTCCATTAAATGCGCCTGTTGTTGTTATTTCAACACACACAAGAATTTGGCAATAACCAAGTATTCTTAAATAAACTGTTCCTTGTTCAATAGCTTGTGCTTCTGGTATAAATACTCTAAATATCTCATCTCCAAAAAATATCAATACAGCCGAAGCGAAAACTCCTACTATAAGAGAAATTATCATGGTTATATTGAAACCTTTAGTTATTCTTTTTAACTTTCCAGCTCCATAATTTTGACCAACGAAACTACTTAAAGCGGTAGAAATTCCTCCTGCTGTCATCCAAGCAATAGCTTCCACCTGTGATCCTACTTTTTGAACAGCTATAGGTACTGGACCAAAGATAGCTACTATTTTCCCTATAAACATTGAAAAAACAGTAAATAATCCACTTTGAAGAGCTGCTGGTAATCCAATATGGAATAGTGTTTTCATACAATTTATCTTTATTCCACTAAATAAATTTATCCTTAAGTATTCAGCCTTACTCTTTATCATTATATATAAGAAACTAAATGTAACTATGGCCTGTGCTATAACAGTTGCAAGGGCTGCACCTAAAACACCCATTTCTGGAAATATTCCTATTCCAAATATTAAAACTGGATCAAATATTATATTAAATATTAACCCTATTGTATTTGCTATAAAAGGAGTTCTACTATCTCCTGAACCTGTAAATACTGCTGTGAAGACAGGATTTAAAAAATTAAATATCATTCCTAAGGCAACAGCAATTAAATAGGTCTCAGCCATTTTTATAACTTCTGCATCTCCTAAATTAAAAAACCCTATTAACTGACTATTGAATAAAAGTAGAATTATTGAATACAAAATAGCAAGTATAATATTGATTTGAAATGCACTCTTTATATAATCCTTTGTACTTTCAATATTATGTCTTCCTAAACTCTGTGCGACTTTAATCTCGGCTCCTACTTTAGAAATCATTACAAAAGCCATACCAAGCCATGGAAAGAATCCAGCTGTTCCAACGGCTGCTACAGCATTACTTCCTATTCTACCAACCCAGAGCATATCAGCCATACTATAAGCCATTTGTATGAAAGAAGTTGCCATAATTGGTATTGAAAGTTTTATAAGGTTGCTTGTTATTTTTCCTTCTGTTAAGTCAATTCTCTTGTCCATTTTTCCCCCTGTGTATCTCAAAAAAATTATTATTACACATTATAATTCATATTATATTTAATCTAAATAAATTAAAATATTTTTATAATACGGTAACTTGATCTACAAACATGAATGTTGGCCCCTCACCAGGCATTATACTCCATGATGGACATACCTCTTCATTTTTCGCAAATATCTTAATATACCTAGCTTTACTCTCTTTTCTTGCAACAATGTCTTTTTTACCAACCTCCTCTCTCTTTTCATCACTATCTTTTTCTTCTCTTTCTAAAAGAAAAAACTCTTCCCCATCTATTGAAGAATAAAATTCTACGAACTTAGGATAATAAATCCAGGCTCTTGTATCTTGTAAAAAGCCTACCATAACCTCTTTAACATCTTTTATTTCTCCTAAGTCAACTATTACTTCCATATCTTCAGTATATCCAAGCCATCTTCCGTCAGTATAATGTAAACTCCCTTTTTGTCCATCAATTAAATCATAAACTCCATTTTTATTGTACATATAATGATTCGTAGGATTTGTTAATCCTTTAATATCAGATATTGGTAAAGTAACATATATCCTACTTTCAATAGTGTTACTTGGCTTGTATCCTTCTTTAAAAACTTTTGCTTTTATAAATGCTCTATCATTAACAACTATTGGCTCCTTATATAAAGTTGAATTCTCATTTGGCTCAGTTCCATCTAATGTATATCTAATCTCTCCTTTTTTATCTTTTTTCCCTAAAAGAATCTCTTTAGTAAAAGGTTTATTCACTAATAAAGTATCAATATTTACAATAGGTCTAAAAGCTCTTAACTTAACTTTATTACTTTTATCATATCTTTTATATTCTGGTATATATCCATCTATTTTTTCTATATTTTTCAAATATTCATCATTAAAAAATTCCTTTTCCTTAGTTATTTTATTAGTTGTATTTAAGTCAATAATAATTTCACCATCATCAGAAGTTATTAATATTTTAGAATCCTCATCTATTGTAAACTCACCCTTAATTAAAGAAACTTTATACTTAAAATTATTGTGTTCACATAAAATTGTATTTGAATTTAATTCCTTAAGAACCGGTAAAGTATTTAAACAAATCATATATTTTTCAGGAGATTTCACATTAAAATTAATCTTGATCTTATCTTCTTTACAAAGAATTCTTATATCCTCACCTTCATGAATCTGCCATAAAATTTCATATTTCTCCTCTCCAATTGATTTAAAGTTTAAATATTTTCCTTTCACTTTTTCATATACACCAATTCTTTTTGCTTTAACGAAACTTATTTCAGGTCTTTCATCTATTTCATTTTTCCAATAATGTGGTCTCATTAAAGGCAAAGCATCAAATATACTTTCATTACTATTTAGTGAGTTCTCATAATATCTAGATTTATAATTCTCATTAAATAAATGGATATCTCTTATACTTAAAACATTGTTTTCAAATAAAAAACTACTTCTATAAAATCTACTGTTATACCATAAAGTTTTCATATTATAAGTATTCCAGTCCTTTTTAGCTCCAAATGTAGTTGGAGGTGTTAACTTATATCTTTTCTTATACCAAAGAGCACTTTCCACTAAGGTTTCAACCCTAACTTTCTTCTCCTTTTCTAATTTTAAAATTTGTTCTATTTGAACTTCATACCCCTTATACATGGTATTCCATAAGAATGTATTCTCTTGTCCTACCTGAGCATAAGAAAAACCTAAAGCCTCTTCATCAGTTAAACACTCAAAAAACCAATCTACCCATTCTTTACTTTGTCCAATTATCCATGCTGGCTCTAATGTATGAACGCCTTTTAATTCTGGGCGTAATCCTTCTTCAAAATTATATATTGGATCTGGTCCTAAAAGCCTAAATAAAGGTAAATCTAATTGCATTTCCTTGCTTTGAGCTGGAATATATTCATTTAATTTACTTGGATAATAAGCTTGATTGAAATATCCACCCCAAAGAGTAAAGCCATCAGTTCCTATTTGATCTCTACAAATAGCTCCTCCTATTACTCCATATTTCTCCTTTAAATAATTTAAAGTTCTTATATCTATAACCCAAGAACCTACTGTCTTAGGATAATACCCGAATATATCTTTAAAATCTTTCATATAAGCATCAGCCATTTTAATTCTATCCTCTGGACTATATCCTAGTGAATATCCTTTATCAACGTGATCATCAATAGGAGTTTCTCCCTTCCAGATTACTCCTGCTTTATTAGCTAATTGCTCTGTTATTTCCCACCATGCTCCAACTTCATCATACTCATCTATAGATTCTTTTATAAGGTTTACAAACCTTTCATCCATTAAAGCATCATGTTTTAATGCATATGTTGCTGGAAAACCATATTGCTTTATTAATTCAATTTCTTGAACTACTGTTTGAAAATCATCCTCAACAAACTCTCCACTTGGATAAACTGTTTTTCTTATGAAATTATATATATTTACTATAGTTAAATTATTATTCTTTTTTTCCTCAAATTTTATCATATAATAATCACCCCTTTTCACCTCATTTTAAGTAATCTAATTACTTTAAACAATGAACAAATTTTAGTTTTTATTAAGATTTTCTTTATAATTTCTTTTTTGTGAGTTTATACAATTCAATAAAAAAAGCTATGAAATAATGAATAATTTCTTCCATTATTTCATAGCCAATTTAAATAACTATTAATCCGGCATTAATATAAATCTAAGAATAAATAAAAACGCAAATATATATATAACTTTATGAACTTCTTTTCCTTTTCCAGTTACAACTTTCATTATTGGATAAAAAATCATTCCTATAGCTATTCCATTAGCTATAGAATATGTAAAAGGCATCATAGCTACTGTGAAGAAAGCTGGTACTGCCTCTGTAAAGTCTGAAAAATCTATTTGAGTAATTGCTCCCATCATTAATACTCCAACTATTATTAATGCTGGTGCAGTTGCACTTTGAGGAACAATTCCTATTATTCCACTAAAGAATAAAGATACTATTAATAATATACTCACAATTACATTGGATAACCCAGTTCTAGCCCCTGCAGATATACCTGCAGCTGATTCTACAACTGTGGCTAAAGTAGTTGTTCCAAGCATAGCTCCCACTGTAGTACCAAGTGCATCTGATGCTAAGGCTCTTCTTAAATTTTTAACTTGTCCATTTTCATCTACCATTCCTGAGCTCTGAGCTGTTCCAACTAATGTTCCGATAGTATCAAATAAGTCTACTAAGCTTAAAGTTATTACAACCATAAATATTGTAAGAAGTGCTCCCAGAACCCCATCCCCATTGCTTGTTAAAAGTCCTTTTATATCCATAGCAAAAAATGTACTTCCTATGTTTGGTAATGAAAAAAGTTTAATTCCTATCAAATTAGTTACTCCCATTGGTATTCCAATTATAGTAGTTATTATTATTCCTAAAAGCATTCCTCCAGTTACTTCTCTTGCAACTAATATAGAGGTTATGATAAGACCTATTATAGAAAGTAAAACATATTTATCAGTAAAATCTCCAAAGGCTACTAAAGTTGCTGGATTTGCAACAATAATTCCTCCACTCTTTAATCCTATTAATGCTATGAAAAGTCCTATTCCTGCTGTTATTGCAAACTTAATATTTTCTGGAATTGCTTGTACTATTTTTTCTCTTATAGATGTAAGAGTAATTACTATAAATAAAAGTCCTGAAATAAATACAGCTGCTAAACCTTCCTCCCAAGAAAATCCTAATTTTATACATATATTGTAAGCAAAAAATGATACTAACCCTAATCCTGGCGCTAATACAAATGGTAAATTAGCATAAAAGGCCATTATTAAAGTACCTACTGCGGCAGCTATACATACTGAAGCGAAAGCAGAAGATATGATCGGATCACTTGCTATCGTTAAGTTAGCAGCAGCATCTCCCTTAACTCCTAATGAATTCATGCCTCCAATTTTAAGAATGTTCGGAATAACTAATAATGCATAGGCAAAAGTAACAAAAGTAGTTAACCCTCCTATAACTTCTGTTTTTACATTGGTTTTGTTCTCTTTCAGCTTGAAAATCTTCTCTAATAAGCTCTTCATTTGTTTCTCCTCTCTAAATCTTTTAATAAACAAAAAAAAATTAGTATTGATTTAGGTAAATCAATACTAATTATGATCATTAATATGCCGATTTACCCATAGTGAGAATATTTACGGTTATCTCGTAGAAACATCTGAACCCTATTTTCAGAAATATATGGGGAATATTTTTAATTTATTATTAATGATTATACGCACTTATTTTCTTTTTGTAAACACTTTATTTAAAAGTAGTTTTTCCCAAAGCTGACTACTATTCTATTTTTTATTTTCATCAATACATTCTTCGCATATACCTTTTAAAGTTAAATTGTGCTCTTTAATCTTAAAGCCTGTTTGATTTCTCAAAAGCTCCTCAACCTGTTGCATTGGACATGGAACTTCTATTTCCTTATGACATAAATCACACTCTAAAATATGTTTATGAATGTTTTTATCTTTTAACTTGTAAGAGCTTTTTCCATCTCCTAATTCAAATCTATCTATTAAATCTTTTTCTAAAAATACTTCTAAAGTTCTATATACTGTAGATAAATTTATATCAGTACACTTACTATATATATAATCGGCAGTAATACTTCTATCACTTTCCTTCAATAAATCATATATTAATAATCTAGCTTTGGTAATCTTTACTCCCTTAGCCTTAAATATTTCTTTTACTTCCATAACAATCTCCTAAACAAATATTTAAATCATTATTATAAATTATATCACATAAAAAAAACTTGAATAGCAATATATTTATAAATTCTCTTTAATACTCTTCATCTCAAAGAAAACATTTTCATTTGTGATACTCTATTTATTAAATAGTATATCCTATTAATATTCAGTCTATAAACTATTTAAATCTAGTAATTTCAATGTTTAAACACATATCGAAGATTTTATTTATAAAAAAAACATAATTTTTTTTATATTTTTCACTTTATTTTTTAATAAACATAGTGTATATTAATAAATAGAGTATGACATTAGACGAAATAGTATATCACATTTGCTTTTTCTAAGGATTAATGTGTTTAACATAAAGGGGAGATTTTTTAAATGAATTGTATTATAGCTCAATCTGGTGGTCCAACTTCAGTAATAAACTCAAGCGTTTATGGATTAGTTAAGGCTAACAAAGAACTAAAATTATATGAAAATGTTTATGGTGGATTAAATGGAATAGAAGGTATATTAAATAAAACTATAATAAACCTTTCAGAACTTGATGATCTTCAATTAGAAAGATTCAAGAATTCACCTGCATCTGGTTTAGGTTCTTGTAGATACAAATTAAAACCACTACAGGAAAGTGAAGAAGAATATTTAAAACTTCTTGAAATATTAAATTCACTTGATATAAAGGCGTTCTTCTACGTAGGTGGAAATGACTCAATGGATACAACAGCCAAATTAAATGCTTATGCAAAGGCTAAAAATATAGATATAAAATTCTTTGGAATTCCAAAGACAATAGATAATGATTTAATGCACACAGATCATACACCTGGTTTTGGTAGTGCCGCAAAGTTTATATCTACCGCTGTTTTAGAAACTTATTTAGACTCAAAAGTTTATACTAACAATGGAATTTTCATAGTTGAAACTATGGGAAGAGATACAGGTTGGTTAGCAGCCGCTGGTGCTTTAGCAACTATAAATGGAGTTCAATGTGCTGACCTAGTATATTTACCTGAAAGAGCATTTTCAGTACAAAGCTTTTTAACTGACGTAGCTAGAATATTTAAAGAAAAGAAACATGTATATATAGTAGCTTCTGAAGGATTAAAAGATGAAAATGGAAAGTTTCTTACTGAAACAATAGCAAATGGCGATTCATTTGGACATGCTCAATTAGGTGGTGTAGGAGCTTACTTAAAGAACTTAATAATTCAAGCTAGTATAACAAACAGAGTTAAATCTTTAGAGCTTAATACTTTACAAAGATGTGCTATGCATTCATCATCACAAATAGATGTAAATGAAGCTGTAATGGTAGGACAAGCCGCTTTAGAAGCTTCTACAACTTCTGAAGGTGGATATATGATAGCAATAAAGAGAGAGTCTTCATTCCCATATAAGAGCTCTACTTTCTTAATTGAAGCAGATAAAGTAGCTAATAATATAAAATACTTCCCAACTGAATGGATAAACTCAGAATGTAATAATATTACTGAAGAAGGTTTATCATACCTTAAACCTTTAATTAGCGATTTCGAGGATAGAGATTCTCTTCCTCTTTATCATAGTTTTGTTTTATAGATATTATTTTACTCAAATTACCCACATTTAAAAAAAGACATGCATCAAATGCATGTCTTTTATTTTTCTTTAAGTACATCCTTTAATGCCTCATATGAAAAATCTATTATTTCTGCACAGCTTACCTTATTCTTTTTTAAATCTAAGCAAATTTCTGAATTAAATTCTTCTCTTATTCTATTTATAAGCTCTCTTGAATAAGCTCTTGCTTCATTCTTTTCTTCATTGCTTTCTCTTCCTTTTATAAATCCAATAGCTACTACTGCCCCATTAATAGCTCCACATAAGCTTCCAACAGTTATACCTGTTCCCATACCGCTTCCTAAAGCAACAGGTATATCCTTATTAAATTCCTCATTATAAGACTTTATTATAGCCTCTGCACATGTATATCCTTCTTTATGATATTCTGATGGTTTCTTCATATCTATTCTCCTTACTTTTTTAATTTCTTATATAATTATTATACAAGAAAACTATTTTATTTCTGTGATTTTTGCACAAAAATATTCTAAATAAATTCTTAAGTTAAATCCACAAAAGAATTTATTTAGAATAAACTTCAAAGCTTAAAATCTTTTTGCTTAACTATTTCTAAAGTATTTAAAAATTCATCTATCTCGTACTTATTATTATATAGTCCTAAGCTTGTTCTAAGCATGCCTGGCCTAGGTTTGCTACTATAGGCAAACTTTAAAAATTCTTCATCTTTAAGCTTTAATAATCTTCTAACATAAGGATGAGCACAAAAAGTACCATTTCTAATATCTATTCCCCTAAAATTTGCTAGTCCTTCTGATACTATATCATGATGAATGTCTTTCACATTAAATACTACCACTCCAATTCTATCTTCACATTTAGAATCTCCATATGTTATTATATCAGGCATGCGTTCTAATCCATCTAGCAAATACCTTTTTAAAGTATTCTCTGTTAATTCTATATTTTCAAACCCTATAGAATTTATTACTCTAATAGCAGATAAGAGCGCACAAACCCCTATTATATTAGGTGTACCAGCTTCAAATCGTTCTGGCTCACTATCCCAGTAAACTTTATTATCTGAAACTAAATCCACGGCTCCTCCACCTTTTAGCAAAGGTTCTTTATCTTTTATAACTTCCTTTAATGCAATAACAACGCCTGTTCCAAAAGGAGCATACATTTTATGAGCTGAAAAAACAAGAAAATCTATATGGTCATTATTTCCTGTCCCCCCCATATTTATCGCTTTATGAGCGACCAACTGTGCAGCATCTACGATTAGTTTTACTCCATGTTCATGAGCTATTTTAGCTATTTCATTTATTGGATTTAAATATCCTGTTACATTAGATGCTCCTGTTATTGTTAAATACTTTACCTTTCCTTTGTGCTTTTTAATTAATTCTTCTATCTCGTCTTTTTTTAAAAGTCCTAATTCATCAACCTCAACATATACTACATTACTACTTTCTCTCCAAGGAAGATCATTTGCATGATGTTCCATTCTAGTACTTATTACATAATCCTTCTTATTTACTAAGGAATTAGCTAAAAGATTTAATCCCTCCGTAGCATTTTTTACATATATAACTGTATAGTCATCAGGATTTTTAACATGAAAAAACTCTAGAATCTTTTTTCTTGAATTTTCATAGAATTCATTGCAAAATTTAGCTTTATATCCTTTTCCTCTTCCTATTGAACTATATACATATAGCATATCACTGACACACCGTAAGCATTCTTTTAAAGCAGGCGTAGTAGCCCCATTATCTAAATTAATTGGCACTACTTTTTTCCCATTATAAATAGTTATTTCATCATTAATACCTATAAACAAATCTCTATAATTATTATTCATACCACATCACTCCAATAGTATATATTATTCTCACGGGCTAAATTAGGTTCTTAAAAAACTTAATATATACCTAATTCCTTGACTATTAATACATTTAATTTGATGAAATATCTCATTATTAGTATAATTGTATTGATTAATACTATAAATTCAATGATGGGAGTTTTAAAATGATTATTTTAAGCTGTAGACACTTAACTAAAAGTTTTGGTATTGATGAGATTTTAAAAGATGTAACATTTAATATAAATGAAGGTGACAAAGTTGGTTTAATAGGTCCAAATGGAGAAGGAAAATCAACTCTATTTAAAATTCTTACCAAGCAAATTGATTATGATAACGGTGAATTATTTTTAGATAAAAACAAAACACTAGGATATCTCTCTCAGAATTTATCTTTAGATAGTGAAAATACTATTTATGATGAGATGCTTTCTGTATTCTCCTCTTTAACTGAACTTGAGGATAAAATTAAAAATTTAGAAGAAAAACTTAATGAACCTTATGATGCTTCCAAGGAAGAGTATCATAATAAGCTTATAAAAGACTACACTCTTTCTCAGGAGCTTTATGAAAATAGGGGTGGTTATACTTTTAGAGGAGAAATTTCTAGAGTTCTTAAAGGATTAGGATTCTTGGAAGAAGATTTCAACACTCCAATCATAAATCTTAGTGGAGGGCAAAAAACTAGACTTGCTCTTTGTAAATTGCTTTTAAGAAAACCAGATTTACTTCTTTTAGATGAGCCTACTAACCACTTAGATTTAGAAGCTATAGAATGGCTTGAAGAATATCTTAATAATTATAAAGGAACTGTTTTTGTTATTTCCCATGATAGATTTTTCTTAGATTCTGTAACTAATACTACTTTTGAGCTTATAGGTGGAAAAATACATTGCTATAACGCAAGTTATACTAAGTTTCTTGAACTTAGAAAGAAAGATATTGAGGCTAGATTAAAAGCTTATAACCTACAACAGGCTGAAATAAAAAGACAAGAAGAAATCATAGAAAAATTTCGTTCCTTTAATAGAGAAAAAAGTATTAGAGCTGCTGAAAGTAGACAAAAATCCCTTGATAAAATGGAGCGTTTAGAAGCTCCTGAAGTTATAAAAGAGGCTTCTAGAATAAGTTTTGAAACTTTAGTTAAAAGCGGAAATGATGTTCTTCATATTGAAAACTTAAAGAAAAGCTATGATAATCTTCTATTCCAAAATGTAAATTTAGATTTAAAACGTGGAGAAAAAGTTGCTTTAATAGGTGAAAATGGTAGAGGTAAAACTACTCTATTTAAAATAATAATGGGCATGATAAAACAAGATTCAGGTTCTGTCTCTCTTGGTAAAAACGTATTTACAGGATATTATGACCAAGAACAATCTAACTTAAATCTTGATAAAACTATAATAGATGAGGTTTGGGATGATTTTCCTAACCTTACTACTACTGAAGTTAGAAATTATCTTGCATCTTTCTTATTTACTGGTGATGATGTGTTTAAAGAAATTTCTCTTTTAAGCGGTGGTGAAAAGTGTAAAATCAACCTTTTAAAACTTATGCTTTCAAAAGCTAATCTTCTCCTTCTAGATGAGCCTACTAACCATTTAGATATTATGTCTAGAGAGGCACTAGAAGATGCTATTTTAAGCTATGATGGTACTTTAATAGTAATTTCTCATGATAGATACTTCTTAAATAAAGTTATCAATAAAATAGTTGAACTTCAAGAAGATGGTCTTAAAACTTATTTAGGAAATTATAACTATTATATGGATAAAAAAGCTAATCCTAATAGATACGAAGATTTAGATGAAGAAATAAACCAAGGAAAAACTAAAACACAAATTAAAGAGGAAAGAAAAAAGAAAAAAACAGCTGAGAAATCAGCTAGAGCTTTAAGAGCTCAGTTAAGAGAAATAGAAAAGATGATTCCTCAAAAGGAAGAAGAACTTGAAAAACTTCAAGGAATGCTTTGTACTGAGGAAGTTTATTCAAATCCTGAAGAAAGTATAAGAGTTAATAAAGAAATAAACTTAGTTCAAGAAGAAATAGATTCTCTTTATGCAACTTGGGAAGAACTTTCTGAATCTCTAGAAGATTAAAATATAGAGCTATATTTTAGGTCAATGGTGATTTTTAAAACATAGCCAAATATAAAAAAAGACATAGAGCCTAATACTCTATGCCTTTTTTATATTCAACTTATTTTACTCCTGTAGTACCAAATCCGCCACGATCTTCATTACCAAAAGAAGAAACCTCTTCAAATTCTATCTCTGGCATAACTTCCATTATTCTGAATTGTCCTATTTTATCTCCTTGTCTTACCCAAGAGCCTTTTATTTCTTTTCCATCCACTATTTCAACATGCTTTCCTTGTAAGCAATAAACTGGCATATGCCACTGATCATTGTCTCCTATGTATGTATCATCAACAACGCCTACACTATTTGTTTGTATTATTCCCCAGCTTTTAAAAGTTGAACTTCTAGGTGCTAAATGTCCTTCCCATCCTTTAGGAAGTTCTAAGGCAAAACCTAAAGGTATCATAGCTCTTTCTTCACTTTCAACGAATACATCCTTATTAGCATATACATCTATCCAGTTGCCTTTTACTATTTTTTTCAACTTAGTTGCTCCCTCAAAATATTTAATTCTAATCCTCATATCATTTTCCTTTCTTTTGTTTAACCTATATAATTATTATGAATTAAACTATAGCTATTATATAATTTTATTCTTAAAAATTAAAGCCCACAGATTTCTCTATGAGCTCTAAACAATATTTTTATTAATTATTTACACTATTAATCACAGCATCTACAACGTCTTGATTTACTACGACGCCTTGATCTACTGCAACGCCTTGATCTACTACAACGCTTTGATCTGCTACGTCTTGATTTACTATTACACTCATCAAGATCTTTGCACCTACAACGTTTTGGTGGTCTATCACAATCGTCTTCTCTCTTCCTAAACTTATTGATTATTATGACTCTAGCAAATTTGTTTCTTGGAGAGATACATACTTCATAACATGGATAATATTCTGGATTTTCAAAATAACAACGATCTACAGGTTGTTTAATAGCGTATAATCCATCCTCTAAGCATTTAAATACAACTTTTCCACAACGATCTGTCTCTTTGCAAGCTATAAGTTCAAATCCAGTATTACAATCTACTTTGTATAATTGAATTGCCATTCCGCTTATTGGATCTCCATCTGAGCATCCTAATAAAGATTGAACTTCAATAGTTCCCATCTTAGGCATTGGTTTTGGTTTAGCTCTTTTACAGCAATCTCTATCATCCTCATGACATTCCCAACTCTCATCATGGCATTCACAATCATCATTATTATGACATTCCCAAACATTATCATTATGACAGTCTACATCATCAAATAATTCTTCTAAATCATTCATTCCTCCATATTGACAATTGCAGTACTCTTTGTAGTCCATAATCTACCTCCTAAATTTTATCATATGATTAGTATATATTATGGCTACTTCTTACAAATTGTTACAAATTATACTTTTGATATTTTTCCTATTTTATTCAAAATCTAATATTTTTTCTGCTAATCTCTTATACATATTAGCCTTATCTACAAGTATTGCAGAAATTAACAATCTCTTTTCACTCTTCTCTAAGGAATCAAAGTTTTCTCCTAAATTATTTAAATCAGTACTAATTTCTTTATTTATGTCATCTAAATTTTTTTCATGGCCTTTTAAATACAATTTGTATAATTCTCTTATATAATTAGAGTCAACTTCTTCTTTATTATACTTCTCAACTATATCTCCTAAAGCTAATTTTATATCACTTAGAGCTAGTATTCCTTTCATATTATATATAAAACACATCAATATAATATGTTCTTTAGTATATTTCTTATTTTTAATCTCCATTAACAATTTGCCCTTAGCATAATTATTAATCATTGTTTTAGTTAAAATCTTATCCTCTTCAAATCTTTTATTTTCACCTAATTTATTTTCAAAAAGTTGTATCACCTGATCCATATATAAATCTAATTCTGGTATGTCATCTAAGTCTATATTTTTATCTAAATTTAAACTTTCTAATAAACTATTTAAGTTCATAAAATCCCTTCCTCACATTTCTAATTCATTACATAGTTTTCAAAACTACATTTCATCCTATATATATTATATTATTAGTAATTTAAAATAAATTCAAGCTATTTGGCAATATTCTATATATATTATTAAATTTCCATCTAATTTAAAGGTTGAATTATTCCTATATTTAGATGATAATTGTAATATGATAATACGTAGTTTTGAAAACTACTTAAAATTATTCCTTGGAGGTATGTTATGAAAAATATATTTTTTAGAGAGCCCATAAATGGTTTTACTCATTTATTTGGAGCCATTCTTTCTTTATTTGCTCTAGTAGCATTAACAGTTAAAGCTACTCATGTATATGGAATTGGATTACCACTTTTATCTGTTATACTTTTTGGATTTTCATTAATTTTACTTTATAGCGCTTCTGCTATTTATCATTTAGTTAATGCAAAAAAAGAAACTATTGCATTTTTAAGACGTCTAGACCATTCTATGATTTTTATACTTATATGCGGAAGTTATATGCCTTATTGCTTAATTGGACTTGAAGGTAAAGCACAAATATTTATAACTTCACTAATAGTAATCCTTACAATACTAGGTATTTTATTTAAGATGGTTTGGTTTAACTGTCCTAGAATACTTTCTACTCTTATGTATATAGGAATGGGCTGGATTTCTTTAGGCGCAATTCCATTTTTCAAAAACATACCTACTTCAGCCTTAGTTTGGTTAGCAATAGGAGGAGTAATTTACACAATTGGCGGAGTAATATATGCTTTAAAACCTAAGTTTCTCGAATTTAAAGCCTTAGGATTTCATGAGATATTTCATATATTCATATTATTGGGAAGTTTATGTCATTTTATATCAATATTCTTTTATCTATTATAAGATAAAAAGGATATTATACTTAATACTAAGTATAATATCCTTTTTTTATATGTCTGAATTTTTGATTTCCTCTATAAATACTTCTAAATTTTTAGAAATAAACTTATCTTTATGATATATAAGAAATAAATCTCTACTTATTTCCACATCGTCTATTTTTATTTGCTTTATTAAGCCATCCTTAATTTTATCTCC
Source organism: Clostridium perfringens (assembly GCA_034421775.1). Classification (GTDB taxonomy): domain Bacteria; phylum Bacillota; class Clostridia; order Clostridiales; family Clostridiaceae; genus Sarcina; species Sarcina perfringens_B. The sequence continues at coordinate 222,289 of WNVL01000004.1, read as the reverse complement.
TATTGCTTTACAAGAGACGCAAGCTATACCTAATCCCGTTTCAACAATTCTTACAATAGCTTCAGTATTTCCAAGTTCCATATACATATTGTAATTACAATCATTGTTTATAAGATAGTTCTCAACAACTTCTCTTGTTCCACTACCTGCTTCTCTCATTATAAATTTTTCATATTCTAAATCTTTTAATGTTATTTTATTTTTTAAAAATATAGGGTTATTTGGATTAGCAATAAATATCAATTCATCTTGCCCTACACTTAAAACCTCTAACTCATCTGACATTACATGTCCTTCAACTAATGCAATGTCAACTTTGTTTTCCATAATAAGCTGTTCTATTATTTGAGTATTTTCTATTATTAAAGAAATTTCTATATTTTTATGTAACTCATTAAATTCCTTTATTAATTCAGGAAGTATGTAAACTCCAATTGTTGTACTTGCTCCTATAACAATTTTACCCTTTTGACCTTCTTTGCTACTTCTTATGGTGCTGTTAGCTTCTTCATATAAATTTAGAATTCTTCTACTATATTCAAAGTAAACTTCTCCTTCATGAGTAAGATAAAGTTTTTTTCCTATTCTATCAAAAAGCTTAACATCAAGATCACTTTCTAGCTCAGCTATGGCTTGACTTATAGATGGTTGGCTTATGTACATAGACTTAGCTACTTTAGTCATATTTAAACATTTAGCTGTTTCAAAAAATATTTTTAACTTTCTAAAATTCATGTAATCAATCCTTATTTATCATCTTTTACTTCTTCAAAATCAACATCAATAACAGGTCCATCATCTTGCATTTCAGACTCTGATTTATATTCTTCTTTTGTGAATTTATAACTATAAGTTTCTGTTGTACTCTTTTTATTTTTACGTTTAATAACATACTTTCTTATGAATTTAAAATATACCCATCCTATAAAGATTAGTATTAGCCCTCCAATTATAACATAAGGTAGTATAAAAAATGCAAATTGTAATAAAAGTATTGCAATAATTATCCCTAATCCTATTTTTAAATACTTCTCCATATATTATCACTCTCTTTATATTTTTTATTTTATTAATTATAACATAAAGTGAAAAAAATAAAAAACAATTATTAATTTCAAAATTACTATATATTTGCTCTTATATTTAATGATCTTTTGACAATACTAATTAAGACATCTTAAATACAAAAACAAAAATTAAGGAAGTGACAAAATGAAAAAATTTATACTTTTACTAATTACATGTATTTTATCTTTTTCTTTAATTAACGTTTCTTCAGGAACTGTTAATGCAATCACACTAGAGGATAACAATAAAAAAATCTTTTTAACTTTTGATGATGGTCCCGGTGGAAAGGTTACTGAGGATATTTTAAACATACTTAAAGAAAAAGATGTCAAAGCTACCTTCTTTTTAATAGGAGAACAGGTTGAACAATACCCTGATTTAGTTAAACGTATGGATGATGAAGGACACACTATAGGAGTACACACTTTTACTCATGAAAGAAGTAAAATTTATAGAAATAATAATTCTTTTATTCAAGAAAATCTTAAAGCACAAGAAGCTATAGAAAAAGTTATTGGTAAAAAAGTATTTTCTCTTAGATTTCCTTTTGGCTCAAATAATAGTTCCTATAGACTTACTAGTTCTTTAGTAGAAACCTTACATAGCCAAGGATTTAGAATATATGATTGGACTGTAGATAGTACCGATTCTTTAAATCCTAACCTTAGCCCAAATTCAATATTTAAAAAATGTATTACTAACTCTGATTACGTAGTTCTTTTAATGCATTGTGGATCCATAAACAAAAACTCTGTTAAAGCATTACCTGCAGTAATAGACCACTTCAAAACTTGTGGTTATAGCTTTGAAGTAATAGATGAAACAACGCCAGAAATTTATAGAGTAAAAAATAAAGGCTGAGAAATTCTCAGCCTTTATTATTTCGTTCCTAAAGTCAAAATTGAGTCTACTAAGGTTTCAGCTATAAAAGAGCATTTCTCACCGATCTCAATTTCATCATCAATATCTAAACTTAAATTTATCATTATACTTGGCTTATTTACGTATAGTAGGTTATATACTTCTGAATTTTTTATCCCTTTATTTTTATACTGAATCATTTCAAATGATGTACATATATTTTCTGCAAACTTTTTTCCTCTAGAATCAAATTCATTTACTAAACAGAGTATCTCATTTTCTTTTGAAAAATCAATATTTAATGTGATGTGTAAAGATGAACGACTGAGATTAACTTTTTTAACTCTGCTTTTTAGTTCTTCTCCATTAGAAAAAAATTTTTCATTATAAGGAGTACAATCAACAAATTTTAAATTATTCTTAATAATAAATTTTTTAAAGAAATATCTTATTTTATCTTTAATATTTTCTTTTAATTTATCTGATGTATTTTCTCCTTTAATATGATCTTTACCTAAGTCCATACTTACAATGGCACCTTGAGCCAAATACATATTATCCTCCTATGTTAAACATGGTATATTTTATAATATGTTTGTCTTGGTCAAAATGCCATAATTCTATTTTATTTGATATTCTTTTGTTTACTTCTACCTTAGAAATAAAAATTAACCTTAAAACTTATTTTCTTAATATTGCTTTATCTCCATTCTCATAAGTTATAAATTCAAATTCAGGGTTAATTTCCTTTACAAAAGTAGTTATCCATGAATTTCTTAAACTATGGAATTCTTCTACATTTCCATCTACATTATCCCAAAATCTCTTATGTAAATCTCTACTCATACTCCATACAACTTTATCATTAGAATTTTCTAAAACTTCATTTATTCTATCACAAGGCATTCCATCCAAAATATAATCATTTAAGGCTGTATAAATTTCAATAGCACTCTCTTTATCTAATTGATTTTTACATTCCTCAGCATTTAGTCTACCCTGTTTTTTATAAATTTCAATTAAATCTTCTTTTACAGATTTATCCCTATTAAGCATATTAGTTATATAATATGCGCATCTACCTTCAGCTGCATTTATTCTTGCTTCTAACCAGCCATGTATGTTACTTTCATCTATTATTTCATCTAAAGGTTTGTTTGGAGTTTTCTCACCAAAAGTTAAGTTAGCATAAGAAACCCATTGATCTACAGGCATATTTCTTTCTTTTGCCATTTCTAAAACTTCATCTTCTAAATTTTCAAACCATTTTATTTTATCAAATAACCAAAAATGTATTTTTCCTAAAAATAAGCTCATATTTTCACCTCTAAATATAAATTATGTTTTAATTATATTTTATCTTTCCCTATTCTTCTGTAACATAGGTTACCACTCCAAAACATTTTGTAAACTTTTCGTAAACAAGGTATATTTTCTAATTAATAACGTTTCAAATCGTTCCACGAAATTGTAAACCTCCCATTTAAGTAATATAATAGAAATCGACTGTTTTTATAAGGAGTTGATATATTTCAATGTATAAACCAAAATTACTCTCTTTATTAGGTGATAAAGAGAATGGATTCTCAAAAGAACAATTTTTTAAAGATTTAATTGCGGGTATAATAGTTGCTATTATTGCCTTACCTCTATCAATTGCCTTAGGTATATCTTCAGGTGTATCTCCTGAGAAAGGTCTTATAACTGCAATTATAGCTGGATTCATAATTTCCTTATTAGGAGGAAGTAGAGTTCAAATAGGTGGACCTACTGGTGCCTTTGTTGTTATAGTCTTTGGCATAATTCAAAGCCATGGAATTGATGGATTAATAATCGCCACATTTATGGCTGGTATTATTCTTATTTTATTTGGTTTATTGAGGTTTGGTAGCTTAATAAAGTATATACCTTATCCAATAACAGTAGGATTTACATCCGGTATAGCCGTAACACTTTTTTCAACTCAGATTAAAGATTTTTTAGGTCTTACAATTACTAAAACACCTTCTGAGTTCATACCTAAGTGGGAAGCATATATATCTCATATGAATACTACAAATTTTTATACTTTAGCTATTGGATTATTAGCTTTAGCTATTCTTATTTTTTGGCCAAAAATTAATAAAAAGATTCCAGGTTCTTTAGTAGCCTTAATAGTAACTACTTTTGTTGTATTTATTTTCAACTTACCTGTTGCAACAATAGGAAGCCAATTTGGGAAAATAAGTTCTACTATTCCAATTCCTCATATTCCAAATTTAAATCTTGAAACATTAAAAGCATTAATAGGTCCTGCCTTTACAATAGCACTTTTAGGTGGTATCGAATCCTTATTATCTGCTGTAGTTTCAGATGGCATGATTGGAGACAAGCATAATTCTAATGCTGAACTTATAGCTCAAGGGATAGCTAATATAGGATCTTCTTTATTTGGTGGAATACCTGCAACTGGAGCAATTGCTAGAACTGCAGCCAATGTAAAAAATGGAGGAAGAACTCCTATTGCCGGTATGGTTCATTCAATAACATTATTGCTTATAATGCTTATATTTATGCCTCTTGCTAAATTCATTCCATTAACTACCTTAGCAGCAATATTAATGATAGTTTCATATAATATGAGTGAATGGAGAAGTTTTAAAGCTATACTTAAGGCACCTAAAAGCGATATAGCCATATTACTAACAACTTTCTTCTTAACAGTATTATTTGATTTAGTAATTGCTATAGGAATTGGAATGTTAGTTTCTATGTGCTTATTTATGAGAAGAGTTGCTACTTCTATAGAAGTAAATGAATTAAATGAAGGTGACTGTTCTGATAAATCTACTATAGATACTGATATGAAAAATCTTAAGGTTGGAGAAAATGTTCTTGTATATGACATAAGAGGTCATTTATTCTTTGGTGCTGTTGATACTTTTATGAATACAATGAAAGAGATAAATGATGATGCTAAAGTTCTTGTTCTAAGAATGAGACATACAAAGACTTTAGATGTAACTGGTTATAAGCAAATAAAAAATATAGCCTTAAGTTGTAAATCTCGTAATATTACATTAATATTATCTGAAGTACAAGAACAACCAAAAAAGGTTATGAGACTTATGGGATTAATTAACAATCTAGGTGAATATCATTTTGCAAATACCTTCGATGAAGCTTTAGAAAGAGCTAATTCTTTAGTTTAAGAAGTACATAAAAAAAGACACTAGCATAAACACTAGTGTCTTTTTATTTTATCAACTAAACTTCAGAATCTTTATTTTCTAATTCTAACTCTAAATTTTCCATTTCTTTTTTATTTTTTTGATTTTTATCATATACTAATGATGCTATAAAAGCACTTCCTGCTAGAGCTAGTAGAGCAAGCTTTCCTTTTTTTATTTTTTTACTCATAATCTCACCTCACCACATTTATATATTTATGTATGTTTATAATTAAGACTATTGTCAAGTTTAAAATTTATTATTCACTCTACTTATTTAAATCGTATTTTTCTTCTTTCCATTCTGTCTTTTCTAACTTAGTTAAAACAGTATCTAAAGACATGTCTGGATGAATAGTTTCCTCATGAGATATTGTTATATTAGACATTGTTATGGCAAATTTAACTGTATCTTCTATAGATAAATCATTCATATATCCATAACCTAATCCAGCTACAAATGAATCTCCAGCCCCTGTAACATTTTTAACTTCAACTTCTGTTGCTTTTATCTTACCACAACATAAACCATCATTATAGAATATACCATCAGCATCTAAGCTTATAAATACTTTTTTAATTCCTAAACCTAAGAAATAATTACTTGCCTTTATTAAATCCTCTGTATCTGTTATAGGGAAGCCTGCTAATATTTCAGCTTCATGTCTATTTGGCTTTATTGTATGGAAATCCTTTATAAGGTGTTTTACCCAACTTGCCTTTTCAGCTGATACTGGATCTAATATAAAATTAGTTTTATCCTTAAAGTTCTTTAATAAATATTCCATTATCTCTGGATTATCAGAATCTAAAACTGTATATTCTGCATTTTCAAATATTTCTCTTTTAGAATCTATAAAGTCAGTATTCATAGCTCCTATACTTTTCATATCTGCAATAGCAGAAACCATTTCACCATTTTCATCTAAAATAGCTAAATAAGTTGGGGTACTTCCACCCTCAATTACCATAGAATCATCCATGTGATATCCTATTTTTTTTGAATGCTCCAATATGCTCTTTCCATGTTCATCATTACCTAATATTGACATAAAGTTAGTATTTACTCCTACTCTTGCCATATTTTCTGCAATATTTCTGCAAACCCCTCCAAAAGATATCTTTACATGACCTGGTGTTGAGTTATATGCTCTATAACTTGCCTTACTAAATCCAAATACATCTACCACAGAAGCTCCAAACACCAATAAGTATGGTTCTTTTCTTAAGTTCATTTAATTAATCCTCCCTATTAAAAAAAACATAAATTATATTATTCAGCAACAAACTGATTACTTTCACTATTATATATGTATCCACACGCCTTTAGCCTTTGTCCAATAACTTCCTTCTCAACGGCTAAGTCATCGCACATACTATCTAAATTACTGTAATAATCTCTTAATTTTAAATTTATAATACTAAGTAACATATATGGATCCATCTCTTTATAGTTTCCAATGTCCATTATAAAAATCTCTCCTTTAAAAAATGCTTTAATATTATTATATACAACTTATTTGAGTTCTACAATTTTTTATTTAATTTATTGTCACATTTTAATAAATTAGCATACTATATTATTAGGTTAATTATAAGTCAATACCTCACTTATAAGAGCTTAACCTCCTGTTTACAAAATCACCATAACTCTTACTATACTGTATTTATTTCTTTGCATTTACAGTAAAAACCGTTGATAATCAACGGTTTTTATTGTTTTAAACATTTTTTCTTTTATTCTTAATCTGAAATAATAAAAATATTATTAGTGTTGTTAATTCTGCACTTGGTATTGTTAACCAGACACCATAAACTCCTAGTATTCTAGGTAATATAATAATAAAGATTATAATAAATATTAATCCTCTTAAACTAGATAACAAAGAGGATTCCTTTGCTTTTTCAACGGCTTGTAAATAGGCTACGTTTACTATATTACTACCATTAAATAAGAATGCTATGAAGTATAAGTAAATCCCTTGTCTAGTTATGCTTAGTAATTTACCTGTATCACTTGTAAATATACTTATCATTTGATCTGGTAATAGTAATCCCATTCCCAAGAATATCACTCCTAGAATTAATACTATTCTTCTGGTTAATCTTAAAAACTCTTTAACACGTTCCTCTTTTTGAGCACCAAAATTCACACTTATTAAAGGCTGAACTCCTTGAGAAACTCCGTTAAATATAGCAGTAAATATTAAAACAAGGTTTGTGATTATTCCATAGGCTGATACACCTAAATCTCCCTCAAATTTATATATTGCAATATTAAAAATAAATATAACAAATCCAGCTGATATTTCATTTAAGAAACTAGGTGCTCCATTTTTAAGCACTTTTCCCATATGCTCTAAGTTAATTCCTCCAATTTCTAAATGCATGGTATTTTTCTTTTTTATAAAATGTATTGATAACACAGCTAAAGCAACTACTTGACCTATTGAAGTGGCTAAAGCTGCCCCAAACATTCCCCAATTAAAGATATAAATAAATACATAATCTAAGATTATATTTGTTATATTAGATGCTATTACAGCATACATTGCTAGTTTTGGTTCTCTATCATTTCTTACAAAAACAATAAAAGCTGATGCAAAAATGTAAGCTGAGTTAAAAGTTAAAATAACCTTTAAATAATCCCTAGTTAGAGAAAAAGTAGCTTCTGATGCTCCTAACATATAGACTATATTATCTAAAAAGAAAAATTCTAATAAATTTATTATTAAGCAAAATATAATAGCTGCAAATACAGCTGAAGTAAATATTCTATTAACCTTATGAAATTTCTTTTGTCCCATAGCTATTGATAATGCTGTTGCTCCCCCAACTCCAATAGCTAATCCTATAGCATTATATAAATTATATGTAGGTAAAGCTATATTTAATGCTGCTAAACCTAGCTCCCCAAGTTTATGACCTATAAACATAGTATCAAATAATATGCAGACAGAAAGACCTAACATTCCTGCTACTGAAGGTATCATATACCTTCTTAACAGTGTACTTTCTTTATCATGTAGTAAATCCAATTTTTTACTCAATGTGCCCCCTCCTCTATTATTTATCTTTTAAAATACATAGAATTTCTTCTTCTGTAATACCTTTTTCTACTTTTCTTCCATTTTTAAAATGTGCCATTAAACTTACTGGATTATTGCCTAGAACAAATATATTGTCTGCAAGGTCTAAAGCTTCCTTTATATCATGAGTAACCATTATGACCGTATTATTTTTTTCTAAATGAACTTTTTTAAAAATTTTTATAATATTTTCCTTGCTATTTTTATCTAGAGATTTAAAAGGTTCATCCATTAAAAGAAGATCCTCTTCACAAAGAAAAGCTCTCGCTATATTTGCCCTTTGTCTCATCCCTCCACTTAATTCCTTTGGAAAACTATCTATATAATCCTCTAGTTCTATTTCCTTTAATATTCTTTTTATTTTTTCTTTTCTCTGATCTTTTTTATAAAGTTTTAAAAGAGGTAATTCCATATTTTTATATATACTATTCCACTCAATAAGCCTATCTTCTTGAAACACATAAGCGATTTTTGATGGAACTCCTATTATTTTACCTGATTGTAATTCTTCAAGACCAGTTATAATATTTAGTAGAGTGCTTTTACCGCAACCAGACTTTCCTAAAATACAATTAACCTTTCCCTCTTCAAAAATCAATGAAAACTTATTATATAATTTTTTATTATTGAAACTTTTCTCTATGTTTATTAATTTAATATCCATTTTACCTCATCCACCTAAAAACCTTAACATTAATAGTTTTTTGTATTAAAGAAAAAATTATTCCTATAATTATCACCAGTATTATCCATGCAAAAACCATATTAGTGTTCAAATAATTCTTTTCAACAAAAAGGGCAGTTCCTATACCATATTTAGGTTGTCCAATAACTTCCCCTCCAATAACTAATTTCATAGTCAAAGAAAATGTAGATACCATAATTCTGCATATTGCAAAACTTATACTTGGTAAATAAATGTTAGTTACTAAATTAATTTTCCCTACTCCATAAACATTTGCCATTTCCAATATCTTTTTATCTATATTTAATATAGAACCTATTATTGCATCATAAAATATTGGAAAACTCATTACAAAGCCAACTAGTATAGGTGCACTTCCCTGACTTAACCAAATTAATGCTAATATTATAAACCCTATAGTTGGTAATGATCTCATTATATTAATTATAGGAATCATAAAATTATATATATATTTATTAAATGCACTGAGCACTCCTAAACAGATTGCTGTAACCAAAGCTAATATAAAACTTATAAATGTTCTTCCTAGGGTGCTTATAATTATTTTTAAAAAATCATTTGATTTTATTACTTCAATTACTCCCTTAAATGTTAAATAGGGAGAAGGTAATATTACCTCACTCCCTATAATCATACTAGCTGATTGCCATATAATAAAAAGTATAATTGAAGATAAAAATATTAATTTCTTATTTTTGTAAGAAAATTTCTTCATTTATCTTTTTACCTCCTATAGCTTTAGGCTCTAAGCTGTAAATCTTGTCATAATATCCAATATAAACACTTTTACTATCAACAGAACTTACATAATTTAAATTAGCTCTTTCTAATGATTTAGCTATTATTTCTTTCTTACCTGTTATTCCTACTTCTTCTGCAAAAGAACCAGCCTCTTCTCTATTTTCATTTGCCCATTTAGTACTCTCATCTATTTCTTTAAGTATCTTTTGAACATCATCAAAATGATTATTTACTAAATCTTCTTTAACTATAACACTAGATTGAGGATATCCCATTTGAGAATCACTCATTTCTTTCCACTGATCATTTAAAGATGCAACTATTTTAGTATCTGGTTTTTTTGTCATTATTTGAGTTAACATCGGCTCTGGAACAACTGCATATTTAGCTTTTCCTTCTATAAATAAAGGTGCTAATTCTGAAGCTGCATTTACATAACTTAACGTTAAGTCTTTTTCAGGATTTATCCCAGTATTTTGAAGGATTATTTTAAATATTAAATCAGGAGTTAATCCTTGACCAACATTATAAATATCTTTTCCTTTAAGATCCTCTAATTTTTTAACTAAATCATCACTACTAATTACATATAATGAACCAAATCCTACAGTCCCTGCAAGTTTATAGTCAATTCCTTTGTTATATGCAATAGCTGCTACATTTGAAGGAACTATACAAATGTCTCCTTCTCCTTTTAAAACCTTAGATACTAGAGCATCTGATCCTTTTACAATTGAATAATTTATGTTTAAGTTCTTACTTATTTCTGGTTTTTCTTTTATCATTTTAACTATACTTATAGCTGGTAATCCATCTGGCACAACTATTTCTATAGATGTTTTTTCAGAAGGTGCTTTAGCTTCTTCTTTAGAAGTGCTACATCCTACAAATAAAAACACTGAAAATGTAACCATTAGAATTAATGATAAAATTTTACTTATATTTTTCACCCCTATGCCTCCATGTAATAAAATTTTCTATGTTTTATTTTGCCACTTATTCATTATTTTTTCAATATTTATTTATTCTTTTCTTTACCCTGGATTTCTGGCACTGGTTCCTCGTTATTTTTTTTAGGTGTTTCAAACCTTTTTGAATTCCAAGAAGATTGTTGATTTCGTTTTGCCATAATTTTCACCTCCTCATATTAAACTAATTTTATTTTATGAGTAAAGGCTCATTTTATTCATAACAAAGTAACTCTATTTTTTCTCTTGAATTCTCTTTATTAATTCAGTCTCTATAAGTTCTGATTTAGAAAATCCCTTTCTAAAATATCTTATTTGTTTATATTTTACTCCATTCATCTCAAAATCTAAGACATCTATTCTATCTCCACTATAAACAAAAGGATCTCTTCTCCCCTTAACATAAACTGAAAGCTCCATTTTTTATTACTCCTCTCCTTAACTCTATAATGTTTTTAATTATAGCATATTTTTCATTTTTATGAATATTTTCTTTATACTAATTAGGATTTCAAGATACTATTTATTATGAATTTTCTATTTTAATTAACTTTTATAAAAGCATCTTTAATTATGCTAATTTAATTAAATCAATGTTTTTCTTATTTTAAATCTATTCCAGTAGTCTTAAATATTATTTCCTTTTCAATTCCTAATTCTAATAACCTATTGGCTATTTTTTGTCTTTCATCTTCTCTTATAAAAAGTTCTTTCTTATTTTCATTTTCTTTATTTTTGTCCTCAACATTCAATATATGTTGCCAGGTTTTAAACATACCATTGTCAAATTTACTCATATCAGCTACCTCCATATAATAAAATTATTTACTATTATTTTATTATACATTCTAAGAATTTGTTTAATAATTGTTATATTTTTAAGAACTACTTTTTAAAGATAAAAAACTTTGGGTAAAAATAATTTTTATTACTAAACAAAAACTCTTTTTATCCAAAGTCTCTTTTATCTTATAATTAACAATAAAATATTCTGTAATATTTAGCCCTCAGCATTTTGAAGTTCATAAACTTCTTCTAAAGTAACACCTAGCTTTTCTGATATTAACTCAGGTGATAATATTCCAGCAAGATTTTTTGCTATTCTTAATTGCTCTTCTTTTCTCGCATTTTTAACGGCTAAATCTCTCTCTTCATTGTATAATCTTTCAATTTTAGTCATTTCTAACAACTCCTTAAGTTCTCTAGCTTCATCTTCACTAATAAATTTATCTGTAGATTCAATTAATCCATTTAATATAATAGCTTCATCTCTTTCAGATTTTATTGATTTTGCTAGTTGCACACAATCCCTTAAAATATTACTGTCATCATGCTCACTTTTCATAAGTGGTATCATTGTAAACTTTATTTTATCAGCTTGAGTTAAATTTCCTTCTAGCACTTTTTCCTTTAATTCAACTAAAACTTTCTCTGCAACTAACTCAGACATAAATACACTTTCTGAACAAATAAGTATATCACCGAAACTTAAAGTATTTCTAGCTTCTTTAACACTTGAATTGTAAATTATAGCCATTCTGACCTTTGGAAATTTTCCTCTATGTTTATAATATCTCTTTATTACCTTAACAGCTACTTCTAAATATATAAACATATTTTCATCTATATTCTTTTCATTTTCATATCCAAACAGTAAAATTGAACCATCTTCTAAAATAAATATTTCATTAGGTCCACCCTCTAAAACATCATTTTCAAAAAAGTTTCTAGGTAGCCTGTCCATTATTTTGGGCATATCATTAACTCCCAATGCTTCTAATGGTCTTCCTTTATAAAGTTGTCCCATAAGCTTATATAAAATATCTTTAGCTCCATAACTTATGCTAGTTCTTCCCATACTTTTATCACCTTCACTTTGTTGAGAATATATTCTTTTTCACCTATTATATCACATTTTATTCACATATATATTTCATCTTAGTATCAAACCATAAAGTTTTTTAAATTAAAGTTATAAAATTATATATATTTAATCCTATAATCATAATTACTACTGTATTGAAAACTTTCAAAACAACTTCATTGCTAAATATTTTATTAAATTTAGCACCTATAAATCCACCTAAAATACCACCTAAAACCATATAACCTAGCATAGATAAATCATATACTGAAAATCCTGTTCCACAGGCAATAGTTAAAAGTTTAGATCCTTGAGAAAATAAAATTATTATAATTGAATCTCTAGCTGCATTTTTAGCTTCCATTGAAAAAAATATCGTTAAAAAGGCAACATTTATAGGCCCTCCTCCAATACCTAAAAAAGCTGCTATTAGTCCCAAAAATATCCCAATTAAAATACTTAAAATAAAACTATTAATTTTATAACTCTTAAATCTTTCCTTATGATTCATATAAACATAAACAAATATAAGAAGTAAAGCTAAAATTCCACTTTGTAATAAAGAAACAATTCTACATTCAATCACCTCTAATATTAATGTTAATACCTGCTGGCCTAATAATCCTCCCAATACTGAGCCTATTGCTAAAGCTCCAGTATTTTTTATATCTATTTTACTTTTATAAAGTATTTGTCTTATTATGGAAACTATAGCCATAGAAAAAACTGTAAAAGAAGATAATACACTAATAGTTGCTATGTTATAATCTCCTAAAAAATCTAAAACAGGTTTTATTATTACTCCTCCACCTAGGCCAGCCATAGAACCAGCAATAGTTGATAATAAAGCCACAAAAAAATAAATTAAAACCATATACTCCTCCCATTTTTCACGCCCTCTATACCAATATATTACAACAAATTATTTTTAACAACATAAAAATTCAATTGTTTACATAAGATTTTTTATGTAGTATGGTATAGTTATAAATATACATTAGGGAGCTTAGTATTATGGAAACATTAAATGACTTACTAAATTTAGATTTAAATAAATCTAATATTTTTGATATAACTGAAGAACACTTAATATTATTAAAGACAGAAGATTTTTACACTCAAAATAACTTCTATTTTTATCTTTACAATAAACTTCTTTCTATTGATTCTTCTAAAAAGAAGGAATTAGCTTATTGTAATTATCTTATTTCTTATTATTTATTCATAGTAATGACCCCATTATACTACGAAGAATTAGCTTTTTATCATGGCAAAAAAGCATTTGAATTAGAAAGTTCAATTAGATATATGGAATGGCTATTATTATTTGGAACTTTAGAAAAGCCTCTATTAACTTATGAAATATGCTCTAATCTTTCAAAACAAGTTTTAAAAGAAAATCCCAATTCTACTTTAGCTAATTTTTTTCTTATGTAAAGCAAAAGTACAGAATGTCTACTTTAAAAGTGCATTCTGTACTTTTTAATCTTTATATTTTATTTAAATAGTATATCTCCAAAGAAATACCCTGCAAAAATAAATCCTAAATTCCAAAGAAATATACCTGGAGCAGAGTATATTAAAAATTTTCCAAAACTCATTCTTACAGAACCAGCTATTATGGATACTATAGTTCTAAGTACTGGTATTAATCTACATAGAAAAATCCCAAAACTTCCTCTTTCCCTTAAAATTAATCTAGTCTTATCTATAGTAGATTGTGTTTTTGGATACTTTTTAGCTATTTTATCTAGCAAAACTGCTCCTCCATAATATCCTAAAGCATATAATACTATACTTCCAAGTACTCCAGCAACTACTGAAATAAAAACTATTAAAGATAAGCTTTCATTATTTCTAACTGCTATAATCCCAGCCGCCGGCATTATTACCCCTGCTGGTAATCCTGGTAAATTTAAATATTCTAAAAATACTATTACAAATAACAAGGTTAAACCATATGTTGCAAAATAATTTAAAACAACATCAAGACTCATAAATCTTTCTTATTCTCCTTTCACAAACTCCCTTAATATAATATTTTTCCCTTAAAAATCGATTAAATTCAATATATTTTAATGCTTATATTAATAATGTTTTAATCTAAATAACTATCTTTCCTCCAAATAAATATCCAACTACTATTCCACTAAAATTCCAACAGAATATACCTGGAATAGAAAAAATCATAAATTTCAAGAAATTAACTTTTACTGTTCCGCATATTAATGATACATAGGTCCTAACAATTGGTATTAATCTACATATGAATATCCCAACAAAACTGTGTTCTTCCATAACATGCTGTGTTTTTTCAATTCCACTTTCTATTTTAGGATGTTTTATTTTAAGTCTTTCTATTAATGTTGTACCTAAAAAATACCCTACTAAATATAATATTATACTTCCAACAACACCTGCAATTAATGATATAAGCATTACTTCAATTAATCCCTTATGAGCTTGTCCTGCAACTATTCCAGCTGCTGGCATTACTATACCTGTTGGTATTCCTGGTATGCAATATTCTCCTACAACTACTAAAAATAATACTATTAAACCATATGTATGTATATAATATAAAACATCTTGCATAGTCATAAAATATTCACCATTCTTTCCTTAATTAATATTAACAGGTTAATATAGAATATTATAACATATATTATTATTATAAAAATTTTAATTAATTCTTAAAAGTATTATAATAATAAAAGCGTATTAAGGATTAATCCTTAATACGCTTTTTTCCCTAATTTTCTATTTGCATGCTTTTTATTTCTTTTAAAGAAAGTCCTGTTTTTTCTGCAATAACTTCATCATCTAATAGTCCAATAAGATTTCTAGCTATATTTTGTCTTTCATATGCTACAGCTTCATTTACTAAGCCCTTTTGTTTTAATTCCGCTGTTGAATTTAATAATGAATCTTCATCATAAAAGTCTAGATAAGAATAATGTTCTCCATCAATATCCCATCCTAAAATAGAATCAACACTTACATTTTGTGCAGCTCTGAATATTGATTTATCTACACCATCAAACTTTTCCTTAAACTCTTCTATCATATCCTTAATTTCAAAACGCTTATTACCAATCTTCTTAGCAGCAACCATACATGCACAGTTTAATGGCCATATTCCAGCTCTTTGAATCCATCTTTTTATATATTTTTCTTCTATATAATATAATGGTCTTATAAGCTCTATTCCATCAAAATTTGCAGCTTTAAGTTTTGGAAGCATTGTCTTAAAGTTACCTGCATATAAAACATTAAGCATTGTTGTTTCTATAACATCATTAAAGTGATGTCCTAAGGCTAACTTATTACATCCAAGCTCCTTTGCCTTTCCATACAAAGAACCTCTTCTCATTCTTGCACACATGTAACATGGATAGTCTTTAGCTATTTTATCAACAACTTGGAATATTCCTGATTCATATATATGTACTGGTATATCTAAGTACTTACAATTATCCTCAAGTAACTCTCTAATTTGAGGATGGTATCCTGGATCCATTGCTAAAAAAACAAGTTCAAAATTTATTTGACCATGCTTCTTAAGCTCTTGAAATAGTTTTGCCATTATTAAAGAGTCTTTTCCTCCAGAAATGGCAATTGCTATTTTATCTCCCTCTTCTACTAATTTATAATCCTTTATAGCTTTTATAAACTTTGACCAAACTTGTTTTCTATATGTTTTAACTAAACTTCTCTCTATTTCAGCTAAAGGTCTTCTCTCATTAAATGGTACTAAAATCTCGCATCCTTCTCCTGCTACACCACTCATTTAAATCACCTCACAATATAAAACTCTTTTGTTATTATAACAATTTTATTTCTTTTTGTCTTTATAAAATAATAGTTAATTAAAACTGGAACCAACTATAAAAAATTAAAAGCTATATAAAAACTTCTTAAAATAATCCGTATCAAAACTTAAAATAATAGAATCTATAAGCAGTATAAAGAAAATATCTAAATAAGCTTTAGAATTTAAACTATTAGTTAGATTTATAAGTTTTATTTTAAGTTCCATTTGATACAACCAATTTGTTTTTATATAGCTAAAAACTATCTTGTTATCATATTTAATTTTCCAAAATATTTTTTGTTTATAAAGTTAAATAAAGGAACTCCTATAATTGTTATTATAACAAATTCCCCTAAAGCAACTTGCCCCATTGATAAAACTAATGGTAATCCATAAACATAATTAAGCATCCATCCAATTATAAGTCCATTAAATATCGTTGGCCAAATTGATGCGATCCATATAGCTTTTTTACCTTTTATATACTTTCCAGTTAAATATATAGCCCATACACTTATAAATGTTGCAAAAGTTCCTAAAACCACATCAACGGTACCGTTAGGCCCTAAGATATTAGCTATAAAACATCCTAAAGTTAATCCAATTATATAATCTGACTTATAAAAAGCTAAAAGTACCATCATCTCAGATACTCTAAATTGAACTCCTGAATAACTTATTGGAGCTAAGGCTATTGTTAGGGTTGCATATAATGCGGCAATAAGTGCTGATGTAACTATTCTCTTTATATCATTATCTTTCATAATTCCTCCTAAGAACATATTTTGAAGTCTCATGTAACTAAGATGCCTTAAGAAGAATCAATAATTTGCACATAAAAAAATCACTTCTTTAATAAAACTAAGAAATAAATTTAAATCATTTTTAAACAATAAAAATTAAAACCGTAGAAAAAATTTCTACGGTTTAAAGCATGCAAATAGATATTATATAAAAAATTTACATAATTATACTTAAAACACCGTAGTTTTGTTTAAAGACAGGAGGCTTCCGAACTGTCTATATCTTATTTTCTAAGTAATTATATAATATATGCAAAAAAAAATCAACACATCTTTTAATAACTATTTAGCGCTCTCACTATGTAATTTCACATTAAGTTTTTCTCCATTAGATGTAATTGTTATATCTCCATCTCTGAAAGTTTCATAAACTGTAACTCCTGCTTTTTTAAGATTACTCATGGTTTCTTTATGTGGATGACCATATTTATTGTCTTTTCCGCAAGAAACTATAGCAATACTAGGATCAACAGCCTTTAAAAATGGTTCACTAGTTGAAGAATGAGATCCATGATGTCCTAATTTAAGTACATCTGCTTTTAGATTTTTATGCTCATTTAAGACTTCTTGCTCTACAGGAGTTTCTGCATCGCCTGTAAACATAAATGAATTATTACCATAAGATATCTTCATTATTGGCGAGTAGTCATTTAACTCTTCATAATCTGTTTTTATAGGAGAATAAACCTCTACCTTTGTATCCTTTCCTAGATCTATATCAGTTCCCTCTTTTATTTGTTTTATTTTTAATCCTTCATTTTTCACTGCTTTCAACATATTTTCATAAGTTTTTGTTGTATGTGCTACTTTAGGAGCATAAAAAGACTTAACATCAAAATTTTCTAAAATCTCATCCATCCCTCCTATATGATCCTCATGAGGATGAGTTGCTATGGCTATATCAATAGTCTTTATCCCTCTATTTTTTAAATCCTTAACTAATTCTTGAGCTCCTGCATTTGTCCCTGCATCTATAAGCATATTTTTCCCATTAACCTGAATTAATTCACTATCCCCTTGTCCGACATTTAAATATGTAACACTCATACCATTTCCTTGAACTTGAGTAGTTTTTGCACCTGGATTGCTTTTTTGTGCTCCACACCCTACAAAGCTTAAAACTGTAATTGTACTTATTATTGCTAATATTTTTTTAAACATTTTCCCTCCAAAAGTTTTTATATATTTTTTATAATATTAACATATTTTTAATCTTTATTGTATTTTTTCTTAATTTAAATAGTTCTTTTATGTATAATATCCCCTTCTAAAATTAGCCGAAATATAATATAATTAAGATATAGTCACCAAATATATAAATATAAAAAAGAAGCATAGATTTTTTATGTCTAAGCTTCTTTTTCTCTATTTATAGGAATAAGCATTTTCAAAACGAATTTATTCTCTAAAGATTCAATGCTTATTTCTCCATCATATTTTTCTAAGGCTAATCTTATATTCTTAAGTCCTATTCCATGCAGAAATTTATCTTTTTTATCTGTTAAAAATGCTCCATTTAATACTTTAACTTTATTAGTCTTTGAATTTTCAATCTTAACAACATAAAAATTATTTACATATGTTCCTTTAATATATATATATCTTCTTTCATAATCTTTTATTTTCTTACAAGCTTCTATAGCATTATCAATACAATTTGAAAAAATAGTACATATATCAAAGTACTCAATAAAATTAGCCTTTGAAAAATCTATAAAAACTTTTAGGTCAATATTATTTTTAATACAAGTATCTTTTTTATTATTTAATATTACATCTAAAACTTCATTTCCTGTATTAAATCCAATATTAAGCTTGTCAATTTCTAATTTAATACTATCTATATATTCATTCCTTATTTCTGAAGATTTACTATTTCCTTCAATACAAGCAATATGATTTTTCATGTCATGATAAAGTCTTTTGACCTTTTCTTGATTATGCTTTAGGTTAAAATAATATTCATATTCCATTTCTAACTTATTTTTTATAAGTTCATTTTCTAACTTTAATTTATTATTTTTAATTATTTTACTAACAATAAACATTAGAGATATGTTAGATAATAAAAGCAGTATGGGAATAAAAAATATAGGAAAATTATCTCCTAAATTCTCATTTCCATTATTAAAAGCATATCCAAAAATAACTAATATAATTATTATATTTGTTGCTATAGGAGTAAGCATATATAAGAAATCGCCTTTACCAATCTCCACATGAAGCTTTAAACACTTGACAACAGCAATTAGAGATATCAAAATAACCTTAGATAATATCATTGTTTCAAGTCTATAAAAATTTCTATTTAAAAGTTCAGAAACACTACTCAAATTATTTATTTTAACCACAAATGATATTGATAAAGCCTCTACTGTAAGCATAAACAACCAAAATATTAAAGATACCATAATACATTTTATATTATTAACCTTAAAATTTCTCTTATAAAATACTAAACTTATAAAAAAGCATATTATTATTCGCTCATTAGGATATACATTTATAAATTTTAATCCAATAGAAAAAATTATTATTATTATAAATGAGAAAATTCCATGTTTATTACTTCTCTTTTTTTCACTAAATTGATTTATGAGAACATAAAAACTTAACCATTCTATAAATATAGAAATACTCTCCATTAAATTCCAATTTATATTATTCATCAGCATATTAAGTCACCTAAAATACTCGTTAATCTTAGCTTTAAGTTCTTCATTCTATGTTTACTTACAGGTAGATTAAATTTATTTATTACAAGAGAATCTTTTTGAAGCTCCTCTATTTTTGATAAATTAACAATATAGCTTGTATGACATCTAAAAAAACCCATATTTTCAAGTTCTTTTTCTAACTTATTCATACTAGTCTTTACTATATGCTCTTGAGCGTTCGTATGTATAACCACTTTTCTACCAAAAGTTTCAAGGAACAATATCTCTTCAGTCTTAAGCTTAAGCAAACTTCCCTTATCTTTTATTGTTATATATGTATCTCTTTTTTTAGTAATACTCTCTACACAAGCAGTTACTTGCTCTTTTAACTCTTGAAACTTAACTGGTTTTATTAAATATCTAAAAGCTCTTACTTCATACCCTTTTTGAACATAATCCCATAAAGCTGTTATAAATATAATTTCAACCTTATTATCATAATCCCTGACTTTTCTAGCCGTTTCCATTCCAGTTAATTTTCCCATTTGAATGTCTAAAAAAAGTATGTCCAACTTTTCTGGATACGATTTTAATAAATCTTCTCCACTCTCAAAAGCTATTATTTTATAATCAATACCTATTTCATCCAAAACTTTACCCAAATTGTTTTTTAGTTCTTCTCTTTGCAAGGAATTATCTTCACATAATGCGATAGTAAACATGTCTAATAATCTCCTTTTACCTTATTGTACACTCGTAATTTTATCATATTTTTCTATACATTGGTGAAAATTCTAAATCATTTTTTTAATATTTGATAAAACTAAATAAGACCTAGAAAAACCAGGTCTTATTAACATTAATCCATTTTGATATACTTTGCAGTAAACCATGCAGTCTTATATCCTTCACTAGCTAAATAAGTTGCCAAAGCATACTCATTTTCTATTTTATGAACATAAAGTCTTTCATTATTTTTAACATATCCCATCCTACTTGATGTTTGTGATGGATTATATCTAGCATCTAATTCTGTCACTATATTTATAGCCGTTGCATTAGTATCTATTCTCAAATATTTTTGATTAGCACTAACCCATACCTTTGAAGATTCTACTCCATTAAAATCTTTCCAATAAGTCACTGGTAAATAGTCTTTTTTATCACATACTTCAGGCAAAATCCTAATTCTCTCTCCAGCAAATATTTCTCCTAAATCTCTATAATTACTACTTGGATTATCCCTTGGATCTAAAGCAACCATTGCTTTTGCATTAGTTGCTTTTAAAAACTTATCTTTTGAAGAATAATCTATAGAAGGCGGAGCCTCTTCAACATTATTTCCTGAATTAGATCCATTATCATTACTTATACTATTTCCATCTATGGCTTCTGCAATTAATTTTCCTATAAAATCCGGTCCTTTTTCTTTATATATTCTAACATCTTCAGTTGCTTCACAAAAACAAACTTCTACTATAACTGCTGGCATTGATGTTTTCCTTAATTCATATAGCTTAGAATTAACTTTAATACCTCTATTCTTAAATCCAGTTTCACTAGAAACTTTATTAACTATTTTTTTTGCGTATTCTTCTGCTTTTCCTCCAGTACCATAAATCCAAGTACCTGTTCCCAAGGCACCTTCATAAATATCATAAGCCTTATCAAAGTGTATTGATATAAATAAATCTACATCATTATCTTCTGCCTTTTGTACTCCTAAATATAAATCTGTGTTAACATCACAATCTCCTGGAGTTACATCAATAACATTATGACCTATTTTATCTAAATATTTAATTAAAGCCTTATAAACCTTTCTGTTCTCAGTTGTTTCATCTATTATTCCACCTGCACCCTTTGCTTGAAAATTATGACCACCTCTTACTGCTATTTTCATAAGAAATTACCTCCTGAAAAATATTTTATCTTCATTATATAAATATTTTCAAATAGTAATTTCAGTTCCAATATCCTTAAAATTTCTTAATTCATATTATTTTATCTATATTTCCCAACTTTTTCTTCCATAGTAACTCCATCTTTCTTATAATCTATTTTTACTATGGATATAATTCTTCCTGCGCCCTCTTTAAGACATATCTCTTGAGATTTCTTTACTATTTCTAATAGTTCATCAATATTTCCTTCCATAGTTGTTTCCATAGGTCCAACCTCATATTTAACACCAGTTGACTCTATATACTCAATAACCCTATCAACAACTTCATAAAGTCTTTCTTCTTGTACCGATGGTATTATTTGCAAACTAACATTACAAGTCATCATCTTAATTCACTCCTCATATTAAAATTTTACATTATACATTAAAGTTATTATATAATAACAAAGAATGGACTTATATTATTCTATATAATTCCATTTTATCACAAATCCTATTTCAATAAAAATAGCTTATATTCTTACTAGATATAAATCTTTTATTTCTAGAAAACACTACTTTTAAAAATATTTCTAGTCAAAACAAAAAGACAGGCTAAAAAAGCCTGTCCTTTTATCGTAGTTAATTCAATATATAAACGTCTAAGTTTCTAACGCCCCAGTTAGATGCCTCTGCCTCTGTATTGAAGAAAAGGTCTACCTTATTTCCTTTTATAGCACCACCTGTATCGGCTGCAATAGCATATCCATATCCTTCTACATATAGCTTTGTTCCTAAAGGTATAACATTAGGATCCACAGCAATTGTACTGTACCCATTTGGGTCTCTAAGAACATGCATTCCCGATGCCGTATATGCCTCTGCTGAGCCTGCTGGATGAGTATAAGCTGTAGAGGTAACACTTATCTTCTTCTTAAAGTTTATACTTTCTCCACCTCTACTTAGGGTTTGAGCCTCTTGCGTACCTTTTACAACTTCTTTATTTACAGGTTCTTTAACAACTAATTCCTGTACAACGTTATTACTTATTTCTTTTCCATTCTCATAAACAAGTTCGCGAGTTACTTCTTTCTCACCATTTTGTCCATTACTTAATACTTCTGTATATGTTTGTGGCTTAGATTCATCTTTTTTAACTTCTGTTGTAAATTCTATAGGATGAACTTCTGTAACTTTTTTTACATCAACATTTACCACTTCAACATTCATTCCATCTTTTAGACTCTCATCTCTACTTGGTAGTATCTTATCATTATCATCAAAAGATATTCCTTCTGATTTTAACATATCCTCTACATTATCTTCCGCACTGGCAATCTCTTTTTCGCCCTCTGCTGTTTTTACCTTTACATTAACAGCTTTATTTACAGTGATTGTCTCATTTTTTGATATTTTACTTTCTAATGAAGGTGTTACTTTGTCTTTAGGTGCTACTGTTATTCCATTATCGTGTAAAGCCCCTTGTACTGTACCTTGGTAGGTAACAATCTCCGTTTTCTCTCCATTAACTACTACGTTAAGAGTTTTTCTCATTGAAAATACTACTATTCCTCCAGCTAAGACTAACCCCGTCAGCCCAACTGCTAAAGTCTTATTTCTATTTTCCTTTGAAAACAACTTTTTAATATTTACCATATTATCTCCTCCTTCTGGCAAGTAAAAGTTTTACGCTTCCATGCGAAAGTTATACGCTTTTCTGTATGTCAGAAGGGATTTTACACTTTTTAAGTAAAATACATTACTTATTGTAACCCATTTGTAATAATTAATCAAATGGTCTATTTTACTCATATTCGTACTATTTCTATAAATTCTTAGATATATTCTCTTAAAACCCTGTTTAACTCTATAAATGCTCTATTATACTTCTTATATCTCTAAATAATGCATAGTTTTATGCTATTAATTAAAAATTCAGATAATTCACTAAATTTATTTTAAAGACTTTTTTGACAAAAAATAAGCTAAATTCTATTAAAAACCTAAACCAAAAAATTAATAAAAAAACTTTATTTTTTATCCTTTATTTCAATTTATTAATAGAATTTAGCTTTTCTGTTTAACTATTCTTTTTCATTCATTAAACCTAATTTATCAAATAACATAAATGATAAGCTTAAAATCATAGCAACTATTGTTGCTAATCCCATTCCTTTAATTTCTATTGCACCAAATCTTACTGCTATATTACTTAATCCAACTATCATTACTACTGATGTTAATATTAAGTTTCTTGATTTTGAGTAATCAACTTTCTCTTCTATAAGTGTTCTTAATCCTGATGTAGCTATTGTACCAAATAGAAGTAAACTTACTCCTCCTATTACTGGTGTTGGTATGCTTCTTATAAGAGCTGATAAAGTTCCTGAAAATCCTAAGATTACAGAAAGTGCTCCTGCACCACATATTACATAAGAACTATAAACCTTTGTTAATGCCATAACTCCAATATTCTCACCATAAGTTGTTGTAGGTACTGATCCAAAAAATCCAGATATCATGGTTGATAATCCATCTCCTAAAAGTGATCTATTAAGACCAGGATCTTTAGATAAGTCTTTTCCAACTATACTACTTGTTACTACTAAATGACCAACATGCTCTGCAACAACTACGAAGGTTGCAGGTAATATTGTTAATATTGCATTTAAACTCGGTTTAGCTATGTGTATTTGAGGTATTACAAAAAGGCTTGCCTCTCTTACTGGTGTAAAGTCTACTAATCCTAAGAAGCAACTAACTACGTATCCAGTAACTATACCTATTAATATAGGTATTACTTTTAAAAATCCTTTTAATAATACTGAAGATAAAATTACAGTTATTATTGTAATCATTGAAACTAATACCCATGTTGGATTTAAAGTTGGTGAATTAGATAAACCTACTGGGAAACCAGCCATATCTGCAGCTGTTGGAGCTAACTCCAATCCTATTATTGTTACTATAGCTCCCATAGCTGCTGGTGGAAATAACTTTCTAATCCAACCTGTTCCTACAAAGCCTACAATAATAGCTATAGTAGCAAATAATAGACCTGACACTACAAACCCACTTTGTACTTCAGTAAAGGAATATCCTTGTCCCATTAAAAGTAATACTGGTGATATAAATGCAAAACTTGATCCTAAGTATGCTGGAATCTTTCTTTTTGTTATGAATGCATATAGTAAAGTTCCTATTCCATTGAAGAATAATACCGTTGCAGGATCAATATTTAAAAGAATTGGTACTAAGACTGATGATCCAAACATTGCAAATAAATGTTGGATACTTAAAGGAATTGCTTTTTTCAGAGGTACTTTATCCTCTACTCCTATTACTTCTAGTAGTTCTACCTCTTTATTTTGTGCAGCTTCTGCCATGTTATTTCTCCTCCCTTTTCTAGACTCTCAGGTCTAAATTAAAAGTTTATATAAAATATAGCATACCGTTCATAATAATTCAATATTTTTTTGTCGCATTTTATGATATAATAAGTATTCATGTGCATAAAACTATTTTTGTGCATTAACAAATTATTAAAATTAGAAAAAGAAAGGACAGAACTTAATGATTACAGTAAATAATGTAAGCTTAAGATTTGGTGGAAGAAAACTTTTTGAAGATGTTAACTTAAAGTTTACTCCTGGAAATTGTTACGGAGTTATTGGTGCAAATGGTGCCGGTAAATCTACATTTTTAAAAATATTAGCTGGTGAAATAGAACCTAATACAGGAGAAGTTTCAATTCCTGCTAAGACTAGAGTTTCTGTTTTAAAACAAGATCATTATCAATATGATGATTGTGAAGTTTTAAAAACAGTTATAATGGGAAATCCAAGATTATTTGAAATAATGGAAGAAAAAGATGCTTTATATGCAAAGCCTGATTTTTCTGATGAAGACGGAATAAAAGCTGCTGAACTTGAGGCAGAATTTGCAGATTTAGATGGATGGGAAGCAGAATCTGAAGCTTCTTCATTACTTCAAGGTTTAGGAATAGGTACTGAACTTCACTACAACACTGTTGGTGATCTTAAAGGTGATGAGAAAGTTAAAGTTCTTTTAGCTCAAGCTTTATTTGGTAAGCCAGATGTACTTATACTTGATGAGCCTACAAACCACTTAGATATAAAGGCTATTACTTGGCTTGAAAACTTCTTAGGAAACTTTGAAGGAACAGTTATAGTTGTATCCCATGATAGACATTTCTTAAACATGGTTTGTACACAAATATGTGATGTTGACTTTGGAAAAATCAAATTATATGTTGGTAACTATGATTTCTGGTATGAATCAAGTCAACTTGCTCTTCAAATGGCTAAAGATCAAAATAAGAAAAAAGAAGAGAAGATTAAAGAACTTCAAAACTTCATTGCTAGATTCAGTGCTAACGCTTCTAAATCTAAGCAAGCTACTTCTCGTAAGAAGTTATTAGATAAAATAACTTTAGACGATATTCAACCTTCAAGTAGAAAATATCCTTTCGTTGGATTTAAACCTGAAAGAGAGGTTGGAAATGATATTTTAGAAGTTAATGGAATATCAAAAACAGTTGACGGAGTTAAACTTTTAGACAACGTAAGTTTCAGAGTTAACAAGGACGATAAGATTGCTTTCGTTGGAAATGAAAGATCAATAACAACTTTATTCAAGATTATAAACGGAGAAATGGAACCAGATTCAGGAGATTACAAATGGGGTGTAACTATCTCAAGTGCATACTTCCCTAAAGACAATACTGAATTCTTTGATGGTTGCGAATTAAGCCTAGTTGATTGGCTTAGACAGTTCTCTGATGAAAAATCTGAATCTTACTTAAGAGGATTCTTAGGAAGAATGTTATTCTCAGGTGAAGAAGCTCTAAAACAAGCTTCTGTATTATCAGGGGGAGAAAAGGTTAGATGTATGCTTTCTAAGTTAATGCTTAGCTCAGCTAACGTTTTAACATTAGACCAACCTACTAACCACTTAGATCTTGAATCAATAACAGCAGTAAATAACGGTTTAGCTGACTATAAGAGTGTATTATTATTCGCTTGTCACGACCACCAATTCGTTCAAACTATAGCAAACAGAATCATAGAATTAACTCCAGAAGGAATTAAATTTGATAAAGTTTGCTCATATGATGAATATTTAGAGACTAAATAATAAAAAGCACTAGTTTTCTAGTGCTTTTTTCTATTTAATATATCTAATTAAATATTTGCATCACTTATTGTTTTAAATTCGTATCCTTCATCTTTATAATACTTTATTATTTCAGGCAATGCTTTTACCGTTTTCTCTTTTCCGAAAGTATCATGCATAAGTAAAACAACTTGATCTTTTCCTTTTGAAGTTTTTTTGACATATTCAATCATTTCATCTATTGTATATGGTTTTCCTTCGGCATCTCCATTTAAGGCATTCCAATCTACATTGACTATGCTATTCTTTTCTAAATTATTATTTAATTCATTCAAGTTTCTATCTTTATAATACACTCTACTATTATAACCACCTGGCATCCTTAAAACATTTGTATCAAACTCAACTCCAAGTACTTCTCTCATTACATCATTAGTCTTTTTAAACTCATCCATGAAATAATCAACATCTGTTACATTTCCTGGGTAAAGACTCTTAAAATTATGACTATAACTATGATTGGCTATTGCATGCCCCTCACTTATCGCTCTTTTTAAAGTTTCTTTCGGCGCTTGTCCAGACTCCAGTCTTGTTCCTAAAACAAAGAAAGTTCCCTTAACATCCTCACTTTTTAGGATATTTAAAACCTGTTCTGTAAGTGGGCTAGGTCCATCATCAAAAGTAAGAAACACATACTTCTCATCTCCTTTATAAGAACCATCTACCATTTTACTTACATCTTGTACATTTACAGCATAGTTTTTACCATCAAAAGTAACATTTCTACCTGGAACAATATCAGTTGATTTATATTCAGGAAGTTGAACTGTAGCTTCTTCCATTTCTACCTCTTTATTTCCCTCCTCTTCAATTTCATCCCCTGTATTTCCCTTAGCTATTTCCGTCTTTCCATTTAAAGCAATTCTTGTCCCCAAAAATACTAAAGCAACTACAGCAAGTAAAACTACTCCTATCCTTCTTCGTATATATTTTCTTTTTAAAGCCTTATTTTTTCTTTTGCTAGAACTCCTCTTATTCATATTACCTCCAAAACACAACTTAATTCTATTTAATTATACAAATTTCTTTCTTCTAAATGGTAAAATTTTCATTACAGAATGATGTTATATTATGTACTTTTCATTAATTATCAATATAAACTTTTAAAATAGCGTAAAAACTTTTCTCTATACAAATAGTATATTCAAAATAAGATTTTATATTATTTTATAAAAAAATAACTCTATTATTTTAACTTTTTAAGTTAAAATAATAGAGTCAATTTTTTGTAAACTAAAAGTGTATTAATTTAATATTTTATATGATATAAATTGAACTTCATAGCTATTTATTAAACCATCTAAATTAAAATCAGCTTTTAAACTTATGGAATTACTTTCATCTACTCTTCCTTGATATTTAGATACTATAGCTAAATCTCCTAAATCAACTTTTCCATCT
Source organism: Clostridium perfringens (assembly GCA_034421775.1). Classification (GTDB taxonomy): domain Bacteria; phylum Bacillota; class Clostridia; order Clostridiales; family Clostridiaceae; genus Sarcina; species Sarcina perfringens_B. The sequence goes on along the minus strand of WNVL01000004.1, from coordinate 194,027 downwards.
TCGTTTATATCTCCAGTATTTTCACTTATCACTCTATTGTTAAATAGCTCTAAAGCATTTCTTAAAGATATTATTGAAGATAGTATTTCTTCTAAATTACTTGAAGTATTGTAAATATCCTCGCAACTATTTATAGTTTCTAAAAGCATCTCTTTACTTCCTTTATGATGATTTCCAACTTCAAAACCTTCTATAGCATTTTGAATGTTATTATTTCCTTCCTCAATTAATAATTTCAGTTCTTCTTTAGCTTTTTCTATTCCTGATTTTTCTCCAAAAACCTTTAATTCAAAGAAGGATGCCCATATATTACTAGCGGGCAAACTATTAACTTGAAGTTTTACATATCTAACATTATTCTCTGATAATACAACTTCACTTAATTGTTCTGACACTAGATTATTATTATTGTTAAAAACAGTTCTCCATTCCTCACCGTCTTCTGATACTAATATAGAGAATCCATAGGCAGCTTCTTTTTCCCATTTAATGCTTACTCCATCAATATTATAAACATCTTCTAAATCTACTTGCCACCACTGATTAGAATTTCCATTTGATGCACACCATCTTGTATTTTCATCTCCATCATTTCCTTTATTAGCTTCTCTTCCTGATTCATAAGAGCTTGCAGTAGCTGGTTTATTTAAAGCCAAATTCTTCGCAACAACTTTTAAAGTAGATATAATTTCTTGTAAATCATCCTCTCCATATAAGTCACTTATAATCTTAATATCTTTAGCTTTAATATCTGTAGAATTGATTTTTTTATTTGAAGTAAACTTTGCTTCTAAAACATTTCCCTTTCCATTAAAAGCTTCATTTTCACTTGGAATTTCAAGCTTCACAAAAATTTCTCCTGGATTTCTTTCTTCAAAAGAAACTACTTCAAAACCATTTAACCCAACTAAATTATCAGCTAAAGATAAAGCATCACTATCATAAGTCAATAATAACTCTAAGCTTCTCATTTCAATAGCTTTATCAACTAATATTTTATAAGAAAACTCTTCTCCAATTTCTACAGAATTCTTAGATTCTGAAACTAACACTGTATCTTGTTTTGGTGGTTTCTCTCCACTTATTATCTTTCTAGCTATACTTTCTAAAGCTCCTTTAGCATCATTTACTTCTTCTCCAAAGTCTACACCATCACCTAATCTATATCCTCTATCTAAGTCTTCTAAAATTTTGTCTATTTCAACTTTCCATTGTGGATGCACTTTTAATATATATCTTATCTTTTCATTATCTTGAATTCCTTCTCTAAATCTTTCAAATCTTACTGAACTTCTCTCTGGATAAACAATAAAGCAGTCTCCTGATTCAAACCTTGTGTGATCTGTGGTTTCTAAAGGATTTTCAACCCAGTTATCAAATGACCATCTTAAAAATCCATCAATATCTGTTTTAGCAGAATACCATCCTACCCAAGCACTTTCCGCTGGATTTGAATAAGTGAAGAAATTTGGATAGTCACCAGTAGCCAAATATAAAGTTGTATTTTGTCCCTTTTCTCTTCTTCCTCTAGCAAAATTAGCAAATTCTTCTTCATCATGAACCTCTCTTACTGCCACTGACATATCTGATACCTTATCTGATATTTGTTCTACATTTCCATAATCCATAGCACCTGATATTTTAAGAGGAGTATCTTTTAAAAGTTCAAATACAGGATTCATAACATTGGCTGGTCTTTCATCCATAGCTATATAAGTTATATCTTCCCATCCTTTTGATTCAAGGTGAACTACAAAGGCCTCTATGAATTGTCCCCAATAAGAATTCCAAGTTGAACTTCCTGGAGTTAAGATTTCAAAAACTTCTTTTCCTTGAACTTCATCAAAATAAGCTACTCTATTAGCCCAAGGAACCATGCTATAACAATTTATTTGATCATCTATTCCAATCTCCATACAAAGCTCTACATACCTATCAAAATCATCAAAATTAAATTCAAAAGTTCCATTTGATTTTTTATTCCACTTAATCATAGAATCATAAGAATCATAAGTTTGACCGTTCCAAGGATCTTTAACAATGGTAGTTGTTATAACCTTTTGCCCCGCATCCTTTAATCTTGTTAAATGAGGTTTCAAATAATTTATGTGTTCTTCTGACCATAAAGGAACATTAAAATACCTAGCTACTGAATATGGATTTTGCCACATATCTAAATGGAATGTCCAGTCTTCTGTTGCAGGTAATGCCATATCTAAAACCTCTAAGTTCACATTAAAAACAACTTCTTCTCCAGATTCAGCTATAACTTTTATGGTTCCTTTATAATTTCCTTCCTCAGAATTTTCAGGAATCTTTAATGAAAACCATAAAGGTTGAATACTTCTTCTCTCAATAAGTTCCTCTGAATTTATATCTAATATATCTGGTATTAGCTTATTATCTGCTCTTACATATTCAATAAAATTAATCTCAGAATTATTTGAATCTATAGTATATCCATTTTCCTTTACAAAATCAGAAACTTCTAATTTTACGTTCTTCATTTCAGCAAGCTCTGTCCATAAGACTAATTGTGAATTTACCTTTTCACCCTTCCATGAAGTAAGGTTTAAATCCTTATTTGAACTCTCAGTGATTATGCTTTCATAATCTTCCTTAAAGTAGTGTTTGTCCTTACTCCCAACAAAACCATTTAATTTCTTTTCTATTTCAGAATTAATATAAGTAATTACTGGATTCCAATTAGTATTGTCCTGAGCTATATTACCATCTATTCCATTAACCTCAAAATAAATGAAATCTCCTTCTCTTAAAGTCAACATTAAATCTAAATTATATCCACTAGTATCATTGTAATTTAACTTTTGCCACTCTTCATTTTCTGGCCAAACTTTATTTTCATTGTGCATTACTTTAAGATTAACTCCATTACCACCTGATAATATTTTTCTAACATTTCCACTTATTAATACATCTCCATCTCTAGGCACTTTGAAAGCTAAAACTGCATTTTGATTTGTTCCTGGATGCATTGATGAAGGTTTATAGATTCTACTCCATTCATGGGTTCCTTGCCATACTCCTTCATCTAAAGCAGCATTATAAGTCATATTTCTATATTCTCCATTAGAAAATTCTTTGTAATACCAGTTATTTTCTCCTTGATTAAATGAAAATCCCTTAGAAAATTCATAAACATTTTGAACCTTATTAGGATCTAAAATAATATTTGAATTATTAGCTAATAATCCTTCTGGCAAAGTGACATCACAATCTGTTCCATCAACATCATTTATGCGTCCTCCATTTAATCTTATATTAGCACTATTATCTAAATCTTCACTATTATCTCCTGCTGAAACTATATATTTAAAACGAAGTGTATTACTTCCTGTTCCACTTATATAATCTGCTAGTCCCTCTGATTCTTTTCCAACATTAAGTGCTATTTGAGGCTTTCCTTTTACATGAACTTCTTTATCAAATTTAACCTCAAACTCAATAGAATCTCCAACACCATAAGTTCCATCCTCAGTTACTGCTTTAATATCCAAAACTTTAGGTCCTACTCTATTCTTAACTATTTCATCAATTTCATCTAAAGTTAATCTTAAGCTTTTTATATATGGCTTGTTATAATCTTCTTCCCAATATCCATAAGAAGTTAAAACATAGGTACCATCATTTAAAACTTCATTTCCTGCATATCCACAATCTCCTGATTTAACTGAAGGAGTAAAATCTTCCATAAGCCTTATTCTATATTGTCCTTCCCTATTATGAACTAAGTCATCATAAGTACCTACCCAAGCAACCCAATCTCCAGCAACCCAATCATTATTATTTCCTGTTTCATTTGGATCTCTTATTATTTCTCTAAAAGTTATTAATAGTCTTCCTGATATAGGATCATAAGTTGCCTGATGTCTTTCTCCCATTAAAGCTCCTTGAAGCTCCACCGGCTCTGTCCATGTCTCTCCCTCATCATTTGAAAAAGCAATCATAGAATTATGTCTCTTAGCTTGTGATCTAGCTATTAAAGCTAATTGATTTCCGTCTGGAGACCTTAAAACCTCAATTTCACAAAGCTGAGCAGCTTTTTCTATGGAATTATGCTCTTCTAAAAGTCTAACAGGTTCTGTCCAAACTTCTTCTCCATTCTCATCAAAACTTAAATAAGTTTTCCAGTTATTATAACTAAAATCATGGAATATTCCCATCCACTTATTGTCCAACTCTCCATTTTCATCTTTAAGTTGAGTTAGACTAGCGTGTGCAACTATACCAGCATATTTTCCTGTAGGAAAATGATGTTCAAATTCACTCCATGTTTCTCCATCATCATCTGAATATGCAGTTCTAAATCCTCCTTCTGGACTTCTTGGAACTCCAGATATCATTTGAATTCTAGTAGTTCCATCTGGTTTATTTATTTTATATATAACAGGAGTTTCTTCACTTTCATTCCAACTTACTGGTGTCTCTAGTCTATCGCTCCAACTTAATCCTGCATCTTCACTTTTCTTAAGAACTACTGGACCTACACCATGTCCCTTTGGATAAACAGCATACATGGTTTCTTCATCATCCATTAAAACAGTTGATGGATGTCCTAAATAAACATTCTCCTCTTTATCAACTAAAACCTGTCTTTCTATATCCTTTGATAGGTCAACAAAAGGAATATTATATCCTATCTTAACATCTTGCTTACTTAATTCCTTTACTTCTTCTAAATTTAAATACTTATCGTATATATCTAAATAATCTATATCCCCTTCAAAATACCATTCTCCAGAACTATTACTATCTAAATTTCTTCCAATATTCATAGAATTTAATTCAGTAACCATACTAACATTCACTGGTCTTTGAGATGAAGCAACCTCATTCCCATCAACATAAATTTTAACTCCAGAATCTCCTAAAGTCATAACTCCTATATGCCAAGAATTATCACCATATTGCTCTGTAGATTTTATATTGCATAAAAAATTGTCATCTTCTCTTATATGAGCATTTAATTTGCCATCTGTTAAGGTTAGTGCTAATTCACTTGAATGATCCTTTGAATCTGATACACTGAATAAGGTTCTAGCACCACTATTTGAACTAGTTTTAAATCTAACTACAACTGTCATTTCTTTCAAACTTTCAACATTACTTATATCTTCACTTATATCTATATATTCTTTTTCAGAACTTAAAAAATTTTCTTTAACAGAATAACTTAAAATATAATTATTATTTTCTATTCCTACATCTTCTAAAGATGTATTCTTAAAATCTACATCAGTAGGACTTGCTAAAACACTAGTTGAAAATAAGTTTACTGCAACTACAATACCTAAACACTTACTTATTTTCTTTAATTTTTTTCTTAACCCCATTTCTATCCTCCTAAAATTCTAATTTCTAAAAAATAAATAAACTATACTTTTCCTCCTTTCCCTAAAAATAAAATAATTAATTTCATAATTTTTCTATATCCAATATATATGTATACGTTTAACAATTTTCTTTATGTTATATTTTAAAATACAAGTTAACTTTCTTTTCTCTCATTTTTTATTTAAGATTCTTAAATCATAGAAAATTTATTTTTAGATAAAAAAATAAGAACTTAAATATACTAAAAAGCATATTTAAGCTCTACAAAATTTAATTAATCAAACTTAAGTCCACCTAAAAGATCAGCAAAAGGATTATTTATATCTTCATTTGCTTCCTTTTTCATTTTTTGCATTATTTTATTTACTTCTCTTTTATTAGTTTTATTATTTTTATCAAATCTCTTCTTAAATTGAGATTCTTTCTCTCTAAAATTACAGTTAGCTCCTGGACAAACATATATTTTACCTTCGCCATGTCCTCTAAGTTCTAACTTTTTCTTACATTCAGGACATCTGGCATTAGTTATTCTAGAAATATTTTCTCTATACCCGCACTCTCTATCTTGACATACATTCATGGTTCCATTTTTGCCTTTAACCTCAAGCATATATTTACCACACTGAGGACATTTTTTGCCTGTTAAATTATCATGATGGAACTTATTTTCTCCAAGTTTTACATCCTCAATCAATGCAACTGTATAGTTTCTTATATCTTTTATGAATTTCTTAGAATCTCCTTTTCCTTTACTTATCCTCTCTAACATCTCTTCCCAGTTAGCTGTTAAAAGTGGAGATTTTAAATCCTTTGGAACTAAATCTATAAGTTGTTTTCCCTTAGAAGTTGGAACTATTTCTTTTCCTCTTTTCTCTATTACAAAAGAATTAAATAATTTTTCTATAATATCAGCTCTTGTTGCAACAGTTCCAAGCCCCCCTGTTTCTCCTAAAGTTTTTGCTGAAGATTTATCTATAGAGATATACTTTTGAGGATTTTCCATGGCAGATAATAAAGTACCTTCATTAAATCTTGCTGGTGGCTTAGTTTTTCCTTTTTTAACATTAACCTTAAGGACTTTAAATTCCTCTCCCTTGTTTAATTTAGGAAGTTCTTGCTCTTTTATATCTTCTTCTCCATCCTCTTCTATTTCTTTATCATAAAGTTTCTTCCATCCTTTGTACTTAACAACTTTTCCCTTTGCAATTAGCTTCTCTCCATTAACTTCCCCAGTTAAAGTCGTTTGAATATATTCAAATGGAGGCATTAAAACGCTTAAAAATCTTTTAACTACAAGCTCATAAACCCTTCTTTCATCAGGACTTAGATTAGCTAAATTTCCCCTTTCTTCAGTCGGAATTATAGCATGGTGATCTGAAACCTTGCTATCATCTACAAAACTCTTATTTGTCTTTATTGCTCCTTTTAAAAGTTCTGTAGCTATAGTTCTGAATTCTCCTGTAGCTACTGCTTTTAATCTATCTGGAATTGTAGAAATTATATCCTTTGAAATATATCTTGAATCTGTTCTTGGGTATGTAAGAAGCTTATGATTTTCGTATAATCTTTGCATTATATTTAAAGTTTGTTTAGCTGAATATCCAAATATCTTATTGCAATCTCTTTGAAGTTCAGTTAAATCATACAACTGAGGAGCAAATTTCTTTTTACTAGCTTCGTTTATACTTACTATCTTACCTTTGTCTCCTTTTAATTTATTTACAACTTTATCTTTAAACTCTTCATTAAATATTCTTGAATTATTATCCTTATTAACCCATGTGAAAGAGCACTTGTCTGTATCCACAGAGATTGTATTAAAAGCTTTAGGTTTAAAGTTCTTTATATCCTCTTCTCTTTGGACTATCATTGCTAAAGTAGGTGATTGAACCCTTCCAGCTGAAAGTTGAGCATTATATTTACAAGTTAAAGCTCTAGTAACATTTAGTCCTACTAGCCAATCAGCCTCTGCTCTACATTGAGCAGCTCTATATAAATTATCATATTGCTCTCCTGGCTTTAAGTTTTTAAATCCATCTAATATAGCCTTATTAGTTTGAGAAGATATCCAAAGTCTCTTAATAGGTTTCTTAATATGTGCTTTCTCTATTATCCAACGTGCTACAAGCTCCCCTTCTCTTCCTGCATCTGTAGCAATTATAATTTCATCTACATCTTTTCTTTCCATTTGTTTTTTAACTTCATAAAATTGCTTTGTAGCTTTTTTTATAACTTTAAGCTTCATATTTTTAGGAAGCATAGGAAGAGTCTCCATAGACCATGTTTTAAATTTATTGTCATAATCCTCTGGTGATTGTAACTCAACTAAATGCCCTAAAGCCCAAGTTATGACATAATCTTTTCCCTCTATATAACTACCTTTATTATTATTGCACTTTAAAACCTTAGCAATTTCTCTACCAACGCTTGGCTTTTCTGCTAATACTAATTTTTTCAATAAAATCATCCTTTCATAGTACTAAATCCCTTTTATAGTACCTCTTTAGATATTATTAAGACTTTTTAATAATACCTTGCATAATAATATACTACATTAAATATTCTTACTTAACAAATAAAAAATTGATGTCCAAATAATCTAATCTATTCAGACATCAATTTTAAGTAAAAATATTCTCAACTAAGCCCATCTTTTCAGCTCATTATATATATCTACCTTTAAATTTTTTAATTTTATCCAATCCATCTTTTTTTGGGAATAGAATCTCAGTTTAAAGCTTCCTATATTTTTCCTTATTTGAAATGGATTTGATGTAACTTTAATTTCCTCCATACTAGATTTTCTTATAAAAAATTGTCTTCTATTGAAAGACTTATAACTTACATAATATAAATCTTTTCCAAATCCAATTTTAGTATTTCTGTAAAGTAAAGTTCTCTCAATAACAACTAAAGTTATAGCTACCATCATTACCCATATTTCTCCGGTTAATAAGAATATTATTATACCTGAATAAATAACTAATTGAATAGGAACTGTATAAAACCTTCTCATTACGCTTTTTTCTGGCTTATATATCTCTCCCTCAAATATAAATTCAGGTACAAGATTTTTAAGTATTTCTCTATATCCATTTTCATTACAAAGTGGGAATATAAGCTCATCTTCTTTTAGTGTATTTCCATATCCAACAACACAACATTTTATTGTATAAAACTTAAATATTTGATTTATAATATTTTGTTCTATTTTTAAAGCATGTATATTATCTGTTGGTATTGAATAACTTCTTCTGGTTAATAGGCCATACTCCACCTTTAAATAGTTATTATTTCTGTATATTGTGAATTTATAATATTTAGACAATATCGCTGATATTGAAAATAATAATATTATTAATAATAAGATACTAAATAAAAAAAGTGCTGATAAAAATATTGCCAATATTGTATTTCTAGATATTACATTTTCCTCAATAACATTTGTAAAAAAATTTATTAACCCTTGATTTAATCCTTTGTATATTTTATTCATAAAGTGTATGCTAGAATATAACACCCCTATTCCTAATATTATATTATTTCTAAGCATTGATAATAAAATTAAATGAATTGCTGATATATTGTAAGCTAACGTCTCATTTATTTCTCGTTCATCATGTATTAAATTTCTTATTCTTAAACTTAAATTCCCATAAAGAAAATCTAAATCTCTTTTCTTAAGTACCATAACTATTTCGGCACTTCTCTTAGAAGCAGGATATACACTATCGATTTTTATTTTTCTCAAACGAAAAATTCTATATATTATATTTCTTTCAAGCTCTATTAGAGATATACTTTTTAAAGGAACTATAAGTTCTCTCTTAAAGATAGCACCTTCTTTATATATTAAAAAACCATCATCAATCAAAATACTTGTATTCAACCATCTTAATATTGAAAAAACTAAAATTAAAACCATAGATACTACAATAATTTCAATAATATACTCATTAAATTTTAAAGCTAAAAAAATTATTATAGGCCAAGCTTTTTTCATTATTCTAAAAAAAGTTATAAAAATATTATACCAATGATTTTTTTTATAAAATCTCATTTTTCACCCCTAGATATTTTCTTTGACTATATCATAAAACATTTTTGCTTGGCTTTCCCTAAGAGATGGAATTCCTACTTTTCCTCCAGCAGTATATATATTAACACTTTTAATTCTTAAAAGCATTGATATTGGATCTTCAAATATATTTATGTATTTAATTTTATCTATTTTAATACATATATATCGTTTAAACAAAACTCCGTATCTAATTTCAATAAAATCATCAAATATAAAATATGACCATGAAAAAAATTCAATTATTGGTCCTACTAATCCTAATATAATATATAAAATACTAACTACTAATTGAACACTATATAATATAATACCTGTAATCCCTTGAATCTCTTTAATTCCTATTTGTAAAATAAAGTACATACATATAAAAAGCAATGTTCTAAATATGACAGCTCTAACAATAAATAGTTTGCTTAATTTATATTTCATTCACTCCTCCTTTAGTAATAAAAAAACCTATAAGAAAATCACTCTTATAGGCAACCCTATTCTTCTCTATTTCTAAAGTTTCCCTTAGTATTAAATATTTTACCACATTATTATTTTTATTTAAATCATTATATTTATAAAGCACCCCTCTACCTAATATATCCACTTATTTATATTTCATGAATTTAAGCTCACTTCTCACTTGATGTTCTATAAATTTTATTAATTCTTCTTTATTATTGCTTTCTATAATTTTTTTAATCTCCTCATAATTATCTAGCAAAATTTCTATTATTAACTTTATCCAATTCACAACTTTCTTTTCTGAAGTTCTTGTCCAGTCATAAGAAATAACTAGTTTTAAATCATCATAAAGAAATTCAACTTTATTTATTTCTCTCATCATCTTTATTAATCTTCCAACTAACTCCTCATACCTCTTATTTTTCAATAAGCCCTTAAGTATAAAATCATTTTTTAATATTACTTTTCCTCGTTTACTTCCTACTACCTTTATATTGGAAGCCATTTTTATTGCACATCTTTTTAAATCAAACATTTCTTTCTCCTAATGCATTATTTATTCCATAAAGTTTATGTATTATAATTCCTCTAAATTCCTTAAAAAATAAATTAATAAACTTTATAGCAATGAACTAAAGGAAAAGAGATGTATCAATAATTATGATACATCTCTTATAAAAAAATTCTATTCATCACTTTGTCTTAAAGGTAATGTAATTATGAATGTACTTCCTTTTTGCAATTCACTTTCTACCCTAATTGTTCCATGATGTAATTCTATTATACTTTTTACTAAAGTTAATCCGATTCCACTACTTCTATATTTCTTTTTAGATACACTATCTGCTTGTCCAAACCTATCAAATATGATTTCTTGTTGTTCTTTAGAAATTCCAACTCCAGTATCCTTTATTGAAATTTCTACTTTATCATCATATTCTTTTATATAGACTTCAATAGTTCCATGTCCATGAGTGTATTTTATTGCATTAGATAATAAATTAATGACACATCTTTCAATTTCATTTCTATCACATTCAACTTGTAACTCCTCTATTTCTGGATCTATTATAAGCTCTAAGTTATTTTCTTCAATATAAGATTTTAAACTTAATACTGTATCCTCAACTAAAGAAACTATCTCACAACTCTCTATATTAAGTTTATATGATCCTGATTCTATTTTTGAGGAATCTATTATATCATTTATTATTTTTAATAAATGATTTGCATTATTTTTAAGAGTATTGCTATAATCCTCTACCTGATATTTTCCTAAAGACTCCTCTTTATTTTTCAATTTTATTAATTGAACTGTTGCTAATATAACATTTAAAGGAGTTCTAAGTTCATGAGAAAGATTTACAAAATAATCATTTTTAAATTTTTGTCTTTGAATCATTTCATCTTTTAAAGCTGTGGCTTCCTTGAAAAGTTTTTCTTTTTCAAGATAAAGTTTCTCATTCTCTTTAGCCTCTTTTTTTAACTGTTCAGCTCTTTTTTTAACAGTCTTTTCTAATGCCGTTATGTAACTCCACATTAAGAATATAACTATTATTGCACTAGAAAAATATATTAAATAAGCTGTCGGTGTTCTCCAAGGTGGAGGAGCTATTTTTAAATCCAAAGTTGTTATTGGGGTTAAATCTCCATGATTATCTCTTGCTCTAATTAGAAGTTTATAAGTTCCAGACTCTAGATTTGCATAATTTGCATTATTTCTTTTATTTGCAAAAACCCAATCCTCATCAATTCCTTCTAATTTATATTCATATGTTGTCTTTGTTGTGTTTAAATAATCTGGTAAAAAGAAATCCACAGATATATTATTTTCATTGTATTTTAAGTTAAGCTCTCCTCCGTAATAAGGATATGACTTGTTATTAATCTTGATATCATCTATTACTACCTTTGTCTTAGTTTTATTCCCTGTAAAATTTAAAACATCTTTGGGATAAAATGCACTTACACCGTTTATTCCCCCAAAAAACATTTCTCCATCCTTACTTTCAAAGTATGATCTTCCATTAAACTCATTACTTTGTAGTCCATCCATAACAGTATAATTTATAAATTTGTTTGTTTTAGTATCAAGTCTAGATAAACCTCCATTTGTGCTTATCCAAAGATTATCTTCCTTATCTATAAGTATTCCGTATATAAGATTATTAGCTAGTCCATTTTCAACAGTATAGTTTGTAAAATTATCTGTTTTAGAATCTAATTTGCTTAATCCAGCATCTGTTCCAATCCAAACATTTCCTTTGGAATCTTTTGCTAAACAACGTACACCATTATCTATAAGACTATTGCTATTAAAGCTATCATTTACATAGCTTTTTAATATTCCTTTCTTCTTATCAAACTGTACTACTCCACCATCAATTCCAATAGTAATCCATAAAAAACCTTCCTGATCTTGTGATATACTTGTTACAGCATTTTCAACAATACCTACAGCTTTAAATAAATTTGAATAATCAGTGAAAGTTCCAGTTTTATCATCATAGGATTGTAATCCCCCTCTAGTTCCAATCCATAAAAGTCCATCTTTATCTACATAGACATTTCTAGCATCCATTTTATTTTTTTCCTGCATGCTTTCTGGATATTCAATCCGTTGAACTACTCCTGTCTTTTTATTAATTTTATTTATTCCTCCCTGAGTCGCAACCCATAAATAATCTTTATCAGCCTCGCATATTTGCCAAACCACATTGCTACTTAAGGTATTTGGATTATTGTTTTCACTATAAAAATTTCTAACGTCACCTGTTTTAGTATTTAGAGCATTTAATCCCGCAGAATTTGTTCCAAGCCATAAAATACCGTCTGAGTCCTTATAAATTCCGCTCATACTATTAGCACTAAGAGTATTTTCTTTATTAGGTTCTCTTTTATATTGTTTAAATGGTTGATTAGGATTTAATAAACTTATCCCATTATATGTTCCAAACCAAAGCAATCCACTTCTATCCTCATATGCAGTTAATACATTATTATCTACTAAACTAGTGTCATCATAATATCTATTTTCAAAAAGATGCATTTTTTTATTATCTTTATCATATTCTAATAATCCTTTTTGGGTAGATATCCATAAATTATCATATGTATCCTCATAAATACTATTTACATTGTTTGGAGTTATGTTGAAAGACTCGATTTCTTTATCTATAAACTGAACATCTTTATAATTACTAGATATGCATATAGTGTGATTGTTTGTTACAACCCATATATTATCCTCTCTATCTTTATAAATTGTAGAGACTGCTGAATTATCATTATCAATTAAATTATTTATTTGTTGAAATTCTTTGGTTTTGGTATTGAATAAACTTAATCCCTCACTTGTGCCTACCCAAACATTTCCATACTTATCTTCACATAATGAAGTAACTACATTACTCTTTAACCCTTTTGGTTCATTATCTTTAAAAATTTGTTCTATCTTTTCCGTCTGAGGATCATAAATATTTAATCCCTTCCGAGTAGCTATCCATATAGTTCCATCACTATGTTTTAATATATCCCATATATTATCATTAGATAACTTACTTTTCCCTTCTTCATCTTCAAACATTCTATGAACCTTATTTGTAATTATATTTATACTGCTTATACCTCTACTAGTTCCAACAAGAATATTATCCTTATCATACTCAACTATAGATGCTATATAACTTGAATTAATACTTTCCTTATTATTTCCTTCTTCTCTAAAGATAACAAATTCATGTCCATTATATCTATTTAGTCCATCAGATGTTCCAAACCACATATATCCCCTATTGTCTTGAAATATCTTCGTCACAGAAGATTGAGATAATCCATCTTTTAAGGTTAAACTGTTGAATCTAAGTTCTGACTCTCCTAATGCAAAAACATTTTCACACTGAATTAATATTAGTATTAAGGATAAAAAAACGTATCTTATAGCTAATTTTTTTATATTCAATTTTATTACCTCTCTAAAACTAAAATAACAATTTAATTTTCTCAAAAAACAAGAATATTGTCAAACTATGTCATATTAATTTTAGTACTTTATCCTAATAATATTAACATCTCTCAAAAAATTTTCCATATTATATAATATTAAAATCTCATTAAAATTCGTATCTTTTATATATTCACTTACCTTAAATGAAAAACTCCTTAAATCTATAACATGAATCTCCTCAAAATTTTCACTTAAAAACGGAATCATTGAGTTTGCGAAAGAATCCTTAAACATTAGTAATCTTTTCTTATTTTTAATTTCATTATTTCTTATTATAGTAAGTCCATTATTTCCTCTTATGAAAAATGAATACTTATCTCTCGTATTTAGCTTTTCATAATCATATAGATTATTAAAACACTCTCCTTGAATCTCCATAGTTGCATTATTTATATCATAATAAGTTAGAATATCACTTTCTGCATTAAAAAGCTTAGATTTAGAAAAATATGTGCCATAAAAACCATAAACTTCTTGTTTCTCTTTATCTATTAATTCAATAGGCTTTTCTCCTAAACTTTCCATATAGGCTCTATACGCTAGATAAGCTCCATATGTTGTCCAATGATGGTCTGTTCTATAATATATATAATCTTCTTTATTCTTCTTTAGAAGTTTTATCAAATCAATATTAGTATCTTTATTGCTAGCTTCATAAACCTTAGATATAAGTTCTTCTTGATTCAAAAGTTTTAATCCCCATAGAATATATTCCCCATATATAATATATGAATTAGGTACAATCATAGTAGTAACTCTTCCATCATATCCATCAATAAATTCATTCAATGCTTTTAAATTGTTATTAAATCTTTCCTCATCATAGGAAATAATCTTATCAAACATATAATTCTCTTTTCCATAAACTATATTGTTATTTTCAATTTTTCCTAGAGCATATTCACTTATGGACTTTAAGTTTATCCATTTCTCTCTAAAAGCAAAGTTATCATTTATATATTCTTCATATTCATGGCCATAAGTTCCACTTATAAATGCATCAATAGAAAACTTAGGCTTTTTAGCTAAAATTCTATTTTCAAACTCTGAAAAATTTATATTTTTTTTACTCATATCAAAAGCTGCCAATAGAATGACAATAGAAAAAAATATGAAAACTATAGGATATTTTTTCATGAAATATTTCCTTTCAAATTAATTTAAAATCTAAAATATAAAAATGGATTATAAGTAGAATCAACTAAATATGCTATTGATATTATAAATATAATACTTAAAATAAAGCATTCTATATATTTATTTTTCTTTATCCATTTTTCATAAATATCATTAATAAATTTTGTTGAACCCAATATCGCTATTAAAAATACTAAAAAGTAATTTCTTAAGTAATACATAAAATCCAAGGACCAATTTAATTGAAACAAGTATTTTATATTACCTAAATCCTCAAAAATAAAAATCGCCCATCCAAAAACTATAGCAATTATCCCATATATATGTGATGCTAATTTATATTTATTTAAATATTTAAGCAAATAAATTTTCTCTAATATAATTAAAATAAAAAAATAAAGTCCCCATACTATAAAGTTATATTCAGCTCCATGCCAAAAACCAGTTAAAAACCATACTACAAAAAGATTAAATACTGTTCTTTTCCGTCCTAACCTATTTCCTCCTAAAGGAATATATACATACTCCTTAAACCAATTTCCTAAGGTAATATGCCATCTTCTCCAAAATTCTGTTATACTTCTCGATATATATGGAAAATTAAAATTCTGAGGAAAGTTGAATCCAAGCATTCTACCTAATCCAATCGCCATAGAAGAATATCCACTGAAATCAAAGTATATTTGCAAAGAAAATGCTATTACTCCAAGCCATAATAAAGAAGTAGAAACATTACTAACTCCTAATCCTTCAATCTCATTCCATAAAAGTCCTATATTATTTGCTATGAATACTTTTTTTCCTAAGCCTATTATAAACTCTTTAATTCCCTCTTCAATCTGATCCATTTTCATATTTCTACTCTTAAGTTCACTATCTACATCAGTATATCTAACTATAGGGCCTGCTATAAGCTGTGGGAAAAGACAAACATAAGTGCCAAAGTTTATTATATTTCTTTCAGCTCTAACTTTTCCTTTATATACATCAATAGTATATGACATAGTTTGAAATGTATAAAAGCTTATACCTAAAGGAAGAGTTAAATAGATTAAAGATATTGATGTTTCAAAAGCTAAGTTTATATTTTTAACAAAAAAATTTATATACTTAAACAACATAAGCATACCTAAATTAAAAGTAATCGAACTAATTAAAAGTGTTTTGCTAATAAATATTCTTCCTCTATATTTTTCTATCAATATACTTATAGAATAATCTACTATTATTGATAAAATCATTATAAAAAAATATTTTGGTTCTCCCCAAGAATAAAAAAATAAACTTAATATAAGTAAAGTTAAATTTTTAAATTTTTTTGGAGTTAAGTAGTATATAATAAAAGCTATTGGCAAGAATCTAAATATAAACATAATGCTACTAAATACCATTTTAAATCTCCTAAAAATTTAATTTTATATTTATAGAGACTTTTTCTTCTTTTAATTTGATTAGAAGTAGCAGTCTCTTTTTTTATTAAGTCTTATATAGTTAAAAACTTTTTTCCTTTGATTTGCTATATTCTTTCACCCTATAAAAATAGCATTTGATATTACTTATAGTTAATCAAATGCTATTTTTATTTAAAATCAAATATAAAATTAAATATTACTTAAATGCTTCCTCATAAATCTTATTAGCTTCTTCTAACTGATCCTGTGATAAAACAAATAATGAAACATAATTCCCATTAACTTTTACTTCTGAAGACTTTGCAACTTTCTCTTCCTCTGGATAAAAAGCCTTTCCAATCTTATCTTCTAAAATTTTATCTACTGATTCCTTAACAGAATCCACCTTTCCCTCTTTAGCTTTGACAATTATAATGGCAGAATTTCCTGGTGATATTCCAGTTTCAGCAATTCCATATTCCTCTATATCATCTAAATTTAAATGATAAACTTCTTTGGCTGTTTGCTCATCCACTGGCATAGGCATTCTAACCATATCTGCTTCCACTAGTTTATTAGTCATATCAGAAGCACTCATTGACATTTGAATATTACTTTGTTCAACCTGAGTACCATCATTATTTTTAGCTCCACATCCTATTAATGTAACTCCTATCATAGCAGCAGCTAAAATACTTACAAAAAATTTTTTCATCCCTAATTTCACTCCCACATATACATATTTATTATGTTAACGTTATTATACCTTATAAGCTAACCCCCTCCAACAGCTTTGATTAATTGTTAATTCTTTAGTAACTTTTCAAGTATAATCCCCTAAACTTCTCCCTTATACACCCAAATTTTCATTTTGAAATATAATAAAAAGCACCTTAAGAATTCTTCTTAATGGTGCTTTTTATTAAGGCTACGTTTTAAACCAGTATTGTTTTTTAGATAGGTATTAATAGCTAGATAAAACTAACCATTCACCTAAATTAGAAATAAAATCTATAATTAAATTATTTCTTTTTAAATGGCTTCTTTCCCATAGGCTTTTTCTTTCCATTATTACTTTTGCTTGAAGAAGTGTTTTTTACATTTGTCTTATGAATTTCTCCTTCATATAAATATAATCTAGGAATTTTAATCTTTAATTGTCTTTCACATTTTCCAACTATTTTTTCTTCTTTATAATCAGCTAAAGAATAAGCAACGCCTTCTTCCCCTGCTCTTCCTACACGCCCTACTCTATGTAAATAGTTTTGAGGATTCATAGGTATATCTAAATTTATTATATGTGTAGCTCCCTTTATATCTAGGCCTCTTGCAGATACATCTGAAGTTATTAAAACCTTTGCCTTTCCTTTTCTAAAATCTTGAAGAGCATTCTTTCTATCCATCTTATTATCACTTCCATGGAGAGAAACTGCATTTATTTTATTATATTTTAACTTCTGAATTACATTGTTTATATTATAACTATTATTTATAAATACTATGATTTTCTCCTTATCTCCAATAGCATGTATAAGCTTTCTTAAAAAATCTATTTTATCTCTTAATTCAACCTGAAAATATCCATGTGATATATTTTCATTAACTTTATTGACAGCTTTTGCTTGTATAAGCTCACTTTCCCCAATTAATTCTTCTGCTGTTTCTAAAGCTTTTTCATTCATAGTAGCTGAAAATATAAGTTTTTGTGTATCTCTAGGACAAGCTTTTACAACACTTTTAACATCTTTTATGTTTATAAAATCTAATAGTTTATCACCCTCATCAATAACTATGGTTTTAATAGTATTAGCTGTTATTTTCTTTTTGTTTATAAGCTCTAAAATTCTTCCTGTAGTTCCTACAAGTATATGTGGCTTATTTTTAAGCTTTTCCATTTGTCTTTTTATATTTCCACTACCAACTAGAGTTGTTGAAGTTATTTTCTTTCCAAGCTCTCTTTTAAGGTCATTTAAAACATTATTTATTTGAACTCCTAATTCATGAGTTGGTGATAATATTATTGCTTGCATCTCATTTTTTGAGTCATCAATATTTTCTATTATAGGAAGTAAATATGCTAAAGTTTTTCCCGTTCCTGTCTCAGCCTTTCCTATAACATTTTTCCCTTTTAAAATCTCTGGTATAGCTTTTTCTTGAATATCTGTTGGATCACTTATATTTAATCCTATTAATGATTTTGCAACCTCTTCACTTAATCCTAATTCTAAAAATTTATTCATTGGCACCCCATCCTTTTATTCTAAAGTTTAACCTTATTATTTTTTAATATATTCTCACAAAGAGTTTCGAAATGAGAAGTGTCTATTCCCTCTTTCTCTAATTTAGAAAGTCTTGCATTTATTCTATCTAGAGTTTCCTTTCCCTCTTTTTTATCTCTTTTCTTAATACATGTATTAAAATAATCAACTAAATAATCTATCTTTATTACTTCATTTGCTAAGTCTTCTCTATCATCATTTATAAGTTCTAACAATAAAGAATATACCTTAGGAGAAGTCGAATTTCTATGCACCTTTAAAAAATCATTATTTCTACTAGTTATCTTTGCCATATCTTCTGTTCCTTTCTAAATAAATTATGATTTCACATAAATTATTAACATAACATCATTTAATATATCATAAGTAAAAAGAAAAAAACAGAAGAAACTATATCAAAAGTAACTTTAAAGTTTTGATATAGTTTCTTCTTAAAATAATAGCAAAAACTGGTTATATTAAACTCATTATTTTATAATTAAAGTTTCAATATATTTTGTCTTATACAATGCCTTGATCTAACATAGTATCTGCAACCTTCTTGAATCCAGCAATATTAGCACCAACTATTAAATTCCCATCATATCCGTATTCAGAAGCTGCATTTCTAGAATTGTAATAGATATTTTTCATTATATCCTTAAGTTTTGAATCAACTTCTTCAAAAGACCAAGACATTCTTAAACTATTTTGACTCATCTCTAAAGCTGAAGTGGCTACTCCACCAGCATTAGCTGCTTTGGCTGGAGCAAATAAAATTTTACTATCAACAAAAAGTTTTTGAGCTCCTAAAGTTGAAGGCATATTTGCACCTTCTCCTACAGCAATTACTCCATTATCAATTAGAGTTTTTGCACTATTTTCATCTATTTCATTTTGAGTTGCACAAGGAAGTGCTATATCACATTTAATATTCCAAATTCCTGAAAATCCCTCAGTAAACTTAGCACTTTTAATATAATTTACATACTCAGAAATTCTTCCTCTTTTAACTTCCTTAATTTCTTTTACAACTGCTAAATCTATTCCATTTTCATCATATACATATCCTGATGAGTCTGACAAAGCAACTACTTTTCCACCAAGCTCTTGAACTTTTTCTGTAGCATATATTGCAACGTTTCCTGAACCAGAAATAACAACAGTTTTTCCTTCTATTGTTTGCCCATTATCTTTTAACATTTCATCTACGAAATATACTAATCCATATCCTGTAGCTTCTTTTCTAGCTAAGCTTCCACCATAAGTTAAGCCCTTTCCAGTTAAAACTCCAGCATCTACAGAATTTTTAAGCTTTTTATACTGGCCAAACATATATCCTATTTCTCTTCCACCAACTCCAATATCTCCAGCTGGCACATCTGTATTAGGGCCTATATGTCTATAAAGCTCACTCATAAAACTTTGACAGAATCTCATTATTTCTCTATCTGATTTTCCCTTAGGATCAAAATTTGATCCACCTTTTCCTCCACCAATTGGAAGAGTTGTTAGTGAATTTTTAAAAATTTGCTCAAATCCTAAAAATTTTATTATACTTAAATTAACTGAGGGATGAAATCTTAACCCGCCTTTATATGGTCCTATAGCGCTATTAAACTGTACTCTATATCCTCTGTTAACTCTTACATTACCAGCATCATCAACCCAAGGAACTCTAAACATTATAACTCTTTCAGGCTCTACCATTCTTTCTAAAATTCCTTCTTTAATGTACTTTGGATTTTTTTCAAGAACAGGTACTAAAGAATATAAAACCTCTTCTGCAGCTGCTAAGAACTCACTTTCTCCAGGGTTATTCTTCTTTAAATCTTCCATTAAATTGTCTACATATTTTTTTACTTCCATTTTAATGCCCCCTTGTTATTTTTGAAGTTATATATTAACTATAGATTCTTAAATCCACCCCATATTAACTTGGATTTTAAGTGTTTAACCATAGTTTTTATTAAAATTTAGTTAAGAGAATTTAATCTTTTAACTAAATCTTATTTTATATTATAACACTAAATACTATTTATTGAATATTAATCTTAAATATTTAATAAATTAATAAATTTACCATTTATTATGTTGTAATTAATCATTTTTATCGTTAAAATAGCTTAATTTCAACTCTTTTTTTACCTATATTATAATTTTTCAATTTTTTCTTTTATTGTGAATTACCTTTAATCCCTTAAAAGAATGCTATGTTTATTTACTTGTTTTTCTTATATTTCTTTCTTATTGTTATCACTGAAACTATAAGTAAAACACCTATTATGGCTATAAATCCTAAAAGAACTTTTCCCTGTGTACTAAGTATTTGTTTTTTATTAACTTCCTCTTGTTGAACCTTATTATTTTCATCTTTTAAAAATGTTGTATTACCTTTTTGATCTATTAGCACGGCTTTTCCTTCAAGTTTATTTATTAAAGCTTCATCATTTAAATATTCCTCTGCATACAAAAGTGATTTAGCATTCGGAGCAGTTATAACCATAATTCCACTATCATTATTAAAAGTTGACTTACATAATTGTATAGAAGAAACTTCCTTAGCGTAATCAGAATTTATGTTTAATTTATCATTTCCTTCAAAAGAAGTAAAATCCCCATTAAATTTTATTGGTAATGATTTATTAACCTCTTTTATAAGTGGATTCTCCTCTGGAGTTCCTATAAGTATAAGATTCTTTTTCTTTAAATCATCTGTTAAATCTGAATATTTAACAACCTGAATTTCTCCACTATTTCCATTTATATTTCTTCCAATATAAGAACTAATATCTAATCCCATATCTAAATAATCTAAATAAGCCTTATCAGGAACTACAATAACAGTATTGTTTATAGAATTATTTTTTATAAATGGATATGGCAAATATTTTAAGTTATAATCAGTTCTATCTGTAAATGAAAGATTTAAATAAGAATCCTTTGATACAAAAGCCCAAGGAGTTTGTTGTTCTGTAAAATCACAGTATTCATCATTCATTTCTAAATCAAATCTAACCTGAACATTTAAAGCAGAATCATTACTAACTTCTTTTGGTATTTTAACCTCTAAGCTATCATTATCAGCATCATCAGCAGAAAGCTTTTTACTTCCAGCAGGTACTCCATTAACTAATACCGTTGAAAGTGACTTATTAAAATCTAGATTTTTAGAATATTTAACCTTTGTTATTATGCTTGCTTGGTCATTTAACACTCTATTTTTGGGGACATCTACACTTAAATTCATTGTTTGTTTAAATGGTCCCTCCATAAATGCATTATCATATCCAAGACTCTCAAAGGTCATTTGTACTCCATTATTAGACTCCGGTGTTACAACTTTCGTATCCTCATTTATGAACATAACACTATTAGGCTCTTCTTTAATTATGCTTTCATTTCCTAAAGCTCTAGTAGCCTTAGTAAGAAGTTTAGGATTATTACTTATCACTAATAATAGTCTTTTTTCCTTATTATAAGGAGATATAACTTGTTTTATAATAGCCTCATTATCTAATCTCTTTTCCTCTTTTCCACTCAAAAGACTCATAAATTCTTTAGGGGTATTTTCTTTTGTTCCAATGAAAATCAAGTCCTCATTTGAACCTTCATTAATCTCTGAAAAAGTACTTATACTTCCATGTAACTCATCACTTTTTTTCAAAGTTCCTAAAGAGCTTCCAACATACATAGCCGCAGTAGCTTCATCATTATTGTAATTATCTGGTAGGCAAACCTTAAAAATTCCTTTTGTATCACTACTTTTTAAGTAAGGATATGGATAATATTGAAGTGTTGCTGGAGAATTTAATTCCTTAAAATCAACATGTACAAAGGAATCCTTGCTATAAACAATCCAATTGGCAGGATTACTATCATCAGTACAAGGAAGATCACTTATTCTCCTTGCTGATTTTATAGTAACTTGATTTACTCCTTCTTTTAAAACATCCTTTGGTATAGGAACTTTCCATGTCTCTTTATACTTAAACTTTCCATTTAATTTTGTTGAACTTATTGGTACATCATTTATATATACCGTAAGAGTAGATATATCATCTATTAAAAGCTCACTTTGAGTAAATATTAAATTTAAATAAGCACCCTGAATATCCCACATTTTACTTATATCAAAATAAATACTTTCTGAAGATATAACACTACTTTCTTTATAATCACTTCCAAATATAAAATTTTTACTTAACACATTGTCATAATATTCAGCTCCATAGGCCTTAGTAGAAAATAAATTACTTGATAGCATAAGCCCACATATTAAAAAGGAACTAATTATTTTTTTCATTCATATCACCTCTAATCTTTTGTTAATCAAATCTTTCCGTCTTATACCACTTAACTTCTCTTTTGAACAATTTATCTTTAACATATTGAATCATTGCATTTATAGTTACAATTAACCAAAGTTGTGAATATGTAAAATACATTATTGCAACTAAAAAAATATTTTCAATGGTTCCTTCACCTTTTTCTATGGTTAATGTTATTGAAACTTCTAAGATATACAAAACATAGGCCAATATCCATAATATTAAGAAATTCGCCGAAACCGTAATCTTTATATCTGTAAATATTCCTAATACAAATAAAATATCAGATATAACAACAGATGCTAAAAATAAGAAGTACACTGTAAAAAAATATGATATATCAAACATTACGGTCTTAGGATTGCCTTTAAAGATTGTTCTCATATATTTAGCTAAAACATATATATTCCCTTTTGCCCATCTGGTTCTTTGCTTAAACCATACCTTTAAAACTTGTGGCTCTTGCTCCCATGTTACTGCTAAGGGATGAAATGCTATTTTATATCCTAATTGATATATTCTAAAACTTATTTCTGTGTCCTCTGCAATGGCTTTAGTATCCCATCCACCAAGTTCCTCTATTATACTTCTTCTTATAACAAAATTAGTTCCTGGAATTGTACATAAATTAAAAAGTTGCCACCTTCCAGCTTGTGCAATCCATTGAAAACTTAAAGTTTCTATATTTATAAATTTAGTTAAAAGATTTCTCTTCTTATTTCTAGTTCTAAATTTCCCTATAACCGCACCTAAAGTTCTATCTTTATGAATTCTAGTTATTAAATGTCTTAAGGCTAAGCTTTCTGCTGTGTTATCAGCATCATAAATGGCTATATAATCTCCAGTAGATTCTTTATATCCTAAGTTTAATGCATTAGACTTCCCCTTTCCTCCTGTTACACTATCTGTTGTTATTATTTTAAAAGTACATTCTGGAAAATCTCTTTTTGCCCTTTCTAACTCATCTCCTGTATTATCACTTGGATTATCATTTATGACTATAAGTTCCATCTTATCTTTTGGATAATTGAAAGACAGAAGGGATTTTGCCGTCTTATATATAACCCTGCCTTCATTATGAGCCGGAACTAATATTGATACTGTAGGACATTCACTATCCTTAAGAAGAGGGAACTTTATATTATTTATGTAAGAATAATACTTATAGCCACCTAAAGACAAGATTATGTTAACTAGAAGTAATACCCATATAGAAGCCAAGGAATATAGAAATAAATAGTTTACTAATGTATTACTCATATTATCACCTATAAAACTTTTTCTTTCCTTTTATTTTGAAGTTTATAAAGATTATTATAAATACTATAATAAATCCCCCAACAACAAAAATTAATATATTATTTATGCTATTTATAACTCCCTTATCACCCTTATTCCCATTAACAGTTTGCTCTTTATTTAATGAATCTTGAGAATAGTTTGTAGAAACAACTCCATCACTAGACTTAATCTCTATGCCTTCCCATTTAACCCAATTGTTATAGTCTTTCATATTTAAAAACTCAACATTATTTGACTTTAAGAAATTGATTATCTTCTTTAAATCATCCATCCCTACAAAAGAATGATAGAAAAATCCACCTACTGGAGCTCTAACTATATTCAAAGTATCGTAGTTTTTCTTTAAATTATTAAACCACATTTCATCACTAGGATCTACATACTCTAAGTTTTCAGGTATTAACATATTAAAACATTCTGTGTTATTTAATATATAAGGATATGCTGTTGTTGTGAAATTATCATCACTACTTTGGTATTGCCCAACATAAGTTGAAAAATATTTTTTAATCTCCTTATATCCCTTTGAATCCATGCCATAATGTGGTGCCTCAAATCCTAAAGGATAAATTCCATTTTTTATACACTCTTTTATAGCTTCTCCCATATTATCATGTATATATGTACTCAAATCCCAAGTAACAGGTGAGTTATTCTCTCCATCCCAAAACTCAAACTCTTCATCATTAGCGTCTTTAAATCCACCATGATCATATCCATGTAAAATTACACTTCCACCTCTATCTTGCATGTATTTTATTGTATCAACAAACTCTGGCATATCAGAAAGCTTAGTTACATGGCCAGTTTTTAAATTTTTATATATTGGTATAAGAGCTATAATAAATGGTATTCCTTCTCCATATAGATAATCAGCCATTTCTCTTAACTCATTTGTATCTCTAAAAAGATGAACATCTTCTATTCTTACAAAGATTTTTGGGGTTCCTTCTCTATTTATTTGAAAAAAATCATTTAAAGAATCGGCTAGCATAAAAAGGTTCATAGTTTCGTCTGGTAAAAGAGACATATGATATAAATTACCTTTAACCCATATATTAGGATACTGTTCTCTCCCATCACTAACATATGAATATACTTTATCAATCTCTTTAGGATTGATAATTACTGAATCAATATTCTTACTTATGTAAAACTTCTTTGTTTCATCATGATTTTTAAAATCATCCCTATTATAATTTACACTTTCTATGTTTAAATTTTTAACTATATATTCTAAGTTATATTTTTTTAGGTCCATATATTTTTCCAAACCAGTTCCTATAAAATATATCTTACCCTTATAATCATTTAGATCCTTATTTAACTCCATATTTTCTATATTTCCATCTATAGATATCACCATTACATAATTGTAGTTATTAACATCATCCTTTTTATAATCATGGATATTCATAGTTTCAACTTTTTTATTTCCATAAGCTCCTAAGAGTTCACTTACAGAGTTTAAAATATTATAGTCTAAAGAAAAAATAGTTTCCTTATCATATAATACTAAAACCTTCTCTTCTTTACTTAATGCCATAGTTTTTTTAAATGGAACTACCAAAAATATTAGAAATACCGATATAAAAATAGCTAAAACTCTTTTATACATCAAACTCTAATTCTCTTTCAGCTATTTCTTTAAATTCTATGGCATTTTTAATATTTTCATCATACTGAGCAATTCCTATTTTAACTTCTAACATAATGCTTTCATCTTTATTTTTAACTCTCTTACTTATATTTTGAAGTTTCTCCTTTAACCTTTTCTTAACTACTTCTGCTCCTTTTATATCTGTTTCTTCCATTAATACAGCGAAATAATCCTCTCCAAATTTATAACTAATATCTTCATTTCTAACTGAAGAACTTAATGCATCAGCTATATCAACCTCTAACTCTTTTAAACTATTTGGATCTAATATGGATTTAAATTCATTAAAATATGGAAAAGTTATAATCATAAGTGTTAAAGCATAGCCTCTTCTTTTAGCCTTACTTATTCCTCTTCCTATATCTTGATAAAATCCTCTTAAATTACTTAAGCCTGTTCTTTTATCTATTGTAACTAAACTTTCATGTGATTCTTTAATTTTCATATATTCTTCTTGAATTTGATTTAAAATTGTTGAAAAACATCCTATAGTTATAGTTATTATTGGAATAAAAATTATCCATATGTACACATTAGGACTTACTTCTTCTAACTTTACAAAGTTATTATATAAGTTTAAAGATGCATATATAAATATTGTTATTATACTTGAAATTATAGAGAATATTGATCCCTTTAAATATGCAAAAAAAGAAATAACAATCATTATACCTATTAATATAAAATCTTCTAAATTTAAACTTTGTAGCCTTAAAGAAAGTATTATAAGAAGTATAGACACTTCTAAAAGTAATGCTAAAAACAAACCATCTAAAACTTTGCATTTATTCTTCAAAAAAACACCTCCTATATAAACGTAATTTTATGTATATTTTTCTTTAATAATAATTCTTATTTATTGTTTTTTCAATATGTCTTAACACTTTTAAACCCCTTTGTTTACATAATTTATATTTTTTACATAATTTATATATTATAAATATATTCTATGTATTTTTTATGTATTTATATCATAAAAAAAATACTATGATTTTAGAATATCAAAATCATAGTATTTTTATAATTTTTTTATTATCTAATAACCTTTTGAGGATTTGAAAAGAAAAATAAATCAAGCATTTTCTGATCTAGTAAAACTTCATATGCAACCATCTTAGTTTCCCATCTTACTACGATAACATAAACTTTTTTACCATATTGAACCTTGTTGTAACATTTTTTTACCTTTGCATTAGAGTATCTTTTAAGCTCACTATTATCTAAAGGTGCCACAATTTCAACTTCTCTTAAATTTATATTACCCTTTACTTTTCTTCTAACTCTCTCGTAAATAGCACTTATCTCAAGCTCTCCATCAGTAAATTCATAATCATACTCAACCATAGATAGTCTTTTTGCTATAAAAAGTGGTAGACATATTATTAATAAAAAGATTAATGCTGGTATTAATCCTACAAACATGAATATTCCTGCCGCAAAAAATAAAGATATAATCATAACTGGTGTTATTAGTTTATGTAATGCTGATTCTTCACTTTTAATGCTTAATTCGTAAAATTTCTCCATACCCTTCTCCCTCTTCCATTTGTTTTTTCTTACATTATATCATAAAATTTTCTTTAATTTCATATAAGAGGATAGTAATAAATATTAATTTTTTGTATTATTTCAACATTATTTTTTTTAAATTTTAACATTAAAATAATTTTATTTTGCAATTTTTATTTTTTAATCTTTCATTTTTCTCTGTAAAGTGATAAAATTAAAAAGTATTAAACTTTGATAGGAGTGTTAAACTATGGATAAAAAGACAGCTATTGATTGGAACAATCTTGGTTTCTCTTATATGAAAACAGATTACCGTTATATTTCTCATTATAAAGATGGTAAGTGGGATGAAGGAAAATTAGTTACAGACAACAAATTAAGCATAAGTGAAGCTTCAACTGCCCTACACTATGGTCAGCAATGCTTTGAAGGTTTAAAAGCTTATAGAAGAAAAGATGGAAAGATTCAACTTTTTAGAGTAGATGAAAATGCTAAAAGAATGAATAGATCATGTGATAAACTTTTAATGCCTGAAATACCGGTTGAAAAGTTTATAGATGCTTGTATGCAAGTTGTTAAAGCTAATGAGAGATTTGTACCTCCATATGGTACTGGTGCAACTCTTTACATAAGACCTTTCATGATAGGTGTTGGTGATAATATCGGAGTTAAATCTGCTCCTGAATTTATATTCTCAGTATTCTGCGTTCCTGTTGGACCATACTTTAAAGGTGGAATGAAACCTGTAAACTTTATGATTGCAGATTATGATAGAGCTGCTCCTAAAGGAACTGGTGCCTCTAAAGTTGGTGGAAATTACGCAGCAAGCTTGAAAGCTCATGAAATAGCAGCTAAAAAGGGATATGCCGACTGTATATACTTAGATCCGGCAACTCATACTAAAATTGAAGAGGTGGGTGCTGCAAACTTCTTTGGAATAACAAAAAAAGGTGAATTTGTTACTCCATATTCAGAATCAATACTACCTAGTATAACAAAATATTCTTTAATGCAAATAGCTAAAGATTATTTAAAAATGCCTGTATTCGAAAGAGATGTTTTAATAGATAACTTAGATGAATTCGCTGAAGCTGGTGCTTGTGGTACAGCTGCTGTTATAACTCCAATAGGAGGAATAGAATATAAAGATAAACTTCATGTTTTCTATAGTGAAACTGAAGTTGGTCCTACTACTAAAAAACTTTATGAACTTTTATCTGGAATGCAATTTGGAGATGTGGAAGCTCCTGAAGGTTGGATATTCGAAGTTAAATAATATATAAATAAGAGGGAGCCAATACTCCCTCTCTTTTCTTATTTTTCTATTCAATAAAACTTTCTTTTATTTTACTAAGTAGCTCTTTATATCTATTCTCGGAATCTACTACTCTAAAAGTTTCATCCCTCACTTTAATAAAATCATCCATTAATGATACTCTAATATATTTTTCTCCCATGTATATATTATACTCATTTAAATTTGATGACTCTTTAAGAGTTCTAACTATTTTTATTTCCTTAAGATCATCATATAAAATCTTTACTTTTTCATCATTATCTATTTTATAATTATTAAACTCTGAACCGCCAGATTCATTCTTTTTCTTTTCTGTAATCACTATAAGTTTTGGATTTTCACTTAACATATTAAAAGCAGCCTCTAGTTTAATTGGCATAAAAAAATACGAACTAATAATAATTGCTATTATTATAAAAAAAGTAATTCCTAATTTATTAAGAAGCTTCATAAATTCCCTCAAAATCAATTTCTTACTTTAATACTATTCCTCTTACGTCTAAATTATGCTTTTTAGCTAAACCTTTATATGTTTCTAGAATATATTTTTCTTTAAAGAACATAGGAAAACTCAAATTATAATTTCCCCATATGGTCATAGGAACTTTTCTTAAATAAACTGTACAAAAGAAAAGTTCTCTTGTATTAAGTTTAGTTATAAAAGACATAAGCTCTTTGGATTGACATTCAAAAAAAACACTATTTATATCATCACTCTCAATATGATTCTTAAGTATTTCTTTGTCATCCCCTTCTAAGTTTTCTAAGAGTCTATTCTTACTTTCCTTATCTAAATTGTTTATATAAAAATCAACTATTACATCCCCTTCTTCCAGTTCAAAAAGTTCATTGAAGAAATTTATAAAGTCCTCTTCTTTTTCCTGAAAACTCTTTTCTTCACCTCCATACTCTAAAAGCCCATTTGAATAAGTATCTAAACCATTTAATATATTATTAAATCTTATATGAATCTTTTCTTTAAAATCCTCTTCACTTATTGATTTTAAAATCTTGCTCATTACTTAATCCTCCTTCAAGAAAATCAATTTTAACTTTAGTCTCTATCTCAAGATAATGCTTATTTTAA
The DNA here is from genome assembly GCA_034421775.1 of Clostridium perfringens. Lineage (GTDB taxonomy): Bacteria > Bacillota > Clostridia > Clostridiales > Clostridiaceae > Sarcina > Sarcina perfringens_B. The sequence goes on along the minus strand of WNVL01000004.1, from coordinate 164,160 downwards.
GAGAATCAATTATACAGAGCTTAAAATCAGCGACAATTTAAAACTCTTATACAAGACTAAACGTATTTTTCTTTATACTTATAATTATATTTATATATACTCTTTACTTACAATATATAAGTATATTAAAATCTTAATAAAATAAAATTAGACTTTACCAAAGTATTAAGGAAAACTTTGATAAAGCCTAATTTACTATATTCTAGATACTATTAGATATTATCTAGCTGTTCTTAGTGTTATGGATTCCTTAGTTGAAATCTCTCCATTTGAGAATTTAGCTGCAACTTTTAAATTATAGATTGTATGTCTATTTAATCCTTCAAATTTGTAAGTCGTTTCACTTACTGGAATTTCAGCTACCATCTTACCATCTTTATAAAGTATATAACTTTCTAATCCAATAGTACGTTCTGGAGTATTCCAATATACTGAAACTGAATTTTTATCTACTTCATTTGAAGCAAACTCTTTTACTGGATTTGATACAATCTCTTTAGACTCTCTTGCTATAATTTCATATAGTTTTAGTGCTGGTTTTGAAGAATCAAAATCAAATTTAACCTCGGTTATTTTATTATTAACAGGTAATTTATTTATTTGCTCATCTAAAATTCCAACATCTGTCCAATTTCCATCTAAATCTTTAACACTTACTTTTGCTTCAGAAATATTCTCTTTATCTTGTAATATTTCAAGTTCTGAAACATCAGTAGTTCTACTTAACTTATAAACAAAAGAATCTCCTTCATTTATAGTCTCTGCTTCATAAGCTGTTGATAAATCACCGTCATATAATTTAGTAAAATCTCCTTTTGGAGTTCCTTCAACTAACTGAACTGCACTTTCATCAACTTCTTCTACTGTTTTATTAACTTCTATTTCATATATTTGTACCCAACAATCATAGTTATGACCACTAGACTCTATTTTAATATATCTAGCCATTTGTCCTTGTGCATTAGCAGATGCAACCATTTTTCCATCCTTAGATGTATATTGTAATTCTCCAAGTGATATCCAATTTTCACCATCTTCTGAAATCATATACTCAGAGTGTCTTATAAAATCATTTGGATGGAAGTATGTGTTTATATCATGAATTGGTTTTACTATACCTAAATCAAGTTCTATCTTATCTCCTGCATCTGTTTCTCTATTAGAACAATATCTAGTATCCATATTTCCATCTATTGCATTAGCTATAACATTATCTTCATGAGTCCCTATATTTTCTGTTATAGAAGGATTTGCTTTATAAAGTGGTAATACTTCAAAATTCTCTACATTTATAGTTTTAGCTTTTCCATTGTTTAAAACTCTAATAAATGTAGCATCCACTACCTTCTTAGCTTTTAAAGTTCCTTCTTCTACTATAGTTTCAACCTTATTCCATTGTATTCCATTTAATGAATATTGAATTTCTATATTTTCATATTGATCTGCTTTAAAGCTTATTTCTTTTACTTTTGTAGCTTTAGGTAATTCCATTTCTAAATAAGAATCTTTCTTTAAAGACACTTTTCCTAACTCTTTAATTGAATAACTTCCTTCATTCTCATATGAAACCTCTACATTTTCAATATTTGAAAGGTTAGTGTCAAATTTACCATGGAACTGTGGTAAAATAGCTTTCCCTATATTTTCTTTAGCAAAGTTAAGAACATCACTAACTATAGGTTTTAAACGTTTTGTTCCTACGGCAACTATATTATCTTTTTCTCCATCTCCTTCCAAACTTCCAACAGTGAATGTATCCATTAATTCTAGTTTTTCTTGAGATAATTTATTACTATTCATCCAAAGCTCTAAATTTACTTCCTCTGATGCAATTAAAGCATCCATTGCAGATACCCCAGCTTCACCTAAAGCTTTATATGCATTTAAATGTTGCTTTATTTCATCTAAAAGATTTTTATTTTCTAGTTTAGTTGTAATACTCTCATAATCTGAAACAATTAAAGCAAATTCATTTCTTAATTCTCTAGCTAACTCTAATGTTGATTCTCCATTATCCATAGCTGCCTTAAGAGCATCTATCTTCTCTGTTAAATACCATGATTCATCAAATACAAATGGACCACTTGCTCCACCATCATCTTTTAAATAGCATGTGTTTGAAGCAAATCTCATAAATTCTTCTTTTACTTCTGGAACAAACTCCTCTATTGATTTCTCCCAACTTTCCATATAATTAAACTCATCAGTATTCCAAGTATAGTCAGCTATACTATATAAAGCTACCTTTGATGCTTCTGCTTGATTCATTGGATTTGAAAAAAATCCACTAACATTATCAAGGTCTTGACTTAAGTTATGAAGTGGAGCCATTAATATTCTGCTATCACAGTAGTCATTTACAGGATAGTTCCACCAAACAGCTAGGTCCTTATCTACTCCTGTTTGTATCTTAGGCCATTCAAATACTTCTTTAGAAACATTGGACATTGTAGCATGACCTGTCCACATTACTTGTATATCTTCATTTAAAGTTTGCATAAATGGTTTAAAGTACCTATCCATATTAGGACCCCATGCTGAGTTATATCTCGCTGATATAACTATCATAGGAGCAACATCTCCCTTAGCCTTTACAAACTCTCTATCTATCTTATTAATCCACTCTGCTTGCTTTTGTCCATTTCTCCAATCATCCGTATCATCAAATAATACTCCAAACTGACGAACACCTAAATCGTATAACTGTTCAAATTTATTTATAAGAGCATCGAAATCCTCATCAGTAAATTGAAGAGTTGCCCCTGGATGGATTGTCCAACAGAAATTAAAATTATTTTCTGCTCCAGCTTGTGCAAGCTCTGCTATTTGCCGTGCTTCTTTCTCTGGATATAACTCTTTCCACTCTAATCTATGGTATGGGTCATCTTTAGGAGCGTAAATATAAGTGTTCATCTTATACTCACTAGTATCCTTCATAAGACTCATTCTATCCTCATGGCTCCATGGAGTTCCATAGAATCCTTCTATAAATCCTCTAAACTCTATTTCTGGATAGTCAGTAACAACTACCTCTGCAAATTTATTATCCTCAGTAGATTGTTCTAATATTTGACTTAATGTTAATACTCCATAGTAAGCCCCATCTTTATCAGACCCAATAATAGATATATTTCCTTTAGAGTTCTTATCATTACTTGTTTTTAAAATATATCCTTCTTTTCTAGTTAAAACATCACTTTCTTCAAGGTTTCCTTCTAAACATTCTAAACAATGTTCACCATCAGATGAAACTATAATATTCGCTTTTCCTTCTACAACCTCATCTGAAACAGTGAATGAGATTCCACTTTCACCTAAAGCTCTCTCAAGTCTAACTGAAGTTGCTGGCTCCTGTTCCCCATGATAAACAACATTAACTTCTCCATCTAAAGACATACCTTCTAAGGATGAATGTTCTAAAGTTTGTGGTACTGGATATATTTCAGCCTCTACTTTTGAATAAGCATCTTCCTTACTATATTCATCGCCTACATAACTAGCAAATGCCGTAACAGATGTAGAAGCTATAATACTCATAGCACACATAGCTGCCAATGCATTCTTAATAATCTTTTTAATCTTTTTCTTTTTCATATAAATCCCCTCTCCCATTATAATCTGTAATAATAATTGTTCTGAGAAAAAATTTACACAATAGATAAAACATTGTTTACTTTTAGTAATTATGTTTACCTCTTTATTTTCGTTCTATTTCTGCAAAATATTTCTCGACATTATATATTATATTCATACATTTACCAAATTATGACTAAAAATAATTCTAAATTAAACTTTATTGTTTCAAAATATTATTTAACTTAATAAAATATTTAAAACATCTAAAACACTGTATAATATCACAATTAACCTTTATTATTTCTTTAGAATTTCAACATGTATTTTGTTGATGCTATATACTTTTTAACTTAAATAAAAAAAGGATATAGCAAAAGCTTTTAATAAAACCTATAAATACACTTTAAAAATCACTAAGTTTCCCTAAGAATTTATAAGTTTTATTATTGTATTTTGATATATCCCTTAAATCTATTCTCTTTTTAAACTTATTCTATAAAATTATCTATCAGTTCTTAAAGCTAGAGATTCTTTACTTGAAAGTTCTCCATTTGAAAATTTAGCTGCAACTTTAAAGTTATAGATTGTATGCCTATTTAAGCCTTTAAATGTATAGCTTGTTTCATTTGCCGGAACTTCTCCAACCTTCTTTCCATCTTTATAAAGAATATATCCTTCTAAGCCAAATGTATGCTCTGGAGCTTCCCAATTAACTGTTATATTCTTCTTATTTATTTCACTAGCTTTAAAATCTCTTACAGGACTAACTATTATTTCTTCTTGAGCTTCTCTTTCTCTAGCTATAATCTCATATATCTTTGGTGCTGGTTTTGAAGCATCAAATTCAATTTTAACTTCAGTTATAACATCATTTACAGTTAAGGTATTTAACTGACTATCTAATATTCCAACCGCTTTCCAATTTCCATCTAATCCTTTAACACTTATTTTTGCCTCAGATATTCTTTCTTCATCTTGTAAGAATATTAACTCTTTCACATTTGTTATCTTAGTCATTTTATAAACCAATGCATCTCCTTTTTCTACAGCATCAGGCTCATAAGCTGTTGATAAATCTCCATCATATAGGTTTTCAAAATTGCCTAAAGGTGTCCCAGTAACTAATGATACTGAGCTATCACCCATATCTGGCACAGTTTTATTAAATTCTATTTCATGTATTTGAACCCAATAACCACTATTTTCTCCTTTAGCTTCAATCCTAATATATCTTGCTAATTTTCCTTCAGCATTAGCTGTAGCGACTTTTTTTCCACCCTCATCTGAATATTTAAGTTCTCCTAAAGAAGTCCAATTAACTCCATCTTCTGAAATCAAATATTCAGAATTTCTCATATAATCAGTTTGTGCAAAATGAGTCTTTATATCATATAGAGGTATAGTGACACCTAAATCTACTTGTACATAATGTCCCTTTCCTGTTGCTTTATCTGACCAATATTTAGTATCCATGTTTCCATCTATAGCTTTATCTATAGTATAATTTTGATAAGTTCCTATATTTTCTTTTATTGTTGGCTTAGCTTTATAAACTGGTACTAGTTCTAATTTATTTAAATTCATAGTTTTAGGCTCTTGTGAAGTATTAACAACTCTAACAAAAGTAGCATCTAAAACCTCACTTACACTTAGAATACCATCCTCTAAATTAGCCTCAGCATTACTCCACTCTAATCCATTTAAAGAATACTGAATTTCTAATCCCTCATAAGAATCTGCATCTAAGTTTATCTTTCTTAATTTTAAAGCCTTAGGAAGAACCATTTCAACATAATCATTTTCCTTTAAGTTTAAATTCTCAATATTTAATACACTATAATTACCATTCTCAAACTTAACCTCTACATTTTCAATTCCTTCAACTGAAGTATTGAATTCTGCATTTGAATCTGGTAATAAGGAATTACTAATAATACTTTTTGAAAAATCTACAGTTTCCTCAACTATAGGCTTAAGTCTCTTTTCTCCAACAGCAACTACATTTTCTTTTTCTCCATCTCCCTCTCCACTTATAATCTTATAAGTAGTCATAAGTTCAAGTTTTTCCTCAGCAAGATTACTTTTATTTAACCATTCTTCAACATTGCCTTCTTCCGCAGCAATTATAGCTTCCATAGATGCTACACCAGCTTCTCCTAAAGCTTTATAAGCATTTAAATGTTGTTTTATTTCATCTAAAAGATTTTCATTTGTAATCTTAGTTGTGATACTTTCATAATCTGATATTATTAATTTAAATTCTTCTAATAAAGCTTTCGCTGATTCTACAGTTGACTCTCCATTTTTAATAGCATTCTTTAAAGCATCTATTTTTTCTACTAAATACCATGACTCATCATACTCAAAAGGACCACTTTTTCCTCCATCATCCTTTAGATAACATATATTAGAAGCAAATCTCATAAATTCTTCTTTTACTTCTGGCACAAATTTTTCTATAGAAGTTTCCCAACTTTCCATATAGTTAAACTCATCAGTATTCCAAGTATAATCAGCTATACTATATAGAGCTACCTTTGAAGCCTGTGCTTGATTCATTGGATTTGAGAAAAATCCACTAACATTATCTAAATCTTGATTTAAATTATGAAGTGGAGCCATTAATATTCTACTATCACAATAGTCATTTACTGGATAGTTCCACCAAACAGCTAAATCCTTATCAACTCCTGTTTGAATCTTTGGCCACTCAAAAACTTCCTTAGATATATTTGACATTGTTGCATGTCCTGTCCACATTACTTGTATATCATCATGTAAAGTTTGCATAAAAGGCTTAAAATATCTATCCATATTTGGTCCCCAAGCTGAGTTATATCTTGCAGATATAACTATCATAGGAGCCACGTCTCCCTTAGCCTTAACAAACTCTGTATCTATTCTATTAATCCACTCAGCTTGCATCTGCCCTCTTGACCAATCATCTGTATCATCAAAAAGAACACCAAACTGACGAACTCCTAAATCATAAAGCTGTTCAAATTTATTTATAAGAGTCTCAAAATCCTCATTTGTAAATTTAAGAGTAGCCCCTGGATGGATTGTCCAACAGAAATTAAAGTTATTCTCTGCCCCTGCCTTAGCAAGTTCAGCTATTTGCTTAGCCTCTTCTTCTGGATATAGCTCTTTCCAATTTGCTCTATGATAAGGATCGTCTTTAGGAGCATAAATATAAGTATTCATCTTGTACTCACTAGTATCCTTCATAAGACTCATTCTATCTTCGTGACTCCAAGGTACTCCATAAAATCCTTCTATAAATCCTCTAAATTCTATTTCTGGATAGTCAGTTATAACAACCTCTGCAAACTTTTCATCTTCATTAGACTGCTCTAAAATCTGACTTAAAGTTAAAACTCCATAATAAGCACCATCTTTATCTGAACCTATTATAGATATATTTCCTTTTGAATTAACATCATTACTTGTTTTTAATATATAGCCTTCTTTTCTACTTAAAACATCACTACCTTCTAAATTTCCATCTAAGCACTCTTCACAATGATCTCCTTCTGAAGAAACTATGATGTTAGCTTTTCCCTCTTCAATATTATCTGATACAACAAAAGGAATATTGCTTTCATTTAAGGCTCTTTCAAGTCTTACAGATGTTGATACCTCTTGTTCCCCATGATAAACTACATTAACCTCTCCTTCTAAACTCATACCTTCTATTGATGAATGTTCTAAAGTTTGAGGAACTGGATAAATTTTAGTCTCTATCTTTTTACTTTCTTCTAGTTCTTTAGTTTCCTCTCCATTATAACTTGCAAAAGTGGTAACTGATGTTGATGTTAATACACTCACCGCACAAGTAGTAGCTAAAGCACTCTTAATAATCCTTTTAATTTTTTTCTTATTCATTTAAAAATCTCCCCTCTCAAAATATTTTAACTTTTCACTTGCAAATAGTATTTCTCCTTGCTTGCAAATAAAGATCTGTAGTAAACATTTACAGTAAAATTTAAATAGATTAACAGTTTTAACTAAAATAATTTTTATTCCAAACTCTTTGAAAATTACTCCCTAATATACAAATATATTCCTATAATCATTAAAATATATCTTAATTGCTTTTCTAAAACAAAGTTTTTATATTTTCTCAATAGTATCCTCTAAAAAAACTCATCACTTAAATTAAATGATGAGTTTTTCATTTATATTTTAAAATTATCTAGCAGTTCTTAAAGTTAAAGATTCTTTCTTAGAAACTTCTCCATTTGAATATTTTGCTGCAACTTTTAAATTATATATAGTATGTCTATTTAGTCCACTAAATGTGTATTCTAATTCTTCTTTAGATATTTCTTCAACCTTTTTACCATCTTTATAAAGAACATATCCTTCTAATCCAACTATATTTTCTGGTTCTTCCCAAGATACTTTAATGCTCTTCTTAGTTACCTCTTCTTCTTTAAAGTTTCTAACTGGACTAACCTTAATCTCTTCTTTAACACCTAATAGATCTATACTTCTTAAAGATGTATCTATAAGAACTGACTCCAATAAATCAATTTTACTATCCATATCTTCCTTTGCCCTTAAAGTAATAGTACCTAAAGTAATATCTCCATCTATAGGTGCTTCATTTCCATTTTTAGTAGCTCCAATTGATGCAAATCCATCCTCATTTTTAAGACCAAAAGTCATACCTTCTGTATCTTTACTTAAAGAGGCATCAATGAATTCATATTTTTCTCCATCCTTTATAACTAAATCAAAGGCATACATATCTTTTATTTCATCGCCATAAATAGTTGCTGTGAATTCCTCTCCTGCTTTAACTTCTTTTTTATCAAATTCTACTCTTAAATTTCCTTTTCCTTCATTTCCTGATGGAATTAAAGTTTCCTCAACTATTGAAGCTACTCTTGCAATATCATAAGCACCGATTCTTCCATCCTTATTAAAGTCAGCTTTTGATACATAACCCCAGTCATTATCTCCCTCTCTAACTCCAAAATAAAGCTTCATAAATCTTAAATCATTTGAATCAACAACTCCATCGCCTGTTACATCTCCAATAATTTTATTAGTTTTAAATATACGGAACTCCTTCATTCCAAAGTCTTTTCTTCCACCATTAACTTCTAATACTTCTAACTTAATTCCTTTTGCTTCAAATGGTTCAAGTTCTATATTGGTAGCTCCTTCTATAGCATCTATAGTATAATTGTCTAAAACTTTTTCATAATTTTCTCCATCCATTGTTTTATATAAATTAAACTTAGTCATTGTATTAGCTATTCTAAATGGAGTATGCTCTATCATTCCAATTTCTTGAATATCATTAAACATAAAAGTTAAACTCTGAGGAAGGTACGGATTAGTTTGTGTTGAATAATAAGATGTTTCTAAATCATCATCAATAGCTTTTTCTATATTATAAGATGGATGAAACTCTGTTTCTGCCTTTGTCTTACTCATGTCAAACTCACTAAGCTTTAATTGGTTATTATATTTATAAGCAGTTGTAGTTGCTTCTATTTGTTCACTCCATTCTGAAGCTCCTAAAGAATTAACTGCTCTTACTCTGTAAGTATGAGTTGAATTATACTTTAATTCCTTGTGAACAAAAGGTGCCTTTACTCCTTCAAATATTACTCCATCTATTAATAAATCATAAGATGTTGCATTATTAACATCATTCCAAGACACTGTTATAGTTGTATCTGTTACATCTGTTGGCTTAAATACTTTTGGACTTGTTGGTATCTCTAATCCATCTGTAGGTTCTTTAGGTTTATCATTATTAAAATTTTCAATTTCAACAGAGAATGTATTTCTTATAGACATAGCTCCTGTTTTAATATGAAGCACTCCACCAACAGGACTATCTTCTTCAAAGAAATAAACAGGTTCTTTTGAAGATTCATATTCCTCCATAGAAGAAACCTTAGTTATCTCCTTAGCTTCTTCTCCTTCTACTTTTAATGTAACTGTTCCTGGATCTACCTTGGTATGAACTGTAAACTCATTCATTCTACTCTCTTTAATTCCATTATAAGTTCCCTCTGTAGCATTAACTGTGAAAGTAGCACTTCCTGTTCCTTCTACTGGTGCACTAGACTCTATTAAGCTCTTAGCGTATTCTCCTTCTCTATGCTCCTTAGTATTACCATCATCCTCATAAAGTTCAAAGCTTGTATCACCTGATGGATAAATATCAAAAGTTATAGGTCTATTTTCATCTGGAATTATTTGAGCATCATAATTTCCTTCTGGGTACATAGGAATTATAGCTCCGTCCTTAACAAATAAAGGTAATTTCCATAATGGAGTTTCAAAGTTATTTATAGCTCTTCCACCAGTGTATTGTTCACCTGTAAAATAATCTATCCAAGTTTGATTTTCATCTGGAAGATATATTCCGTCCTTAACCTCAATATCTTCGTAAACTGGTGCCACTAAAAGATTATCTCCTAGCATGTATTCATACTTAGTTCCATCTCCTAAAGTATATGGATCATTTGAGTAATCCCACATTAATCCTCTAACTATTGGAGTTCCCTTAGTATGTGCCTTATTAGCATAAGTGTACATATATGGTGTCATTCTAGATTTCAATTTTAGATACATTCTATTTATACTTGTGTATGGTTCTCCCCAAGCCCAAGGTTGCTTATCATTATTAGCCCAACCAGACATATTTATCATAATTGGAGTAAATGCTTTCCATTGTAAATCTCTAACCTGAGTTTCTGCGGAGCCACCAAAAATACCATCTACATCTGATCCTATAAAAGGCATTCCTGACATTCCAGATCCAATATAAGTTGGAATGTGCATTCTAATATATTCCCAGTTTCCTGTTTGGTCCCCAGTCCATGGTGCTGCATATCTTTGAGTTCCAGCCCATCCACAAACAGTCCAAACATATCCTCTACTGTCTGAGTTATCTTCTATTCCATCATAGGCTTTCTTAACTCCATCTAATGCAAACTCATATCCTGGCCCAACCCAAGCGACATCTGTTTTAACCATTCTTGTTCCAAATTCGCCAACTTCTTGAGCTATCTTATTAACATCGTTTTCAGTCCAAAGACCCACTTTGAATCCTAATTTTTCTGCATTTTGAACAAAACTTCTTAAATCTGTATAACCACAACCATATCCATCATTAGGAAGCATCCATCCCCTAGGCATATCTAATTCTTCATATTTTTCTGCAATCTTTAATGCATCACTCGTTTCTTTATAACAATCTGCATCTCCTATACCCAATCCCCATCTAGGCATTAAAGCAGGTCTTCCAGTTAATTCTGTATATTGATCTAATATTTCCTCATAAGAATCTCCTGTAAAATAAAAAGCATCAAATCTTCCCTCATTATGTGAAAGTACAGCTAAGTCATCTTCAATAAAATTATAGTCACCTGGTTTAAATGTATTTCTCAATACCCCATAATTTTCTGTACTCATATAAAAAGGTACTGGATTTGAAACAGCACCATCATTCCAATGAGATGCTAACAATTCAACATTAACATTTGTTCCCTTATGTGAAAAATAACCATTTTGAACTCCACCACCAAAGAAATGTTCTTTCTTATCAGATACTAAAGTTTGCTTAGTAGAATTCTCATTATATTGTAATGGCTCTGCCTCTTCCCAAATAACACTTTCATTATTAACATCATATAAAGCTAGTTTAAAAGGACTCTTATAAACTCTTAAGGTTGCCTCTTCTGTTTTCAATTTATAATAATCACCCTCATCACTTTGCTGTATAGATATATCACCGTACTGAGCATCATATTCTTCTCCTGTTTTATCTAAAATCTTTCCACTAGTTGGATCATCAAAATCCCCTTGCGGATCCATCCAAACTCTGAACATATCATTTCTATAAAAAGTTATCTTCACAGTCTCAGGATTAAGTTTTATTGTTGCCGTATCTCCTTCAACGCTTAGCTCAGTAACATCTCCCAATGTAGTATAAACTTCCTCTGCTTTTACCTCCATTGGTTTTGGTATAGTAAGCCCACTAATTAAAGTACATGAAAATGCTGCTGTCATTAAAATTGCCATAAGCTTCTTTCTATTCATAAATTATCCCCCTTACCAATTGTAAGTTTTTTACATATAAATATATAAATATATAAATATATGCTATTATGTTAAGTTCTATGAGTATAAATTAGTACACAATTAAACTTTTTATTTTATAATAATTTGCATGTTAATATTTAACATAAAAAACTTTACTGTTTTCACTTATAGTTAGGAGATTTAAGATGAACAGGAAAATTTTATTAAAAATATTAATTCTAAAGTTAATCTTATAAGAAACAAAAATAATTTTACCTAAGATAGAATAGCTGAGTTAATCCCTTCAATATTTAATACTAATAAAATTAATATTACTTCTTAATACATATAAAAGTTATTTAATGCCATACTAAGCTTATTAATCTTATTACTAATTTTATATACTGAGGTGATTTAACCGTGTTTAAGTTTTTAAACAAAAACGCTTTTATTCTTTTTTTAATATTAAGTATTTTGGGTGGTTTTTTAGTTAATGATAATTTACTTGTAGCTGCTGAAGAAAATGATGTACATCTAGTTTTAGATACCAAAAACATTACTAATTTACCTCATAATTTTCGCACAACGTCAAATTTAGATAATTTAGAAAACATACCTAATCTAAACCTAAAAGGATTAGATACTCTTAATAGTTCAGGTAGTCAACAATTTTCGCCTGAAAATTTATCACTTATGGTAAATGAAATAAAAAGTAATCTTCCAATAACCATTGTTGATTTACGCCAAGAATCCCATGGTTTTATCAATGAATATCCTGTCAGTTGGAAAAATGAAAAAAATAATGCTAATGCTGGCTTAAGTAAAAAAGAGGTTATTTATAATGAGACAAATAGCTTAAATAATATTCCAATAGGAGCGCCATTAAAATTTTTTAATCATCCCGAATTGAATGTTGTTCCCAAAGAAGTTTTTTCAGAAAATCAGTTAGTTAAATCTAATTCAATGTCTTATGTTAGAATTCCTGTAACTGATGGCAAACTTCCTACTGATGATATGGTAGATTACTTTATTGAGTATATAAACTCAATGCCTAAAAATACTTGGCTTCACTTTCATTGTAAACAAGGGATAGGAAGAACAACAACCTTTATGATTATGTATGATATCGTTAAAAACTATAAAAATGCTACTCTTGATGAAATAATACAAAGACAATTAGCCCTTTCTGGATTAAAAGAACATAGCATAGCTTCTTTTCCAACTAAAGAACGCTTAGATTTCTTTACTAATTTTTATAATTATGTACAAGAGCAAGAAGGTAACTTTAAAACTAGTTGGAGCGATTGGCTTAAGAAAAATAATTCTCCTACCACCTTTGATACAACTAATACTCTTAATATATGTGCATAAATAATCATAAAAATATAGAAGAGACTTATAAAAAGCCTCTTCTATATTTTTTTATAAATAAACTATTTTAAGCTTCCTTTAAAAAACTGTATTGTGCACAGTATAGATTATAGTAGAATCCTTTTCTTTTTAATAACTCTTCATGATTTCCCTCTTCAACAATTTTTCCCTGTGAAAGAACAAATATCTTATCACAATCTCTTATTGTTGAAAGCCTATGTGCTATAACTATGGATGTCCTACCATCCATAAGCTTTTTAATTCCTTCTTGTACTAGTCTTTCAGTTTCAGTATCAATATTAGCTGTAGCTTCATCTAATATTAGTATTCTTGGATCTGCAATTAAAGCTCTTGCAAAAGCTATTAATTGTCTTTGTCCTAAAGAAAGCCTTGAACCTCTTTCATTAACATTAGTATCATATCCATCCTCAAGTTTTTCTATAAAACTATGAGCATTAACAGCTTTGGCAGCCTCAATTATCTCTTCCTCAGTAGCATCTAATTTACCATAACGGATATTTTCCTTAATTGAAGAAGCAAAAAGAAATGAATCTTGAAGCATTATTCCCATTTGATTTCTAAGACTTTCTACATCAACAGAACTTATATCTATTCCATCTATAAAAATCTTTCCCTTTGTTGGATCATAAAATCTACTTATAAGATTAGTTATTGTGGTTTTTCCAGCACCAGTTTCTCCAACTAAAGCTATCTTTTCTCCAGGATTTAAAGTAAATGTTACATCCTTTAAAGCATGATTTCCATCATCATCATAAGAGAAAGTAACATTTTCAAAATGAATCTCTCCTTTAATTTTAGGAAGTTTCTTCTCAGATGCATTTGCTAACATATCATTTTTTGTATCCATTATATCAAAAATTCTTTCCGCTGCTGAAAGATTAGTAACAAAAGCATTATAAAAAGCTGATAAATTCATTATTGGTCTCCAAAGCATTTCAATATACATTATGAATGCTATTAAAGTTCCTAAGGATAGACTTCCTCCTTTTGTTAATTTATATCCTGCAAAAAGTACAATAGCAATTCCAAAACCTCTACATATATCTACTGTTGGCCAAAAATAATCTTGAAGTCTAACTGCATGTAGAAATCCACTTGCATGCCCATTTAAATGCTCATTGAATTTTTCTCTTGAATACTCTTCTCTACTAAATCCCTGAACAACCTTCATTCCTGAAAAAGCTTCATGGGTATATCCTAAAAGTGCCGATCTATTTTCTCTGAAATCTCTCCACCTCTTATTTGCTTTTATTTCAATAAAAAACATTCCTGCAAAAAGAAATGGTAAAACTAAAAGACAAACTAATGTAAGACTTGGATCCATAAGAAACATCATAAAAATAACCAATAAAATTGTAAATAGGTTTGGTATCAGATTCACAATACTGTTATTTAAAAGGTTATTTAATGCATTAACATCGCCAACTACTCTAGATAAAATTTTTCCCACTGGCCTATTATCAAAAAATGAAAAACTTAAAGTTTGTATATGAGTATAAAGCTCATGTCTTATATTCACTAATACTTGATTTGTTATTTTACTCATAGACATCATTCTGATTCTTGAAAGTATCATTGCTATTAAATTTAATAAAACTAAAACAGCTCCAATTCCTAGAAGACCTTTTACATCTCCTACTGAAACAAATTTATCTATAGATACCTTCATTAAATAAGGATTTAATGTATTACAACTCATTATTAATAAAAGCATTAATATTACACCCAAAGTTTTCCACTTATACGGAGCCACATATTTTAAAAGTCTTTTAATGGTCTTCCATTTATGAGTTTTTTTCTCATTAATCTCTTCCATTATTCCTTCCCCCTTTTCTACTATAGCCTAATCTTATTTTTCTCAAGCTTTTTAGAATCAAATCTCTAAAAATTTATTTTAGATTCTTTTAAATCACCTCTTGTATAAACTCTAAATCTTGGAATTGATGATGATATATGCTATAGTAATATCCCTTTTTCTCTAATAAACTTTCATGATTTCCAATCTCAACTATTTCTCCATCTTTCATGAAAATTATTATATCTGCATCTTTAACCCCAGATATTCTGTGAGCTATTATGAAAGTTGTAGCCTTTTTTTGCTTTTTAGATAAATTCTTAAGTACCTTAAACTCTGTTTCCATATCAAGTGCTGAAGTGGCATCATCTAGAATCAGTATTGGCGTTTTTCTTACTAATGCTCTAGCTATGGCTAACCTCTGCTTTTGACCTCCTGAAAGACCTAAACCTCTTTCACCAACTTCTGTTGCAAATCCTTCTGGCATTTCGTTTATAAAGTCATATGCACAACTATCTTTTGATGCCTCTATTATTTCCTCCTCACTTTTGCTTCCACCAAAATCTATATTATCTTTTATGGAATCTGAAAATAAGAAGGTATCTTGAAATACTACTGCCATATTACTTCTTAATTTATCTAAGTCCCATTTCTTAACATCCACACCATCAATCAATACTGTTCCTTCTGAAGCATCATAATGTCTTCCTATAAGAGAAAGGATTGAGCTTTTACCACATCCTGTTTCTCCCATAATAGCAACAGTACTTCCTGCTGGTACCTTTAAATTTATATTCTTTAATACTTCCTCTTCACTATATTTAAATGAAACATCTTTAAACTCTATATCCCCTTTAAGAGTCCCTGGATTATAAGGATTTTCTATAGAAGTTATTTGTGGTTTTCTCTTAAGAATATTGAATATTTTATCCATTGAAGCTCTATTTTGAGACATCATATTAACAAGCCATCCTAAATTTCTTACACAAAAAGATAGATTCAAAATATAACTACTAAAAGCTAAAAGTGCTCCCATAGTAATTTGTCCTTTAATAGCTAAATAACCACCATAAATTATCATAGCCACTGGTGCTAAATTTGTTAAAAGGTCAATTGCAGGTAAGAAATTACTTAAAATCCTAGCTTGAGTTATATTTAAATCATAGTAATCCTTATTAACCTTTAAAAATTTTTTAATTTCATGTTTTTCTCTAGCAAAAGCTTTTACAAGCCTTATTCCTGCAATATCTTGTTGTGCCATAAGATTTATATCAGCCACTTTATCACTTATTTTAGAATAATTTCTTTCAAATTTTTTATTTACTAAAATAGCTAAGAATCCTACTGGAAGTAAAATCACTAAACAAGTTATTGTAAGAGAAGAACTCATATTCATCATTATGGTTACAGAAATTATAAATAATATTATCCCCTCTATAAATAACCTAAGACCGTAGGAAATAGTCTCCCAAACAATATCTACATCCTCACCAATCCTAGACATAAGTTCTCCTGTATTTGTACTATCAAAAAATGAAAACTCAAAACTTTGAATCTTTTTAAAAAGATCTGTTCTTATTTCTTTACTCACATTTAAGGAAAATTTATCAAACATAAATTCTTTAATATATCCTAAAATTCCACGTAAAAGTGATAATCCCAAGAAAACTCCAAAGAATAATCCTAATTTGCTTGAATCACTACCTAATAAAATATCATCAACAAATATCTTTTGAAGATAAGGGAAAAAGCTATCTATTCCCAAAACAATTATCATAGCTAATATTGGAACTATTAAAAATCCTATTCTTTTAGCTATATAGTTTTTAAATATCCCCATATGTCTTGCCCCCTTTGTTTATAGCTTTCTCTATAAGAGTATTAAAACTTTTTTAAAAGAACATCACCTATATTCACATTCTATCCCTCCTTATATGTAAAAGTAAAAAATCATATTAAAACCTATATAATTCTTTATTACAAAAAGTTATATAGCTTTAACTACTATTAATACAGCTTTTTATATAGCTTTTATTTAACTAATCCTTTTATTGAAAATATAATTTTAGTAAATTTTATAGACTTGTCTCCTTCAAAATATTTAATTTTGAAAATAAAAACATCTATATCCTTAAGCAGTGCCTAAGGACATAGATGTCCTATAAAATTAAAGATATAATTAAAAGATTTTCTAAACTAAGCAAAATAGGAAGATTGTTAAAATTTAAGGTTGCAAACTACTAAGGTTTTATATTTCTAAAAATAATTAATACGTATAAAAAATATTAAACATACCATATTATATTAGGTCCTCTTAGTAATAGTAATCTTTATATCATATCTTTATTTTATTCAAGTAAAAAAGCACAGCTTCTCAGCCATGCTCTTTAGAATTTTAAAAAGATTTCTATAAAGTTTTATGGAAAGCATTAGATAAATTCCATAAAAGGAGCAATTGCCTGAGTACACATTATTCTTTTTGTAGGAAATAATAAATACATACCATTAACATATTCATTATCTAAAATTCTCATTAAATTGCCTCCTTTCATAAATTCAATCTTATATTAATTATACTTGATTTTACGTATATTTCAACCATTTTATTCTATTTTTTACGTTTTTTATCAATAAAATTTATTTAATTTACCTATTTTATATTATCTAAAATTTATTAATATTCTTCTTTTTCTTTTATTCTATTGAGAATCTCTTCTTCATAATCATCTATATCAAAAGTATCTTCATTATAATTTTTATCTGATCCTTTTATCTCTTCAACTTCCCATGAATCATCGAAATCTATTTTTCTTCTTTTATTTAAATACTTATCATTTAATTTTTGTTCTTTATTTAAATTTCTTTCATAGCCAGTATCATCCTCTTGAACTTCGTACCCTTCATTATCAATAGAATTAGCAAAATCCAATATGTCCTTTAAAATTGCTTTTGCACCATTTAATACCTCTTCAAAACCTTCTTCATTTAATCCATCAAAAACTCCTGTAGTTCCCCATATACCATTTCCTTCAAAGAAACTACCACTTTTAAAATATTCTTTTCCTATATTTATACCCTCTTGACTTTCCATTTTATATTTATCATTTGTTTTTATATCTAAATCCTTATTAACTTTTTTCCTTACACTAGCCTCCTCATCAATGTCTAAATTATTTTTATTCTTCCGTAATTTTGAATTTTCATTAATTACCTTATTACTATTGTAATCTACTTCATCAGTATCGTACTCCGCTTCATCAATATCGTGCTCCGCTTCATCAATATCATAGTCTACTTCAGTATTTTTAATATATTCTTTCATAGGAATTTTATTTCTTCTATAAGTACTTAAATTATCTTTCTTAAGAATTATTCTTGAGAAACTAAAGCCATCCCTTAAAGTCATTCTGTAAACTTTCCTTTTAAACAAAGGATGTTCTAAAGTTAAAACATAAACTCCTAATGGAACCAAGAACTCCACAATTCCTGCAAAATCTGTGTCTGCCTCGTATTTTTCTCTTCGGTTTTCAATTTTAACTCTACATCGTGAAATAGGTTTTTGATTTTCATCTAATACATTTAGAAAAATTCTTTGATTAATCATAACTATTTAGTAAGAGATTTTCACCTCTTAAACTTTTCACACTCCAAAGAATACTATACATTATATATTTATTCTTAAACTTTCTTTTTGCTAACAAAATTTATAAAATAAAAATACTTCTAAGAATTATTTTGAGATTAATCAAAACACCCCTAGAAGTCTTTTTATTTTTGATTTTAATTGTTTAATAAACGGATATAATAATTTTAAGATTTAAAGCTTACTACTGTGGATTATATTGAAGTTTTGTAGTTTCGGATAAATTTCCTTCATAATCTTTTAACACTATAGAAATTTCTGTATCTTCTTTAGGAACTGGAATATTATCAAATCCATCTTTTCCTCTTAAATATGAATATTCTATTCCCTCTACAGTAATATACATTTTCCACCAATCCTTAGAAGTTGGTCCATCAAACACTAATTTACCATTTGCAACTTTGTAGTTTCCTCTATAAGGTGTTGCATAGAAATCCTTGGTTTTTCCTTTAGCTGTAACGGTATCTAAAACATCCTTTTTATTATTAATTGTAGATACCTTTACTTCATATTTTTTACCATCTTCTTGTTTTAATGGTACTTTAGCAGAAGTTGTTTCTTTTTTAAATGTTTTTGAAAATACTTCTTTCTTATCTCCATTTTCTATTAAATTAACTTCTACTTCTATACCTTTAAAAGATTTCTTATCAGGATTATTCCAATTTAACTCTAATCCCTCATGGGTTTCAATTACTTTTAAATCTTGTACCTTGTAGTCTTGTGAAAACTTAATCTTAGCTGGCTTACTTTCACTACCATCTACTCCTTGAGCTGTTAATAAAAGTTCCTTAGTATCTTTAGGTAAGTTTTTAATATAGTAAACATCATCATAAATTCCACCTAAATAAGTTAAAGTTCCTTTATCTCCTTTTGAATAAAGGTTATATTGTTTAACTTCATCATACTCTTCTAATTCCCATTCTACATAAACCTCATTAGTATTTAAATAATCCTCTATTTCAAATTCCTCTGGCATATCAGGAGTATAATCCTTACCATCAGTTATTTTTATTTCACCAATGTTCACTTGGTAATCAGATGAAACTGCTCCCTTTTCTGAAGAAAAAGCAAGTCCAATTACAGCTATTTCTCTTCCTGCAAATTGACTTAAATCAACATCTTTACTAACCCATCCATTAGTATCTTTATCTGAACCTTTAATTGGAACATATTCAACCTTATCAGGATTATCTTTAAATATAAGTCCTAAAGATATTTCTCTAGCATTTTCTCCTGATACTTTGTTGTAAGTTATTGTAGCTTTAGACTTTTTAACTACATCTAATTCAGTTTTAAATAAACGTAAGTAGTTTTCGGAATCTAAACTTCCATTAACAACTAAAGAACTTCCTCCTTTATATGCTCCTATTTGCTTATAAGTAAATTTATCACCCTTTTCTACATTTGGACCATAATCAAAGTCAGCCTGTAATTTACTTCCCTCAGACTCAATCCACCATTGCCATGTTGGAAGTATATCTTGAATGTTCATATTTGCCCATTCTTCCTTATTTGATATAACTCCATCTCTATAATAATGCACTCCATGTCCTGTGTTAAAGTTTGTAACAAAAGTTTTACCATCAACAACTGAACGCTCAGTTATATATCTTGATACTCCTCCCCACTGACTAGCATCATTAAGACCAACATCAGGTCTTGAATATCCTTCTTTTTCTCCTGTATCTAATGGATCAATGGTTACACCGGTATAGAACATTCTTTCACGTTCTGCTACCATCCACTGATAATCAGCCTGTCCTCTTCTATTTTGAGTAGGATCACCTAAGTCTCCATCTAATCCAGCCTTTACGTAATCAGGAGTAAATAGAGCTATTCCAGTCTTCGGGTTACCATTTTCATCTAGTATCACATCCATATTTCTTGTGGAGTTATGAGACCCGTTAAATTTACCCATAGTAACTTCAACTCCCATAAGAACTGAATCTAAAGGGTTAATTCCTATACGCTTAGCTTCTTCCACACTTGCATCTATATATCTAGGATCTGTACTATCTCCATTATTCCATCCATCTGGTGAGTTCCAGTTATAATTCATAAATATTGAATCATTTACACGTCCAAGATTTTGATCATACACATAAGAACTATGTGAAGGTATTAGTGACGGTTTATATGTTAATTTACCATTTACATCATCTACACAGTCATACCATTGAGTATAAACTCCTGCATCTACTAAAGTTTTAGTAAATTCTTTGTATGGAATAATATGTGATGGGTCTATACTTGTCTCTTGATTTATAAAATACCCATCAAAGCCAAAATACTCTTTTATTTCAATAAGCTTTTTAGCAACTATATATTCTCCATTTTCATCCTTTTTTAATAAAGCATCATATGGTTGTCCCGATCTTGGTATAAATAAACATCCAATTGATTTAACCCCATTTTTATGAGCAGCATTAGTATAAGCTGGATTTGGAAGATTTAATATTCCAAACTCAAAATTACTACTATCTTCTCCTCCACCATATAAATGCAATGGAACTCCCTCTGTTGGCATACCATGCCATCCTCCATAATAATCTGTGTATTGCCAGAAATTATAAGCATATTGGCTAAAATCATTTGTATATGCTGTACTATCAAAGAAGTAATTACCATAGTCTCCATTTAAGTTAGTAAGTGAAGTTTCTGGACTTAAATTTGGATTTGCTTGAGTCTCTGCAAATGGTTCTATACGTTCTTGAAGTGGTACATGTGCCCTTAACATTTCAGCATATGGATCATCTTCTGGATTCCAGTTTTCAATATCAATTGCTCTATAACCATGTTGAAATGGTTGATTTGCACCCTTTGTTGCATCGCCGGTTGGCGGAAGTGAAACCCCCGCCTTCGTTGTCATAGCCAATGAAGAAGTAACTACACATACAGTAGCAGCTATAATAGCTATTTTTTCTCTCATCTTTCTCATCTCATTTCCCCTTTAATTTAACAAATATAGATAATATTTGAAACAAATTATAGACTCCTTAGTAAACGTTGTCAACAATATTTGATATATAGCCTATTATTTTTGTAATAACTTACAATTAAAAATAAGTAAAACATTAGCTTTTTACTTATTTTTCCTACCAATTTAAAATATAAATTCATACTATATATTAAATAAAGATTATTTATGCAATATACCTTCTCCCTCCTATCTAAACTTATTAATAGTTCAAAAGCTACCAAAATTAAGTTAGCTTTTATTCTTTGAAAAAATTTAGAGCTATTCTATTTATCCTCCTAGAATAGCTCTTTTTTTATATAATTAATATTAATTATTTTTTCTCTTCCTAAAGAATATAATTCCAACTCCAACTAATATTAAGCCAATTATCCCCAAAGAAAGAGCACTTATTCCTCCTGTATTAGGAAGATTTCCTCCTGATGACTTTTCTAAAACATTAACATTTATAGTTTTAGTCACCTTATTTCCGTTCTTATCAACTACCATGTAAGTAACTTCATATTTTCCTGCTTTATTTGGATTAACATCATTTTTTATAACCTGAATCTTTGAAGTTAAATCTCCATCCTCTTTATCAAAGGCAGTAACTCCTTTTAAAGGATCAAACTTTTCTCCAAGATTTAATTCTAAATCCTTCGCATCTATTATTGGTTTGCTATTTTCTGATGGCTTATTTGTACCATTATCATCTGGATTTCCTGGTTTATCTGGATTTTCACTTTCTCCACCATTATCTGGTTTATCTGGATTTTCAGTGCTTCCTCCATTGTTATCTCCATTAAAGCTATCTTTTTGTACTAAAACGTAAGAAGATTGTGCTGGAACTTGAACTTTGTTTCCTTTAATTTCATCAAGCTTTTCAGTACCTGCCTTATTTCCATTTACAATAACAGCCCAGTCATTCATTGGAAGAGTTATCTCTACAGATTCCTTATTTGCATTAAATATTACAGCCATGTCTTTCCATGAATCCCCTACATTTTCACCATTTAAAGTGTATGCAACAACATTGTCATTTGTGAATGCTTTTCCTTTTTCTAGGAATGTAAGATTATTTTGAATATCCTTAGCAGTGTTCATTCTGAATGCTTTATGAGATTTTCTAAGTTCTATTAATCCTTTATAATAATTAAACAAGTCATTATATTCTTCTTTTCTTGTCCAATCAATTTTATTTACACTATCTGGTGCATTATAACTGTTGTGATTGAAGCTTCCATCTGAATTAACCTTTGTTCTTGCCATCTCTTCTCCTCCTTGGAAGAAAGGAATTCCTTGAGATGTTAAAACTATAGCTGAAGCCATTTTATTCATAGCCTCTAACTCTTCTTTAGATGCATCTTTATTTGTAGTTTGAAGTTTATCCCATAAAGTTAAGTTATCATGAGCTGATACATAATTTATTGTTTGATATGGTTCATTTGCCCAAGGTTCTACTCCATAGCCATCATATGGACTTGGAGAATCTCCATACTTGACACCACTATGCCTTACAGAACCAACTATTCCAAACTTAACAAGCTCTTCTAAACCATTATATCCATTAACGAAACCTGGCTTATCAGCATCAAAAACATGTCCTTTGACTCCATCTCTCATGTCATCACTAAATGCAGCAATTTGCATATCACCATATTGTGGAGTATTTTTCTTTAATGCTCTTTCGTCTTCTGGAAGTGCTGTATCTCCTCCAGTCCATCCTTCTCCATAGATTATTATGCTTGGATCTATTTTATCTAATTCTCTTCTTATAGTCTTCATAGTTTCTACATCATGAAGTCCCATAAGGTCAAATCTAAATCCATCTATATGATATTCACTAGCCCAATATTTTACTGAATCAACCATCATTTTTCTAACCATGCTTCTTTCTGATGCTAATTCATTTCCACAACCTGAACCATTTGAAAATCCACCTGAAGCATTTTGTCTATAATAATAATCTGGAACAGCTAAATTTAAATGAGAATCAGCTGTTGCTCCTGTATGATTGTAAACTGAATCCATAACAACTCTTATACCAGCTTTATGAAGTTCTTGAACCATTTCCTTAAACTCTCTTATTCTAACCTCAGCCTTATATGGATCTGTTGAATAAGATCCTTCTGGTACATTATAATTCTGTGGATCATATCCCCAGTTATATTGAGCCTTATCTAATTTTGTTTCATCAATTGATCTATGATCAAAGGTTGGAAGTAAATGAACATGTGTTACTCCTAACTCCTTTAAATGCTCTATTCCTGTTTTTATATTTTCATTGGCAGGAAGTGTTGTACTAGGTTGCCACATTCCTTGATATTTACCTCTCATCTCCATTTTAGTATCTGAAGATGGGTCAATTGAAAAATCTCTTATGTGAATTTCATAAATCACTGAATCTGTTGGGTCAATAAGTTCTGGCTTTTTATCATTTTCCCATTCTTCTGGATTGGTTGATTCTAAGTCAACAACCATTGCACGTCGTCCATTAACACCTACAGCTTTAGCATAAGGATCAGTTACATTAGCTTCTACACCATTGTTAGTTACTAAGTAATCATAATAAACTCCCTTTTGATCCCCTTTAAGAGAAGTTGTCCAAATTCCTTTTTCTCCTTTAGTCATTTCTATAACTTCCTTAGGATTAGTTTCTTTAGTATAATCACCTATGTTATAAATAGCTAATTTAACTGAAGTTGCCATTGGAGCCCATAACACAAAATCCGTTTTATTCTTCTTATATAAAGCACCTAACTCTCCGTTATAGTGATAAAGGTTTTCAAACTCTTTATCAGCAAAAATTTTTCCTAAAGTTACAGTGGCAGGTTTAAATCCTTCAATTTCTAAAATATACTCCTTAGTTAAATCTAATTTCTTGTCTGTTACTATTTTCCCAGAGTTTAAACTTTCTGGTATCGTTACCGAAATTGGTTGAGAAACACCATTTTCTTTTAAAGTAACCTTTCCATTCATATCTTGAGATGGCATTTTAATATTAGTTATAAAGTTTATTTCATTTATTGAATCAATTTTAGCCCCTGTTATTGCTGGATCTTTTATTGCATCTTCCGCTCTAAAAACTATTTCAGCATTATTTTGGACTAAATATGCATTAATTTCACCCTTATTATTTGCATAGGCTAAATTTATAAATCTATCAACATGTACATCTTTATCAGACCAATCTGGCCTTCTAACTATAATTCCAATACCTCTTGGATCAGCATCTTTGACTCCATCATAAACAATTGTTGATAGCTTTCCATAATCATCTTCTAATGATAAAGAATATCCTTCTCCACCTTTAACCCCATCTAACCAAGACCAAATATCCCAATTATCATAATTTCCATCAAATCTGTAGTAATGAAGATTTAAAGTAACCTTGTCAAAATTTCTATTTAAAGGCTTAACCTCAAAGGTTCTCTCCCCATCCTCTTTATGATTTATAATAATTTCCTGATCTCCTTTTGAAAGATCTACAAACTTATCTGAGCCAAAATAGTTTTCTGCCCAGTCATTACCTGATTCACTTCTACGTAATATAAATCCTAACTTTCCTTCATTTGTGTTAGTTTTAATAACTGTAAATTCTCCTTCATCATCATTTCCTATAAATTGAGAAACTTCAGTATTGGTATCGGTACCATTTAAGTCCCTCTCCCAAGTCCATAAATTCCATCCATTGTAGTTCTTATCAGGTCTATTATATCTTATTTTGATATAAACACCTTCTGAACTCTTCTCATCAGCCTTAGTTATTTTAGGTATTTGTATTAAAGTTATAAAAAATACAAAACTTAAAAGAACTGATAAGATCTTTTTAATTTTTCTCATATTCTCTCCTCCTATTTTAAATGTAAATCTTTACATGTCACATATTACCATATAATTCCTCTACTTTCAATATATTTTTATACAAATTGAAACTAAGTTCAATAAAAAACAAATTATCTATGAATTTTCATTTATAAATCCATAGATAATTTTATGATTAAATTCACATAACTTTTTCTACCTGGTTCTATTAACATTTATTCAAACATAGGAACTCCATCTAAGCCAGCTACATCTGCATCATATTTAGGAACAACTATGTAATACTATTTCGTTGCCATCATTATCATTATAGTCTCATATATAAGCTAATTGTACATATAAGGCAGCTCCTATATAATCATTTTCCCCTAAGTATTCTGTAAGATATTTAAAACCAGTATCAAATCTTATATTTTCATTATCATATGACCTATGAATTATTATTGCTAAATGCTTCTTTTCTTTACTTTAATGAAAGGATGCTTTTATATGAATAAAATAACTTATAGAAAAATAGAAAAAACTGATTATGAAGAAGTTAAAAAAATAACAAATGAAGCTTTTAAATTATATAAACTTGTAGATTATAAAGAACTTCTTAATAAGGTACTTACAATATATCTTCATTCTTGCTTACAAGAGACAACCTACTCTTTAATAGCACCAAAAGATAATAAACCAGTTGGAGTTACTCTAGGAAATCTTTCAAAGAACAACTCAATTAAAAACTCAATTTATCATTTTGGAGTAATTCTTAGTAATTATATATTAATTGCATTAAGAAACTCTAAAGAGAAAAAAGAATTAAAGCAATTTACAACAGTTTCAAAAGCTTATGAAAAATTATTAGAAAATAGAAAAGATGAATCTCAAGGTTCCTTAACACTTTTTGCTGTTAGAGAAGGTTACCGAGGCTTTGGTATTGGTAAAACCCTTGTAAATAACCTTTTAAATTATATGAAAGAAAATCAAGTAAAAAAACTTTATCTTTTCACAGATACAATATGTAATTATGGTTTTTTATGAGAGTCAAGGCTTTAAAAGAGTAGATACTATTACCTTAGATATGAGTTCTCAATCCCAAGACTCTATTTCATCTTTAGATGTATTTTTATACTCGTATGATTTGTAAAGTGTAATATCTCTTAAATTTAATAATAAACTTTAATATAATAAATGTCTTTATCCTAGTAAAAGTTTATTTAATAACTCTATATACCTAAATACTTTTATGATATTTATTCAAATAATAAAAAAGTCACGGACTTCTCCGTGACTCACCATTACTTTAATTCACAAAATTCTTTTTCTATCTCTTTTAATCTCTCATAAATATCTTCACATTTATGCTGAACATAATAAGTTTTTCCTATTTGCTCCATAAAAAGATTCTTGTCCAATTCTTCAAATCTATTTGTGGTTTCTTCTCTTAATTCCTCTAAGGCATTATAAAAGTGAACTCCGTAAGGTCCTCTATCCTCTATTTCTTCCTTAAAAATCTTACTTACTTCATTTAAATTAACCTCAATAATACCATCACAAGTATCATCTATAATAATCATATTGAAATCATCTTTAATTTTAATATTCTTAAAACTCTTTTCTCCAAAAATTTGAGATTCATCTCTAAATTCTTTTATAAGACTTGCAGCCTCTTGTGCTAATATTTTTCTTTTCTCAAAATCTCTCATTCACTTTTTCTCCTTAAAAATCAAAATAAATAAAACTTTTAATTGTATATTTATATCAGTATTATATAGATTCTAACATTAGAATCTAAAGCACAACAATATTTTCTCATCTATTTAAAATTTAATTTATTTTGAATGAACTTTTAAGTTTTTTATAAATTACTAATAACTCTTAAGCTACAATATTCTCCTTTTTACTTTCATTAAACTTTTTAACTTTTTCCATGAAGTTATCAAACATATAAAGATAAACCATCATTACTCCTATTGAAACTAATATGGCGACTGTTAATAATTCTCCTCTTCCAAAATCAAGCATCTCTCTATTGCTTATTAAAACTCCATAAAGTAATAGTGATACTGAGTTTTCTAATACAACAACCTTCTTTAAATTAAGTGCAGACTTAATATCATCCTCATTTATTGATTTTATTGTTTCTTCATTCTTTGAATAAAGGTTGTACACAAGATAAGAAACTATTCCTATTTGCATTATCATGAAAATTAAAGCTATAAAAAATCCTACTACCACTTCTTCCCCCTCCAGTTTTCTCTTATCCTTTTACTCCTTTGTAACCGTTTGTATCAATTGTAATTATATCATTTTATTCCTTCATTTCCAATACAGTATGTATTTAAACTTCTCTAAATTGATATTTTTTTATATAAATGCTATAATTTTTCATACTTAAACTTAATACTAAACAAAGGAGAAAAAACTTGGAGAATTTAAAATCAATATTTTACTTTCTGATAGCTGGTATTTTTGAAATAGGCGGTGGATATCTTGTTTGGCTTTGGTTAAGAGAAGGAAAAAGTATTTGGTACGGAATTTTTGGCGCTCTAGCCCTTATACTATATGGAATTATTCCAACACTTCAACCAGCCAATTCTAATTTTGGAAGAGTTTACGCCACATATGGTGGTATATTCATTGTACTATCAATACTATGGGGATGGAAAGTTGATAATATTATCCCAGATAAATTTGATTTAATTGGTGGATTAATAGCATTAATTGGCGTTCTTATAATTATGTATGCTCATAGAAGTTAACTAACAATTAAAGAAGCTATATCAAAACTTAAAATAATGCAAAATAGTATTTAAATACGTTTTGATATAGCCCTTTACTAGTTTTTATAGATATAATTTAGTTTCTAATCTCTTATCATATTCAGACCAAGTTCCACTCTTAGTTTTCTCTTTTAACATAGTTATTTTATTCATTGTTGCATCTAATCCATCTGCATAATTTACTATGTATGATTCCTCGGTCTTCATTTCTCTTGGAGATCCATATTCTAATTTCCCATGATGCTGAGTTATACATCCCTTGATTCTTACTATAAAATCCTCACTATAAAGCTTCGGATATTTACTTACTGCTTCGTCTATCATTTGAACCCCTATTACAATATGACCCTCCATCTCTCCTATTAAGGTATATTTAAATGGTCCATCATAATAAAGTTCTTTTATCTTTCCAATATCATGTAATTTTGCAGCTAATATTGCTGTTTCAGGTCTTCTACAATGATATCTTTCACATAATATTGATGTTAGATACATTACATTTAATGTATGTTCTGCTAGTCCGCCTATATAATTATGATGCATAGATACTCCACCAATCCCTCTTTTAAACTTTTCTAAAAACTCATCATCCTTAAAAAAATAATCATTTAAAGCCCTTGCCTCACTAGAAACTATATATTTGTCTGTTATTTCATCTATCTCCTTCATTATCTCTTCTATAGGCTTCTCTACATGAGGAAGATAATCTCTTTCATCATATTCTGATAGTACTTTAAATTTTTTAACCTCTAAAATTCTATCTTTATTTCCTTCTACCTTTAAAACATCTCCCTCTTTTATGCTCTCACTTTCTTTTTTAATTATATTAGCTTTCACCTCTCCTGTTTTATCAGCCAATATACAAACTACCTTTTCATCATCTCTAAAAAGAATTTTCATAACCATTAAAGAAATCTTAACTGATTCTCTATGCTTGATTTCACTCAAATAAATATCTTTTTTACTCATATAAATACATCTCCATTTCCAAACTATAATCTATACGTTTATTTATAATTTTAGATACCTTATATTAAACGAATCTTCTATGATTTATTATTAGCTTTTAATTCCTATTAATTCTTAAATATAAATAAAAAAGATGATAGCAATTTTTGCTATCATCTTCTATAAATTCTACTTTTCATATTAGAATTACGAATTCTTATAAAATAAAGAGCTACTACTTTCTTTTTCTTTAAATTTAAAAGCTGTAAAGGCAAGAATTATAAATATCCATGAATATGGATAAGTATATCTATCTTGGAATTCTGTTATAAGTCCAAATAAAGAAGCTCCTCCAAATATTATATAAAATAAATCTATTGAATAATTTCTTTCTTTTCTATTTCTATAAAGACCTAAATAAGTCGTTAACACAAGACCTAACCAAAAAGCTTTTGTATACAATGCGCCTTCTGTACTCATTCTTATTAACATTTTACTCTGGGTCTTTCCAAGCATATTTAAATATTCATCTCTATTATACCCTTCATCTAATCCATTTTCAGCCCAATAAGCTCCTGCAAAGTCTCCTGTGTTCCATTCATTCATAAACTTAGTAACATAAAACTTTAATAATTCCCACTTTGGAGTTTCTGTTAATCTTTCTTTTATAATACCTTTTGCAACTTCATCAACTTTTTCATAGTTTCCATCATATTCATTGAATATTTTTGCATCTTCCTCGTTCCATCTTCCTTGAGATTCAATGTTTGTTCCTTTTAACATTGATATACTTAGAGGCTCTGTTCCATGCCATAATGGATTCTCTGTTATATTTAATGCCATTAGCATATAACTTACTAAAGCCCATGGTAATATAAAGCTTAAAATCACATTTAGTGTAGTTAAAAGTTTTAATTTTATTTCTCCTTTAAAATATATAATTATATAAATTACATATGCTACTATAACAACATATCCTATAGGTCTAAACAATTGAGATAGACTCAAGAATACTCCAGCTCCAAGTACCCATAAAGACTTCTTAGAAAAGCTCTCAGCTCTATATCCTTTTAAAATCATAAGTACACTTGTGATAAAAAATGGCATAGCCATATTCTCCGAAGAAAATACATTATTATAAAGAATCATAGGTGGGAAAATTGCAGCAACTGCCATAACCCCGATTCCCTTTTCCTTATCTTGAAAAACCTCTTTACCTACAAAATAAAGTAATATTACATTAATCATAGAAAATACTATATTCATAAGTTTAATAACAACTAATGGGTTAGAAAATATATTTCTAATTAATGCAAAGTATAAAACAGTTATGGTCATATGAGGAAATCTTCCCATATAAGCAGTACCTTTAAACATATAAGTTGTACCACCTAAAAAATCGCCTGCGCATATGAACATTCTATTGAAATCACCAACCGGAATACTATCTATACTATAAAACCATAATAATCTAATTGCTAAAGCTACAATTAAAATAAAACTTATTAATATAACTTTACTAACTCTTTTCTTAATAGAAATAAAAATTCCTAAAATAAATATAAAACTAATCACTATCAATATAAGTGACACATTAGTGACTTTATCAAAAAGATACCCTTTTACTACTGTTCCTCCTATAACAAATAAAAGTAATATTCTTAAGGCCCAGACTAAAAATGTATCAAATCCTTTTTTTAAATTTGTCATTATATATCTATAATTAACTTAATTAAGCTAATATATAGAATTCACCCCCTTATTAATCATTATTTTGTAATTATACATTAATTATACATATGGCCTTATATTTTTGTAAAATAAATAAAATTTATTTTAAAGCATAAATTATATATATATTTATAAAAAACAAATAGTATTACATTTATTAATATTTTTTTAACCTTTTTGTAAATTAACCCCTTAATTTGTAAAATAATATTATTAATGTACACTTTTATTTTAATTATAAGTTTACAACAAACATTAATCACATTTAATTGATATAAGGGGGCATTACATGAGAAAACTTTTTAAAATGTCCATTTTATTTTTTTCTATGCTTTTGTTAAGTGGTTGCACACTACAAAACGGTATTTCTAAAAACTCATTATCAGTTTTAGGCTTAGAAAAATTTGATGGATTAGATAAACAGGAGGATAATATCAAAATAAACCTAAATGGCAAAATACAAGATTTAAGTTTACCAATATATATAGATAAAAATAGGTATTTAATTCCTATAAGTGAAGTAGTAAAAGACAATGGCGGTGAAATTAAATTAGAAGATGAAAATTTAGATATTAACTTTGAAAATAAAAATATTAAAGTTAATTTAAAAGATAATACTTGGAATGATACTACAAAAGAAAACTCAGAAAATAATAAATTTAAAGTTAGTCCTATAGTAGAAGATAATGTAGTATATATGTCTTTAATAGATGTTGCCAATATGCTGGATTTAAAAAGCAGATGGTATGCAAATGATAAGCTTATTAAACTTTACACTAATAGAGATATGCTAGATGTTAAACCATACAAAGGAAACGGGTCTCAAAAAGGAATAATAAGATTTGAAGATGTTAAGTCAACAGGAACTGGTTCAGAATACGATTCCCAATATCTTGAAACCATAAGGGTGATGGGAAGATATTTAGGAAAGAAAAACGTTCCTTACCATATAGCTTGGATACCTAGATATGTTAATCCTGAGAAAAACATAGATATGGATCCTTCTAAAGAAAATAACTTCGCTAACGCTGAGCTTATATATACTTTAGATTTTGTAGATTCTCATAAAGGAAAAATAGGTCTTCACGGTTATACTCACCAAACAGGCGATACAGTGAGTGGAGAAGGATTTGAATTTGGAAAATATAATCCTTCTGTAGAAGATGTAACTATAAGAATGGATCAAGCTATGAAAATAGCTAAAGATTTAGATATAAATATAGGCTTCTTTGAAGCTCCTCATTATACTATAAATAAGGCTCAAAATGAAGCTTTAGAAAAAAACTTTAAATATATATTTAATGATTATGATGAGAACAAACATCAAACACAACCTATGAAATCTCCAACTGGAAGCGGTACTTACTATGTTCCAACTCCACTTTATTATGTTGAAAATGGTAAAGAAGATGTTATGTTAAATAAAATTGCAAAAATGTCTAAAAACACTTTTGCTGGAATGTTCTATCATCCATTTTTAGAAATGAGTTTAATAGACTTTAAAGATGGACAAGATGGTTATCCTGAAAGTAATTATAAAAAAGATTCTACAATCCAAAGGATAATTAATGAATTTGAAAAAAGAAACATATCTATCATTTCAATTGATCAAGTTTCTTAAAATTAAATTTTTTCTAAAAAGGGGATGTATGAAAAGGTACATCCCCTTTTAAATTTACTATGCTTATATTTAATTTTTATTTTTTGCATCCTCCCAAACTTTAAAAAATAATGCTATAAAAAACAAACTTAAAAATAATATTTTAAATCCTTGAATACTCTCACTTAATCCATAAAAAGCTATTATAAAGACTACTATAACTGTACCTACTGAAACAAATTTGTTAAAGACTTCATTAGAATATAATACTATATTTATACTGATTATTAGAGCAAAAACTAGAAGAATTATAGATATAAAAGTTATAAAAATAATAATCCCAGCCCCTAGAGCCTCACTTACTCCTAAACTTAAAAATTTATAAAAGTTATTAATCTTATAGGATTTTTCTGTTATATTTAAAAATATTAAATTTGATATAAATGCTAATCCTATAGCTAAAAGATTCCTATCATCATATGATATATTTCTTAAAACTTTTTTCAAGGCTCCTCCTTAGAAATTGCTTTACTAAACTATATTCATGTTAATTTTTTAATATGCATTACTCTAAAGACAACCTCCATTAATTTAAATTAAAACTTTATTTTTCTTTTAATTAAACTTAAAAAATCAAAAATAAAAAGTATATAAACACATTTAAAAGCTTCTTAAATCAGAGCTTTTTAAAAAGTATTTATATACTCTTAAAATAATTAAACTAGTTATATTTAATTAAATCTTCTTCTCTTGGAATAGCATCAATTGCACCATAATTTGTGCAAGTTAATGCTCCTACCTTATTTCCATAACTTATTATTTCTTTCCATGAGTTAAAATCTAAATCTTTCTTATTTTTTACTTCACTTACTTTTTTAAGAACAGCTCCAACAAAGGCATCTCCAGCACCAGTGGAATCTACTTGAGTTATTTTTATTGATGAAACTATTTCTAAACTGCTTCCATTACTTAAAAGAGTTCCTTTTCCTCCTAAAGTGACAGCAACTATTTTTGCTCCTAAAGAATGAAGTTTTTTAATTCCTGCCTCTAACTCTTCTTCCTTAGTTATAAGCTTTATCTCCTCATCACTAAGTTTTAAGAAATCACAAAGACTTATAAATTTCTTACAGTCTTCTATAAATACTTCTAAGTTTTCTTCTTTTATAAGCATATCTCTATAATTTGGATCAAAGGAAATGAAGTTTCCATTTTCTCTTCCAAACTCTAAAAGCTTAAAGTAAGTTTCTTTAAGTTCTCCTTCTAGAAAACCAGTAGCTGAACCGAAATGAATTACATCATCCTTCTCTATTTTGTTTAAATCTATATTATTAAAGGAATAATCTCCGTCACTACCTCTATGGAACTCAAAATCTCTTTCTCCATTTTCATCAATAGCAACAAAAGCTAAAGTTGTATCTCCCTCCATTTTAGTCATTTCAGTATTTATTCCTATACTTTTTAACATATCTACTAAAAATTCTCCAAAAGAATCCTTACCAACTTGTCCTAAAAAATAAGATTCTCCTCCTAATTTGCAAACAGCAGCTCCTACATTGGCTGGAGCCCCTCCTGCTTTTTTTTCAAAATTTATTCCATTTTTTAGCCCCATTCCTCTATCTTTTCCTATGAAATCTATTAATAATTCACCTATACAAAATACTTTATTCATAATAATTCACCTCATTCATTTTCCATATATTTAAGATATTAATCTTAGCTTGACCACCTTCTGTTTTTAAACTTAAGTTGAAACTATCCTTCTTAGGATAAAGTTTCAGGGATGCCACCTCTCTTCCATCTTGGAAGTATATTTCTACTGATGACTTATCTACAAACATATTCATTTTTAAATTATCATTTGATTCTAATTTAAACTTTCTTATTCCCTTCTCTCCACTAGCCATTGAATTTCTATCTATTAAACAAATTTCTTTTTCAAAATCATAAGTTAATGAAGTATATTCATCTTCTCCTTCCATGAAATTAAGCTTAAACTTTGATGATTTATATCTATCTATATCTATCTTAAGTTCATAACTATTTTCTTTTACTTCCTTAAAGTTTAAATCTTCAATACATAAATTATTTAAATTTACTATATTATCACCTCTAAGAGATTCCATTTCTTTTATAGGCTTTTGATATAAAACTCCATGATTTAATGTTAATTCTCTAGGCATAGTTAATGAAAAAATCCATCCATTTTCTCTACTACAATGAAAATTCTCTTTTTCAGGAAGTCCCATCCATCCAATCATAATAGTTCTTCCTTTTCCATCCTTAAAAACTTGAGGAGCATAAAAGTCAAATCCCATATCTAATTCTTTAAATTCTCTCTCACTTTTAAATTCTAAAGTACCATAATCGAAATCTCCCACTAAATATCCTGATTGATATATATTTTGATATCTGAACTCCTCTTTTTCAAGCCCTTGCGGTGAAAAAATAAGAACTTCTTTATTATCTAATTCAAAAAATGAAGGACACTCCCACATGAAACCAAAATCATTATATGAAGTTTTTAATTCACCTTCAAAATTCCAATTGTCTAAATCATGTGATTTATATATTACACATCTACCTTTTAAATCCTCTCTTTGTATTCCAAGAATCATATAGTAATGACCATCTTTTTCCCAAACATACGGATCTCTAAAATGAGCTGTGTATCCCTTTGGTAGTTCTTCAATAACTGGTCCTAACTTCTTTACTTCACCATTTTCTTGAAGAACTCCTTTGCATTGATAAGAAATTCTTTCTCCCTTATCTCCTTTAACATTTCCTGTATAAAAAACCTCTAAGTTTCCATCTTTAACAATAGCTCCCCCTGAATAACAACCATTTTTATCAAAATAATCTTCTGGAATTAAAGCTATCCTAGGTATAGAAAACTCTTTAAAATTCTTAGTTTTTACATATCCCCAGTGTTTATATTTATGTTCACATCCATATGGATTCCATTGAAAGAATATATAATATTCTCCATTATAATAACTAAGTCCATTAGGATCATTTATAAGTCCAAAGGGAGCTTCGAAATGAAAGTTATCCATCCATAACTTCTTAGGACTTTTATAAAATTCTGCCGACTTTTTATTTAATTCTTCTTTATTTAAAAATTCCACTTACTTCACCTTCCTCTATGAATAAATATATTTGATGAAGTAAATGTTTTGTATTTACTTTAACTTTTTAACACTTTCTCTTATTATAAGCTCTAAAGGAATTTCACAAGTATTTGTACTTTTCTCTCCATTTACTAACCTTAAAATATTAAGTGCTATTTCTTCACCAAATAATTTATAATCAATTTTCACAGTTGTTAATGATGGGTATGTTATTGCACTAACTTCATATCCTCCAAAAGCTGCAATAGATATATCCTCTGGTATATTTTTCCCTCTTTCAAGAAGATATCTCATAAGCCCAAGAGCTATATTGTCTGTTGCACACACAACGGCTGTTGGATTATATTTTAAAACTTCTTCTCCTAATTCATAGGCTTTATCAAAAGAAAAATCTGTTTCCACAAAATCTATGTGTGTCTCTTCTTCAAAAGCATCATAGAATCCTTTTTTTCTAAATATACCAACTTCCTTATCACTTTCACTAACTCCTAAGAACACAATTTTTTTATGTTCCTGCTCTTTTATATATTCACCTAAAATTCTTCCTATTTTTTCATCATCTAAAACTAGATAATTTACATAATCATTCTTTTGTCCAGAAAACAGAATAGGTATTGGAAGTTTATTAGCTAATTTCACATGTTCCTTTGAAATCTCAAAAGACATAATAATAATTCCATCTACTCCTTGATTATATAGCTTATTAATTTGTTCTAATTCTTTTTCTGTATTAAATTCACTTGTTAATATTATGCCTTGATAACCATGTTCTTCTAATTTTCTATTTATTCCATTTAAGGTTTTTCCTGCTGTAAATGAATCTATTCTAGGAAGTATTATTCCAATTAATTTGCTTTGTTTAGATTTTAATCTCTTAGCAAAAAAGTTAGTTTCAAATCCTGTTTTCTCTATTGCTTCTTTTATCTTAATTGTATTTTCACTACTTACATAACCACCATTTAAATACCTTGAAACTGTACTTTTAGATACCCCAACCATGTTAGCTATGTCTTGTATTGTAACTTTCATCTTTTTCCTCCTAAATAAAGATATCTGTACCTTCTTATATTATAAATTATATCATTACTTAAGAGATTTTAACTATATATAGCCACTTAGAATCTTTTAAATTAGGCTCTGTCATTTAACAGAGCCTAAAAAACTATTCTTGTGGTTTAAAGAATATATATGTTAAAGCAAATGCAACAGAAAATCCAATAGCAAGAGTTATGAAGTACTGAATTAATCCTGTATTAATATAAAGTAATGTTCCTGGTAATGCTGTTATTCCCATACCTGTTCCAGCAAGGTTCATTATTGATGCAAACATTCCTGATGCTGCTCCCCCTATACATGCAAATATAAATGGTTTAATGAATCTTAAGTTTACTCCAAATATAGCAGCCTCTGTAATTCCTAAGAATGCTGGTATTGCTGAAGATATATATAATGAACGTTTTTTCTTATCTTTTGTTTTAAATCCTACTGCAAGAGCGGCTGCTCCTTGAGCCACTATAGCCCCTGTTATTACTGCGTTAAATGGATTTAATCCTGTGCTTGAAATTAATTCAACTTCTAAAGCATTGAATATATGATGAACTCCAGTTACAACTATAACTTGATGAACGCCACCAATGATTGCTCCCCCTATACCAAATGGTAAGCTTAAAAACATTTTAAATAGTTCTAAGATGTAAACTTCACTTGTGTGCATTATTGGACCTACTACTAATAGACCAAGAATCATTGATACTAATAAAGTTAAAAATGGAGTAAGTATTAAGTCTAATACGTCTGGCATAAACTTTCTAATACACTTTTCAAGCTTAGCAGCTATGATACCTAAAACTAAAGCTGGAAGTACTGATCCTTGATAGCCTACTATAGGAATACTTATTCCTAATAATGAAACATATATTGGATCCGCTCCTCCTGCAACTTGCCAAGCATTTGGAAGTTGTGGTGCTACAAGCATAAGCCCTAAAACTATACCAACTACAGGAGTTCCCCCGAACTTCTTCATTGTTGACCAAGCTACTAAAGCTGGTAAGAATATAAATGCTGTGTCTGTTAAAACTTCTGATAAAGTATTAAAA
This sequence comes from Clostridium perfringens, assembly GCA_034421775.1. GTDB lineage: Bacteria > Bacillota > Clostridia > Clostridiales > Clostridiaceae > Sarcina > Sarcina perfringens_B. The sequence goes on along the minus strand of WNVL01000004.1, from coordinate 126,650 downwards.
GTTGGACTAAATTCTACTCCTAAATTAGTTAATAATCCTCTTAATCCCATGAATAAACCAGTTGCAACTAAAACTGGAATTATAGGAACAAAAATATCTCCTAACGTACGAGAAATTTTTTGTGGTAATGTCATATCACTATATGCATCTTCTTTTACATTTCCTGTTTCTACACCTTCACCATTCATAACAGAAAAAACTTTATTTACAAATCCAGTGCCTAAAATTATTTGATATTGGGCTGCTGCAAAAAATTGTCCTCTTACACCATCAATATTTTCAATTGCCTTTTCATTTATTAAACTCTTATCTTTAACTATAAGTCTTAATCTAGTTGCACAATGTTCCATTGATTTTATATTTTCTTTTCCACCAATATTTTTCAATATCTCTTGAGCAACTACTTGTTCTTTACTCATGTCAAACCCTCCTAATATTCTTCTGTTTTGATATCCTTTACTTTATGATAATATGGTATCAGTTCCATACAATTTCTGTCAAGCTAAGTTTTTTATTTTTACATATATTTTTCTTTTATTTAATAATAAAAATTTCATAATTATATAAATATAATAATAATTTAATAATACATTTATATATTTATTTAAAATTTCATAATTATATAAACCCTTTACATATTATATATGGAATTAGTTTTACCTCTTTATTTCTTATCTTGTTCAAGGAATAAAAAATAAAGATAAGATTAGTCATTTTTATGACTAATCTTATCTTTTCTCATATTATTACAATACCAATACATTTATCTTAATATAAATTCTCTTTCTATTTCTAAAGACTCTTTTAAACCATCAACAGTCTTCATTATATTTCCTTCTACATCAAGAGCATGATTTGCTCCTTCGATTATAAAACTTTCTACATCATCTCTTTTTTCTATATTCATTCTATTAGCTATACTTAATAAAGGATCCTCATCTCCTGTTATAACTAATGAATTAGATTCTATATTAAACTCATCTAAAGTTTTATTTATTGGACTTATATATATATTTTTTATATTTTTAAATCTTTTACTTAAATCTTTATTTAAGAAAGATTGTACGCTTGTTCCTATGCTTTTTCCTATTATTAAAACTTCTTCATACTCTTTGTCTATAGCATTATCTATAACTTCTAAAGACTCTGAGACCATTATGCTAAATTCTTTTTCAAGATTAAATTCACTTCTATTTATTTGGTATCCATATTCAACCTCTAAAACATCATATCCCATTTCTTTTGCTAATTGTTTTGAATAATCTAAGTAAGATCTATCTAAGCAATATCCTATTCCAGGTAATATTACACAAAGTTTTTTTCCTCCAGCATTAATGAACCTTGGAGTTAACTCAACACCCCAATATGATTTAATTATTTTATCACTCATTTCAAAAACCTCCTAAATATTAAAGTCTTCAAAAATCTGTCCTAAAAAGTGATATGAAAGGGAGAAGAAACTTCACTTCTTAGGACAAATTACCCATTAAATCTATAATAAATTTTGCTAACATTCTTTACTTGGTATATTTATTATTATAAATTCAAATAATGATACAAGCAAAGGCGCAAAAAAATAAAGATTTAAAATTCAACTTTAGAATATTAATAATTTATTAATATATTTATATTTTATTAATATTTATCTTCTAATTTATTCTATTTTTTTGCTTATATAAGAAATTACATAGATTATAGAATTTTTTTCATTTTTCTTAATCTATGTAATTCTAAATAAATTTGACATTTAAATTTAGTTATAAAAACCGCACAACTAAAACTTATATATCTCTATTTTAATTTAAAGAGTGTACCCCTTCCCTCTAAATTTAAACATATATAATTATATAAATTGTCAAACTATAAACTTTTATTATCCCAAAATTAAAATTATCATTAATATAATCAGATGTATTTTTCTAACATTAAATCCTTATCTTAAAGGTCTGTTAGATTCTATTGATTTATGCATTTTTATTGGCTTAACATTAAAGTTTGATCTATACTCTGTTTCAGCCCAGAATATATTATCTGCAACTAAAGCTTCTGGATTTAACTCTACTCCATCTAAAATTATTTCTTTAAATTTATGATATCCTGCTCTATCAATTAAGTGACCACCATGTAAATATTCTGGTTTATAATCTAAAGCCCAAGCAGAGAATTTTTGCCAGTTAGCAAAGATACCAAGAACAACTTCTTCTGTTGCAAAGTTTATAAATGTTTTACCCATTCTAGGAGTTTGCTTTCCTGTTCTTCCCCCTATAACTATTCTATAGAATTTTTCTGGTTTTCTAGTCCAAGCACTTGCTGGACATGCTAATACACATTCTCCACATCCTACACAACAACATGGATCCTTATCAACTAATCCTTTATCATTTAAACTTAAAACTCTTGTTGCATGATGTTCACAAGCCCTTACACAAGCTCCGCAGCCTATACATCTTTCTGGATGATATTCCATTCTAGCTTGTCCTATAACACCAAAGTCTTGGAAATGTCCCTTTGCACAGTCATTTGGGCATCCAGCTACAGATACTTTTATATGATAATGTGATGGGAATACTAATTTTTCTATTTTATTAGCCATATCCTTAGTATCAACATTTGCTTTTATACAATGTGAATTTCCAATACATGCCATAACATTTCTAGCACCTATTGTTGGATAGCCATTTTCATCAACTTTCATATCACAATTACATCTGTCAACTTCAACTTCTTGTAAATAATTCTCTATAAACTTATTTACTGCTGGAATATTTTCATATTTAATTCCTGGAATATTAAAGGTTTGTCTCATTCCCATATGAAATGTTCCATTTCCCCAAGTTTCTGCTATTTCTTGTATTTGTGATAAATACTTAGCATCTACTATTCCTCCTGGAATACGCATTTGAAGCATAAACTCTCCTGGAACCTTTGATTGACGAAAACAATTTAATCTAACTTTTTTAATATCTATATCATGATTCATAAATAATTCCTCCTAATCTAATAATGTCTTTGCTTTTGTATAGTTAAACACAGGTCCTTCAAGACATACATAAGTTTCATTTATTCTACAATGTCCACATTTTCCTACTGCACATGACATTTTTCTTTCAAATGAAACCCATATCTTATCTTCTGGAACTCCAAGTTTTAAGAATTCTAAAGCTGTAAAATGCATCATTATAGGAGGTCCAACTATGATAACCTCATAGTTATCTCCAAAGCTTTCTAGAGGTAATTTATTTAAATGAACTGTTACAAGCCCAGTTTCCCATCCTTCTTTTGTATCATTATCCAAAGTATAAATAGTATTGAATTTTTCATTCCATCTATCTAAATCATTCTTGAAAAGTATTCCCTCTGAATTTTTAAATCCAAATACTAGACTTAAAGTTTCAACATAATTTGGTTCATCATAAAATTTATTTATTAAACTTCTAACTGGTGCTACTCCTGTACCCCCAGCTACTATTATTACATTTTTATTTTTAAATTGTTCTACAGGCCAACCTTTTCCATAAGCTCCTCTTAAAGAAATCTTATCTCCTGGTTGTAATTTAAATATTTCATCAGTAACTTTACCTACTGCTCTTATTGTAAAATCTAAGTATCCTGGTCCAAATCCACTAACAGAAATAGGTGCTTCTCCAACCTTAGGAAGAGATAATTCTAAAAATTGACCATGTTCTGGAACAACATCGGAAGCTATTCTAAAAGTCCATTCTTTGTCATTTTCCTTAACTATGTCTATTATTTCACATGATTTAGGTGTTAAAATATTTTCCATTTACATCTCCTCCATTATCTCTTTTACTGCTTTTGAAACCTTATTAATAGTAGCTGTAATTGATATATGTTCTGGACATCTATCTGTACATCTTCCACATCCTACACACATATGCTCTTCTCCAAATTGAGCTTTATAATCATGAATTTTATGCATAACTTTATATCTCATTTTATCGCCAGCAGTTTTTCTAAATACATGTCCACCAGCCATTTCATCAAATCCATCTACATGACAAGATGCTTGTATTCTCTTTCTTTCACCTATATTATGATTTGAATCATGAACTATATCTCTTGTTGTAAAGCATGTACATGTACTACAAGCTAGTGTACAACTTCCACATTGAATACATCTTTTATTGTACTCTTCCCACATTGGGTGATCCTTTAATTTATTTAAAACTTCAACACTTTCTATTTCTGGAAGTTCAACCTTTGCTGTATTTTCTTCAATAAATTGAAGTTCAAATTCTTCTTCATCTTTTCCTTCAAAGTATTTGTTAAAGTCTTTTTCTTTAACATTAAAAAGTAAATTATCCTCATTAAATCTTACTGCTAAACTATAATCATCAGTTTTATTACTATTCATTGTTGTACAAAAACAAGTATCCCATCCTTCTGTACATTCCATACATATAAACTTAACTCTCTCTCTCATTCTCTTATAGAATGTGTCTTCGAAATTTCCATTCTTAAGATATATAGTATCTTGTCTTCTTTGAGCGTTTATATCACATGGTCTTGCAAATATAAGCATTTTCTTTTGGCTATCCATTCTACTTTCTCTAAACTCATTTTCTATAAAATAGTATAAAGTTTGAGAAATTGGAGTGATTACCTCTTTAACTGGATAAGTTGATTTTTCTTTATATACAATTTCTTCTACATTATTTATAACATCATATTTTATAATATCTGTATCTGAATACCTTCCTTGTTTTTCAAATCTTTTTGGAGCATAAATTATATACTCTTTTTTAAGTTCATTGAATAAATCATTTACTTCTTGTAATTTTAATTTGTATCCCATTCAAACACCTCCAAAATTTAAACCTTTCAAACTCCTAATAGTTTATTTTTTAACAAACTCTTTACAGTTTTATAATACTCCTTTTTATACCATAAGTTAAATTTTAATTTATTATTGAAATAATAGGTATTTACTTATAAGATATTCAAACACTTTCTATTACTGAATTTATACAATAGAAAAAGTTTTATATTTCAATAAAATTTATTATTTTTTGATTTTTTCTTTAAAAACATTACAATTTATATATATTTTTTGTTTTTGAGGTGTATTATGACTTTTATTTTAATTTTAACAGCCATAGCATTTTTAATATTTCTAGTATCTTATTTAATAGATCCAAGAAAATTAATAAACGGACTATTATTTAATATTTTTCTAGCTTTTTTAATATTATCAATTGTTTATGCAGCTTTTTCTACAGGAAACAAATTCTTAATGATTCTAATAGGAGTATTTTTCATATTTATGATTTTTATAATGCTATTTGGTGTATATGTGCTTATAATAGCCTTATTGATAAATTCCAAAATAGTCTTAAAACACGAAAGTAAAAGTCCTGCTAATTTATTAACTTTATTCTTGGCTTTAGTACTTATAGCTCATTTAATTTTTAGTTTTACTAGACCTGAACTATATTTATCTGAACCTTTAAGGCCTTTATTTGGAGCTCTTACTTTTATAGAAATTTATTTTATCTTTGATATATTTAATTTCCTAAGTATATCATTGCTTTATAAATTTAGAAGAAATAAACTAAATCAAGACTTCATAATAGTTTTAGGAAGTGGCTTAATTGGAGATAGAGTTCCTCCACTTTTAGCTAGTAGAATAAATAAGGCTATAGAATTCTACAGAAAGCAAATTAGAGTTAATAATTCGCCTAAAATAATATTTTCTGGCGGTCAAGGACCAGATGAAAAAATTTCTGAAGCTTTAGCAATGCAAAAATATGCAATAGCTGCTGGAATTCCTATTGAAGATACCATATTAGAAGATAAATCTAAGAACACGTTACAAAACATGAAATTTTCAAAGAATATAATGGATAAATTAATGGGAAATGTAAAATATAACTGCGTTTTTGTAACAAATAACTTCCATGTATTTAGAGCCAGTTTATATGCAAGAAAAGTTGGCCTAAAAGCTCAAGGTATAGGTTCTAAAACAGCTCTTTATTATTTACCTAATGCCATGATAAGAGAATACATAGCTATAGTTGTAATGAATAAAAAAAGAAATTTAATAATAATTTCATTAATTTTACTTGCTTGTACACTTATATACCTATTAAATTTCTTTGTAACTAAAACTCTATAAAAATAGTAAAAAAAAGAAACCCATTTAATTCAATGGGCTTCTTTTTTTTAACTATAAGCCTAAATATATTTTCTCTTTAAGTAAATTTTAAGTGTTTTCTTTCATATAAAAAGAGTCAAAACAATTACTAAACTGTTCTAACTCTAAAAATTTAATTATTTTTCTGTACTTTCAACTATTTTTGTTTTAGCTTTTTTAGGTTTTTTGTTGTTATTATTTTTAGCCATATCCTTTTTCTCCTTAATATATTTTTTTGTTAAGTAATTGCAATTACTTATTTATAAAATAGTATGACTTTATTTTTATTAAGGTATGCTGGTACTTTATACATATAATTAGTTTATTTTCTAGGTATTCCTTTATTATTCTAAAAATAAAAATAAGACTATTTGCTATTAACTACAAATAATCTTATTTTCATCATAACTTATTTTTATTTAGAAAATTTATAAGTATAAGTACTTAATCCTTTGCCCGCATCTCCTTGCATTTCTATACCTTCAAAATCTACTACATAATCTTTTCCATTAGTATTAGATAAGAATTTTCCTTGTACTCCTTCTCCAACTATTTTCCAGTTATTATCCTTAGATGGAGTTAATGGTGATTTACCCTTAATATAATCAGATAATATTTGTCTTGTTTCATCTTGTGAAAGGTAAACAAGTTTATCTCCTGATTTTAATCCTGGGAAGTTTCCACCTCCACCTGCTCTATAGTTGTTAGTAACAACTAAAAACTCTTGATTCATATCTATAGGCTGTCCATTAAATGTTAAATTCTTAATCCTATTTGAATCCTTATTTATCACATTTCCATCCTTGTCATATTTAGGAGCCTCTGTTATATCTATATCATAGTTTACTCCATCTATAATATCAAAATTGAATCCTGGGTAATCAAGATTTATGAAATCTTGTGGTTCACTTGAATCTTTTTTAACTTGAGTAAATTGACCAGCACTCATTTCTAGCCATTCTTTTACATCTGAACCTTTTACCTTAACAACAGCAACTAAATTAGGAAACTTATAAATATTAGATATATCCTTTATTCTTATATCTCCACTTTTTAAATTAAAATAATCTTCTGAATTTATTCCACCTTCAGTTAAACCTGCTTTAAGTGGTGCTGTTGCACATAATATAGGTAAATCCTTATAAGGTGAAAGTTCTTCATTATTATTAGCTATAAGTCCTTGTACATATTCTTTTTGAGAATCATTTATAAGTTGCATTGGCTCACTATCTGCAACTAGTGAAAAATAACTATTTAAATCCTTTGTTATTTTTCCTACTGGAGCATTTACATATTCCTTAGTAGCTTCATGATATGGCTTTAAGAAGTTTACTAACTCCTCATCATTTGCTGCACTCTTAGCATCCATATTTTTAGTAGTTCCATCAACTACATTCCATTTTCCATCTTCATTTTGCTTAAGAGTTAAATCTATAACTCCTAACTGTTTAGCAAAGTTAAGAGGTTGAACAGTAGGTGTTCCATTCATTGTTCCCTTTTCAATATCAACATTTCCTAATGATTTATATTTTTCATTTGGAAATTTATCATGTGAATGTCCAGTTACCACGGCATCTATTCCATCTATCTTTGTTAATTGATAAGCTTCATTTTCATCGCCTTCATTATATTCTCCATCACCATAACCACTATGTGATAGAGCTATTACAACATCTGCTCCTTCTTTTTGCATTTGAGGAACAAACTTTTCAGCAGTTTCTTTTATATCTGCAACCTTTACTTTTCCCTCTAAATTTATTTTATCCCAATTTAAAATTTGAGGAGGAACAAAGCCTATTACCCCAACCTTTAAATTTTGTTCTTGTCCATTTGAATCTATAACCTTCTCATCAATTATTTTATATGGTGTAAAAACATTAGTTTCTCCATCCTCTTTATATATGTTGGCATTTACAAAAGGCATATCACTATTATTAACAATGTCTTGAAGGTACTCTAAACCATAGTTAAATTCATGATTTCCTAATCCACCAACATCATAACCCATTTTTTCTAAAGTTGAATAAACTGGTGATTTTTCTCCCTTTTTAGGTGGATTAACCTTACCATAGTAATCTCCTAAAGGAGTTCCTTGTATGTCATCTCCATTATCAACTAGAATAACATTATCTATGTTATCATTTACATTAGAGTTCGGATCTACTTCATTCTTTGCATCTTTTATTAGGGTTGATATTTTCACCATTCCCATATTGTCTAGTTCTGAATCAGTATAGTAATCATAGTTCATCAAATTTGAATGCATATCAGTAGTAGCTAATACTCTTAACTTAACTTGATTTCCATTTGATGCTTGCTCACTTCCACTTTTAGAATCACAGCCCCACAATAATGATCCCGTCATCAACTGAGCTGCTAATATTGTTGCTATTATTCTTTTCTTTTTCAAATTTTACACCATCCTTAAATTTAATTCTTAATAACCTTTTAAACAAATTTAACGATAAATAAAGTTTAATTTACCACTTAACAGAATAATTTTAACATATAGTTACTATTTTAACAAGTTATTTACATATAGCCCATTTTTTAAGTTTTCCTTAATTCTTTACAAATTTTATTTCTTTATTTTACATTTTATTAACTTTTATGTTATATTTTAATAAATAAACTTTATGGGAGGTATCTTTATGGAAAATCAAAAACAAGAAAAAATTGGTGCTGGCATTATTACACTTTCAGTAATCCAAATAATCTTCTATGCTTTTGGTATATTGGGATGTTTAATGTTCTTTATGCCGTCAGTACAAGAAATCATGGGTGAATTTTATGCTCAAACTGGTTTAACTACAACTACAGTAATTATAAATCTTATTTTTACAATACTACTTTTAGCAGGTGTAATTCTCATATTAATGAAGAAATCTATAGGAGTTTATCTATATTTCTTAATTACAGCAGCAAGTATTATCTATACAATAATAATGACTGGTTTTAGCATAACAAATCTTATATCATCTTTGATATTCCCTATTTTAATGGCATATTTTATCTATAAGAAGAAAACTTTATTTGGTTTAGGTAATAATTAATTTTTAATATGCAGCAAAAGATTAATAAACGAACTTAAAGATAACCATTTTATAAAAAGAACCATAACATAATTATGTTATGGTTCTTCTTTTTTCTCCAAACAAATATATTATAATTATAATTTTAATATTATCTGTAAATAGCCTTTATAGGGTCTAACTTACATGCATTATAAGCTGGTATTATACCAAATACTATCCCCTCAATTATTGAGACTAAAGTAGCTCCTATAAATGTACTCATTGTAAGAATTGGCTTAAATGGTAAGAAAACTCCTGCTCCTTTAGCTACCAAGTAACCTAATAATATTCCAATTAATCCACCTATTAAGGTTACTAATACCGCTTCGAATAAAAATTGAAGTAAAATACTCTTTGGTTTTGCTCCAATAGCCCTTCTTATGCCAATTTCTCTTTTTCTTTCTGAAACTGATACATACATTATATTCATAACACCAATTCCTCCTACTAAAAGAGAAATTCCTGTTATAAATGCTATAAATTTGGTTAAGCCACCTATTATATTTTCAAATGCTTTAGTTATTTCCTCTGGATCTTGCATTTCATATTTTCCTGCAATATTAGGATGATTAGATGTTAAATACTTATCTATTTCTTTAAATATAGCCTTTTTATCAGTATCTGCATTAAGTGATACATCTAGTGAAGTTATCACTTCATTACTGTTCATATTATCTATTGCATTTTGAGGAACATAACTTGTGCCTCCTCCGAAACTCATCATATCTGCTTTAGGAAGAATACCTATAACCTCAAAATTTACTCCATTCATAGTTACGGCTTTTCCAATTCCACTTTCTATGGGATTGAAAAGTTCTTTTGCAACATTGTTTTCTAAAACAATTAAAAATCGTTCCTCATCCCCATCTTCAAACCATCTTCCATACTCAACCTTCTCATTCTTTCCATTGTATGATCCTAACATTGCAAATTGATTTTTATCAAAGTATTGAAGCTGACTACTTGAAAAACTCATAACTCCCATGAATCCTTGAGACGGCTTTACATCTTTGACTCCTTTTACCCCTTTTATACCTTGCATGTCTGACTTTGTAAAAGGCTCTAAAAGGCTCATATTAGCCTCAAAATTATCTGGTTTAAATGTTATATTTATCTTATTAGCATTAGTTTCTTGAGAAGATTCTAAAACATAATCCTTTAAACCATCACCTACTGAAAGTATTGTGACTACAGAGCTTATGCCAATAATAATACCAATCATTGTTAGAAAAGTTCTTAACTTATGAAACTTTAAACTAGCAATGGCTGTTTTTATTAAATTAATTGCTGACATAATCTTCCCCCTTTGTTATTACTCCATCCTTAACTCTTATTACTTTATTTGCATACTTAGTTAAATCTTCATCATGTGTTACCATAATTATGGTCTTTTTATCCTCATTAAGTTTCTTTAAAATTTCCATAATCTCTGTACCTGTATTGCTGTCTAATGCTCCTGTTGGCTCATCCGCAAAAATGACAAATGGATTATTTATAAGTGCTCTTGCAATAGCTACTCTTTGTTGCTGTCCTCCAGATAATTCTAAAGGAAATTGGTTTTTCTTTTCAGATAATCCAACCATATTTAGATACTTATCTACAAGTTCCTCTCTTTCCTTACGAGGCACATTCTTTTCGTTATATAGCAAAGGAAGCTCAATATTTTTTCCTATAGTCATAGAATTTATTAAATGGAATTGTTGAAATATAAATCCCATATATTTATTTCTAATATTAGCTTTTTGCTCTTCCTTTAATTTGCTTACATCCATATTATTAAATATATATGCACCATCTTCAAATCTATCTAATAGTCCTAATAAATTCATTAGAGTTGTCTTACCGCTACCTGATTTACCCATTATCATAACGAAATCACCTTGTTCTATGGTTAAATTTACATCTTTTAAGACATGAAATTTTTCTTTTCCTAAGTTATAGTACTTATTTAGATTCTTAACTTCTACTATACTACTCAACCTTCATCCCCTCTTTCATGTTTGGCGTAGGGTTAGAAATTATCTTATCTTCTTCATTAAGACCACTATTTACTATAACTACATCTTTACTTCCTTCTTTAGGTGAATACGTTATAACTTGTTTTACAAGTTTCCCATCTACATTTTTAAATATAAATTCTTCATTATCTACATTTAAAATTGCTGCTTTAGGAATTTCAATTGGTTTTTGATCTAGATTAACAGATGCTTGAACATGGAATCCATTAGTTAAACCCTCTTGAGAATCTGGAGTTATGTTAACTTTATAATAAGACATGTTTCCACCTGCTCCACCTTGAGCTCCAGCTTGTGCCGCTAGTGAGGCTCCTCCATCTACAGGAGTATTTCCAACTGAAGTTATTTTACCTTTTATATTGTTATTTGTTGAAAGTATATTTATTTCAACCTCTTGACCATCCTTAATTTTAGGTTGATCTTTTTCATTTACTGTTCCGCTAACATAATAATCATTGGATTCAATAGTCATATATGGTTGTGTAGGATTTCCATTTGACTCTCCTAATATCACCTTTCCATCAATTGGTGCAGTTACTGTATAATACTCTTTATCCTTTAATGCCTTTATTTGTTTTTCTAAAAGTTTTATCTGATCATCAACACTACCTGTTGATAACTCTCCACCTGTATTCTGTCCTAAATTAGGTACTTGACCCTGAGGTGCATTCTGATTATCTAGTCCTGCTTTTTTTAAAGCCTCTAATTGTTTTTTAGCTTCTGTATTTTGCTTTTGAATTTCTTCTTTTTGACTCTTAGCTGAATTTAATTGAAGCTCTAATTGTTCTATTTGACTCTGAACCTGTTCATTCTTATAGGTAAATAAAGAAGCTCCCTTTTCAACAACATCTCCATCTTTAACTGAAACCTTATATACCTCTCCCTTTGTAGGCTCTAAAAATATAGTTTCGACCTTTTCCGGCTCAATTTTACCATTTACAAATACTTTATCTGTAGAAGGTACAGTATAAATTTCCATGGTTGCTACAGTTTCTTTATTCATACTTTGCTTTAAAAAATAACTACCAACTCCAACTCCTGCAAGTATTACAACTGTTACTATTGCTATTATGTATTTCTTCTTCATGAATATCCTCCCTTACAAATTATTTATCCTAATAATATCATATTTCTTTAATTTATGTATAAATTTTGAATATTATTAATCTTAAATAAACCTTAAATCACCTTTTTCAAAATAAAAAATTAGAGAGAGTAAATACTCTCTCTAATTTTAAATACTATTTATTTTGTTGTGTTGATTGATCTTGCTGTTGTGTTTGCTGGTCTTGTGGTTGATCTTGAATATCCTCTTGTTTATTTGAGTCATCTGAATTATTTCCTGTCTTTATAACTATATTACCATTTTCATCGTATGTTATTCCGTTCTTAACTTTTTCACTAGCTGAACTAAACATATTTACAATAAAATCTTTAATATCAACTAGAGCATTCTTTATTCCGTTTAATGCCTTTTCTAAAAGTCCACTCTCTTCAAGCTGCTTTCCTGTATCCTTTAAAACTTGTTGAAGTTTATCATTCATTTGATTTAAAGAATCTTTCATAGCATTATAGTTATAATCTAAATCATTTATTTTTGACATGAATTGTATAGTTTGCTCTTGTTGACCTTGTGTTAGAACTATATTGTAATTATTAGTAATCTTATTTACTATCTTTCCGATTTCTTCATCATTTTTAGGCTTATCTTTTATTACATCAGTTTTAATATCGTTAACTACTACAGCTGCCTCATCTTTTCCTAATGTTTGTCCATCTTTAGTCTTTGCATCACTAAGATTGTTAGTTAAAGAGATTTCTTCTCTAGCGGCTTCTTTCTTTGGAAGAGATAACTCTTCTCCTGAAGCATCTTCAAATCCTTTTAATATACCTGCTAAAGCAGCAGTTCCTGTTACCTTAAATGGAGCATCTGCTTTTACATCTGCATTATTTACTCCTGATGTAAGAAGTGCATTGGCAAGCATACTTCCTGTTACCTCCGTTAGATTGTTAGTGGTTACATTTATTCCACCTTTATCCTTAACTACTACATAAGAACTTGATATAGATTGACTGCTTGCTGGAATAGGTTTACTTGTATCCATACCTAATTGTTCTCTTATATCTTGATTAGTTACTTCTATTATTTTAACTTCATTAGCCTTTACACCAAAAGCATCTAACATTTGTAACTTCTCTGCTTCAGTTAGATTTGCTCCTAAAGTTACTACGGACTCAGTTTTTTGACTCTGTGCAAAAACTGGAGTTGCTGCTCCAAACATAAATGTACCTACTATGGCCCCACAAAGAACTTTCATTAAACTTTTCTTCTTTATCATACTATTTTCGTTGTAAGTAATAGTTAATCCCTTTAATTTAACTATTGCTCTATTACTACAACAACACCTCCTAAAATATAGTTGTTATGAGAAGTTAAGCTTATCTTTTTAATCAAACTAACTAAACTTCTTCACCTGTTTTCAAATTATATCATGGCAAATATACCTAAAAATTAAAATTTGATTACGTTAATATATCTTAATAAAAAAGTAATTTCTATTTATTAACCAAAAACTATAAAAGCAATATAACCCAATATTAAGAAACCTAATACAATTAATCATTATAATAAGCTTCTTTATTTAAAAACACTAAATCTTTAGGCTATGCTTTAAACAAGTATTGATTTTTAGATAGAACTGTAAGAGCATCTTAATGAGCAATTAGTATTGCATTATCTACGTAAGAATAATAGCGTTAAGAAGCTTTTTCTTATTTTTTAAGGAATACAATCTCATTTGATTCGATTGCATAAGTTCAAGTTACCAAATTAAAAATTTGGACTTTCACTTAACCTTTAGCTATTATTCTGGAGTAGATAATAGCAATACTTTGCGAAATTAAGTATGTCTGAAGAGCTAGCTAAAAATCAATATTCATCTAAAATAAAGCCAAAATTCAAAATAATATTTGTTTAAAAACTACCATGTTGAGTGATATTTTTCTTTAAGAAATTTTCCTTACTTTTTAATATATCTTCTGCTAATATTTTATTTAATGTATCCATATTAAATTCTTCATCACATACTCTTACACTTTGTACTCTTATTAAGTTATCTAAAAACTGTTTTATCATAAGACCATTTTTAAGAGCTAACTCTCCTATTCTCTTTTGCATATCTCCAATGGCATTTTCTAAAGCAATTTCAGCTTCCTCATCTAAAGAGAATCCTTTTTTAACTAAAGTACTTAAGGCTATGTCACATAATTCTTTTTCATTATAATTTCCAAAGTCAACCCAAACAGGGAATCTATAATTTAATCCTTCATTAGCTAATATAAGATCTTTCATTTTTCCTCTTACACCACCAAGAACAATAACTATTCTATTGCTATTGTTATCTATGAACTTTATAAGGTCTGAAACTATCTCATTATATCTTTCTTCCCCAAAGAAGGTATTCCATTTATCTATGTATAAAACTTTTCCAATATGTTTATTCAACATATCCTCTACCTTTATACCTGAATTAACCATTGCCATAAATTCATATTTATCTATTTGAACTATACTTTTAGCTTTTAATATTCCCATACTATATAGCATCTCTGAATATATATTTAGAACAGTTTTTTTACCTGTTCCACTTTCCCCAGTGAACACCATATTCATATACTTATTTAAGTCAACTTCAAAACCAAGTTTCTTTCTTTTCTCTTTGATTTTCATAAGTTTATACTGACTTCTTAGGAAATCTTTTAACCCCTCATTTCCTACTAAAGCATTTAATTTTTCCTCTAAATCAAAATGGTTATCATATTTAATTGCATTCATAGCCTTAATATCTTTTGTATTTATTAAATTCATTTCATAAACACTTATATCACTTTCTGCAATTCTAATACTTTGATTTCTTATAAGTTGCTCAACATAATTCCTTACCATTCTTCCATTACCTGATTGAGCATCTGCATTTTCATATATATCAACAAAACTCTTTTTAAGTTCTGAATATCCATTCTTAGAAAGCTTAAATCCTTTAGCTTCAACTAATTTTATAGCCATTTCTAAAAGTTCATTTGGATTATAATCTTCAAACTTAGTCCAAAGTGGGAATCTTGATCTTAATCCTATGTTAACATCAAAGAAGTTTTCCATTTCTTCTTCATAACCTGCTAAAATAACTATTACTTCTTTTGAATAATCTTCAATTAATTTAAGAAGAGTTTCTATAGCTTCTCTTCCTAAAGAATCATTAGCTAAAGTATAGGCTTCATCTATAAATAGAACACCTCCTAAAGCTTCCTTAAACTTCTCCTCAGTTTTCTTTGAGGTTTCTCCTGGGATATCTGAAACAAAACTTGATCTATCAGTTTCAACTAATTGACCAACCTTTAAAAGTCCCATACTATTTAACATTTCAGCAACTAATCTTGCTATGCTAGTCTTTCCTGTTCCAGGATTTCCTGCAAATATCATATTTAAGTTCTGTTCTATTTTAGTGTTTACTCCAACAGACTTTCTCTTTTCTTGAGCCACTATAAGTTTATATTGACTTCTTAAAAATTCTTTAACCTCTTCAAGCCCAATTATTTCCTTAAGCTTTTCTTCCAAATCAAATTTAGCACTAACTTTGAAGTTAAAATTATCTTTCTCTAAAAGATCTATAGCTCTTTCTTTATTTACTAAGTATTTTTTAGAAGCATCCATTATTGCATTTTCTACAATATTTCTAACAAATCTAGCATTTCCTAAATCACTCTTTCCAACAAGTTGGTTCTTAGTAAATAATTCAATTAATCCGGCCTTTGCATTATTCGCTATTCTATATCCCTTAGATTTAGCAATATTAACGGCTATTTCATACATTTCTGATGGATTATAATCTTCAAATTTTATTACATTTGGAAATCTTGATTTTAACCCTTGGTTAAAACTTAAAAAGTTTTCCATATCTTTTTCATAACCAGCTAAAATAACAGTTATATTGTCTCTATTATCTTCTATTCCTTTTAATAAAGCATCTACAATTTCAAGTCCTACTTTATCATTTTCATCTTTACATAAGGAATAAGCTTCATCTATAAATAATACTCCTCCTAAAGCAGACTCTATTATTTCATTTGTTCTTTTGGAAGTATCACTAACTCCTTCACCTATAAAATCTGCCTTACTAACCTCTTTAAATATGTTCTCTTTTATCATCCCTAAGGCATGTAAATATTCAAAAGTTATTCTTGCAGCATTGGTTTTTCCTGTTCCTGCATTTCCTGCGAATATCATATTTAAAGATATTT
Source organism: Clostridium perfringens (assembly GCA_034421775.1). GTDB lineage: Bacteria > Bacillota > Clostridia > Clostridiales > Clostridiaceae > Sarcina > Sarcina perfringens_B. The sequence continues at coordinate 110,109 of WNVL01000004.1, read as the reverse complement.
GAGTTGGCTTTAATCCAAGTTTTTCTCTTATCTTTTGTACCTTAAAGTTATTCTCTATTTTATCTATAAAATCCTTAAGCTCTTTCATTCCAATAATAGACTCTAACTTATATCTAACTTCTTCTAAAGTTGGAGTTGTGTACTTACTTAAATCATATATTTCATCATTTGACTTACAGTAGATACCATCATCTTTTACATATATAAGCAATTTACTATTTACTTCAATTCCTTCTTTTCTAATAATATTGGTTATTGGCTTACATATTTTATAAGATATATATTGATCTAAACTTAAACTTCCTTTTTCTCTAAAGTTATCTCCTATATAAGGGCAAACCCCTGCCTTTTCTTCTACTTCTGGGTCTTCATTTACACCTATTATTATGTCAACATCAAAAAGTTCTTTAACCTTTTTTATCTCTTTTAATAACTTTTTCTTTATGACCTTATTTTTATCCTTTTCGCTTAGTGCCTTTCTATATAATGCTTTGTCCTTATTAACTAAAAATTCCTTAGATATTGTTTCAAAATCCTCATCCTTTTCTTTGTTATAAAGGAATATAAAGAACTTATTGTTGCAAATAATTCTATTTATGATTTCTTCATCAACTTCCTCTGCTTCAACTAAAAACTTATTCTTTATTACATAATTATCTTTTAACTCTATACAGGAATTAGGACTTATACCTGAAAGTACATTTAGTATATCTTCACTTGCTTTTTCTGTATTTTTAAATATTAAACATTGAGAATCATTATTTAGTTTTTCGTATAAATCTGTTAAGAAAGCATTAAATCCCAAATTAAATTCATATGCAGCTAAATCAATCTCATCTATCTTACTATTCTTAACAAATTCGTACTCACTAAGTTCTTTAAAAAACAAACTTAATACGCTATTTTTAAATACATCTCTTTCTTCTACTATAAGTAATATACCTTTACTATTTTCTTCAATTTTTTCTTTAAAATAATTACATAATTCCTTATTAAAGATTCTTTGCCCTATAAGTTCCTCATTAAGTTTTTTCTCTATTTTGAAAAATCCATTTTCTAAAATCTCTTTATTCACCATATTTTACTCACTTCACAAACTAGTTTTTTAATGAAGTAATTCCTCCTTTTTTCTATAATGTTTATCCTCTTCAAATACCAAACTTCCCCATTTGTTATTTTATTTATTATTTAAAGTTATCTTTTCAATCTCAACAAAGGTATCATTGTATGTTATTTGTCCACCAATATCAGAAATGCCTGATTCAGTTAAAAAGTTTGGATTTCCATTCTTTTTCCACCATCCAACATACATAAGCACCACATAATCTTGAACTCCATTATCTAACGAACACTTTACTATTATTTCTCCATTTGACGATTTTAGCCTAATTTTCTCTCCATCACTTAAATTAAGATTTTTCATCATCTCTTCATTTAAATATGCCTTTGACATTCCCTCTATGTCTATATAATGTTGACTTGATAAAGAATCCTTAGAATGATTAGTAAGTAGCCTAAACTTATTTTTATCCTCATCTAAAAACTCATCTTTTGGTTTAGCGACGTTAGGTATATATGTTGGGACTAAACTTCCACATTCCTTTAAGGCTCTTTTAGAAGCGATCTCAAACTTTCCTGAAGGTGTTTTAAAGTTTTTATCTTGCCAAGCTATATCATTATAAACTGTAAATGGCTCCTTCTTAATTCTATCTAAATTTATATCTTTATTATATCTTTTTAATGGCTCAATAACCTTGTTTAAATACTCTTTTTTTGAAACTAAGGGATATCCTTTTATATTCATTCTTTTTGCTAATTCCATAAAAAAGAAATACTCATCCATAAGTTCTTCTTTAGGTTCTGCAACTTTCTCATTATAAATTAAATATGGATTAGTCATTGAACTAAATACCATGTCCTCACTTTCTAAAGTATTGGTACAAGGTATGAATAAATCACATTTTGAAGCTGTATCTGTCATAAACATATCAAAACAAACTTTAAAATCTACTTTATCTAAGGTTTCATTTAATCTATTTAAATTAGGAAGTTGATTCATAAGATTGCTATTAGCTATAATCATCATTTTTATTGGAGCTATATAATCTACTTCTTTATTCAAAGAATATTTTTCAGGTGATTCTATAAACTCATTTATCTTCGAAACATAAAATTCTCTATTTTCGCCAAAGCCTTCACTTTTAAAAGGATCTAAATCTAATATTCTAGTTAAAACCTTATTGGCATAATTTACACCTCCACCTTTAACTCCAATCTGACCAGTTAAAGCACCTAGTGCATCAATAGCTCTTATGGTATTTCCTCCATTTTTATATTTTTGCATTCCATATCCTAGATATATACTAGAATTTCTTTCACAATATATCTCGGTAAGTTTATTTATTTCCTCTATAGATATTCCACATTCTTTACTTAAATACTCTAAATCAAACTCCTCTAAATGCTCCTTATACTCTTCAAATCCTAAAACGTACTTACTTATAAACTCATGGTCTTGAAGATTTTTAGAGATAATAACCTTAGCCATTGCCATTGCTAAAGCTCCATCAGCTCCTGGTTTAACTTTCACATGAAGGTCTCCAAGCTTTGCACTTTGGGTATTTATAGGATCTATAACTATTATTCTGCTTCCCTTTTTCTTTGCCTTGTTTAACATGGCCATTGTATGTATGGTTGTATAAGCGGGATTTTTCCCCCATAAAAATATATTTTTACTATTTACCATATCATCTAGAGAATTAGAAATAGAATCTCCAAAATCATATTTTTGAGCTCTCATACCGGCACTCCAACAAGGTCCTCCCTTAGCTTTACTAACTCCTCCATAAAAGTTGAAAAACGCATCCTCTATTCCTTTAAGAATTCCTCCACTTCCATATTGACTGTAATATAGTATGGATTTTGAGGAATATTCCCTCTTAAAAAATTCAAGTTTTTCTTTCATTATGTTTAATGCTTCTTCAAAAGTAATTTGCTTCCACTTACCATTATTCTTTAGAAGAGGGGTATAAATTCTATCCTTATGATTTAATCTTTTTAAGTGTGCTATTCCCTTTTTACATATAATTCCCTTAGTAAAAGGGTGATTCTTATCCCCTTCAATTTTTATTATCTTATTCTTTTCTTTATAAACATTAAATTTACAACAATCAAAACAATCTAAAGTGCATCCATGACTTAATATTTCCACAAACATGCCTCCCCATAGCTTTTTTATTTCTATGTTACCAATTAATGATTAAATTCCCTCATTAAACTTTCTATCTCCCTAAAAACTTATGAATATAAAATAAAGTTTACTTTTAATTTAGTCTAATTTTATACGAAGAACAAGTTACTAACAACCATAAAATGAAATTTAATTCATATAAACTAAAAATTTCTTATAATTTTTTTAAATTTCTTAACACTCTAATTTTAATCCATATATCTTTCAATATATTTTAAGTCTAATAAAGTTTCTTTTTTATAAAGCTCTAAAAATTATATAAAAATTAACCCTATCTCTCCCCCTTTATTAAAGACATAAAATTCAAGTATTATTATTCCTAATATCTTAACAAAACATATTATTTATAAATCAATTTTTGAATAATATTCATATTTTCTAAAAAATCTAAATTATCTGACAAGGAAAATCAGCGTAATTTCTTAAATTTAGTCAAAATTTATGATAAATTTCTATTTTTAAAAGCAGATTATTCGTATATAATATAAGTGACAATATCTTTAGTATTTACGATTGTAAAATATTTTAAATATGCATTGAGAAGGAGATAGACGAATGAACGAACAAAATCATGGATTAGGAATTATAGCTCTAGAAAGCTGTACAGAACTTGGCAACGCTATAGACAAGCTTATACAAGAAAAAAGAAATTGCAAGGATTCTTTTTTAATCAAAACTGATGAGATAAGATTCTCTAATGGTGAAGGAAAAGTTAAAATACCAGAATCTGTAAGAGGAAGAGATATATACATCCTTTGTGACATAGGTAACTATAGTTGTACATATAAAATGTTTGGTTTTGAAAATCATAAAGGACCAGACGAGCATTTCCAAGATATAAAAAGAACTGTTTCTGCAATAAGAGGAAAAGCTAGAAGAATTACTGTAATAATGCCTCTTTTATATGAATCAAGACAACATAGACGTAAAGGAAGAGAGTCTTTAGACTGTGCCTTAGCACTTCAAGAACTTGAAAGATTAGGTGTTGATGAAGTTTTAACTTTTGACGTTCACGACCCTAACGTTCAAAATGCTATCCCACTAATGTCATTTGAAAACTTCTACCCAACTTATGATATAGTTAAATCTTTAATTCATAACGAGAAAGATTTAGAGCTTGATAAGGAAAAATTACTTGTAATCAGCCCAGATACTGGAGCAATGGACAGAGCAATTTACTACTCAAGCGTATTAGGAGTTGACGTTGGTTTATTCTACAAAAGAAGAGATCATTCACGTATAGTTAATGGTAAAAACCCAATAGTTAAACATGAATATATGGGAAGAGATGTTGCTGGTAAAGATGTTTTAATCGTTGATGATATGATAGCCTCTGGAGAATCTGTACTTGATATTGCTCAAGAACTAAAAGGAAGAAATGCTAGAAATGTATATGTTGCTACTACTTTCTCATTCTTTACTGAAGGTTTAGAAAAATTCAACAAATTCTTCAATGATGGAATAATTAAGAGTGTTTATTCAACTAACTTAACTTATATTCCTAATGAATTAAAAGATGCTCCTTGGTTTAAAGCTGTTGACTTATCTGACTTTATATCAAGAATAATAAACAGATTAAATTACGATAAATCTGTTGCATCATATATGGATGCTACTCATATAATCCAAAGATTATTAAACGAAAAATAGTCTTTTAAATTTAAAGGCTCTGCTTTTTTAGCAGAGCCTTTATTTTATTTATTTAAATAAAAATTCTACAACTTTCTTTGCTTCTTTATCATTAAAAGCGTTATTGTAAATTTCATCTAATTTATTTTTAACTTCCTCACCTTTTGCTAAGAAAGCATTTCCCTTTCCAACTTGATTTTTATAATTCAAAGCAAGTTTTGCAATTTCTTCCTTATGGATCTTATCAACATCGCCCTCAAGATATGCAGTATAAACATCTATAATTTCATCCTCTTCTTTACTTGGGAAGTATTCATGAGGTGCTGTACTATCAAAGATTGCAAAATTAAGCTCTCTACTTATAACCATATCCTTACTATCTGGATCAAATGCACAAGAATAAAATTCTACATCATAACCTAAGTCAGATACTTCTTTTGCTATTTTTTTAAGCATAGTTGATTTTCCTGTTCCTGCTCTGCCCTTTATAAAATATCTCTTAACACCTTCTGTTATATTAGGTACGAAATCCTTTGAACCAGTAGGTGTTGCTGCACCTAAATATCTCTCTACAATTTTACCTGGCTTTTCTTTCTTAATAGCATTTTCTGTTAACAGTGCAATTACATGTTTCGTAAGCTTATTGGCTTTATTAATATTTATATAAGGGAAATAAATGTCTTCCCAGTAATCGTGTATCTTTAAAGCCTTTTTATATTCCATATGAGCATTACTCATACATTTAGAAAATTCATCTTTTAAAGTTTTTATTGTTTTTTCATTTTTACTAATCTTGTCTTTATCTAGAAATACATCTAAGTCTATTACTTCAATATTGTCTCCTATCAAATTCATGAACCCATGAAGAGGCGTACCATTTATTACAGCGATTTCCTCCTCTTTTAATATTATTCCTTCCATTTCGTTATTATCTATAGAACTAACAATAACGTCTAAGTTAAACTTGTGACTATATTCATCTATTAGTTCTTTTATAATAGCAGTCTTAAATATATTACTTCCTCCATTTAATGAATATATTTTTTTTACCCCTTGAAAAATAGAATTATAAAGTGGTTTAAATCCCTTTGATGTATTTGCTGCCCCATAATAATAAATTACATTCTTCATTTTTTTCTCCTTATATATAATATATCACTCTTAACTTATTATATTTTCTTAACTGTAAATAAGTTACAGTCTAAAAAAGTTGATTTTATTTTTACAAAAATAAAATCAACTTTTTAAATAAGGAGTATCTTAACTTATAATAATCTACAATTAATATTCATCTTTAATTAAGTAGTTTTTGTACTACTGCTTTGTGAATTACTATTTGTATTTGAAGAATTAGAATCATTTACAGGTGAATTTTTTATTACCTTAAATGCATAACCATGATCTTTGTAGAATTTTATTATTGCAGGTAGTGCTTGTACAGTTTCTTTCTTCGCTGCAGCATCATGCATTAATAAAATTACATGATTTAAAGAATTAATATTTTTTGCTGAGTTTTGAACATATTGATCTACTGTATAATGTTTTCCAGTTGCATCTCCAGTTTCAGCATCCCAATCTATACTAACTATATTATTCTTTGCAAAAGCTTCATCTAACGCTTTTAAGTTAGGGTCTCTATAATATCTTCTTGACATATATCCACCTGGCATTCTGACTACTCTAGCATTAAAATTATCTCCTAATACACTCTTCATTATGTCATTAGTTTCATTTAATTCACTCATAAACTTATTTACATTTACTGAATTTCCTGGATATAAAATCTTATAATCATGTGAATAGCTGTGAGTTGCCACAGCATTGCCCTGATCTATTTCTTCCTTTAATAATTCTTGATTTTCTTTATTATCCTTTAAAGATGATCCTAAATCAAAAAATGTAGCATGTACATCCTCTTCTTTTAAAATTTTTAATATCTCTCTTGTATTTTCACTTGGACCATCATCAAAAGTTAAAAATATTTCTTTTTCAGTATTATTTGATTTTCCTTCAAGCATTTTTTCAACTTCATCTGCACTAACTGCATATGAATCAGCAGCATAAATTATATTTCCATCTGGTATTATATCTGTTGGTTTTGGTTTTTCCTCCTTTTTAGTTTCTTCTGTATTTGCTTTAGTTGAAGCTAATGCCTTCTTATTGGAATTATGATTTCCTAAAGCTTTAATACCAAAACCTAAACCAACTACTATAATAACACCAGCCACAACAACTGCTATTCTTCTTCTAACATATTTTTTATGCCTTGTTCTTTTGTTCACAAAATTCATCTCCATGTCTATATAAATTAAATATTAAAATATCTCAATACTTATATTAAAACTTTAAAAACTCTTTTTTGTTACAAATTGTTTAAATTTACTTCATATCAAATTTAATTTAAAAAGAAACTTAAAATAATTTACTTATCTTAAGTTTCTTTTTTAGTATTTTAATCATTAAGATGCTTCTATGATTAAATTTTTTTTAGTACATAAGCTGCTTTACCTTCTATTTTATGATTATCATAAAGTTCATCTATTACCTCTTTACCAGCAATTTTTTTATTAACTAATAAACCCCATTCTCCCTTTGGAAGAGTTAAATTAATTTTATTGTCACTGCCATTGAAAATTACTATGAATTCATCATTCTCATCCTTTAATCTATATGCAACTACACCTTTTTCTTTTATTCCTAATTCTTTTTCTATAAATGAAAGTTTTTCTCTTATTTCTTTATTACTGTTTAATCTAAATAATTCATATTCTTTTCTTAAGCTGATTAATCCTCTGTAATATTCAAAGAGACTTTTATACTTTATTTTTCTTGTCCAATCAATTCTATTGACAAAATCATTAGATTTATAACTATTTTCAATAAATTCCCCTTTTTCATTAACCTTACTTCTAAGAAGTTCTTCTCCTGCATGAATAAATGGTATGCCTTGAGAAGTTAAAACTATAGCTGCACTTAACTTATTCATGTCTATTATTTCTTCCTCTGAAGCATTTTCACATACAATTCTTAATTTATCATGTAATGTATTATTATCATGAGCTGAGCAATAATTTATTGTTTGATAAGGCTCATTTGCCCAAGGCTCTTCAGAATAATTTACCTTGTCATAATTTATTTCTTTGTGATAGGTAGATGCAACAATTCCAAACCTTATGCTCTCTTCAAAATTACTTCCACCATTTACAAAGCCGCCATCTTTAAGCTTAGAAACATGTCCTTTTATTCCATCTCTCATATCATCACTAAATGCAGCTATTTGTAACTTTCCAAACTTATCTACATTACATTTAAAGCATGCTTCTTCCTTAGGTAAAGGTGACTCTCCACCATTCCATCCTTCACCATATATTAAAATAGATTCATCTATTTTATCCATTTCTTTTCTTATTTCTTTTAATGTTTCTATATCATGTAATGCCATTAAATCAAATCTGAAGCCATCTATATGATACTCTTTAGCCCAATACTTTAGAGAATCTACCATATATTTTCTAACCATTAATCTTTCTGAAGCTAACTCATTTCCACAACCAGACCCATTAGAAAATCCCCCATTTTTATCCTGTCTATGATAATATCCTGGATATGAAAGATTCAAATTAGAATTTTCTCCTGAATAAGTATGATTATATACAACATCCATAACAACTCTTATTCCACTCTTATGAAGCTTAAGTACCATTTCTTTAAATTCTTTTATCCTCACTTCTCCATTGTAAGGATTCTTTGAATATGATCCTTCTGGTACATTATAATTTACAGGATCATATCCCCAATTATATTGAGGCTCATCTAATCTCTCTTCATCAACAGATCCAAAATCAAATGAAGGTAAAAGGTGTACATGAGTAATTCCTAATTCTTTTAGATGATCTAGGGTTGTTTTAACCTTAGTTCCTGGAATTGTAGTTTCCCCTTCTACTACTCCTAAAAATTTACCTCTATTTTCTATGGAGACTCCTGAACTTTCATCAATCGAGAAATCTCTTATATGCATTTCATATAAAATTGAATCTGTAGCTTCTTTTAGCTTTGGCTTATGCTCTTCTTTCCATCCTATAGGATTAGTTTCTTCCAAATCTACAACCATCCCTCTATATCCATTTATCCCTAAAGCTTTGCAGTATGGATCAACAAAATCATTTTCAAAATCTTCTCCTACAATATGATATTTGTAGTAAACTCCATTTAAGTCTCCATTCTTTACAACTTCCCAAACTCCATTTTCTTTCTTACTAAGTAAATCTTTTTCTATTAAACTATCTGTATTACCATCCCTATAAAGCAATAACTCTAAACTTTTAGCCTCAGGTGACCATACTCTAAAAATCGTTTTCTCTTTACTATATATTGTTCCAAGTTCCCCACTATAATAAAATTTATCATTGAATTCTTTAGAATTAAAATTTTTTCTCATAAAACACTCTCCCTTTTTCTCGGTAACGTTTCCAATAGATTGTATATAAATTACAATTCATTTAATTTAATTATATTAAAGCACTAATTAAATTTCAACTAAAACTTAAATATTAGTTCTTATTTGTAGGCGAAAAAAATATTCTAATAATATATTCTTAATCTATACGAGGTACTAATCCATGAAATATTTTCATTATATTCTAGACCCACCTGACAGTTTTTTTAAGATTATAATAACAATATTAATATCCGTAATTTTGATTCTAACATTTTTCTTAAATAACATTTTTATAGCCATTGTTGATGGTTCTTCCATGGAAAATACCATACATGATAATGATATACTAGTGGTAAACAAAAAAGCATATTCTATTTCTTCTCCTCAAAGATATGACATAGTAAATATATATGCACCATATAAATATGATAATTTTTTAGTAAAAAGAATTATCGGACTTCCTGGAGATGTTATAGAAATAAATGATTCCACACTCTATATAAATGGAGAAAAAATTTGTGAACCTTATATAAAAGAAGAAATGAATATATCCTACTATTTAAAGCTAAATATACCTAAAGATAAATTTTTTGTTATGGGAGATAATAGAAATATAAGTTTAGATTCCAGATATTTTGGTTTAATACAAACTCAAGATATTCAAGGTAAGGTAATATTAAAATACTGTCGTAAAAATCATAAATTCAAATTATTCTAAACAGTTATTTTATAACAATGAAACTGTATCAAAGTAAAAATAAAACTTATAAATATATTGCTAGAATTACTAGATTTCACTAAGAATTTAACCTCATCTAAATATTCTTTTTATACTATTTATAAGCTTTATTATTCAAAGTTTTGATACAGTCTCTTTATACTCTAATATTTAATAAATATATTAACCATCATTAAAGCCATAACTTATTATTTAAATAAATTTTTTCTATTTTTAATTAATATTTGTAGTAATACCATCCTTTACTTCTTTAACTTTCCAATATTCCTTATCAACAAGATATTGACTGATTAATGCTGGTTCCGGTTTTCCTTCTGGATAATAGAATTTGTTTATAATGAAACCATAACTTCCATCGCCTAAATCATATACTTCATCAGACTTAAGCTCTAAATACTGATCTTTTTTTACAACACCAAGATCTTTCACTACTTCTAAAGCCTTTTCTTTTTCTTCCTTTTCTTTTTTATTTTTTTCAGCTATTTCTTTGTTCTTTTCCTTATTTTTTTCTATCTTTTCATCTAAAATCTTCATTCTAGAGTTTCCACTATCAATTAGTGCTTTAGCATTATCACCCAAATAAGAAACATCTTCAATAGATTTACTCAATAGCTCCTTAGCTTCAATTATGCTTCCTTCATTCTCTAAAGTTGTAACCTTGTCCATATTTAATTTAAAGTCATCTATAGAATTTTTATCTTTGCTTATTTCGTCATTTAATTTGGATATATCCTCTTTAATTAAATCTGCATTTTTATTTTCTTCTACCTTCTTTAAACTTTCTAAAGCCACATCTAATTTAAACTCATCATAAGCTTTGTTTGCAATTATATAATTATATGTTAATTCATACAAACTCTCAGCTTCATCTTTATCCTTTGAATCCTCTTCACTTGCAGCTTTAAAAATTGCTGTAGCATTTTCATAATTTCCTTTTTTAATTTCTTCTTTCCCTTGGTCTATTAAATTTTTTCCTCCACATCCAACAAAAAAACTTATAATAAATGTTAAAACAAATGCTACACCTATTTTTTTTCTCATCCCTCTATTACTCTCCCCTACATACTCTTAAATTAATTTAATTATTCTGAAATAAATTAGGCAGACCCATCTACCTAATTTATTTAATAAACATTATTTTTTATATTCTATATATGCCTTTAATATTTCACTAAATTTTTCATTTTTTAAAGTACTAATTAAAATTCCAACAACCTCATAACTTGAAGTTGCCTCATTTGATCTTATTGATTTTATTGTTTTCTCAACATCTTCTGTTATTATCTTTATATCTGATTTATTAAGAGTTAGATCTAAATCATTAGCCGCATTTGATAAGCTTGTTGATAATTTTTCAATTTTGAATTCTTCAATTCTACCATCTTTTTTTATTATGTTCATTAGTAAAACCCTCCCATTAAAATTAATCTAATTTTATTAATTCTCAAGTTAAGTATAACATTTACATTTTCCTCTTAAAAGATAAATTTTATACTTAAGATTTATTAAAAAATGGCTAGACTATTATTTATAAGTCTAACCATTTAAATATAATACAAATTACTGTTCTATTTCCAACTCATTAGTAGAGGTTAATATCTTATCATACTTTCCTATTTGACCAACTGAAATCTTCTTAATATTTGAATTAATATCAGTTGTTGTTAAAGTATGATCATCTACAAAATTGGTTTCAACAATTTTACCATTTATGATAATTTTACTTTTATAATTAAAATTATCTCCTGTTACTGTTAATATATTGTTACTTATATCATAATTATTTAAAACTATCTCATTTATACCAAATTTCATATTAGTTTTTTCATATTTATTTTTCTCTTTGTTTAAAGCATATTTATTTCCAAACAATATATCATACTGAAGCAATTCAAATGCATTATTGTAATCAGAATTTCCTTTATAAGCCTCATGGAATGTAGGCATAATTCCTGAAACCATATTTAAGTTTTCTAATATATATGTTGTGAGCTCCTCAGCCTCAATATTTACATTTTCCCTTGGTAGACCAATATTATCCCATATAAAGAAATCAGTTAAATATTTATTGCCATCTTTTAATACACTCGCATCTTCATTTATTACTTTTAATGATGGTAAATGATCTCCAAACATTGCTATTACAGTAGGCTCTCCTGAAGCTTCTACATAATCAACAAGATCTTTTATATATTTATCAACACCTCTTAACTTGTCAACATAGCATTGAATTTCATTTCTCTCGTCTTGAGTTAAATTTCCATCTACAGTGTAATTATCAAAATCTGAAGATGAATATCCGCCATGGCTTTCTACTGTTATATTATAAATGAACTGAGGTGTTTCATTATCACCTATTATCTGTTCTATAGGCTTAATATTTAAAATATCCTCTGGATATTGCCACTCATAGTTATTAGGCTTGTCCATATACTCCATAGGAACATATGTATCAAATCCTAAATTGGGAAATACCGTATCTCTATTATAGAAGTTACCTTCATAGTTATGTATAACACTTGTATCATATCCATAATCATGTAATATGTAAGCCATACTTTCTACCGGTTGTTTTTTTAATATGTTATTATTAGGTATTTCTCCAACTGGTAAATAATCTGTACTTAATCCAGTTAATACTTCAAACTCACTTCTAACAGTTCCTCCACCATAAGTAGGAACCTTTAAAAATCCATGAGTTGATTCTTCTGCAATTCTTCTAAAATTAGGTGTTGGATCTTCCGTAAAATTTAAACCCTCTATTCTATTTAAATCCATAAATGATTCTAATTGAACAATTATAATGTTAGGCATTTCCGCTGGCTTAGTAGAAGCCATTTTAGCTTCATTAACACTAGCTACCTGTTCTTCTTCAATTATATTATCCTTTATATTCTCAATTGATGCTTTGCTATAATTAGCTGGTTCTTTCACTTCAAATCCTGCCGCTGTATCTAAAAATGAATAGATAAATCCATTTTGATGATACGAAGCTGGTAAATCCCACCTATATATTTCTATTCCATCTTTTTTACTTCCATAGAAACTACCTGTAACAATAATAACTAAAGGAACGACTATTAATCCATAGGGATTAAAGACTTTATTTCTACTCTGATATCTTTCACTAAACCATAATGCTGTTATTATTGATATTATTACTATTAAAGCTATAGCAACATATTTTAAAACTCCTAAGTCTATATAATTTTCTGCTATTGCTATACCATCTTTTATAGAGAACATATCCGCCCATATAAGTGGCGATCCTCTAAAACCTACTATTACTCCACTTGCTACATAAAATCCCATAAGTATTATACTTATGATTCCATAAACCATTCTAGTCTTTTTAAATAAAAAAGATACTGAAGTAATTACTAAAAATATTAAGTAATTCAATATAAATAGATCCCTACTATTATCTAAAAAGCTTTTTCCATTTTCAATAGATCCTCTATAAAATGATTCTCCTAAAAAAACTAAAAGAAAAGATAAAGTAATCCAAAGAAATAAGTTAATACCTAAATTCTTCAAAGTTTTTTTATTTCCTAAAAGCTCTTTAAAGTATTTCTTATTCATTTAATGCCTCCCTTAGTAAGTGTAATAAATTGAGACTTAATTCAGAATTAAATTTACTTTCCTAACCCCTAATTCATTTTAATCTGAAGCTTATAGTCAATTAGTTCTTATTTCTACAATTTTAAAAGCATAAACTATTAAATCATCATATAAATTAAAAACTTTCCCTATCAATTATCTCTCAAAATAAATTTTTAAACTTAAAATTTATAAAACGTTATATTGATTATTCTAACTTATTTAAGCTTTTTATGCTATTTAAAATTTGTTAATATTCATTAAATGAATATTATTCTTATTGGTTAATATATTTCACTTGTTATGTATTTATTCATATTATGTATTTTATTGTAATTTAATTATTCCACATTTGACTCTATTGTAATATTTTTCTCTTAAAATTTTTAAAAGAATCCTATGCTAAATACTTGTTATTATTTCATCAAAATTGAAACTAATAATTCTAATTTTTTAAATTATTTTATATAGCATTGTTTTTTAGTTTCTATGAAAATTTCTAAATCATTTAAAAATTGATATAACATAGCTCTATTTTCAAACTCTTCCCTTGAAACTGGAAGCTCTTGCTCACTCAATTCTCTTCTCAATCTATTTAATCTGTTTATTAATATATTTACATTAACCTCTTTCCCAATAACTGATGCTACTTCTTCAGTAAAATTAGCTACAAGTTCTGTTTGCTTAACTGTAATAGATATCCTTGAAAAATGTTCTCTCATATATTTTAATATTTGAAATTGCACTCCCCTCATCTCTATGTAATAGACATAATATCTAACATCAGAAAATAAGTAGTTATTAAAATTATCATTAGCTCTTTTCTTAGCAATGTCTATTCTATTTTCAAGCTCATTAAAAAGTCTTTGTTGATTTATAGAAACACTATGGGTTCTTAAAGAATCTGCCATATCCATAAAAATTTCTTTTATTTTTTCTGATATATAATCTATATCTTCTCTTATTTTTTCTTCATTTTTAGGCATATAGCTATTTAATATTAAAGCAACTAAGACTCCTACTAACATAAGTCCTAATTCATTTAGTATCCAATAAGCAGTAACCTGTTTTTCTACCAATAGATGAGTTACCAAAACAGAACTCACCACTATTCCATCAGTAACCTTTAGCCTGACAGTCAGAGGAATAAATATTAAAAGATATATTCCAAAAACAACTGAATTAAAGCCTAATGTTAAGAATAAGATTGAAGAAACTAGAAGTGCTACAATTACCGATCCAATTCTTTTAAAAGCTATTGTTAAAGACTCTCTCTTAGTACTTTGAATACTTAATATAGTAATAATTCCTGCTGAAACCCAGTAACTTAATCCTATCTTATTTGCTATAATCATAGCTATTACAGCCCCTATACTGGTTTTCCAAGTTCTAACACCTATAAATCTCATCTTTTCAACTCCATATAATCCAATCTTATAAAATTTTTTATAGCTTAATAATATAATTAATCCTTAAAATAATCAAATTTATGCATTTTATTTATCAAAATGGGTATACTCTTACTTGAATTTACTTTTAAAGAAAGGGTTGAAATATATTATGAGAATTCCAAAACATATAGGGGTTATCCCAGACGGTAATAGACGTTGGGCTGTTGAAAATGGCCTTGAAAAGGATCAAGGATACTTACACGGAATTGACCCTGGACTTGAACTTTTTAAGCTTTGTCAAAAACTAGGCGTTAAAGAAATAACCTATTATGGATTTACAGTGGATAATACTAAAAGACCAGCCTATCAAAAGGAGGCCTTTATAGATGCTTGTATAAAATCAGTAGAATTAATTGCAAATGAAGATTGTGAAATACTTGTAATGGGAAATTCTGATTCTCCAGTGTTCCCTGAAGAGTTAAAGAAATATACTAAGAGAACTAAATTAGGTAAAGGCGGAATCCTAGTTAACTTCCTTGTTAATTATGGTTGGGAATGGGATTTAAACCAACTTAAATCTTGTGATGCTAAAAGAAAAAACATATATGATAATATTCAATCAAAAGATATTTCAAGAATAGACTTATTAATAAGATGGGGTGGTAGACGTAGATTAAGTGGTTTTCTACCAGTTCAATCAGTTTATTCAGATATGTATATAATTGATGATTTATGGCCTAATTTCAATGAAAGTCATTTTTTAAATGCTCTTAATTGGTATAATGACCAAGATGTTACCTTAGGTGGCTAAAATATAAAATCAAACATACTAGGAGTGTTAATTATGAAGAGGAAAAATGCCATAATAATAGGAGCTGGAATAGGCGGATTAGCTACTGCAATTCGCCTTCTTGTTAATGGATTTAAGGTTGATATCTTCGAAAAAAATTCAAGTGTAGGGGGAAAAGTAAACTTAATTAAATATAAAGACTTTAAAATAGACTCTTCAGCATCAATATTTATGATTCCTAAGCCTTACTTAGATATATTTAAATATGCAGGAAAAGATTATAAGGATTATATAGAATTAATAGAATTAAAAACTCTTTATAGAGTTTTCACTGATAGTAAAGATAACTTTGATATTTATTCTGACTTTTTAAGAACGACAGAATCTTTAGAAAAAATATTTAAAGATGATAGCTCAAACTATTATAAATACATATCTGACTCTTACAAAAGATATCTTCTAGTTGATAAATATTTTCTCAATAGAAGTTTTTTTAATTTAAGTGGTGTAGAAAATTTTAAAGCTATCCCTCAATTATTTAGAATACATCCCTTCAAGAATTGTTATAAAACTATTGAAAAATATATACGTAATGAATATTTAAGATTTTTTTTAGCCTTTCAATGTATGTATATTGGTGAATCACCTATAAAAAGCTCTAATGTTTTTAATTTGATTCCATCAACCTCTCAAGTATATGGATTGTATTATATTAAAGGTGGAATGTATTCCTATGTAAAGGCCTTAGAGAAATTAATCTTAGAATTAGGGGGAAAAATACATCTAACCTCCCATGTTAATACCATATTAATGAAAAAGAATCGTGCAATAGGAATAAGTACTAATCATGAAAATATATTTTCTGACTTAATAGTCTGCAATTCAGACTTTACGTATAGTATTCAAAACTTGATTCCTAGAAGTGTTATTAGAAATAAATTTTCTAAAAGAAAACAGGAAAAACTATCATTCTCTTGTTCAACATTTATAATTCATCTTTTTTTAAAAAAGAGGTATAGAAATCTGAATGTACATAATATTATTCTAACATTGAACAAAAAAGAAGCCCTTTTAGTTCCTTTTATAGGTGGAAGACTTCCTAAAGAATTTATATATTATATTTATTGTCCAAGTTCAATAGATTCATCATTAGTTCCTAATGATTGTGAATGTCTTAATATAACTTTGCGTGTTCCAAATCTAAATAAATATAAATCTAAATGGACAGAAGATGAAATTAAATCTTTAAGGAATAAGGTTTTATATGATATAAGTAGAATTAAAGGATTAGAAGACTTAAGAGAAAATATAATTTATGAAAGTTACACTACTCCTATAACTTTTAAAAATGATTTTAATTGCTTTTTTGGAGCTTCCTTTGGACTTAACCATAACCTATTGCAAACTACTGCATTTAGACCTCAATCAAAAATTAAAAACATCAAAAACATATATTTCGTAGGAGATTCAGTTCATCCCGGTTCAGGCATTTCAATGACTTTAATTTCAAGCAAATTATGTGCTAAAAAAATATTATCTGATTTTAAATAATATAAACAGCATAGGGCTATATTAAAAGCAACTTAAAATAAAACTTATAAATAATATCATAAGTTTTATTTTAAGTTTTGATAAAGTCTCATGATTTTTTAATTTACATCTTAGTTCAAAACCTAAAGTCATTCTAAATCATCTAATTTTATGTTTTGCTTAACAATGTTTTAATTGAAATTAATCAAACTAAAAAGAGATGTAAAATTACATCTCCTTAAAAATCTTGTATTTCATTTATATTTTCTCTAACCACTTCAGTAAAAATTTCAACTATTTTAGGATCAAACTGAGTACCACTGCATCTATTAAGTTCTTCTAATCCTTCATCATAAGTCTTTCTCTTATTATAAGGTCTGCTAGAAGTCATAGCGTCAAAGCTATCTACAACTGTTAAAACTCTAGCTAAATATGGTATATCTTCGCCTTTTAATCCTTCTGGATATCCAAACCCATCATATCTTTCATGATGGTATAATATAAGTGGAACTACTTCCTTTAAAGAATTTACTGATTTTATTATTTCTACTCCATCCTTTGGATGCTGCTTTAAAATCTCCCATTCATCTTTAGTAAGTCTCATCTTCTTAGTTAATATTTCATTAGGTATATTTATTTTACCTATATCATGCATATAAGCACCATATATTAACTGCTTCTTTTCTTCTTCTGAAAGACCTAATTTTTTAGCCATAAGCCTACTATATACAACCACTCTTTCAACATGACTATATGTATATTTATCTTTTGCATTTATAATACCTATTAAAGTTTTTATAGAAGTTACCAGCGCATTTTCTTCTTCATTTAAATCTTTTTTAAGCTCATCTAAAACAGATATATAAGTCTCAACTCTATTTTTATGAAAAAACTTAGCTCTATATAATGCATCATCAGCATATTTAACAAGATCCAACTCATTTTCGGCCTTATCTGGGAACACAGCTATTCCAACTGATACAGTAAAATTAGAATTAGGTTGATTTTCTTGTCCTTCAAAATATGTTTTTTCTATTTTATTTCTTATAGTTTCCGCAATTTTAGTAGCTTCACTTTCAGATGTATTAGGTAATATTATTGCAAATTCTTCTCCTCCATATCTCGCTACCAAATCTTGCTCTCTTGCTATGCTCTTAAGTATAGCTCCTATTCTTCTTAATGCTTCATCTCCTCTTTGATGACCATATAAATCGTTATAATGCTTAAAATAATCTATATCCATAAATATTAGAGAAAGTTGTTTATTTTCAACTTCACTAATATGCATTTTCTCTCTTAATTTATCATAAAAATATCTATGATTATAAACCCCTGTTAATCCATCTTCATTAACTAACTTTTGTAATTCTTCTATGTGATCATTTTCAGTTTTTACATAAAAACCCAAAGTCCACGCTGTTAAAATAAATACTCCTGCCAGTATTAAATCGTTTTGGAAGTACATATTTACCCCATTGTTACCAGCAAAAATCAAATCCATAACTAGAATAATAGCTGATGATAATACAGCCACTATACACCCTCTATGCATTCCACCTTGTATTGTAGATGTTATTATAATAAATAAAAATAAAAATTTATTATTGCTAGAATTTGCACCTGAAACTAATATAGCAATTACAAATATAATCATAAACAAAATTATTTCAATCCACTGTATCTGATTTAAATAATCTTTGTATTTGCTTAAAGATGCTAAACTCCAGAGCATGTAAATTGTTGATAGCAAAAATATACTTATTAGAATTGATAAAATACTATAATCTACTAAAAAATTATCATTATGATTTATAAGATCAAAAGTATATTGTAAAAAAGCTATAGCCGAAAATAATAATGCTGATATCTTTACTATTGATAATATTTCATCAACTTTTTTCTTTTTATTGTCATTTACATCTCTAATCATATTCTGCCTCACTATTAATCATAAAATAAGGTCGGCTTAAACCGACCTTATTTATAAATTCTATTCATCTCTTAAAGATTTTGGTTCTTCTGGTTGGTGTGTAAACCAAAGACAAGCTGAAGTAGCAACTGTTGTTGCTATCACTGTTGTTAATGCAGCAAATACTGTTAATAAGTTTTTGTTTAATTTTTTCATTTAAACTCATCCCCTCTAAAAATTTATAATATTTTATTTGTAAAAGAATCTATAGTTTTTAATAATATATTTCCTAATGCTGTAAGAGTCATGCATTGCCATGCTATTCCAAATAAAACACTCAGTATAACTTGCTTAGCAAAGACTACATCTGAATTATAATATAAAATTATATTTAATAAGACAATAAATAAATATATAGTTAAAATCTTTAAAGATCCTTTTTTCATACGCTTTTTCTTTTTTTCAGTTTTTATTGGTTTATTTGGTGTATCTACTGGCGCATACTTAAAAATTATAAAATATGCGAAAACAAATGCTACTATTCCGGCAAATATAATAAACTCAAAATCCATATTCACAAAAAAACTACTTTTAATTAAAAATCCAACACAAATTGAAATTATTATTCCTAATAAAGTACACACATTAGATGATTCTGAGTGTGCGCCTCCTGAATATTTTCTTAATATACTTGCTGTAAATAAAAATATTAAAGCTTCTAAAGCTATATTAAATATTAAACCTAATATTAAAACAGAAATTATTGATATTAATGTTTGTATTAAGGCATATGTTCCATATTGTATAACTTCTTTTCTTTCATTATCATAATTTAATTCATTAGAAACTTTTTCAGCTACTGCCTTTGATATGTTCTCAATCATTTTATCTCAACTTTCCTTTTTTTAATGCTATTAAATAATAAGAAACAACTGTAATAGAAAACATTATAGTTGATGGAATTCCATATACTACTTTATTTAATATACTTTGAAATAGAATATCTATATTCTTATTTAGAACATTTTCTATAAGCCATAAGTTTAATCCCTCACATAAAAACAAAATCATTAAAATTAATATTGATGCTTTTATGCTAACTATTAAATCTATCTTATTTATATTAAATGCTAAAAATATTAAAACAAAAATGTTTAATATAGTATGTACACCATAATTTATAGGTAGTAATCGTATTAAATAAACCACTAAACTTAATATTAAACTTGATGTTAAATATTCTTTCTTTTCTACTTTTCTATCAGCAAAAGCATACATAGCTAACATCATTGTAAGAGCCTCTGGTATACCTCTTACTAATGTTTCAAAAAAAGTTACTTTTAGCATTTTTTCCTCCGTTGTCTTAACTAAATATTCTAGTCTGTCTATTTTTGCATTCTTCATTTGTTTTTTTAACAGTTACATATATTATTATAACCACAAATACTCTTATAAGTATGTCCCCTATACTAAGTACACTATATCCAATATCTATTATATCACTTAAAAATTTATAGTTTACTGTACTATTTCCTAACGTATGTATATCATTTATCTTAGATAAAGTATCTGGTTTAACATATCCAGTTAAATATGTTAGGCTAGGGAAAACTGGCATCTCTCCTCCATTTGCAGCCATTACAAAATGATTTAGAAATGTTCCAGCAAATAAAAATATCGAACCAATTAAAGCACTTATGTACTCTCTGTACCAAAAAATAGGTATTAAAAATAAATACATGTATATATCCTTAAACCAAGGAGACCATTTTACAACTTCATAATTCCCCATAAATATATTTATTTGGAGAACTACATACATAGCCTCTGATATTAATATAGGATAGATTGTCCAACTTTTAAAAAATGGCTTTAAACTATATCCCTTTATTTTTGCAAGTATTAGTGCTAAGACTACTGCTTCAATCATTATTTTACTCCTTGAATTTACTGTAAAGCTTTTAATTAATTGTTAAAATTCTTTCCATTTAAATTAAATCATATAATTTATATTAAATCAACAATAAAAGCCTATTTTTTACAAAAAAAATCCCATTTTTCTCTTTTTAATGCTAAAACTCCCCTTTTTCTATCTTTATTATTTTTCTCTCTTTCTTATTGTTAAATATATTAAAATTAAACTTATAATGACTATAACAATTTTTATATTTTTCTGTGAAGCCTCTATAATCCCATAACTAACTAAAACCTCTAGTAAAATTGATGGTATTTTACCTAAAAATGTAGCTATTATAAATATTAAACTATTAACCTTACTCATAGCTGCTGCTAAAGTCACAAATCCAGAAGGTACAAATGGAAGTAGTCTTCCTTCAAATATCAACAAACCAACTCTTTTCCCTTCACTCTCTAGTATTCTATCTATTAATTTATATTTTCCTTTAATATTCTCTACAAACTTATTAACTCCCATTCTATATACCTTAAAGCTTATCCACCCACCTATAACTTCACCTAAAAGAGATATTAAAAATCCATTTACAGGACCAAAAAATACTATATTAGCTCCAGTAACAAATATAGATGGAATTATTCCAAGTAAAGCTATAATTATACTTATAAATAAACTTATAAATATAGCTACTCCACTATAATTACTAAAAACATTTATTAAACTATCTATTTTCTTCTCCTCCTTTGATTACTTCCTATAAGTTTAATTTCATTATCTTTTCTCCACCATAATCTAATTCTCCTGTAAATTTAAAACCTATGTTTTCATAAAGTCCTAAGGCTTCCTTGTTATTTTCAAAAACACTAAGATATATCTTTTTAACTTTAAATTCATTTGCAATATGTTCTATTAGCTTTAATAAAGCTTTTTTTCCATAGCCTTTTCCCTGAAATTTATAATCTATCATAAACCTATCTAACCAAACTCTTTTATCATCATCAAAGTATCCATACATAGTAAATCCTATTAATTCTTCTTCTAAGTATATCCCTTTAACAATCCAATTTTTAACATATTTTGACTCTGCAATTGATAATGCATTGCTTTCTATAAAATCAATTTGTTCATCCTTAACCCTTAAATCTACAGCTTTTTTCCAGTTTTCTTTATTTATATCTCTAAAATAAAAATTCATTTTCTATACTCTCCTTAAAATTCATATAAAAATAACTGTCTTATATTAAAGACAGTTATTAAAATTAATTTCTCATTATGATATATACAGTATAACCAACATAAAGAGCTACAAGCAATACTCCTTCATATCTAGTTAGTATTTTTTCTTTCTTCTTATTTAAGAAGATTAAGGCTCCTATAAATACTGTTATACATATAAGGAATATTAAATCCACTGATAAACTTGCTGCTATAGTTATAGGACTTATTAAAGATGATAATCCTAATATTAATAATATATTAAAGGTATTAGACCCTAATATATTCCCTAGAGCTATATCATTCTCTCCTTTTTTAGCCGCAACTAATGAAGTCACAAGCTCTGGAAGCGAAGTACCTATGGCCACAATAGTAAGACCTACTAATTTTTCGCTTAATCCTAAGCCTAAAGCAATAGCAGTAGCTGAATCAACAACTACTTTTCCTCCTAGTACTATACCAACAACACCTATTATTGATAGGGCAATATTTTTTCCTGTACTATTAGCTGATTTTATATTTTCTTCTTCAAACTCTTCTATTTCTGCAGTAATAGCTGCTTCATTTGTTTTATTATTGCATCTCTTAACAGTATAAATCAAATATAGTATATATGCTATACACATTAAAAATAGTATGGCTCCATCCACTCTAGATAAAATCCCCTTACTTCCTACTAATCCAGTAAAAGCAAATACATACAGAACAAATGCTGCTATTATGTTTACAATAAAATCATTTTTTATTACACACTTCTTTATTACTAGAGGTGCCACAATTGCAGTACATCCTAGTGCTGCTAAAAGATTAAAGATATTAGAACCTAAAACATTTCCCATAGTAATATCATTACTACCTTTCAATGCAGCCGATATACTTACTGCAAGCTCTGGTGCACTAGTACCTAAAGACACAATAGTAAGTCCAATAATAACTGATGGAACACCTAACTTTTTAGCTATCCCAGAGGCTCCATCAACAAAAAGATCTGCACCTTTAATAAGTAAAACGAATCCGATTATTAGAAGTATATAGTTCATTAATTCCTCTCCATTTCAATTTAATATCCTTAAATATAGATATTATTAATATAAATCATAAATATTATTATACTAGCTATTTCAAAAATTTCTATATTATTAAAATTTGTTTTCATCTAATTAATAATTTATCTAAACATCGAAGCTTAACTGTTCACTTTCTTCCACTAGAATATTTTCTTCTAAGGATGATATTGTTATTCCTAATAGCCTTACCTTCTTATTTTTAAAATCCACTAAACTCATAAGTTCTTTAATAGAGCTCATTATTTCTTCTTTTTCTTTTATAAAATATTCTAACGTAATACTTCTTGTTATATGTTTAAAATCGCTAAATTTAACTTTTAAAGTTACTGTCTTTCCTTTTCTATTTAATAGACTTAAATTATCTTCAACCCGCTCTGCTATTCCTTCTAAAACTTCTATCATTTCCTCTTCATCTTCAAGGTCTTCTCTTAAGGTGATTTCTTTCCCAATAGATTTTCTAATTCTATATGGATTTACAGTCCTATTATCTACTCCTCTTGCAAATTCATATAATATTTTTCCTCGCTCACTAAATATTTCAATTAACTCTTCCTCTGAAAATTTTAGCAAGTCTTCTCCCTTAAAAACACCTATATTATTCAATTTATTTTTAGTCACTCTTCCAACTCCAAAAAATTTTCCTATAGGTAAATTCCTTATAAACTCATCTGCTTTATCTTTAGTTATAACCGTTATACCATTAGGCTTATTATAATCCGATGCAATCTTAGCTAAAAATTTATTAAAAGAAACTCCTGCAGAGGCTGTAAGTCCCACCTCTTTAAATATTCTCTCCTTTATTTCAAGAGCTATTAATGTTGCTGATCCCTTACATTTTTTTGTGTTTGTAACATCTATAAAAGCCTCATCAAAGGATAAAGGTTCAACCAGCTCTGAATACTGATGCAAAATATTCATAATATCTTTAGAAACCTTCTTATAAACATCCATTCTAGGTTTTATAAAAATAGCCTTAGGACACAACTTATATGCAGTTAAAGAGGGCATAGCTGAATGTACTCCATATTTTCTCGCTTCATAGGAACAAGTTGCAACTACCCCTCTTCTATTTGGATCTCCTCCTACGATTAATGGTCTACCTTTAAACTTAGGATTATCTCGTTGTTCAATAGATGCATAAAAAGCGTCCATATCTATATGAATTATCTTTCTCTCTTCCTTCATAAAACCTCCATACAAACATATGTTCACACATAATTTTACACTAAGATTTTATAAATTCCAATATGATAAAAGCTCCTTTTAATTAATTATTAGCTCTGTTTTAACCTAATTATTTGACTTTCTCTGGCTCTTTATATTCTATTCCCTTTGTATCTACTTTAATTGACTCTATAACAACATCCTCTATTGGTTTATCATTTGGACCTACTGATACCTTCTCTATTTCATGTACAACATCTAAGCCTTTAGTAACCTTTCCAAAAGCAGCATATTGATCATCTAAATGGGAAGCATCTTTAGTAACAATAAAAAATTGACTTCCTGCACTATCTGGATTTTGAGATCTTGCCATAGAAAGAACTCCTTCTTCATGCTTTATATCATTTTCTACTCCATTAGATGAAAACTCTCCCTTTATTGAATATCCTGGTCCCCCTGTTCCTGTTCCATTTGGATCTCCTCCTTGAAGAACAAATCCTTTAACTATTCTATGAATGGTTAATCCATCATAAAATCCACTGTTTGCTAAACTTATGAAGTTGTTTACAGTATTAGGTGCTTTATTAGGATATAGTTCAGCCTCTATAGTTCCAAAATTTTTAACCTCTATAGTTGCAACTGGTAACTTATCTTCCGCTATAGGCTCCTGTGACTTTTTTCCTTCCCCTACACATCCAATCAACAATAAAGATGCCATTGTAACCCCTACAGCTATTTTACTAACTTTTTTTAATAAACTCATTTATTTATTCCCCTTTCTCATTTTTATTAATCATATGCATTAAATTATATCATCTAAATCTTTTTATTTTATGTCAAATAAGCTATTAATTTGTTTCTATATAATTAATTTTTCCAAAACAAAAATCGGTATGTGTTCTTAAGTTTTCTTTTTCTCAACTTAAGAATACATACCAATTCTATTATTTACTAAACCTCAAGTTCTTCAATATCAACAGCAAAATTTCCACAGTTTTTACAAACATTTATATTGACTAAATAACTTTTATCAACTTTCTTCTCTCTTAATAATTTGTTATATGTAAGTCCTTCATAAGATTTTTCTATATTGCTTATTACAAACTTACCGTTTTTAGTGTAAATAAACATATTAAATTCTAAAAAAGGAAAACTCTTTCTTTTTTCATCCAATCCAAATTTACAATCTTCACAAGGTCCATCATAATAAGCCTTTCCAAAGCTAACTTTCTCACTGTTATTTAAAATTTCAAAAAGTTTATCTATATCAAAATCATCTACATCTTCATTAAAGAAATAAATTAACTTATCCTCTGATAAATTATACTCTTTTTCATCAAAAGTAAAACTAAACATATTATCATCCTTTCCTATATGTATTTTTAATTATATTATTGCCCATAAATTTATTTAATAACTTTAAATATAATATGTCAAACCAAATTTTTCTACTTTTATAAGAGACTCATTTTCTTTATTAAGTAATTTAAATAAAGGCTCTGTTTTAGGAATAATAGCCTAAACAAAAAGGTTATTCCAATATTTTTAATTAGAATAACCTTTAAAAACTATATTATAATTCAAAGCTTTTAATTATTAATATACTTTTGAAAAATCTCACCAAAGTCTTTAACTATAAAAGATTCTCTAGCCTTTGATATCCAATCGAAAGCATATTCATTAATCTGTTTAAAATCACTACCTATATTACTATTTTCAACTCTATTGCTCCCCATTACTTGTGCAGCAATTTGAAGAGTTTGAGTGCTATGTTCTAATCTTATATCATTTTCTGCTTTAATTTGTGATATTTTTATTAGAGCCTTATATAAATCTTTTAATTGCTCTAATTGCTTTTTATCAACATCTATTGAAAAATATTTTTCTCCTATAGAAAACTTAATTTCAACATCTAAATCTACAGTTCCAGCTGTTTCTAAAGACACATTTCCTATATTATTTAAGTAGTATTCATATCTATATAAATTTCTCTTCTTACTAACAGCATTAGCCCCATCTACATGTATAAGTGCCTTATTGGTAAAACAATATTCATCTGATTTAGATTTTATTAAAAAGTATATTTCTTCTCCATCCTCATGCATTATATAATCATCTGAATCAACCTTATCATAATCTTTTGGATTTATAACCTTACCTATATCGCTTAATCCTAATGCATCTGATGCTATTTTTTTAAACATCCTAACACCCCTTTTATTTTTTATTAAATTATAACATATTTAGCCTAATTCAATTCTTAAAAATTTTTAATATTCTATAAAACTTAATTTAAAACAAACTTTTCTATGGCCTTGGCAACACCGTCATTCTCATTTGTATCTGTTATATAATCTCCATATTTCTTTATAAAATCTGGAGCATTTCCCATGACTACAGCTACTCCTGCCACTTCTAACATAGATACATCATTTCCACTGTCTCCCATGCATATTACTTCTTCAAGTTTTATTCCTAACTTATCTGCAAGGGCCTTAACTGCACTTCCTTTAGAGGTTCCTTTCTTCATTATCTCTATACATCCGCCCCAGGAAGCATAAACTAAATCTACTCCCTCTAAGCTTTCAAACTCATCTTTTGCAGCCTCTATCCCAAGGCTATTTTCTTGCTTTATTATTATGAACTTCAATATATTTTCTCCATGTTCATCATAAGCTTCTTTTAAATCATCATATTTATAAAATTTTATCTGGTCTTCTTCATCCACCCAACTATTCATAAGTCTATGACTATCATCTTCTGGAATTTCAGTATCTGCTATTAATCCATCAGTAGAATCTACATACGCTAAAAATTTATATTTTTTTATGATATCACATATTTTAAAATAGGTTTCTCTATCTAAGGTTGATTTAAAGATAACTTCATCTGTATTCTTGTCTTTTATATATGAACCATTGGAACATATTAATGGTGCATTAACTCCGATTATATTTCCATATATCCTTGCAGAAGGAAAAACCCTTCCTGTTGATATAGCAATATGTACCCCTTTTTCAATAGCTTTCTTTAAAGCTTCTCTGTTTCTTTCGCTTACTTCATGCTTTGAATTTAAAAGAGTACCATCCATATCTATACAAACTAACTTATAATTCATTTACCTCTCCCCTTTCTAAATTAAATTTTATATAGCCTTTATTCTTTAATCAATCATTTATAGCCTAATATAATGCCATTAAATAAAAATAGCTACAAACTAATATAATTTGCTCTTACTTTATAACTTTTTCTCATCTTTTATTTTTTAACTACTTGTAATTAATCTCCTGAAACCATTGACCTAAATAAAAACTCTAAAGAGCTTAAGTATTCTTTTCCTATATTTTACTAAAAATTTATTATTAACTTTAAAACTAATAAAAAATCAGAGAAAGATACTCCTTTCCCTGATTAATTCTAATTCTATTGATTTTTATATTTTTCCAATTCTGAATCTAACTCTACATCTGCTGATTTATTTGATTCAGAGCTTGAAGTTCTGTATTTATTTAACTCATCATCTAAACTTAACTCTTCTAACTTAGCAAACTCATCATCTAGACTTTCACCTTTTAATTCTTCTAATCCTGCCGCATAACTTTCTTTTCTTGAAATACTTCTTTCTATATCATCAACATTAATTGAATTACTCTTACTTTGAACATTTGCAATTACTTCATTAATTTGTTTTGAAGCCTCAGCATTGTTTAATCTTGCAACAGCTTCGTCTCTATAACTTCTTGTTTTATCTAATTCTTTTTCTAATTCTACTAGCTTATTTTTTAGAACTTCAGCTTTAGCTTTTTGACCTTCATAACTTTCCTTTAAAGAAGAAAACTTCTTATCACTATCTAATTTAAGTCTTAAAGCTTTTTTAGCTAATTCTTCATTTCCCTTACTCATAGCTAGTCTTACTTTTTCATCATATTGAGCTGAATCTTCTTTCGCTTGATTCATTTTCTTTTCAGTATCTTTTAAATTACCAAATATTTGAGCTGAAGATCTCTTTGCTTCATTAAAAGATTTTTCCATATCTCTTATTTTTTGATCTAATAATTCTATTGGATTCTCCATTTCATCTAAGGTTGAATTAGTTTTAGCCTTAATCATGTTTGAAATTCTATTAAATATTCCCATATTATTACCACCTTTTCCGACTTTGTATTGAAATTTATTATACTCTCTCTTCTTTACAATTTCATGTCATAATTATTAATTTTAATTATCATCTTTTTCTTCTTATTAATAGTATTAATAGTACTATTAATACTATTGTTCCAATACCTACAAATGGTCTTCTTATAAACATAAAACTAAACATGTTTCCAAACATATTTAATATATTATTTAACATAAGCATATCAAAAAAGTCAAATCCCTTTGAGCTGTTTCCTTTATAATTTTTATTATAACTACTGCTATTTGATTCGTCACTATTACTTTTTGATTTATTGCTTTCTGAAGAACTTTCTGAGGAATCATTGGGTGCTTTGCTATTAAATTTATCAGTAGTTGAATAATTACTATTTCCTTGTGTACTATTTTCCTTAGAATCTTTTGAGCCTTGTCCACTTTCTACACTACTTGAATTACTTCCTGAGGAAGAATTATTAAATTTATCTGTAGTTGAATATTTGCTATTTCCTTGACTCTTTTTCTTGTCACTTGATGAACTATTTGGTTTAGAATATTTCTTAGTTGAATTATAAGAACTGCTCTTACTTGAACTTCTCGATCTACTACCTGATGATTTGCTACCCTTTGCAATGGCATTTTCTATACCAAAAGTCTCAGCTTTAACTTTTTTAATTGGAGAAATATTAAAACATCCAACTAAAAAGAAAAGGGATATAAAAAATACAATTAACTGTTTATACCTCTTATGTTTATTCACCCTCTCACCCTCCTTAAACTCAATATATATAATTTATTATAAATTAATTATTAAAATTTGTATATTTTAAGATTACAAATTCATAATTCTTTGATAATTTATGATATTATAAATGTATATTGTATATGGGGAAGGAGTATAACAGATGAATGCAAAAGAATTTTTAGATAAAGAAAAAAATACCTATGGTAATCTATATAGTCAATTAGTCTTTGTTTTAGATGATATTGAAGACTTAAGTGAGGATTCGACTCTAAAAGAAAGAGCTTACTATAAAAATATAAAAATATTAAAAAAATATAATGATTTACTAGATAAACTTTCTAGAGAATTGCCTGAAAAAAAATCTTTCCTATCATTTCTTAATAAATCCAAAGAAAATGAAATTATAAAAGAATGTGAGGATTTCAAAAAAACATATAAGGATTCTCTTGATAAAATATTTGTGTGTTCAGAATGCTTGTGTGTAAAATGCATAAGAGAATGTGGCTTTAACCCATGTGTATCATGCAATAAAACTGGTAAAGTTAATTATTGTGATAAAAAAAATACTAACCTAATAGTATTTAAAAACTTTATAAAACAACAATACAATAATGAAACTAGAGAAAATGAACCGCTTGAAATACTTTGTGAAGTAGAGATGTTAGATATAGACAAGCGTTTTAGAATCATAAAAGAAGTACTAAGTGGCCAGCAATTTGTTCTTGAATATACTTATAATATAAAAGATGGTGATTTATATAATTCAATTGAAGACGTTGATTTATTTAATGAAATAATAGAAATATATGAAAGCAATAAAATATAACAAAAGAAACTCTACATATTTAGCATATATGTAGAGTTTCTTTTTAATGCTATGTTCTATCTAATCATTTTTACACATACTATCTGCTAAATTCATTATTTTTTTAATCTTATCATTTTTCAAGCTATAGTATTGATATAATCCTCTCTTTTCAGAGACCACAATTCCAGAATCCTTTAATATCTTTAAATGCTGCGATAAATTTGCTTGTGAAAAATCAATTTCACTATTTAGTCTACAAACACATACTGGTCCATCATATAATTCTTCTATTATCTTCACTCTAATTGGGCTTGATAAAGCCTTAAATATCTCTAAACTTTTGTTTTTCATAAAAGACTAACCTACCTCCTAAACTAAGGCATTTACAAACTTAAAGAATTAATTAAATAGTAAATCTAATATTTTTTCACCTGCTTTTCTATTTTTCCCTTTATAAGGAAAACAATGAATATGTATTGCAGGATTAAAATTCAGCTCTATTATTCCATGATTATTCTTTCTCGCCTCTTCATTTATATCATCTATAACCATATCTACACCAGTTATTACTGCTCTTACAGCATTTGCTGATTTTAAGGCAACATCCTTATAACTATCATGTATTTTATCAGTAAAATCTATACTATCTCCACCAGTGCTAATATTAGAATTTTCCCTTAGATATACCTTTTCTCCACTTTTAGGTACATAATCAAAGCTTAATCCTTGATTTTTTAAGAACATCTCTTCTATTTCCCCTAATTTTATTTTTTCTAAAGGAGTTTTATATCCTTTTCCTCTTAGTGGATCTTTATTTTTTTCATAAGCAAGCTCTCTTATACTTCTTTCTCCATCTCCAATTACATTAGCAGGCTCTCTATGAAGTATCCCAACTACTTCTCCACCTATTACAAGGAATCTATATTCTTTTCCTGTCATGAATTCCTCTATAAGAATTGAACTGTCTTCTCTAAAAGCTATATCAATAGCCTTCTCATAATCCTCATTAGAATAAGTTCCTGTAAATATGCTTATTCCTAACCCAAAATTAGTTGATTTAGGTTTTATAACTATTTTTTCGTCTTTAAAAAGTCTAAAATCTCTTTTAGCTTCCTCTATATCATCATAATTTTTTCCCTTAGGAACTCTTATATTATTTTCTTTAAGTATTTCTTTAGTTACTAGCTTATTTTCCATTATTAAGGCAGTTATATATGAATCCTTAGAAGTCTTTGTAGCCTGTTTAACATATTCAATCTTTTCCCCATTACTAAGAGAAATAAAATTCTCTAATCTATCCATTACATTGAATTCAATTCCTCTTTTTATAGCATCTAAGATTAAAATTTGTGTTGATAGCTCTAAATCTTCATATCCAATTAAATTAAATTCCTTTTTCTTAAAGTCTTCTAGATATTCTCTAGTTTTTCTCATATGAAATGATATATATCCTTCTTTCTTTATATCTTGAAGAAGTTCTGCTGAAACTGTATTCTTTGAATTATTTATTTTTTCTAAAGAATCATCTATTACTTTTTTAAACTCACTGTTATTAGAAAATAATGAATCTACAATTTCACTTATCTCACCTATAACTTCTTTTGCTTTATCTTTTAATAAGATAGGAACTTCATTTTCATATATAGTGGCATTCTCACTTCTTCCACTAAGAGCTACTATTTCATGATTTTTAAAGAACTCTTCTTGTTCTTTATAAGTAATACTCTCATTTTCTTTTAATAAGGTATATATCATAAATAAATGGACTAAATAAAGAGTCTCTTTACTTATTCCTTGATGACTTAGTGGATTCAAATCTAAAAGTCTTACTTCTAAATAATCAATACCTTTAGTCAATAAGTTCTCAAGCATATCAGCATTTCCTAAAGATTTTAACCTTATAGGATTATAATATTCTTTTACACTTTGGATTTCTTTATCATTGACTAAACTTCTTATATCACTAGCATATTCCTCTATACTGTTATAAGAAACATATAAATCTTTTTTATTCTTATATCCATAAGAGCTATTTCTTAAAGAAGTATCCCCTTTTAAGTAATATGAATCAGTACCTAGTTTCTCTCCATTTTCTTTAATTTCATCTGTATAACTTTCATGGAAAACTGGACTAGCTCCTGTTAAATATATTAATAACCAATGATATTTCTGAAAGTTTCTAGTCATTCTAAGGTATATCTTATCCTTAAAAGTTCTAAAATCTTCTTTTATTTTAAGCTCTTTATAAAGCAATTGCATGAATTCTTCTTTAAATGAAAAGTTATAATGTATTCCACTTATTACTTGTTTTTTCTTTCCATACTTTTTACTAAGATTTTCTCTATATACTTCATCTTCTTTATTTTCAAGCTTAGCTATTGGTATTTCATCTTCCTTTGGTAAAATAGGTGGATTGCTTTGCGGCCATAAATATTCTCCATTTTTAATAAGTTCTAAAGCTACAACTTTATTTAAATTAGATATAAAGCTATAAACATCATCTATGGTATTACAAACCGGTGTAACCATTTCTAATTGGCTCTCTGAAAAATCCGTCTTTATATATGGATTTCTATCTTTATTACCAAAGGCTTTTGGGTGAGGTGTTAAAGCTAATTTTCCGTCCTCAGTAACTCTAACATTCTCTTTTTCTAAGCCGAAATTAGCTTTTATAAAATAATCTTCTAGTTTTTCATCTTTTATAATTTTCAATAAATCTTCATCTAAATCTATCATTTCTCTCCTCCTAGGACCACACATATCTATACTTACTAATTTAAATTTAGTTCTATATAAATAAAACATCTATTTATGTATTATTTATGAACTAAAAAATTTTACTTTTATATAACTTAATTACCATTACAGAGCATTTTAAGTTAAAAAATATAAAATTAATTACTAAACAAAATATTATATTGTATAGATATTCATCATTAACTTTATTCTTAAATATAACTATATAAGAAATTCCTTATATAGTCAAAGCATTTATTATTATTTTTTCTTTACAATACTTTTAAATACTTCTATTCTCTTTGTTTTTCTAATTAACCAAATAATATTTATCATTTAATATTTTTTATTAATGTATATAAAGAACATTTATTTTTATAATAACCTCTTTCTTTTACTTTATAATTATTTTTTATACAAAATAAAAATACAGCATAGACTTTTATTGGCTATGCTGTATTTTACTATATTTTTTCTAATAACATATCTCCATCTTTTATTAAATCATTTTTTCTTAAAAATTTAGCAACAATTAAAGATATTAATGCTGGTAAAACAATTTGAGATATAAGTATTAATGGAATTGCTTCTTGTCCCATAACAGCAATTGTTTGTATTTGTCCAACTAATCCACTAGTTCCCATCCCTGCTCCAATGCTATTAGAGGCTATTTTAAATACTGTTGTTGATAATATTCCTATAATAAAACTTGAAACAACAGTAGGTATTACTATGTACGGATTTTTTACAACATTCCCAAATTGTATTTTAGCGGTACCAAT
This sequence comes from Clostridium perfringens, assembly GCA_034421775.1. Lineage (GTDB taxonomy): Bacteria > Bacillota > Clostridia > Clostridiales > Clostridiaceae > Sarcina > Sarcina perfringens_B. The sequence continues at coordinate 76,267 of WNVL01000004.1, read as the reverse complement.
TCCTTGAGCTATAAGTCCTTCTATTCCATTTTCTTTAAATGAAATAACTGCAAACCCTATCATTTGACAAGAGCATCCTACAACAGCAGCTCCTGCTGCTAATCCATTTAACCCTAAGCTAGTGGCTAAAGCTGCTGAGCTTATAGGCGAAACTAAGACAATCCCCATAATCGTTGATATTATTGCTCCCATATATATAGGTTGCATCTCTGTTGCCCTATTAATTAAATCCCCAATAATTCCTACTAACTGTGATATAGTGGGAGATATTCCAAGACCAACTATTCCTCCAAATATTATGCATACTATTGGAGTTAATAGTATGTCTACTTTAGTTTTTCCTGCAACTAACTTTCCTAATAATACTGTCAAAATAGCTGCTATATATGCCCCAGCAGGATCTCCAACTCCTAAAATCATTGCTCCATCAACAGACTTTATGGCTCCAGCTCCTATACTACCAGTAACTATGCACGAAAATATAACTAAGGGAGATGCTTCTAAAAAGTAAGCAACTGCCGCTCCAATAGCCCCTCCCATAAACACCTTTGCGAAGTTACCTAAACTTATGAACAAGTCAAAGTCCATTAATGTACCTAATTGAACTATTATTGTTCCAACTACAAGGGTTGCAAATAGTCCAATTCCCATACCATTTAATGATTTCACCAAAGAATTTTTCATTAATTGCCCTCATTTCATATATATTTTTTATTTTATTTTATTTACCTACCAAAACATTATCAATATTTTAACATTATTTATTTACTATATTCTTTGATGAAAATTTCCCCTTAAAATCTCTAAAACTATTAAACAATCTATATAGTATAGGATTCCTTTCATTCATCTCAAATTCAAAGCTATTTTTAGCTAAAGTTATTATAGGTCTTAGAAGATTCATTGTATCTTCATATCCTTGTTGAGCCCTTAACCTCTTTGCATCTATATCTAGGTTTAAAGTTCCATTTATCATACTATCATCTAAGCTCTTAGGAACGATTTCTATTATTTGGGCATTTGGATAAAGACTTCTATCAACCTCTCCTTCTTTAGATAGATGCACTACAATAATCAAATCACAACCTTCACCATAAACAGGCTGTATAGGTGTATTATCAACCATTCCTCCATCTAAGTATTTTTTACCCTCAACTTCTGAACTATCATATATTAGAGGTAATGAAGCAGATGCCATTATTATTTCTCTTCCTACTTCTTCATCATAATCGTTAATTCTAAAATATTTAACCTTACACTCTGGTAATTCTGTACATGCTGCATAGCATATTTTTCCTGACTCCTTAACTTTGTTTATATCTATATATTTATTTACAACCTCGTAAGCTCCATCCTTAGGAAAATCACCATTTTCTAATTTATCTGACATGTGCTTTTTTACGAAATTAAGACTCTTTACTCCTAGAGCTAAAGCTACCCCCTTTTTTAACAAGTCAATTTTAGTCATAGGAACTAACTTCTCCATAGTAACTTCATCCCATAAAGCTTGAGCATTATCCATGTCTCCTTGTGCGAATAAAGCTGCATTAAACGCCCCTATAGAGGTCCCTGAAATAACTTTTATATGTTTATCTAAGTTCATATGAACTAGAGCTCTCCAAACTCCTAGTTCATATGCACCTTTTCCTCCTCCGCCTGATAATACTAATCCAACTTTCATAATATTTCCTCCATTCATTATTAAATGAATCGTTTCATATCCATAAAGATATTCATTATATTATTTTACTACATTATATAAAAAATTGGTAATAAAATCATTATATAAAAAATTGGTAATAAAATCATTATATAAAAATGGACTATATGATAAACTCATATAGTCCATAAAGTAAATAACTATTATATTGCAAACTTAAGTAGGAATATTAATCCTAAAATCACAGTGGTTAAACTTATTTCTTTTCTTTTTCCTGTGAATAATTTTAACACTATGTATGATATAACACCAAATACTATACCATCTGATATTGAATAAGCAAATGGCATCATGATTATTGTTAAAAATGCTGGTATAGCCTCTGTAAAGTCATGTAAATCTATTTCCTTTATTGGTTCTATCATAAATAATCCAACTAATATTAATGCTGATGCTGTAACTGCTGGAGTTATAACTGTGAATAAAGGTGCAAAGAATAATGCTAAGAAGAACATAAAGGCTGTTGAAACAGCTGTTAATCCAGTTCTTCCTCCTTCAGCTACCCCTGAAGCACTCTCTACAAAAGTACTAACTGTACTTGTTCCTAAGCAAGCTCCTATTGTTGTTCCTATAGCATCTGAAAATAATGCTTTCTTCATATTTGGAACCTTTCCATCCTTGTCTACCATTTTAGCCTTTGTAGCAACCCCTACTAAAGTTCCTATTGTATCAAACATATCCATAAATAATAATGTAAATAATGCTATTACCATATCCATTGAAAATATATTATGGAAATCAAATTTGAAGAAAGTAGGCGCAAGTGATGGTGGCATACTAACAATACTACTTGGTATTGGAGTTATTCCCATAGGTATTCCTATAATAGCTGTAACTATCATACCTATGAATAAAGCACCTTTAACATTTTTAGCTATTAAAACGCTTGTTATTAATAACCCTATTATTGCTAAAAGTCCTGGTCCTGAAACTATGTTTCCTAATGAAACTATTGTTCCTCCCTCTGTATGTACTACTATTCCAGCTCCCTCTAATCCTATTAAAGAGATAAATAGTCCTATACCAACTGAGATTGCATTCTTTATACCTGTTGGTATTGAATCTACTATGGCTTCACGTACATTGAATATAGTTAAAAGTATAAATATTATTCCTTCTAATAAAACTGCTGTTAAAGCAAATTCAAATGAATATCCCATTTGAATAACTATTGTATAAGCAAAGAAAGCATTTAAACCCATTCCTGGAGCCTGTGCAAATGGTAACTTAGCATAAAGTCCCATTATTAAAGTTGCTATTATTGCTGATAAAGCAGTTGCCGTAAACACAGCTCCTTGATCCATACCTGCCGCTGATAATATTGATGGATTTACTATAAGTATATAAGCCATTGTCATAAAAGTAGTTAATCCAGCAATAAATTCCGTTTTTACGTCAGTATTATTTTCCTTAAGCTTGAAGAATTTTTCCATAATCTCACTCTTTCTTTCATCTGTTTTTTCTAAATCACCTTTAATATATTAGCAGATTTTTTGTATTTTTCAATACTTTTTCCGAATATTTTTGTCGAAAAAATGAAATTAATAAGTTTTTTTGTCATTATTCTAATAATGTACGTATATTAACATTTTTCAAAAACAAAATAATACGTATAAAAACATATTATTTCTCTATAAATTTATTCAATAAATACTTTTTTCTTTAACATACGAACTTTTTTAATATATTATCTTCTACTTAATTCAACTAATGCACAACCTTCAATAGCTTCTATATTATTTTCATTACAAAACTTTAAAATCTCTTTACTTTCAGCTCCTGGTTGAATTAAAACCTTATTTATTGATAACTCTTTAACTTCTTTAATAAACTCTATTCCTCTAATTGGATTTATGCATAAATCTATAACTTCAATATTATAAGGCACTTCTGATAAACTTTTATATATGCCCTCTCCTCCTCTTGAATTAACTCCAACCACATTATATCCATTTTCTTTAAGTTTATTTAAAATTCTGTATGCATACTTTTTTTCATTCCCAACATCACCAATAACACACCAATTTTTAAATTCTAAAAAATTTTTAGCTAACATAAAAATTCCTCCATTCAAATTATTCTTAAATATATTATGGCTCATTACTTTAAGAATATAAATATTACGATCAAATTAATATAGCTTCATATTATGTTTTCTTTAAATAAAAAAAGACCTTATATCTATGAATATAACTAAAATCATATTCATAGATAGGGTCTTAATCTTTATATTATCTCTTATCCTTTTGATATGGCTCTCCAGCAGCCTTAGGTGCTTGAGAAGACTTAGAAAATACTATTAATGCTATTAAAGTAACAACATAAGGGAATATCTTAAGTATTACTGGAGGTATAGCTGAAAGCGATGGTATTATTTGAGATACGTTTGCTATAGTTGTTGCAAAACCGAAGAATAAAGTCGCTCCTAATATTCCCCATGGCTTCCATTGACCAAATATTAAAGCAGCTAAAGCTAAGAATCCTAAGCCAGCAACACTTCCTGTAAATTCTCCACCGTAAGTTACAAGTATTATAGCTCCACCAAGAGATGAGAATGCTCCTGATATCATAACCCCTATATATCTCATTTTATAAACATTTATACCTGCGGCATCAGCAGCTTGAGGATGTTCACCACACGCTCTAAGCCTTAATCCAAAGCTTGTCTTATATAAGAAGAATGTACTTATAGCAAGTATTGCAATAACTAACCATGTAGTTGCATAAGTTTTTGAAAAGAATAAGTCTCCTATTATTGGTATTGAAGATAATACTGGAATATCTTTTGGTATAAAACCTTGCATAATTCTTATATTACCACTACCTGTCATATTTCTAGCTAAGAATACAGTTAAAGCTCCAGCTATCATATTTATAGCCGTACCACTTATTACCTGATCTGCATTTAAATTTATACTTGCAAAAGCATGTAATAAAGAAAATAACACTCCTACTAAAACTGCAACTCCTAAACCAATCCATAAAGGAAGTGAGCTTCCTGGCATAGATTCTTGAAGCTTTGAAACTGTAAATGCTCCAGAAAAAGATCCTACAATCATAAGACCATCAAGTCCTATATTTACTACACCACTTCTCTCAGAAAATAAAGCACCTAATGCGGTTATTAAAAGAGGTATAGTAAAGGCTATAGCATACGGAAATATTTGTTGAATTGTTTCCCACATTACTTGCTCACCATCCTTTCCTTAGTTGTTTCCTGATTGGTATTTTTATTAAATTTATCTTTCTTTCTTTTTTGGAATTTATTAAATACTCTCTCCATTATTACACTTGTAGCTGCAAAGTAGATTATTGTAGCCATTATAGTGTCTGCTATTTCTGGAGGTATACTTGTCATAGCATTCATAAATCCTTTTCCTGTGTATAAAATACCAAAGAATAAAGCTGAGAATAAAACTCCTATTGGATTACTTGCACCAAGTAAAGCAACTGCTATTCCATCAAATCCTTGTGTTGGCATTACACCTATCTGTATACTTGTAGCATTTCCTGTATATTGAACAACACCTGCAAGTCCTGCTAAAGCACCAGCTATCATCATTGATAATACTATGTTTCTATTTACTGAAATACCTGCATATTCTGCAGCATCTCTATTAAATCCAACAGCCTTTAATTCATATCCTAAAACTGTTTTGTTTAATATGAACCAAATAGCAAATACAGAAACAAGGGCAATTAATATTCCCATGTTTATGAATGATCCTTGGAAGAAATCTGTAAGAGCTTGTATTCTTAAAGTAGCTGCAGCTGGAAGCTGTGCAGATTCAGTCTCTAAGAATTCTCCCTTAAAGTACATAGGAACCATATAATAAACTATCCAATAAGCTATCCAGTTCATCATTATAGTTGAAACAACCTCATGAACATTAAACTTAGCTTTTAAAGCACCTGGAATAAATGCCCAAAGAGCACCACCAAGTATTCCTGCAAGAATCATTAAAGGAAGTAATATTGGAGCTGGTAATTTTACAGTTAAACCTACTGCTGTAGCAAAAAATCCCCCCATAAGCATTTGACCTGGAGCACCTATGTTAAATAATCCTGTTTTAAAAGCAAACGCTAATGATAATCCTGTTAGTATAAGAGGTGTAGCTGTAGCTAAGGTATTTCCTATTCTTTCTATATTCATAAGACCGCCTTGGAATAAGAAAGAATATCCTTCTATTGGATTATGCCCCATAATAGCCATTAAAATAGCACCAGCTATAAGTCCTAATAAAATAGCCATTAAAGATATAATACACTGTTTAAACTTCATGCTTTTCTCCTCCTTTTATACCAGCCATCATAAGACCTACTTCATTTTCATTTGTTTCATCTGCATTTACAATGCCTATAAGTTCACCATTATTTATTATTGCAATTCTATCTGAAACATTTAATATTTCATCTAACTCAAGAGATACTAAAAGAACAGCCTTTCCACTATCTCTTTGTTCTACAAGTCTTTTATGGATATATTCTATAGAACCTACATCAAGTCCCCTTGTAGGCTGTGCTGCTATTAGAAGTTCTGGGTTTAATTCTATTTCACGCCCTATAATTGCTTTTTGCTGATTTCCTCCTGATAGAGATCTTGCTACAGACTCAGCACCTTCACCAGACCTTACATCAAATTCATCTATTATTTTTTCTGCATATTTTTTTATTTCTTTTCTATTTAATAAACCTTTATTTGAGAATGGTTTTTTATTGTATACCTCTAAAACCATATTATCTTCAATTGTATAATCTAAAACCAATCCTCTTTTATGTCTATCTTCTGGAATATGTGCAATACCTGAATTAATCCTATTTCTTATAGATTCACCAGTTATATCCTTATTTTTAAAGTTTATAGTCCCACTTTCTCTTTTTCTAAGACCTGTAATAGCTTCAATAAGTTCACTTTGACCGTTCCCTTCTACTCCTGCTATTCCTACTATTTCTCCAGCTCTAACATCAATAGAAAAATTCTTTAGTCCTAATACTTTTTTATTGTTCTTAACTGAAAGATTTTTTATATCTAATACTACTTCACCTGGATTAGCTGGTTTTTTGTCAACTTTAAATGATACTTCTCTTCCTACCATCATCTTAGCCATTTCAGCTTCGCTAGTAGTTTTTACATCTACAGTACCGATATATCTACCTCTTCTTATAACTGTACATCTATCTGCAGCCGCCTTTATCTCTTTAAGTTTATGAGTGATAATTATTATTGATTTTCCCTCATTTATAAGATTTTTCATTATTTTTATAAGTTCATCAATTTCCTGCGGAGTTAAAACTGCTGTAGGCTCATCTAATATAAGAACATCAGCATTTCTATAAAGCATTTTTAATATTTCAACTCTTTGTTGCATACCAACAGATATATCTTCAATCTTCGCATAAGGATCAACATTCAATCCATATTGCTTTGATAATTCTTCAATTCTCTTCGCTGCTTTATTTAAGTCCATTCCTAATCCAAATAGAATTTTAGGCTCACATCCTAAAACTATATTTTGAGTTACTGTAAAGTTTTCAACTAGTTTAAAATGCTGATGTACCATACCTATTCCAAGATCATTGGCAACATTAGGGTTAGTAATTTTAACTTCTTTACTCTTAACTTTTATAATTCCTTTATCAGGTTGGTTCATTCCAAAAAGAATTCCCATTAAAGTAGATTTACCTGCTCCATTTTCTCCAAGTAAAGCATGTATCTCTCCTTTTCTTAGTTGCAAAGTTATGTTATCATTTGCTACTATACCAGGAAATTCTTTGCGGATATTTAGCATTTCTACTACATATTCCATAAATTATCCTCCTTAATACTAAAAATTCTATACCTCTAACAATTTTGATTTTTATATCATAAATTTATTTTTTCTATTATTAACTTAATATAAATAAAAGGAGAGGGAAGCCCCATCTCCTTAATAAAAACTTCCTTGAATTTTTAAATTACTTTATTAAGTCTCCTTGCTCAGCAGAAACTGTTATTTCTCCATTTTTTAACTGTTCAAATACTTTATTTACTTCAGTTATTGTTTCTTCACTTAAGTTTGGATTTTTATCAGGTAAACCTACACCATCATTTGTTACATCATATCTTAAAGTTTGTCCTCCTGGGAAACTTCCATCTAATTCTTTCTTTATCATATCGTATGAAGCGTGATCTATTCTCTTAATAGCTGAAGTAAGTATTACAGATTTATCTCCTTCATATATACCATCGTCGTATTGGTCAACGTCAACACCGATTATCCAAGCTTCTTTTCCTGAAGCAGTTCTATTTTTAGCTTCTTGTATAGCTCCTACACCGACTCCACCAGCAGCACAGAATATAGCTTTTACACCATTATCGTACATTTGAGCAGCTATTTGTCCACCAGCAGCTGAATCATCAAATGATCCTTGATATACAACATTTTTTTCTTGAAGAGACATCTTAGTACCTAATTTCTCGTTAGCAAAAGCTACCCCTTGTTGGAATCCCCAGTTAAACTTTTGTACTGATGGAATTTCCATACCACCTATAAATCCTAAGTCACCTTCTTTAAGTTCTAAAGCTGTAGCAACTCCAGCCATAAATCCAGCTTGTTCTTCAGCAAAGAATATTGAAACTGTATTTGGTCCTACCTCTGGTTTTGCGTCTTTTTCACCTGAATGAGGAGCACCATCTAATAATACAAATTTAGCATCTTGATATTTCGTTTGTCCCTTATATATAGCTGTTTCAAATTTAAATCCAGGAGTTACTATGAATTTATATCCTGCATCATAAAGATTTCCTATTTCTTTTAAGTAATCAGCCTCTGTTGTACCGTTTGGTTTTAAGTACTTATTTTCTATTCCTAAATCATTCTTAGCCTTTTCAATTCCTGTCCATGTTCCTTGGTTAAATGATTTATCATCTATAGTACCTGCATCGGTAGCCATTCCGACCTTCATTTTATTTCCATTAGAACCAGCATCACCTGATGCCTGTCCATCATTAGAGCTACCACATCCTGCAAGTAAAGTAGCTGTTGTAAGTACTGCTAACACAGCCGAAAGAAATTTCTTTTTCATTTAATAATCCTCCTTAATACCTATATAAAAATTCTTATTTAAAAGCTTACATATTAACTTGGAAATTAAGTTAATAATCAAAATGTAATAAGCTAATATTCATAAGCTATTTTAAACTTAATGTTCGAATTTACAACATTATATTAAACTGTGAAAGCGATGTCCTTCTATGATGTTTTTTTTATTTTAATATTTTGTTTTCACTTTATAATAATTAGACATAATTTCTTATTTTATCTAACTTATAATTTGTGCATTTTATCCTTTTTTATCGTTTTATGTATTTTTTTACCTATTTATTTTTTTGCTTATTAATATCTTATATACAACTTATTTTTAGTTTATTAATAATAATAAAGTTACGCGAGAAAGCGCTTTCATATTTTTACTATTTTTTATAGTTTCCATAGTTGAGCCCTTTAATCTATATACTAATGTATACTTTCAATTACTAATGTTTATTCTTAGTAAATACCATCTTATTTAAACTATTAATTTAGCATAAAACCCTTCTTTAAATAAAAGGCTCTGTTTTAAAATATTGTTGATTTTTAGCTAAATCTGAAAGTCTAACTAAAAATCAACATTCACTTAAAACAGAGCAAAATAAAAAGATCATAGTAAAAATTACTATGATCTAAATAAAAAATTAACATCTATTAATAAAACTCATTATATCTCCAGTTTTTTTAGTTCCTAAGCCTATAAACAGATTTTGCAAATCTGCATGATGATATCCTTCTAATTCTAAAAACTGTCCATTTCCTTTTAATTTGTTTACTTTTTCTACAAATCTTTTAGAATTTTCAACGCTAACTATACAATCTTTAGAACCATGTACACACAATACTGGTATTTTAGGAGAATACTCTGTTAGCAAATTTATTGGGTTAACCTCAAAAATCTGTTCTTTATTGTGCAAATATCTTTTTATGTAGTGTTCATATTCTTTTGAATTGCATTGACTAAAATCTAAGGTACCTCCTAAGGTTACGAATGAAGCTATAATATTATTGTCTATATTATATTTTTCTTTCATATCCTCATTGTAAACTAGATTTGCGGCCAATTCAGCTCCCCAATAGTATGCCATAACAACTACTCTATTTGGTTTGCTATTTTCTATGTAATGTTTAAAGGCTGAAAATATGTTCTCTACTTGAACTGGGTACTTATGCTCTGGAGCTAATTCATAAGAAGGAATTACTACACTAAATCCATATTTATAAAAAAACTTTCCTATGGCAGCGCATCCTTTGGGACTTCCTTCCCAAAGCCCATAACTATTTACAAAAAATATAGTAGGCTTTCTTTTATCATATCCTTTATATACTCTGTAATAGTCTTTATTATTATCTCCATACCTAAATTCCTTATATTCTATGTTTCTATCTTTTAAAAAATTATAGTTAAAAAATTTAAAAAATAATTTTCTTCTTAGTTTTTTCTCTTCTTTCTCATTCTCATACATTTATATTCTCCTTAAATTTGAAAATTCCATCTAAACTCTCTCTTACAAATATACCTATAATTATTAACAATTTCAACACTTTATTTAATATTTATTAATATTTAGCCAATTATTTTATATTGACTCTAAAAACATATAAGAAAAAAGGTATTTATTTCAAACAAATACCTTTAAAAACCTATTTTGCTATTTTTTCATATACTATGGCCACAAGACCTGATTCAGTATACATTCCAAATATTGACCCTAAATGTCCAAAATTTAATTTTTCATATTTTCACAATTTTCTTTTAGAGGCAGTTTATTTAAGTAACTCTTCTTTTTAATTTTACTTTAGACACATCATCCGTATTTATTACATAATCTATTTTATTTCATTTAATAAAAAAAAGAGAAGATTATCTCTTCTCTTTTTTTATCCTATAAAAGGGTTATAAAATCTACTTCCATTATTAAATGTACACCATAATGATGCCACAAACATTAAAGCAACAACAATAATAGCTATATAATCTCCCTTAGAAAATTTTCTTGTATTGTACCAAGTTCTCTTTTTCTTCTTTCCAAAGGCTCTAAGCTCCATAGCTGTACTTATGTTCTCTATTCTATCTAAGCTTGAGAAAATAAGTGGCATTAGAATTGATGACATATTTTTAATTCTCTTGCCAAGTTTTTCTTTCTTAGACATATCTATTCCTCTAGCTTGCTGAGCAAATGAAATATCGTGATACTCTCTTTGAATATCAGGTATGTATCTTAAAGCTATTGATACAGAATATGCAATTTTATAACTAACACCTATTTTATTTAAAGATGCTGCAAATTCACTTGGATTTGTTGCAAGTATAAATAAAAGTGCCATAGGTATAACTGATAAATATTTTAATGTTACATTAAACTCATAAAATAATTGTTCCCATGTTAACGTATATGGTCCAGCTATATGTAATATATCATGTCTAGTCCCATATATATGTACTCCCTCATAAGGAGAAAATATAAAAATAGCTAAGTCATTTAAAAGTAAAAAGAATAGTATAAAATACACTATAAATGCTACTTCTTTAAATTGTATTTTTGATACTTTGAATATAATTAAACTAAATATAAGCATACTGATTAGTATTCTAGTATCATATGTAAGCATGGCTGCTAAAGTCCAAAGTATAAAGCAAATAAGTTTAGTTGCACCTGTTAACCTATCAATAGGTGAGTCTTTCTTTATGTAAGTAAGCATTGCATCCACTATTTTCTCTCCTCCCTATCAAAGTCAATAAATTTACAAACAAAATCTTTAGGATTTTCCACTTCAAATTTTAAGGCTAAATCATATAATGAAGTCTCTTTTAAACTAGCCTTTTCTATGACTTCTTTATCCGTAAGTATTTCTGCTGATGTTGTGTCAGCTATTTTTTCCCCATTAGAAATTACAATAGCCTTATCTGTATATTCAAGCATTAAATGCATGTCATGAGTTATTAGAATTATTGTAACTCCTTTTTTATTAAGTTTAAGAAGGAATTCCATTATTTCATTATAATGTTTGTAGTCTTGTCCTGCTGTTGGTTCATCAAGTATTATAACCTTAGGATTTAAAACTAATATAGATGCTATAGTAACCCTCTTTTTCTGTCCAAAACTTAATGCAGAAATTGGCCAATTTCTATAAGGGTATAATCCACAGATTTTTAAAGTTTCAATTACTCTCTCCTTAACTTCTTCTTCACTTATTCCTCTAACCCTTAATCCTAAAGCAACTTCATCAAAAATCATTGTTTTAGAAATCATTTGATTTGGATTTTGAAGAACAACGCCAATTTCTTCTCCTCTTTCCTTAATCGTTTTTCCCTCTAAACTTTCTCCATTAAAGATTATATCTCCCTTTGACTGTTTGAAGAAACCACATATAAGTTTAGATATAGTGGATTTTCCAGCACCATTTTTCCCAACTATGCTTACTATTTCTCCTCTATTAACCTTAAAGTTTATATCTTTTAATATATCTCTCTTCTTATCATAAGAAAAATATAGATTTTTAAATTCTAATAATGTATCATTTTCTTTTGTTGAAAAATTAGTTTTTAATCCTTTATACCATCCTTTTAACTTTTCTCCATTATCATCAAGCTTTAACTTATTTACATGTTCAAGCTTCATTTCAGGGGATAACTCATATCCACTATATTTAAGAGCTGTTAAGTATAACGGCTCTCTTATTCCGCACTCTTTTAATTTATTAGAAGCTAAAATCTCATTTGGAGTTGTATCAGCAATAATCTCCCCTTCGTTCATAAGTATTATTCTATCTACATCACAGCTTAAAACCTCTTCTAATCTATGCTCTATTATTATAACTGTTTTATTTTCTTCTTTTTGTATTTTATCTATAAGTTCTATAGAAGCTTTACCTGCTGCTGGATCTAGACTTGCCAAAGGTTCATCAAAAAGAAGTATATCTACATCATCAACGATAGTCCCAGCTAAAGTAACTCTCTGTTTTTGTCCACCCGAAAGACTATATGGAGCCACATCCAAACTGTTTTCTATATCAACTATTTTTGATACATCCTTAACTTTTTTCTTCATTTCTTCTTGTGATGTACAGTTATTTTCTAATTTAAATGCTATATCCTCAGCTACAGTTAATCCAATAAACTGACTATCAGGATCTTGAAGAACTGTTCCAACCATCTTAGATATTTCAAAGACACTTAAATCCTTAGTCTCTTTTCCCATTATTTTTAGACTTCCTGAAATTTCAACATCACTTGAAAAAGGTATTAATCCATTTATACAGTTAGCCAGTGTACTTTTTCCTGATCCTGAAGGACCAGCAATAAGAACTTTTTCTCCTTCATATATAGTTAAATTTATATTATTTAAAGTTGGTTTTGATTGAACTGTATAATGAGCAGTAAAATCTTTAAACTCTATTATTGCTTTTCTTTCCATATCAATCTCCTTTACATTAGTAATCTAAAATAAATGGAACTCATAAAAAAGGTTGTCTGAAAATATATTTCCGACAACCTTATGTATTTCTAATATTCTTTTCTTAAGCTACCTTTTTGTATTCTTGTTTTAGCATAATTAGCTATTAGAATAGTTCCTAAAACTCCAACAGTAACCATATTAGAAATTCCACCTATTGCCCCTTGTAAGTAAACCTTATTTGCCGGTTCTGAATAAATTAATATATCTAAAGTTGGTGCTACTAAAAACCAAGCCACTGCATTTGCAGTTATTTGTATTAAATTAAATATAACTATTTGTTTTAACTTAAATACTCCTTGATCAATCTTTATAAATCTAGCTCCTAAACCAATTATTAAACCTACTATACCCGAAGCAAAAACCCAACTTATCCAAGGCGATCCAAAAAATACTATATCCTTTAAAGCATGTCCTATGAATCCTATTAAAAAACCAGCTAAAGGTCCATATAATAAAGCCATTAATGCTAAAAATGCATAAGCAGTCTCTATATTTGTATTAGGAATCCCTGTAGGTAAGGATCCAAATCTACCTAATATCATAAAAACCGCTGAGCCTATTCCTATAGCCACAATTGTTTTAATTGATAGTTTGTTTTTTCTCATTGCTCATCTCCATTTTAGAAAAATCTATCTTTAGATATTAAAATTTTTGATTAAATTCTATTTAATCACTCTATTATAAACATAATTTCACATAGTTAACTATAAAGACTATTAAAGTAATTGTCAACAACCTTAATTCCATCTTTAAATATTAACAGTTTTTTAATTTCCTTATTATGTAATAATATGTTAAATTTTATATATAAATATTTGAAATTAGGGAGGATTTTATGAAAAAATTATCATTATTATTACTTAGTTTAACTTTAACAGCAAGTTTATTTATAGGTTGTGGTGCTAATAATACTGAGAAAAAAGAAGCTAATAATTCGACTATATCACAAGAGAATTCAGACTCTCCAAGCGAAACACCAGCTGAGCCTGTTGCAAAAGATATTTCTATAGAAGAATCTAAAAAACTTATAAACGAGGGTGAAGTTACTTTAATATTAGATGTAAGAAACGAAGATGAATTTGCAGAAGGGCATTTAAAAAATGCTATTCAAATACCAGTTGATGAACTTAAAGAGAATTTAAGTGATATAGAAAAATTTAAAGATCAATTAGTTTTAGTTTACTGTAAAACAGGAAATAGAAGTGCAGATGCTATGGATATATTAAAAGAAAATGGTTTTACTAATCTTGTTCACATGAAAGATGGAATATCTAATTGGGATGGAGAAATTGTAAAATAGTCTTTTAAATAATAAAGTGAAATACTTTTTGCAGTATTTCACTTTATTATTTTTCATCACTCTTTCTTTTTATAACTTCATTAATATTTCTTTTTATCTCATAGCTTTTAGCATCTTTTCTTAATTCCTTTAGTTCATCGTACTCTAGTTCTTGAAATATTCTATTCATTCTCCAGAAAAAATCTAACTTCTTTTGTTCTAATAAATAATTTATATTATTTATCTTTCGTAACTTCTCTACATTTTCTATTTCCCCAACCTCTAATTCATTTTCAGTATATTTTTTTATAAATCTCAAAATACTTTCATGATAATCTCTATAAGCTACACTTTTCTCACATATATTTAGTAGTATATTTAAAGTTCGTTTCATAACTTTCTCCTTTTAATCATCTCTTTACATAATTATAAACCTTTCTATATTAAATTATATTACTCACGATTTTAATTGTTACTTTTATTTTTAATAATAAAAAAGACCACACAAATTTATTTTGTGCAGTCTTGTCTAAATTATTTATGAAATCTTTATTTTATCTTAAAACTATTCTTCATCATATAGTATCATCATAGAATGTGATTTTATCCTAGGAATCTCATAATCCCTAACCTGTTCTATAATCTCTTCATTTATAACCCCATTCTTAGCTATGATATTCCAAAAACCATTAGCTGATTTTGGCATTGAGGAGTTAACATTATAATCATCAATAGTTGTTCCATTATATATAACAACTATATCTTTCCAAACATCTCCATTAGCATGATTTTTAAAGTGAGCTATTATAACACCACTTGTATCATTTCCTTCATAAAAATAAACATCTAAATTTTTTCTTACCTCTTCAGGTTCCTTCATTCTAAAAGCACTATGCCTTTTTCTTAGACTTATTAAGTTTTTGTAGTAGTTAAAAACCTCAATATACTTTTCTTTATCTTCCCAATTTAAAGCATTTATTTTATCTGAGCTCTTATAACTATTGTGATCTCCATCCTTTGTTCTTAAAAACTCAGCTCCAGATTGAATAAAAGGTAGTCCTTGAGAAGTAAAAATTATACCAGCTCCAAGCAAACATTCTTTAACATAAAAATTATCTAATAAATTTTTATCATATAAATCTCTATAATGCCCTTTTTCTACACTATAGTTTTGACTTTTAACTATTTGATCCCATAATGTATAGTTATCATGAGCTTCTAAATAGTTTATACTTTCTATAGGCTTATAGGTAATAGAATTTATAGACCCTTTTATTCCTTCTATTACTTGCCATGCTTTATTTTTGTTGTGTTGTTCTCCATTTATGAAACCATTTGATGGATTATTATTTCCTCTTAATGCATTTCTAAATTCATCATTAAATATAGAAAATCCTAATCCCTTCTGACTTCCTCTATATGTGCCATTAGTCAAAGGTGAATTTCCACCTTTCCAAGGTTCTCCATAAATAAGTATTTTATCATCAATCTCTTTACTTCTTTTTACTATTTCTTTCATTGTATCTAAGTCTATGAGCTCCATTAAATCAAATCTTAAACCATCTATGTGATAATTTTTAATCCAATGTAGTATCGAATCTACAATAAATTTCCTAATCATTGGCTTCTCAGAGGCCATCTCATTTCCGCACCCTGATCCATTGGTATATTTTCCAAAGTTATCACTTCTAAAATAATAACCAGGTACAATATTATCCATATTCCTAGTTTCATACATATGATTATATACCATATCTAATACTACTCTTATCCCATTATCATGAAGCTTTTTAACCATCTCTCTAAACTCTCTTATTCTTACTGATGGAGTATATGGATCTGTTGAATAACTCCCTTCTATTGCATTAAAATTCTTAGGATCGTATCCCCAATTTCTATTATTTTCGTCATCAATTATTTCTTCATTAACAGAAGCAAAATCAAAAACCGGAAGCATATGAACATGAGTTACTCCCAACTCTTTTAAATGATCTAAACCCGTTTTAACTATAATTCCACTTTCTTCGTTAGTATAGGAAGTTCCTTCTTCCACAATCCCTAAAAATTTTCCTCTAAACTTTTCAGAAACTCCAGAATTTTCATTTATGGTGAAATCTCTAACGTGCATTTCATATAATATAGAATCCTCTTTATTAATTAATTTAGGTTTATTGTATTTATTCCACTCTTCTGGTACACATTCTTTGCTAGATAAATCAATTAAAACTCCCTTTTCTCCATTTACACCAACAGCTATGGCATACGGATCTACAGCATAGGTATTTTTAGTGATATGTTCTCCACTAATACTTAAGTCATTGAAGTATAGTTTATATAAATAATACTTACTTTCATTTTCTTCTCTAGGAATTGATATTAGGTGAGTTCCATTTTCCTTTTCTTTATTCATTTCATATTTTCTTAAAGGCTCTTCATTTAGATCTTTATAATTATCATATACTAATACCTCAACTCGCTTAGCCGTTGGAGCCCATAACCTTAAATTTATATTATCCTCACTAAACCTTATACCTAAATCATTTCCTCCATAATAAAAATCATTTAAATAATCTCTTACGATTACTTTACAACTTGAAAACATACTTGAAGCTCTTATTTCCAAAAGGTCTGAAGGGTGTATATCATTAGGTAAATTGGTTATTAATAGCTCTTTTTCATTTTCTCTCACTATGGTTGATATCCCATTAGCCTTTATTCCATTTATATACAACCCATATTTTATTCCTATTAAAGGTTTATGAGAAAGATATGCTTTTATAGTGTTTCTATGATCCATTAAACCCACTTGTATTTTAGGTGTTGTTTCTTCTATGGCCTCTTTTAATGAGGTTAATATTTTATTATTTTCATATATACAAAACAAGCTACCTTCTTCTTTATTTAAATTAAAGGTATATGTTTGTTCATCCCAGTCATTAACCCAACCATATCCCCATGTTCTTTTTCTTATTATAAACTTTTCCTCATCTATAAAAGTACCTACACCTAAATTCGTCTTTATATTTAAATTAAGTTCCTTTCCTAAATTATTTTCTCCAAAAGCCCAAAAATTCCAACTAAAATTTTCTCCATAATATAAACCATCATCTTTTATAAATTGAACAAAAGTCCCCTTTTCTCCCTCTTTTCTAACCTCTATTTCTTTATATGCAGTCATATTACTTGATGTATCATGAGCTTTTATTAAAATCTTCGTTCCACTTTTTACATCTCCATAAACCTTTAAATAGCCATTCTCTATTTTTACTCCTTTTGGGTTATTCTCTAAAGATAAAATTGCATCTTCAATTGTTATATTTCCATAAAATGAATTTTTAACTGCTACCAATTCAACTGGATATTCTTTTGATACAAAATCCATAGAACTTTTTATCTCCAATAATTCCTCGAAAGGACACCAGAAAAAAGAAAAATCATTTTGTTTATTATTCCAATTATTTATATTGATTTCTTTACCATCTAAAGTAATTATTATATATCCATATTTATATTCACCTTTTTTTAAGCCATGAGGAAAAGTTATATCCTTCATCATTTTTACTCTTCCATCATTAGTATCTAATCCCCAATTTAATTTAAAATCATTATTTTTCTCCCAATTATTAAAATCTCCAACTAAATATGCCTCAATAACCCCTTTACAACTTAAGGCTACTCTTAATGTGTTAGTTAAAGGACTAACCTCTATATAATATTCATTATCATTATAATAAATAAGTTTTTTCTTTACGGATTTAAACATTTTGGATACTCCTCTATATAATCTTTTATATACTAAAAGCTACTATTTATCTTAAAACAAAGTAATATTATGTCCATAGATTATAGTAGCTTTTCATAGAATTTATTTTAATGTTAAGACTAAAGTTCCTAATGGTGGTACTTTAACCTTTATTGAATAATCAAAATCCTTAAATTTCTCTTCCTTAGCTTTTATGATAGTACTTCCCATAATATTACCCGCACCACCAAATTCTGAAGCATCTGAATTTAAAACTTCCATATATTCTCCTAATTCAGGTACTCCTACTTTAAAATCATAGTAAACCTCTGGAGTAAAGTTACATATAAATATTAATTTTTCATTTTTATTTTTTCCATTTCTTATGAATGAAAATACACTCTGTTCTGAGTTATCAGCATCAATCCATCTAAAGCCCTTTTCTTCATAATCAAGTTCCCATAAAGATTTATTTTCTAAATAAAAATGATTTAAAGTTTTAAAGTATTCTTGAGTTTTTCTGTGTATATCAAATTCTTCAATAACATTCCATTGAAGCTCCTCCCATTCTCTCCATTCAACAAACTGGCCAAATTCACATCCCATAAACATTAACTTTTTACCTGGATGTCCAACCATAAAGGAAGAGTACAATCTTAATCCTGCATACTTTTTCCAATCATCTCCCCACATTTTATTTATAAGAGATTTTTTTCCATGAACAACTTCATCGTGAGATATTGGTAATATAAACTTTTCTGAATAATTGTACACCATAGAAAAATTCATCTTATTGTGATGATATTTTCTATATATAGGATCAAGTTCTATATAGCTTAAAGTATCATTCATCCATCCCATATTCCACTTATAGTTAAAACCTAATCCACCTTCTTCAACTGGTTTAGTTATTCCTTCCCATGAAGTTGATTCCTCTGCTATTGTAATAGCTCCTTTTCCTTCTGATTTTATTATTGTATTTAATTCTTTTAAGAATGATATAGCTTCAAGATTCCCATTTCCACCATAAATATTCTCTTCCCATTCACCATATCCTCTTCCATAATCTAAATAAAGCATATTTGAAACTGCATCTACTCTTAAACCATCTATATGGAATTCATTTATCCAGTACATAGCATTTGAAAATAAAAATGATTTAACCTCAGGTCTTCCCAAATCAAAATTACAAGTTCCCCAGCCTTCATTGTTTGCCTTCCACCAGGCTTGATATTCATAAGTTGGCGAACCATCAAACATAAATAACCCATGTTCATCCTTACAAAAGTGACTAGGTACCCAGTCTAGTAAAACCCCTATATTATTTTTATGTAGTGTATTTATAAGTATTTTTAAACCATTTAAATCACCATACCTACTTGTTACTGAATAATATCCAACACCTTGATAGCCCCATGAAGCATCTAAAGGATGTTCATTTATGGGCATAAACTCAACATGAGTATATCCCATTCCCTTTATATAACATGGCAATACTTCACTTATTCCTTCATAAGTCATAAATTCTCCATCTTTTGTTTTCCAAGAACCTAAATGAAGTTCATATATATTCATAGGTCTATTATCTAAGTTTTCTTTTTCTCTTTTATTAAGCCATCTCTTATCTCCCCATCTAAAATTCTTTATTTTAGTTAATACGGAAGCTGTATCTGGTCTTAATTCTGATTTAAAAGCATATGGATCTGCTTTATAAACTGTATTGTTTCCACACTCATTAACTACTGCAAATTTATATTTAATTCCTTCTCCTAATTTAGGTATAAATAAACTCCATATTCCCCTCTCATTTATCTTTTTCATGGAATACTCTTCTCTCACTTCCCAATTAGAAAAATCACCTATAATATATATCTTACTTGCTCTCGGAGCCCATGTAGTGAATCTTACTCCTTTTTTTCTATTTTCTGTAACAAAATGTGATCCCATAAAGTTATAAGCAGAATGTTCTTTCCCATTTAAGAACAAATCTAAATCCATTAAAACACCCTTATTCTTGTCATTTCTACTTTTTTTATCCTCTTTCCCCTTCTTTTCGGTAACGTTACCATTCTTATTTGCAACAAGTTTTTTACAATTTTTCTTCTTCTCTTTAACTACCATAGTAATCCCCTCATCCTAAAAGATATTGTAATTTCTTTTAAATATAATATTTTATCTCTATTGTACCATTTTATACATTAAATTACAATTAATCATATCATTCCTTAAAATTCTATTCTCTGCTTATAACTAATTCTCTATCTTTAATATCAAACTTTCCATCCTTACTAAATACAACTTTACTTTGTACTATGCCTATAATATCAACTAATACTATTCCTATAATATTTTGACGTATTAATAGATCATATTTATCTTCTTCTATTTCTTTAATTGCATAATAATTATTAATATCTGATACTTCTGCATTTACTTGTGTTTTTACATTCCCTTTATCATCATATATAAGATTTAAATATGACATTTCTTTGTGAGAAATGTCTAAAAGATATTTTTCTTGTTCACTAAAAAAAATTTCTATTTTATAATTAGGTAAGTACTTTATACTAGCTTTATTTCTATTACTTATTTCCCACTGATTAGTTAGTTCTCTTATTTCTCCATTATAATAATCGTATAATAGTAAAATAGCTATTCCTCCTGATCCTGGAAACCTCCCTTGAACTAATATACTATCTCTTCCATTTCCTAAAAAATCTCCTAAAAACAATTGCATGTAATATCCACCATAAGGTATTTTTTTTACTATACTTCCCACATTTCCTTCTAAATAAACATTTAATTCCAACTCATCTGCAAATTGACCTTTTTCTACTGGATATAATCCCTTAAGTATAACTCTATCCTTTGAAAATCTGCTTTTTATATTACCCGTTTTCTCATCCAAAATAGCCATAAAAAACCTCCGATTAAAAATTACCAATATAATATATTCATACTCTTAAGCATCTGTTAATTCTAAAAACTAATATAAATGAATTTATAAAATTACTCACCTCATATAAATTTACAAAATTTTAATCCAATATACACTTTATATACACTTTTAGATAATATTTTCCTATTAATCTTATATTGACATTTACATACTTATAGGAGGAAATATGGATTTTAATAGAATTATAAATTTATCCACAGATATTGGAACCTTAATGCTTAAAAACGGAGCTGAAACTTATAGAGTTGAGGAAACCATGAGTAGAATTTGCTTAGCTTATGGAATAAATAAGGTTGATGTCTTTGTAATACCTACTAATATCATAATAACCATAAAAATTAATGATGATGCTATTTCAAGAACTAAAAGAGTTACAAGTAGGACTATTAATTTAGACAAAATCTCAAAACTCAATAACCTTTCAAGAAATATAGCTTTTAACAATGTATCTATTGAGGATGCTGAAATTGCTTTAAATGAAATAAGTTCTGAAGATGAATATTCTCTTAAAATAAAGATACTAGGATTTCTAATTACAGCTTCTTCATTTACTCTGCTCTTTGGTGGAAACATAAAAGATGCCTTTGCCTCTGGATTTATTGGAATAGTATTATGTCTTCTTTCATACTTTTTAAATATTTTAAGGACAAATAATTTTTTCATAAATATACTGTCAGGTGCTTTAGCCTCATTATTAGCCTTTTTCTCCATAAAATTAAACTTAGCTAATAACTTAAACGAAATAATAATAGGTTCATTAATGCCTTTAGTACCTGGACTTGCCATAACTAATTCCCTTCGTGACATAATAGCCGGAGATTTAGTTGCTGGAAGTGCTAAGTTTATTGAAGCATTCTTAATTGCTGTAGGCATAGCCATTGGAAGCTCTGGAATTTTATCCATATTAATAAATTAGTATAGAGTTATGTCTCTATGAATTTATTTTTAGACTCACTTTATTCATTCTTTAGTATACTAGGATTTAGAATAATGTTTAATATAAAAGGAAACATACATACCGCCTCATCATTAGGATGCAATAATAATCTTTTATTTAATAAAATTTTTTACATGACTCTGTTTTAAACTAGTATTGATTTATATATATATAACTGTAAGACTATCTTAATGAGCAATTAGAGTTTCGAAGCAATCTAAAAATTTCTAAATTATAAATATAATTTCATTAGACATTTTTCATTGAAAATCATGTTGTTTTTACATTTTTTAATTTAAAGCCTTTATAATAATCTATTCTTCAAGGTATAATAGAAATGAAATATTGAAATAATCTAATAACCTTTCAAAAAATATTTCATATTAATCTTATATGCTTATTGGAGGTACCTATGGATTTTAACAGAATTATCAATTTTTCAACTGAACTTGGTACATTAATGCTTGAAAATGGCGCTGAAACATATAGAGTTGAAGAAACCATGAACAGAATCTGTTTAGCTTATGGAATAGAAAAAGTTGATGTTTTTGTAATTCCTACAAACATAATAATAACAATAAAAATTGGTGAAAGTGCCATTTCAAGAACTAGTAGAGTAACAAGTAGAACTACTAATTTAGATAAAATATATAAATTAAATAATCTTTCAAGAGAAGTAGCATTTAACAAAGTTTCTATTGAAGATGCTGAAAATAAACTAATTAATATAGCTAATGAAAAAGAGTATTCTCTTAAAATAAAGATATTAGGCTATTTAATTACAGCTTCTTCATTTACTCTGATCTTTGGAGGAAACACAAAAGATGCCCTTGCCTCTGGTTTTATAGGAATAGTACTTTGTCTTCTTTCATATTTTTTAAATATTTTAAAGACAAACAATTTTTTTATGAATATAATATCTGGAGCTTTCGCATCATTACTAGCCTTTCTTGCAGTAAAATTAAATATTGCTCCTAATCTAAATGAAATAATAATAGGTTCTTTAATGCCATTAGTCCCTGGACTTGCTATAACTAACTCACTTCGTGATATAATAGATGGAGAGTTAGTTGCTGGAAGTGCAAAATTTATTGAAGCATTTTTAATAGCTGTTGGAATTGCTATTGGAAGCGCCAGTATTTTATCTATATTAATAAATCAATATGGGGGTAGGGCTCTATGAACCTAATAATCAACTCAATTTATGCTTTTTTCAGTGCTTTAGGTTTTGGGATAATCTTTAATATAAAAGGTAAGAATTTATTTTTTTCTTCTCTATGTGGTGGTTTAGGATGGTTTGTTTATCTTTTTTCTTCAAAATTTATAAGCACAAATGAAAATTTTAATTATTTTTTAGCAGCTATTTTTATATCTCTATTCTCTGAGATTTCAGCTAGAGTATTAAAAGTTCCTGTATTAGTATTCTTAGTATGTGGGATAATTCCTTTAGTTCCTGGAGGAGGTATGTTTTATACAATGCTAGAAACTTTAAAAGGAAATATAGATAAAGCTTTATCCCTTGGATGCAATACATTAATGTTAGCTGGTTCTTTAGCTACTGGAATTGTTTTAATTTCATCATTTACTAAGCTATTCTTTTCTATAAAAAGACTTATTCAGAATAAAGTTAATCAAAATAATAACTATTTAAATAAAAACATTTAATTTACTTAAAATATTCTTATGCTTTTAATCAATACCCTATACAAAAAGACTAAATCTAAGTAAAAATATCTTTTAATACTTCCCACTTAGATTTAGCCTTTTTTATTATCTTAAATAATCATTTTCAGATGAATCCCATGAAACAAAATAATAAACATCCATTAAGTTATCAAATTCACTCTTAACAAAATCCATTATTTTACTTTTTGAATTACTATTGTGTTTTTTATCGTAGTCTTTCCTTATAGTTAAACCATATTTTTCTCCATTGTCTGTATATCTTATTATATCCTCTACATAATCTGATTCGTTTTCATAATTTCTATAGTTATTATCCTTAATTAGATATAGCTTATAACCCTTATCTTCTAAAGCCATAAGGATGTTTTTAAATTTTTCTTTAAGCTCATAATTTTTTCTTATTTTATTCACAAGATTTCTTTGTTCTATAGTACTGTATTTATCTAAATATAAAGCTGTATTCCAAGAATTAGCATCTATTCCTAGTTGAATTTGAGGAATATAATTAAATACCATATCATCTTCTATTCTATTTCCATCAATATCATGAAAAAGATTTAGCATTTTTATAAGCTTTCTAATATCAGCCCTATTTTTTCCGTAAGATAAATATATCCTATCAACATATTCATCGTTAACTCTCTTTAATGGCCAAGTTATGCTTGTTATATATTGCTTTTCCCAATGAGAACTTAATCCTCTAGAATTCATAAATTCTAAAAGTCCAGCATTATTTAATTCTCTTAACTTATCAGCTGTAACTCGTCTTCCTTCTAATATAAATTTATCTCTACTTCTTGATTTGTCTATATCAAAAGCTCTAAAATCACTTTCTAAAAAAAAGTTTCCCATATTTATACCCTCCTTAATAAAACATCTTAAAGTTTATTTTATTAAATATTTATTCTTATTATACACCTCTTAAAAATCACTTTAAAATATTTTCATTTGATAAATATTAACCTAAAACCTTAGATTTTTCATATCTATTTAAAAACTTATTGTTTATTCTGTATAAAAAAAAATATTCCTCTTATTTTTTTAAAAAACTTCAATATATCTTTTTTAATTTACTATTGATTTTTAACTAGCTTTTTATTGCTACTATATAATTTACGAAATAATAAAGAAAGTTTACATGCTGTATAATATAAAAAGAGTCAAAGACAATAAAGATTATCTCTGACTCTTTTTTCTTAAATTATATAAAACTCTCCTTAAATTACTTTTTTTCTATTCTTTCTTTTGAATTAGCTATTAATGAGCATAGGTTAATAAACACTTCTGGTAAAGACATAAATTTAGGATATGCTAAATATCTCGGTTGCCAAACTGGTGAAAACTTTGATTTATATCTTCTAAGACCATCAAAGCTATAAAATATATTTCCGCTATTATAAACTAATCTTGCTAGCTTTTCTTGTAAATGTGAGTGCATATTAAAACCTACATTAGATAATGGTGCTTCTCCTAAACTAAAATATTTATATCCTTTTTCTTTAAAAGTTATGAATAAATTAAGCATTAAATAATCCATAGAGGCATTAGGAGCATCTTTATCTATTCTCATTAGGTCTATTGCTATAGTCCTTCCTCCATCATTAGCATCCATTAATGTTACAAAACCCATAATCTTATCTTCTTCATCATTCTTTAAAATAGCTATAGGTGATCTTTGTATATAGTCTTCACTAAACCACCCTAAAGAAAATCCCTTTTCCTTTCTGCTTCCTAACCATTTATCAGATATTTCTTTTAATTGATCTATTACTTCTTTATTAAAAGGTGGTTCTATAATCTGAAAACTATAACCTTCTCTTTCAACTCTTCTTAAAGTATTTCTAAATGCACTTTTTTTAGAACCAACTAAGTTAAATTCCTCTAAATTTACTACTGCCTCTTCTCCTAATTTAAAGAAATAATACCCTGCATCATGATACGTAGAGAAGTTTCTTTCCTCTATTTCATAAAAAACAACATCATATCCATATAAATCTGTAAATTCTTGAAACTCTTCTATACTACTATATAAATTTTCTCTAGTAGCTATAGGATCTCCTAAAACTATTATTTTATCTTTATATTTACTATACATTATTAAGGACTTACCTTCATTAGCCCAAAATACTTTTTTGTCTTTTAGATAAACTAAATGAGAAAATATAGTTCCATAATCTATTTCACTATAAAACTTTGATATTTTATCTAAATCTGCATCCACATATCTCTTATCATTTTCTATTTTAGGCATAGTTAAATACCATATTATAACGAATATTATGAATGCTACATAAGTATATAAAGCTATTCTTAAATAACCTCTAGTACTTTGGAAAAAGTCTACATAATATCTATAGTTTCTACTAAAATGTATATTAAATTTATGTATAAAGTTTGCAAATACAATTATTATAAATGAAAAAATAATTAATATTGTACTTAATTTAGTTATTTTAATTGGAATACTCTCTCTATAAAAACTTTTCTTCGATAATCTTAATAAGATTATAACTCCTAAAATAAACATTCCCTCTGAATAATCTAAATCTTTTATAAATGCAAAGACTCCTCCAATTATAAGTAATGTTAGTGTAACATAATAAGCTCTTTTAACTTTAAAGAAAACTTCCTTTGAAGTCATTATCAACATCAATCCAATTAAAACTGAAGCTCTATGTGAAAATCTTAAAAAGGATAAACTATATATAGTATCTAAAAATTTTATTTTATAAAATATTGTAGGATAAACTCCTGAAATTATTAAAAGAACACCACTTAAAAATACTAAAGCAGATACTATTATATTTGATATATCACTTAGTATTTTATAATTCTTTAGTAATTTCTTTATATTTTTATAATTCTTTTTATCTCTTAAAAATCTAATGGCATTTTTTACATGATTATAACTCTTTTTTAGTGAATCCCACATACTATCTCCTTTCTTTTAAAAATATATTAACTTATTGTCAAATTATTCATATTTAACTTGTATATAGTATATAAAATTTTACTTTATAAAGCAAATTACTCTTCATATACTTACTTATAAGAATAAAAGTAGGACTTAAAATTAATATTCCCTACTTTCTAAATATATTTACTTATTTTCTATTGATAAAGTCTAAAATATCTATCTATAACCTTTTCCAGTTCAACAACACTTATATACTTAGCTTCCCTTAAAACCTCTTTGCCATCTATATAAAGTATAATTGCTGGAAACATGAAAATACTTAATTGTGCCACTATATCTAAGCTTTTATCAGCCTCAACTTCAACAATTTTTGCATTTCCATATTTTTTTATTAACTCTTCAATTTTAGGTTTTAAAACTCCACAAGCACAACAAGTATTAGTACTTAAATAAGCTAATCTTATTCCTTTTTCTCCACAAAATCCTTTAAAATCCTTCTCATTATCAATAATCCTCATAATCTCATCTTCTTTCTAAGTATGTATAAAGGGATGAATTCATCTAAAATTCATCCCTTTAAATATAATTATATCAGTAATAAAATAATATTCAATTTAAACATTTATGGCCCATTTATATATTCTATCACTTAATTTTGGCAAATAAGACTCATGTCCATAATCAGGGTATACAACTAATTCTTTTTCACAAAGTATATTGTTATATGCTGCAAACTGAGTTGATGGCGGACATATATGATCCATTAACCCTATTGCCATATTTACCTTTCCTTTTATTCTATGAACCATATTTTTTATATCAATATATCCCAAAGTGTTAAAGACATACTCCTCATTTTCATGATTTGGATCTATAAATTTAAAATATCTTTTTAACTGATCATAAACTTCTCCACCTAAATCCATAAACCACACTCTTTTATAATCACATAAAAATGGATAATATGCATAAACACTTTTAATTCTATTTTCTAAAGCTGCACAGGCTAAAGATAATGCTCCACCTTGCGAACCTCCTGTAGTAATAACCCTCTCTTCATCTACACATTCCATATTCATTATAATTCTAGCAAGAACTACAGTGTCTAAGAATATATTTTTAAATAACAATTTTTCTCTTCCTTCAACTAATCCTCTTACTATGTGTCCTTTATCTCCTCCAATATCTTCTGATAAACCTGCTTGTTCCCTACACTCCATAGCTACTACACACATTCCACTGGCTACATAATGAAGTTTATTACTCCAATCAGTACTTCTTCCCTGATAACCATGAA
The DNA here is from genome assembly GCA_034421775.1 of Clostridium perfringens. Taxonomy (GTDB): domain Bacteria; phylum Bacillota; class Clostridia; order Clostridiales; family Clostridiaceae; genus Sarcina; species Sarcina perfringens_B. The sequence continues at coordinate 48,200 of WNVL01000004.1, read as the reverse complement.
ATTCTAGTAATGCTGGTATTTTTCCTTTAACCCCTCTAGGCTTCATAAATTTAGCATATATCTTAGCTCCACCTACACTATTAAAGTACAAATCATAACATTCAGCTATAGGACTTTGAAAATCAGCCTTTTTCATTTCAACCTTAACATCTAAGTTATCCAATTCTTTTAACTGTTCATCCCAAAATTCATCAAAGTCCTTAGGTAAAGGACTAACTCCTTTATACTCATAAAGCTTTTCTAAAGACATATCTAACATAGGCATAATAATATTCCCCCTATAATCATATAAACCTATAATATAAAAAATAATTATTTTCCCCTATAAATAACTATTTTATAGCTAAACTTTTAATCATCATTTTATTTAAACGTTTAACTCACATTTAAATTTTACCATTAAATTGTATTTTTTTCAAATATTACATAATAAATTCTATTTTTTACATTATTAACAAAGACTTCTTCTCTTAAAACAACCTAAAAAATGTTAGTTAGGAATATAGTTTCCTAACTAACATAAAATAACAACCTAATTTAAATCTACCTATTCTTATCTTTTTTTAGAAAATTTTAAGAAACATCCTCCAATAGTTGATATAAACCCTAAAAATATTATGATTTCTCTACCAAGTTCTACTCCTGTTTGTGGCAAAGAATTATTTTTGTCCGCATCCTCAGTATTGTCTCCATTTCCACCATTGTTTTCATCATCATTTAAATTATCGTCATCTTCATTATCTGAATCATCACCTGGTATATTTATTTTAAATGAAAGCTTAATTTGATTTTTATTACCAACCTCATCTTCGGTTTCTACACTTAAAATATAGTCTCCAGATTTCTCTATAGGTTTCCAATCCCATTCCTCTCCATTTAATTCTATATAAAGTTTAGCGCCTTCTTCTGTTGTAACTATTGGAGTTACAGGCTTGTCATAAGTTTTTCCATCTTCAACACCTTCTATTTTTATTTCTGGAGGTGTTATGTCCTTATTTTCATCATAAGTTGAAGCATATATTGTATTAGAAATTAATCTATATTTATGCTGAGGATGTGCTTTGTTCATTAAATTATCAGCAAATAAAGTTAGATTTTTTCCATTTACCTCTTCCGTAAAGGCCATTACCTTTCCCTTTGCTTTTTCATGATTAGGCCACCATCCAGCAATAAAGAAATCCTCTTCATCACTTATTTTACCAAGCACTTTAGCATTCTCTGAAACACTTGATATCCAAGCACCATTAGCTGTGTATATTAGTTCTTCCTCATCATATCCAGATGTTATTATACTATCTAAGTTATAAATTCCTTTTACTAATCCTTCATGATATCCTGATGGGTCTGTTGCCTCATAATCAAATTCTGGTATTATTCCACTATTTTTGACTGCATCTAATGACCATATTCCTATACCTAAATAATCCTTATCATCATTCAAGTAATCAATATTGGCATTTCCATAATCATCTACTATTATAGTTGCATCATCAACAGGAACTAATTCAAATCCTAGTTCTTTTAAAATCCATGTGCTTTGAGCTGAACCAATATTAGCAACCTTAGGCTTTTCTAAAGTCTCACTCTTAATTCTCTCACTCGCTTCTTCCAATTCTAAATAATATTCATCACATAATTCTTTAATGTCATTAACTTCAACTAAAAAATCTCCCTTAGAAAAATCATCTCCTGAATTTAAAATAACCTCTACTTCTTCTCCATTTTCAAGGAGTTTATTTATAGCCTTTATAGTATCTGTACTTGTATTTTCTAAAACAACCTCATCTCCATCTTCAAAAATATTAATAGGTTTTTTTACATCTTTTACAGTATTATATTTATTTTTAAAAGCATCAGCTTGTCTAATTTCATATTCATCAAAACCTCTAAGAGCTGGGAAATTAACAACTATTTCTGCATACATCTCATCAAAGTCTGAAACATCATATCCATCATATAGAAGCATGTTAGCTAACCCTCTTTTGGCTTGATGCATATCCACAAGATAACTTCCCTTTGGATATTTTACTCCATTAACTTCAACATCTTCAGTTGTTACTCCTACCTTAACACCATTTCTCAAAAGGTGTTCAACCATATTATAAACTTCTAATACATTTTTTTGTAATTCTTCATCTACTGGCAAGACATAATACTCTGGGAAGAAGTTTTTATTATCTCCCCTTGGCCTTCCAACTGATTCTCCGGCCTGATTAACAAGATATTTATCAACTGTATCCTTCGCATCTATCCCCTTAACACCACGATCAAGGTACTCTAACTGATTTAAAAACAATTCATCTTTATTAGCCTGAATATGATTCATAGAGCCTAAAAGTCCATAAACTAAAGCATCGACGCTATCTTCATTTAACTCAGGTATTTCAACAGTATGCCCTAAAGAACCATGGTGCATTGCAAAAACTGGTGTATATGATGGTCCGCCATCATCCCATCCTGTTTCAGAATCTTCATAGGGAATAAAATAACTATCATATTTACTATTTGCAATACCACTTTTACCAAATACATTAGCTTGTTCTAACATTTTATCCACTAATAAATCATACTCATAGTTTGGGTCATGAGGTGGCGTACAAGGTTCTATTAAAAATCCTGCTACAAAGCCATGTAATTCTAAAAAGCTTATAGGATTCCACTTAGCAATTTCTTCTACAACTATTCTAGTCTCTTTTTGTGTTTGATATCCATTATCTCTGTTTAAATCAAATCCATTTGCATTCTGTCTCTTATTATAGTACCTTCCGTCTGGATTTTCTGTTAAATTCATAAGAATTATAACATCCTCTAAAAGATCATCAACATTTAATGTTTCTTCCTTTGTACCGCCTTGAAGATTTTTATCATCAATTGATACATTATAAGTTATATCCTTCTCTGTAGTTAATTTTTTTAGAGTTTCTATCTGAGCATCAACTCCTGGGGTTTCATCCGCATGAATATTATTAATAAACATAGGAACCTTATAGTTACCTAAACTTCCATCTTTTATCATATTTTGAAGTTTCTCAGGATTATCATTCATAAGCGGAACAATTTCATTTAAATACTTATCAACTGAAGCCTTATCCTTTGCCATAATAACAAAGTGCATATCTCTTTCTTCTACAGATTGTCCCAAAACTTCATATTCTAAATATATATCTTTTCTAGCATTTTTAAATATTTCATCTACTGCTGGTTTTAACTCGTCATATTTTTTATAACTATCATAAACATTCAGTTTCATTGATGTTTTTTTACTTTCTCCAGAAACTGAATCCTTAATTTCAAGATTATAATCTCCTATTAACTCTGGAAATTGGCTTCTATATCTTGAAGCATTTTCTGTTCCATATAAGAGCTTGAACTTTAAAGTAGCCTTAATCTTATTTTCTTCAACCACTGGTTCCTCAAGAAATTCTATATAATTTTCACCTGTATAAGCTCCATCTTCTATATTCCAAGTTTTCCAATCCTCAAACTCTTTGCCCCCAAGAGTCCAGACTAAATTCTCAGCTTGGACATTATTTTCAAACTCAACCTCTACCTTAATCTCTCTTTCATCAGTCATAGATATTAAGTTATTACTTAAGATTATCCCCTCAGCAATATTTTTATTTTCCTCTTCCTCTACTTGAAGTACTTTTTCCCCATTTTCATTTAAAGTTTCATTAGAATCATAATCCTCATTATTCTTTCTAATTTCTTCCAAAATGACTACATTTTCTCCTTCTAAAACTTCTTCTGCTGAAACACTAACCATGAAATTGTTTAATAAAAGACTAAAAGATATTGCCCCCACTAAAATAGTCTTTAACTTCTTATTTTTCATTTTTTTGCCCCCTTTATTTATTTGTATATTTATTGCTTATTACTTCAATAAATCCATTATATTGAATATTTATTCATTTCGCAAGAGAATATTGAATAAATATAACACAAACATTTTATATCATTCAGAATCAAAACACCATATAATCTAAATTTAGCGTAACATTAAATTTTTTATACCATTAGATTTTGAATAAATATACAACAAGAATGTATATTTATATATCATGAACCCTATATAAATATGAATAATATATAGTAAAATGTGCTTTTAAATTAATCATCGCCTCTAAAAATCTAAAATTTAGAAAAAATTCTTTTAATTTTATTAAAAAATTTACTCTTAATATAAAAAATGTACATCTATGAAAATATATATTAAATTATAATTCTTATTGATGAGTCTCTTTCTCATCAATATACAAAATTAAGGAGACTGGTGCATGGATAAAAACAAAAAAATAATCAGATCAATTATTGGAATTATAATTGTTCTTGTTGGTGGATATTTTGGAATAGATTTAACTCAAAGCTCTAAATCACCCAATGATGAAAATCTTATGATTTCATATATGGATGTTGGACAAGGAGATGCAGCTTATATAAAAGTAAATGGAAATGATATTTTAATAGATGCTGGTCCAAGAAGTAATTCTAAAGAACTATTAGAACAATTAAAAGCTAAAAACATTGATGATTTTGAGCTAGTTATTGCAACTCACCCCCATGAAGATCATATTGGTGGAATGGTTGATGTATTTAAAGAATATGAAGTAAAAAGTTTCTATTCTCCTAAAATAACTCATACAACTAAAACATATGAAAATCTTGTTAAAGCAGTAAAAGATGAAGGTTTAAAAACGAAAGAATTAAAAGGTGGAATGATTATAGACTTAGGAGAAGGAGCTAAATTCGAAGTATTTACTCCTCAAAAATCAGAGTACGAAGAACTTAACGATTATTCTCCTATAATGAAATTAAGCTTTGGTGATACTTCTTATTTATTTACTGGTGATGCTGAAAAGTTAGCTGAAGAGGAAGCCTTAGCTAAGTATAAAAATTCTCTTGATTCAGATGTAATAAAATTCGGTCATCATGGATCTAGTAGTTCATCAAGCAATACCTTTATAGAAGCCGTTTCTCCAAAGTATGGAATAATAAGTTGTGCTAAAGATAATAAATATGGACATCCACATAGAGAAACTTTAGACATAATAAAAAAATATAATATTAAGACCTTTAGAACTGATACAGATGGAGAGATAATTCTAACTTCAGACGGAAAATCAATAAATTTTAATAAATAATATTTTTCTAAACTATAAAGGGTCTGTATCAAAATATAACAAATAAGACTTACAAACATATTCTGAGAATTACTAGATTTCGCTAAGAATTTACAATTATTACTCCGAAGATATTACTAAAACTTCGAAACTTGCTACGCTTCGAACAGTCTCAGTTTTTTAACGTAATATCTTCTCCATAATAATTTAAATTCTAAAGCTCATCTAGATATTCTCTTCATACTGTTTGTAAGTTTTATAAAAAGTTATTTTGATACACGCCTTTTATACTACTTTTCTATATTAATTCTTATATTATTTCCAACTATTTTATAATTTTCTCTCGGAAATTCTATATTATATTTAGCATCTTTATTAAAATTCTCTATGGTTCCTTTAAATGAATACCCTTCATCTGTAAGGCCTAAGAATTCACAATTAACATCAACTTCTGAAAAATTTTCATTTCCCTCTGTATCCTTCTCTATTTTAGTGATTTTGAATAAATCTCTAACTGTGCTTATATATCCCTTAGCAGTTAAACTAAATTCAAGATTTTCTCCATTTTGATAAGTGTTTATTTCATATAAAGCACCATTATTATGATTTTTTATTTCCATACTTCCCCCTTTAATTAATTCAGCATTAATATCATTAAATACATTCTTTAAAGCTGGTATTAATAATACATTTTTATGTTTTTTCTCAATATATTCAAATATTAAGTTTCCATCTCCTTTTAAAATATTGTTACTATCATCAAAACTATAGTTAAACCCTTTAACTTCTATGGGAATACCTTTTTCATCAAGAATTATAGGTTCTAATACATATCCTCTAAGATCTTCTTTACTTTCATCAATCTTACCTAAAGATTTATAATTTAAAATAGATTGAATAGGCGTATTGGTTAAACTTTCTATTTTAAATTCAACACCATTATAATTTATAGTTTCTTCTATATTATATATATCCTTATCTATATCATTTGAATCTAAGCTAAGCTGAAATTTATATTTTTCTGGATATCTTCCCTTCCAATTGCCATATAAATCATTTACTAAAAATGTTAAGTTAGCTTTTTCTCCTAAATCACTCATGGTTAAATCATATTCTGCTATTCCAACATATGTGTTATCATCAATAAATTCTCCATCATGACTTAAATTTCTATAATAGATAGATTCTCTATCTCCACTATCTATTATAGGAAAAATAATTAGCTTTTTATTTTTGTCTAGTTTACTGCGACTTTCTATTTCATATGTTATGCCTAATCTTGAGCCATCATAATAAACATCACTTAACGTCATAGTTGTTCCAAAAAATGAATCCTCTAAATTTATACTTTTTCCTTTTTCTTCGTAGTAGCTTTCCCCTATATTTAATATCTTTTTAATGCTCGAGAATGTGGCTTTTAATGCTTCATTATTTTGAGCATAAACATTTAAAACACTTCCTAGTGTTAAAATACCAATTAATGAAAATCCAATAACTTTTTTATATTTTTTCTTTTTTTGTATATTATTACGTTCCGGTAACTCATTTAAAACTTTTATCATTTTATTTTTAAATTCATCACTAGCTCTTAAACTTTTATTCTTCCCTATATCCCTAAGTTCTTTATCAAATTCTTTATTTAAATCTTTTCTCATTTAAACTCCTCCTATAATTTTAAAAAGTTTTTCTTTTCCCCTGCTTAATCTTGATTTCACAGTTCCCTTAGGTATATTAAGAATTTTACTAATATCATTTATGGATAAATCCTCAAAATAAAATAATTCTATAACAACTCTAAACTCTAAATTTAAAGTTTTAATTGCCTCCTTCAAATCAATTTCACCTATTTTCTCATCAGAAGTTTCCCCAGCAAATATCTCTGATACAGGTATTATCTTATTTCTCTTATTAAGTATCTTGTTACACTCATTTATAAGTATCCTTGTTATCCAAGTTTTAAAATATTCTTCATTCTTTAGATTTTCTATATTTTCATAAGCTTTTATTATCATGTTTTGAACAGCATCTTCTACATCATACTCATTTTGTAATATTCTTTTACTAACCCTATAAAAGAAATCCATATTTTCTTCTATAAGAAAAATAAACGCTTCCTTATCACCTTCCATTGCTAGATTTACTTTACTCTTTACTTTCTTTTTTCTATTTTTCAATATATTAAACTCTATCAAATTTCCTATTTCCATTACCCCTCCACTTTTCTTTACATAACTATGTTCTTTATTCATTATTTAGATTCTCTTTGTAAATAAAAAGTTCCCATAAATAAAAAAAAATCTACAGATAAACTATCTGTAGATTTTAAGTATAAAAAATATTTAATTTATTGGTATTAATACAAATTAAAAACTTTGTAAATTAGTTATTTTCGTGAGTAGTCATATCTCCTGATTTTAATGCTTTTCTTTCGGCTATTAAATTTTTAACTAAAACATCAATAGTCCAATTAATAGATGTTTCTGTAACCATTGCAACTAAAGGTCTTTGTATGCCTACTTTTTTTAAGTTTTCTAAAAATATGTGAACTTTTCCAGGAGCTATGGCATTAAATATTATTGCTCTTTCTTTAACTCCTTCACCTTCTGTTTTTTCAATTTTGTCTTCTAATATATTCTTTATAGTTTCATCTCCATTTTTAGAATTTAAAATTATTTGATCTTTTATTCCCATTATTCTAGCAAAATTTTGTATTTTCTTTAATTCTTTATTTCCAAAGTTATATAAGATTACACAATTTCTTCCTTCTTGTTCACTTCTATCTGAAATATCTATTCTTTCAAATGACATAATCAATTCTCCTTTGATAACAAATTGTAATTATTAATTAATATCAATTATATCATATTTCTATTAATAATCATATGATTTAGACTTTCCTTTAAGTAAATCTAGATATATTTAAAGAGCTTTAAAAGTATCTAAGCACTTCTTTATATTATTACTCATAAACAAAAGAGACATACATGCAAAATCATCAGCACCAGCCTCTAATACTTCCTTAAAGTTATTTTCATTTATTCCTCCTAAGGCTACCACTGTACAATTTACTTTTTCTTTAATTTCTTTTATAAACCTACTTTCCTTAGGAATTGCTCCCCTCTTACATTGTGTTTCAAAAATAGGAGATACTAATATATACTTTGCCCCTAACCTATCAGCCTCAATGGCCTCAAGGGTAGAATGAACAGATACTCCAACCTCTAAGGATTTAATTTCTTCTAAATTTCTCTTAAAATCATTAAAGCTTAAATGAATAAACTTTGTTTTCAAAATTCTTACTGCTTCAATATTGGAATTTATTATTATGTTTGTTTCTTCTGGAACTAATTCTTTTATTTTTATATAAATACCTATTAATTCCTCTGTACTTAAATCTTTTTCTCTTAAAATTATATTTTTAACACCGTATTTGCTTGCTTTCTCTATGGTATTAAAATATCTTTCCCTATTTACTAACTTTCTATTTGTTATTAAAAACATTAAAAATCACCATTCTAATAATTAAAAACTTATTTTAAAACCTATGCCAATCCTTAAATATAGGTTGATAGCCTTGACTCTTTATTAATTCCTTAACTTCACTTACAGAACTTTCATCATTTATATCAAATTGACCTGTTCCCTTTTCTTTCAAAGAATGTCCTCCAACAGCAGTAGAAACTCCAGCACTCATTTTACTTATTCCTAAATGAATTAAATTTCTTCTAAAATCCTTTCCTTCTCTAGTAGATATATTTATTCCTCCTTGAGGATCAAATAGTCTATAGGCTAAAAGTATTTGAACCAATTCCCTATCATCAACTTCATTTAATTTTTTAAGTCCTCCTTCACAGGGTCTTATTCTTGGCACTGAATAACTTATATCTATATGAGGATACTTATTCCTTAAATATTTCCCATGCATTGCTGTAAAGAAGGCATCTATTCTAAAATCAGCTAATCCTAATAATGCACCTATACTTATGCTTCTCATTCCAGCTTCTGCTCCTCTCTCTGGAGCTTCTAATCTGAATTTATAATTTTTCTTTGGGCCAGCCACATGAACCCTATCATATACCTTTTCATCATAGGTCTCTTGATATACAGTAAGCCCTTCAGCACCTGCCTCTACTACCTTTTTATATCCTTCTTCTGTCATTGGATATATTTCGATGGTTATTGAAGGAAATTTCTCTTTCAAAGTTTTAATGCTCTCTTCTATATACTCTACTGGAGTATGATATTCACTTTCCCCTGTTAATATTAGAATGTGTTTAAACCCATCCTTTGAAATAGCTTCCCCCTCTTTTTCTATTTCTTCTTGATTTAATTTTTTCCTACATATTTTATTTTCTACATTATACCCACAATATGAACACTTATTTACACAATAATTTGAGATATACATAGGTGTATATAATAATATTGTTCTTCCAAAATATTTTAAAGAGATATTTCTTGATTCCTGAGCCATTTCTTCTAAAACTTCTTCTCCCACAGGAGATATTAAATTAAGTAAATCCTCTGGTCTCTTATTTCTTTCATAAATACTTCTTAATACATCTTCCTTTTTTACAGAATCAAAATATCCATAAAAATCAAAAGCTCTATATTTTTCTACTACATCATAAAAACTCAATTAAATCATCTCCTAATCTAAAAATCCAGTAAGTGGAGATGAAGCATTTCCAAACTTTGATTCTCTTCCCATTTTAGCTTCATAAGCTAATCTACCACCTTCTACTGCCATTTTAAAAGCTCTAGCCATATTTATAGGATTTTCAGAGGATGCTATGGCAGTATTAACTAAACAAGCTGCCGCTCCCATTTCCATGGCTTCCATAGCCTGTGATGGCTTTCCTATACCTGCATCAACTATAATAGGAATATCTAATTCATCTATCATTATTTGAATCAATTCTTTAGTTTTTAACCCTCTATTACTTCCTATTGGTGCACCAAGTGGCATTACAGCTGCCGCTCCAGCTTCTATTAATCTTCTTCCTGCATAAATATCTGGACACATATAAGGAAGGACAACAAAGCCTTCATCTGCTAGTACTTTAGTTGCCTTTATGGTTTCTTCATTATCAGGAAGCAAGTACTTAGAATCTGATATAACTTCTATCTTTATCCAGTTTCCACATCCCATAGCTCTTGCTATCCTAGCTATTCTAATAGCCTCCTCTGCATTGGTCGCCCCAGAAGTATTAGGCAATAATATTACATCCTTTGGTATATTTTGAAGAATATCCTCTTCCTTATTATCTAAATCTACTCTTCTTAAGGCCAAAGTTATAACTTGAGATCCACTTCCCTCTAAAACATCCTTTATTATTTCATTTGAAGGATATTTACCACTTCCGACAAAAAGTCTATTTTTTATCTCTATTCCACCTATTATTAACTTGTCCATAAAAAACTCCCCTTTTCTACTCATTACTCTTCTTAATTATTTATGTTTTAGACTAATATTTATTTTTAAATATAAATTATGTCTAAAAAAGTATTTAAAACCTACTCTTTTTATTAGTCTTTCTTAGCAAATTATATTTTGTTAATAGCTATATCTATAACTAAATTAGCCATGTGATTTGCACATATAGAAACTCTAGGAGCCATTAATCCACAGCCTTCCTTAGCTTCATTTACTAAATCTCCACAAATATAAAACTTATCTGTTATTTGCTTTGTTTTTATTAAGTTTGAATCATAAAATCCAGCCATTCCTGAAGAGGAAATCAAAAATTTGTCTTTCATATTACTTAAAATATAATTAGCTAATAAGGCTTTGTAATCTGGATTATCAAATGCTTCTATTATTATGTCAGCCTCTTCTAAAATCTCCATATTCTCTTCAGAAAGCTTAAGATTTAAAGCATCTGTTTTTATAAAAGGATTTATTCTCATTAAGTTTCTTTTTAAAGCAGTTACTTTAAATTCCCCAATATCATCAATATAATACTGCTGCCTATTTAAATTAGAAGGTTCTACTATGTCAAAGTCTACTAAGCTTATACTTCCAACCCCTATTCTTCCTAGAGAAATAGCAATATTAGATCCAAGACCACCACATCCAGCTATTAAAACCTTAATTTTTTTAAGTTTTTCATGAATACCTGGTGTATGCCTAGATACCATTAGTTCTTCTAACTCATCTTTATTAGGCATAACTCCTTTTTTTATAAAGACAACCTTGTCTCCATCTTTCAACTCTTTATCTTCTACAAGCGGAAATCCATTTAAAACTATAACATCTGCACCACAAAACTCTTCATTTCTTAATGAATATACTGTGCAATTTTCTTTTACCTCTCTCCACTTTTCATTAATCTTTATATTCATAAAGGCTCCTTATATCATTTTTCTCTTTTATTTTCAATCACCTTTTATTGTCTTAAACTTCTTAAATCCTTATTAATTAATCATCCTCCACCAACAAAAGCAATAATCTCAATTACATCTTCGTGATTCAGTAAGATTTCATTATAATTACAAGAATTAACTATCTCTTTATTAAGTTCCACAACAACTCTGTTACTATTTACATTTAGACTTTCTAGTAAATCATAAACTGTATTAAGGTCACCTTTTTCCACATTCTTACCGTTAACAATCATTTTTTCACCTCTTTCCCACTAACTATCACTTTTATACCAACAAAAAAGGTTTAGCAATATTGCTAAACCTTTTAAAAATATATTCTCTAATTAATCATAATAATATTTTCTAATATGAAAAATCACAACTTAAAATATACTTCCCTACGTTGGTATTAACCAAATCAGGTTATTAGAGTTAGAATTAAAAATCCCTCTCAGCCTTTTACAGCACCCCTAGCAATATCTTAAAATTATTTATTTTTATTTATCATAACTCAAAAAACATTTTTTATCAATCAATTTTTTCCTTAGTTTGTAATTTTTCGTTTTTCATAGTTATTAATTTATTATTTAACATAAGTGTTAATATTAATCCTACTAAAGAAATAATGGCACATGTTAAGAATAATTTAGTATATCCTGTATTCATTACTTGTTGGAATGTAGTTTCTATAGCATTTTTAGCTCCGTCTAAGCTTTGCATATATGATTTTTGAATCATATCTATATTTATATGAGGATTATTAGCAAACTTATCACCTAATGATACAAATTGTGATTGAACCATTTTCTTTATAAGACTAAATATATTAGTAACACTAGCATTCCCCATTGAGTTTGCAAAGTTTGAAGAAACACCTCCATTTGAAGCCATAAAGTTTGACATACCATCTACATGTGGCATAACTTTTTGTAAGGCGTCTGGTACTCTTCTACCAGCATCTGATATAAAGTTAATAAGTATATTTGGTGATACTGCAATCCCTATAGATTTAACTAATGATACCGCTGATTGTCCAACTGTAGCTTCATTATCAGGTACTAAACTAAGCATTAAGTAGTTTATTGGTGTTCCCATAGAAAATCCTAAACCAAATCCCATAATAGCTAGTCCTATTACTAAGTTAACCATACCTGGATATTTAGTAGTTATATATCCTTGATAAAGGTTTCCTATTATAACTAAAACCATACCTATTATTAAGACTTTTTTAACCCCTATTTTATCAATAAACTTACCGCCTAAAGGCGCTGCTATACCTACAAATATTGCAAATATTGTAACTATATATCCACCACTGCCCATTGGTGTTCTTAATATATTTTCGCTAAATTGAGGAATGAATACTGTTGCCATTAATCCACATCCTACAACGAAACTTAATATTAAAGTTATTGCTATTTCCTTATTAGTAAAATAGGATAAGTTTATTACTGGATCTTCTGCCTTTTTTTCTACTGCTACTAATATTGGAATTGATATTACAAATATTAAAAGATATGGCCAAACATCTAATGATTTTATTGAATTCATAAAATCGTAGAATTTTAAGTTTGTAGCCCCATACATTAAAGATAAAATTAATACAGTTAACACTCCTGAACCTAAGATATCTAACTTCTTAACTCCTTTTGCAGAAGTATTTTCTTCTAATTTAGTTGCCATAAGTAATATTATTATACTTATTGGAACATTTACTAAGAATAAAAATCCCCAGTTTTTATCACCAAAAATAGAAAGTATTCCTGAACCTAAAGTTGGTCCTATAACTGTTGCTATTCCATATACTCCACCAATCATCCCTAAGGCCGAACCTCTCTTTTCCACTGGGAATGATGTTCCTATATAAGCTGTAGCTATCGGCATTATTCCGCCACCACCTATAGCTTCTATTACTCTCGCACATAATAAGAATGTATAATTATTTACATAATCTGATACTCCACATAATAAAGAACCTAGTCCAAATAAAGTTATTGAGACCATGTACACTTTTTTTCTTCCGAATTTATCAGAAAGTTTTCCCATAATAGGCATTGATACTGCATATGCTAAGGTATATATTGTAATAACCCATACACTAGCATCCTGAGAAACTTTTAATCCATCAGCTATTATATCTCTTGCTGGTGAAACAATCCCAGAATCAATAGCCCCCATGAATATTCCTAATAAAAAGACGGCCATGGTAATTCCAACTGATTTCTTTTTCATCATTGTCACCCTTTCTTAAATTTTAACTCGTTCTCATTATGCATTTTATTAATATTATTCCTTTAAATATTATTAATAAAAAACATAGTGAACTTGTTCATCTTACTCCTCAAAGCCCATAAAATCAAAGGGTATATTCCCTCAAATTCTTCTAAAATTCTTGAAAACCCATTATTTTTCTTAACTTTATTAATAGTTAGTTAATATTTTGTTCATATATGACTTTTAAATAAAGCTACCTTGATTTTTCATCAAGATAGCTCTCAATTATTTTAACTGCTTAATTTGTTCCTTTAATTTTCTTATTTCCTCATCTTTTTCTTTTAGCTTACTTTCATAGTAAGCATCTTTATCATCTAAATTATTATTTAGCATATTTATTAATGAGGCCATTTCATCTGCACTTCCTACAATTCTATTGAAAAGTAAAAGATTAGATTTTAGTATTTCTGGAATTTCATTATGAGAATATCTAAGCCTATGGTCTATTTCTCCATATCCTTCCTCAAAAATAGTTCTTACTTGAATCTCCGCAATAACCTTTTGATTCGTTGGATAACACTCCACAAGATAGTGAACGGATCTATATCCTGATTGTCTTGATATAACTTCAATGCCTAAGTTATCAAATATAGTTCTATCATCTCCATCTCTTACATTAGCTGTTATCTCAATTACATTCCAAGTCCTTATTATAAAATCATGTATTGCCTTCCATTGATCCTTAAATATATGTAATACTCTTATTCCGATTAAGTCTGTTATTTCATTCTTATAATTATCAGTATTAAAATAAAAATGTTCACCATATTTTTCTTTTCTATCTTCTGTTTTTCGCACTATCTTTTCTATTAATCTCTCTGGATTTTTTATTCTTGATTTAACAGAATGAACATTTTCATTTGAACGCAGTATGTTTGCTATAAAATCAGCTTGATTATAGTATGATCCCTCATACTTTACAAAATCATTATATATATTTTTTAAATCTTCAAACTTAATATTATTTTTTTCTATCTCCTCTTCTACATGAGGATATTTTTGAAGAAAAACTTCTTTATTTAAACTTCTCATAATTATCTCCCCTTGGTTCGGTTTATTATTATGTATAAATAGATTATAAACTCTTGCTTTCTATTAATTTCTTCAAATCTTTTAAACCTAAATCAATTTCTTCTTTAGAGAAATTATATTTTTCAAGCTCTTCTTCACTTTTTTTATATAGTAAGCTATACATCTTCTCTCCTATTTCATATATCTCCATAGAAGGATTTTTTTCAGTCTCCCTAAAAAGCATATCTTCTGCTTCATCAATTTTCCCTTTAGATATTAATCCTCTTAAAGTTATCCAAAATATATCATCTTTTGAATAAGTATCAGCTAAAAGAAAATCATTCTCTCCATCTTTATTTAATAAAAATCCCATTTTAACACCTACTTTTCTATTTAAATATTTCTAAATATTCTTCATACCCTTTTTCTTTTAGTTCTTCCTTCGGAATAAATTTTAGTGAAGCTGAGTTTACACAATATCTTAACCCACCTAATTCTTCTGGTCCATCACAAAATACATGTCCTAGATGTGAATTACCTAATTTACTTCTAACTTCAGTTCTAATCATTCCATGACTTCTATCTACCTTCTCCTTTATTATACTTCTATCTATTGGTTTTGAGAAAGCAGGCCATCCACAAGATGAAAAAAATTTATCCTTTGAAGTAAATAGTGGTTCTCCGCTCGTTCTAAAACTGATATAGACTTTTAATTTTATTATATATAATATATCATCAATTATTCTATAAAAAAAGACTAACAATTTAATTCAAAATAACAAAAGAAGGTTGGAACAACGCCAACCTTCTTCGTGCTTAAAATTTCATTTGACAAGGTTATAATATTTAATAAAAAACTACTGTTTAATTATACCATTTATTGAAAATTAATCGATAAAAAAAATATATATTACTAACTATTTCTATTTTATCCAGTTATTAATTTGCATTTTCATTGTATAAGTATATATAATGAAAAAAAATATATTTATATTAGCATATATTTTTTTCAATATTCCTAAATTACTAAAATAAAAACAAATAAAATTTTTCTCTGATACATATATATATTGAATTAAAATTTATGTTGATAATAAATATAATTTTTCTATTTCCTGAAAGTAAAAGAAGGTTGGATAACACCAACCTTCTTTGCTTTGTTAAAATTTCAAATAGGAGCTTGTAGTCTTTTTTGATACTACAAATTTATTATAACAAAATTTTGAAATAGTTCAACATTTCAAATTTGCAATATATACTAGCCACATACTTTAGTTTCCTTGTTGTTACAAGAAAGTTTATTCAATGGTTTAACTTTCTTGTTAAATATATATATAATAATTAATAATACTCCAAGAAAAATAAATCCTACAATTGGTATGAAATTAATCTTATATTGCTCCGATGCAATATTAAAACGTTCTATTATATAAGTAATCAAATTATACTTATCACATATATATGCAATGAATGTACATGCACAAATAGCTACTGTAGCAATATTATATATAAAAACTATCGGATATTTAGTAGCTAAACATTTAATAAAATAATTTTCTTCGCATCCCCAACAACGATCACTCTCTATATCTACACTTATTCTATTTTTAGTAATTTTCGATATAGAATGTAATAACATATAAATTAAATTAAACATTATGAATCCAACTAAAGCAGTCATAAATATAATTCTATATTTAGAAACTTTATCTATACTAGCAAACACACTTCCTAAGACACTCATTCCCCCAAAGAAAGCAATTATTACAGCTGAAAAAATACTTAATATACTTATAAAATCACCTTGCATTTTCTCTATTTTTTGTTCATGACTAGCCATTCTTTCACTACTCTCTCTTTGAGCAGCTCTTATATTTCTTGAAAGTATATCACTTCTATTTATTTGCTCTTGTAAAATATCAAATTTATTCGCTCTAGGAATTTCCAATAACACATAATCCAATATTTTTACTAATTTATGATTTATATCACCTGCTTGATTTTTGTAGAGATTTACATTGTAATGTAATTTTTCTCTTCCATCAAGACGTAACTTTTCTATATAATTTAATATTATACTATATTCAATAAATTCACCATCAGGCTCAAATTCAACAGTTGTAATATCTTTGGTCATTAAGTCATCCAATACTTTTTCTATTTTATATTTTGAAATATAACTACTCATTATTTATCCTCACAGAAAAAGCTTTTTAAATCTTCAATACCTATCTCAAGATTTAAATTTTCAACATAATTTTGTATCCAAGGTGACTCGTTGTGAGTTTTCTCAACCAACTCCCATGGATTTAAGTTTATATTTTTAGAAATAACATTTTTTATTATTTCTTTTTCTTTATCTGTTAAACATAATTCTTTTGAAGTTTTAATTCCTGTTATTGGACTTGACATAAATTTATTGAACCAAAAATAAACTTCTGGAACAACTGGACCGTATTGCCATGCTTCTATAGGATTATCAAATATAGGTTTTTTAGTATTTTTAAGAAACTCCCCTTGTATATAATACAAAAATTTTTGAAGTTGTAAATTAGTTATTGGTTTTTTTACTATATTCTCACAATAATCCAACACATACTCAGCAATATCCATAGCATCGTACATAAAAACACATCCTTTCTATATATAATATATCATCATTATAATAAAATTTACAATATTTTATATTTTTTAATAATATATTATAAACTCATTATACATATGAAAGATGTGTAAAATTAATCATTTTTATCCAAACTAAAAAGGAGAGTTAGAAATTACTCTAACTCTCATCACTATAATAGTACATAAGTGAATTAATGTATAAAATTTACTCTTATTATACCATTTTATTTGATTATTTCAAAACAATTTAAATAACATTTATTATTAATGCACATAATAATATTGCCTACGGTTGTTAGAGTAAATAAAAAAAGAGAGGGAAAGCTAAAATTAATTAACTTCCCCTCTCTTTTTATTCGCTTTTATTAATTAAAATTAATAGATGTTTACACTTTTAATTATAATAATATATTAAATTTTTTCAATATATTCAGCTGTAAACCATGCTGTTTTATATCCTTCTCCTGCAAAGTAAGTACATAAAGCATAATTACCTTCTATCTTATGTAATAGAAGTCTTTCTCCATTACATACATATCCCATAGTAGATGAATTTGGAGAAGGTTCGTATCTAGCGTCTAGTTCTGTAGCTACATTTACTACTTTATGATATGTATCTATCATCATGTAATTTTGCTTACTCTTTACCCAAACTTTATTTGATGCTCTGTTAGCTCCATCTTTCCAATAAAGAACTGGTAAATAATTACCTTTATCACATACCTCAGGAAGAATATAAAATCTTTCATTAGCGTAAATTTCTCCTAAATCCTCATAAACTTCACTTGCATTATCTCTAGGATCTAAAGCAACTAAAGCTCTAGCATTAGTTTTGAATTTATCTCTATCATAAACTGGCACTGGTTTAGGTTCTTTTATTTCATACTCTACATTTTCTATTATAGTTCCTGGTACTTGTCCACCTGCTACCTTACAAACGCCTTCAGCAATTAATTTACCTATTAAATCAGAACCTTTTTCTTTATAGATTCTTACATCTTCAGTAGCTTCACAGAAGCAAACTTCTACTATAACTGCTGGCATAGATGTTTTCCTTAACTCATATAGTTTAGGATTAACTTTAACCCCTCTATTTTTAAGTCCAGTTCCCTCTGCAACTGTATTAACTATGCTTCTTGCATATTCCTCGGCTTTTCCACCTTCTGCACAAAT
Source organism: Clostridium perfringens (assembly GCA_034421775.1). Lineage (GTDB taxonomy): Bacteria > Bacillota > Clostridia > Clostridiales > Clostridiaceae > Sarcina > Sarcina perfringens_B. Next base: position 29,631 of record WNVL01000004.1, on the reverse strand, counting down.
CCAACAAGCAACGCCTAAAGCTCCATCGTATTGATCATAACATTTGTCAAAATGAAAACTTAGGAATAATTCAGCTCCAAATCTCTCCGCCTTATTCACTCCTAATATTAAGTCTGTATTAGCATCACAATTACCTGGTGTTACATCTAACACATTATGCCCTGCTGCTTTAGTATATTTGTATGTAGCTGCTAATACTTTTCTATCCTCTACTGTTTCATTTATTAATCCTACTGCTCCTGTAGCTTGAAAATTATGTCCGCCTCTTTCTGATATTTTCATATTAAATCATCCTTTCATTATTTTTTATATAATTAAAGGCAATAAAAAAAGAACTTATCTAAAGTTCCTAATTCATTGTCTTGTTTTATCTAGTTTTTAGCTTCAATATTTGATATATCGTTCTTATTTTCTTTGGTTTCGTCCTTGATTTTTTTATTATCATTCTTATTTTGTGGATTAAGCACCTCTATACTGTCTTTTATATGATCCAGATTAACACCTAACTCATTAAAATTTTCCAATATACTTCCTAATTCTTTATATATAAATAGTGCTAACGTAACTCCTATAAGAGCATATTTAAGATTTAGGAATATATCTAAAAACAGTACAAATGTTATAGCTAACAATTCAGATATCCAACGAATTAAACCATCTCTCATTTTTCTACTTTTATAATTTTTATTTTTAATAGTTTTTGCTATTCCTGTTAAGTTATCGAACGTTTTAAAAATCAAATAAGCTATCAACATCCAACTTATTGTTTCTGGTATAAATTTAAACATTAGTTTATTTCTCCTTCTGCTTCTTCTACCTGCACATCATTTGTTTTAGGATTAAGCATATCGCTTAATTCCATAAATTGCTTTGCTGTTAAATCTCCTGTCATTTTAAATAGTATTAAGTTCTCTTTCATTTCCTCCTTGTTGTAGTTTCCTGATTGAATTTGAAATTTACATAATTCGTATGCCATTTTTACATCTTCCTTTCGTTTTTTAATTTTTTATTTTAAATTATTTTTTCAAATCATTTTTTATTGTTTTTAATGCTATATCTTTTTTTATAGCTAGTAATGCAGATACTAAGAAATCATATCTATCATCAAGCTCATTTATAGCTTTAGCATTACTTTGAACTATACTTGCTATATTACTAGGTACTTTAAAATCTAAAAGCCCAGGTAGACTATTTTCTATCCTGAAATAAGTTTTATTTGAATAAGTATCTAAATCTATATCTATACAATTTTCAACTATCTCTATTTTAGGATTAAGTGCTTGATATACTATTGTTGTTTTATTAGCTCTTAACCACTTTTTAAATCCCTCTAAATTTCTATCTGTATAGTGTAAATCTTCCCAATTTATTCTTATTCCTAAATACTCTTTTCCTTCTAATATAAATGGTCTAATACCGCTATAGTCAGTATTCAAAATATCATCTAAAGAGTAAATAAAATTGTTACATATAATTTTACTACCTGGATTCATTAGCCCATCTAAACAATCAGTATAGAAAAAAAGAGTTTTTTTAGATGTTATAAACCTACCAAACATTTGCCAGTTTTCATTACCTGTAAATGTGTACTCTTCCATCACTCTTGTAACTTTAACTTGTCCTTCATCTTCATGTAAAATATCACACACATTTTCATCAAAACCACGTAAAGGTTCTTTAATAAAAATGTTCTTTCGTTCTTCTTTTGTGTTATCTTCATTGCAGCTTACTATAGTAATTTTGTATTTGTTTCCTTCTTTTTCTTCCTCACCAAAAGATTTTATACCAGTAAAATAATTAGGTGGATTAAATGGAGGATTAGCTACATTTCTATTAAGCATTATTATATCTTGTATTTTAGCAACTGCACCTATAAAGTTTTTATCGTCATTGATATCTCTCCCTTTCACCATGAAGGTTATATAGTTTAAATTTTGCTTAGTAGTATCTATATACTTATTAGTAAAATAATCAACAAATCCGTAACTACCATTAGCTGATAAGTATAAGCTTACTTTAGAGCTATCACCTATTATTTTAGGAATAATTCTAATTGATAGTTTACCACCTATTTTTTTGTAAATCGCATCACTACTTTGATTTTTTGGGTCATCATGCTCTAACGTGAATGGAGGTATATACTCTAATAAATTTTGTAAAGTTAATCCCTTTATAATCATCTTTTCAGTTCTACCAACTAATGTGTTTTCAGCTTCAATGGAATACCCCTTATATTCAAGTGCTTGATTTAATTTAAGTCCGTTTTGTACTTCTGTTAAATCTGCTCTTATCTTAGGTAGGTTTTGACTTTCATCAAGATTATTTATAACTTCTAAAGTTTCCTCTAAAGTATCTTTAAGTTCTTTATTTTTAGAAGTTGCTTCTATTGCTGCTAATTTAGATTCTTCTATAGTTTCTCTTAAAGTATCATTAATTGTATCAGCTTCATCTATAGTATTTTCTAACTCTTCCTTTTTTTGAGTAACTTCTGTAATTGTAGTATTAGCTTGATCTAAACTTGTATCTAAATTAGTGTTTATTTCTTTAGCACTATTTATATTGTTTTCTAAAGAGCTATTTATAGTATTCACTTCTGATATACTTTCTTTTAAAGATTCTTCTTTACTACTAGCTTGTAATATTGATTTTTCTAAATTACCTTCAACTTTTGTTGCTTCTTGAAGTTTATCTATCAAAGAATTTGTTAACTTATCTGCAATAACTATATTTTTATTTATACTACTATTTAATTTATCTGCCGAATTAACATTGCTAGTTAATTCTGTATTTAATGTTTCTGCTTTTTTTAATAGCTCTTGTAATAAGCTAAAAGTTGGCTTAGAAATAATATCACTAGCCATTAAACTAAATATGTTTTCACCTATATAAAGTTTAAAGAAGTTACTATGTTTTCTATAGTCATTCGCTCCCAAAATTAAAAGCTGACAACTATAATTACCTTCTTTTCTAGTTAAAGTTTCTGTAATTACTAATGTTATTTCTCCTTCAGTAGGATTTGTTATGTTAAGGTCAATAATATCTCTTTCTGTTGTGCAGTCTAATATATAAGCCATTCTTACGGTTTTATCTGTTAAGTCAATAGCTTCATTATTTTCTGTCAATATAATTTTATAAACATCAGAATTATTATCATCTTCAACCGCAGTAATAAAATCTGAACTGCGATTATTTATGTCTATAATTATTTTTTTCAAAGTTAATCACCTCAACTCTCTATATAAAATCCATTTACCATTACTCTGAAACGCCAATATTTATTACTATTATCACTTATGTAAACAGATATTGAATTTTGTTCAAAGCTCGGTTCTGTTAAAAATGGAATTACTACTCCATCAGAACCACTTAAAGTCACACTATACCCAAATTCAGTTTCTAACTTTAATGGTAATTCTAACTTATGCCATCCAGTTCCTGTAATGTCTATATACTTCCATGCAGTAACATATTTAACATCTTCAAACTTTACTATTTTCCAATCAAAGCCTGCTTGTCCCTTTACTATTGTAGGCTTGTTTAATTTATCTCTAGATAATTTATCTATGTTATTTTTATTTGTTTTTATATTTGTTCCTTGATGCTCTATTTTAGAGTTAACATCTCTAAAATTAATATCTATATTGTCGACTGTTTTTAAAGCTTCTTCTAAAGCTGTAAATTCATTTGTACTTTCAATAGAATTATCATCCATTAAATCTTGTCCTACTTCTAAAGAAAATATATTTGAACTTAGTCTAGCCCCTTGAGAATTATAAATCTTTAACTGATATATTGTTGTCCCACGTACTAGAAAAGCATCTGTTAATTCTAATTTAGCTTTTCCTGTTAAAGGATCAATTAAAGTTAGATTATTAAATATTTCTTTACCTAGATTGTTTTTTCCATAAACTCTTACATTACAATCACTTAGATTTATAGGAATGTTATTAGAGATAAATTGAAATAATACAAATCTACTTTTTATATCATGCTCTATAGCTTTAAGTTCTATAAGTTCATCTGAATTAATTTCGACTTTTTTATAATCTATATGCATAATCATCACTCCTTTCTTTAGGCTTAATTATTGTATTCACTTTATTACTTCTAGTCCTTACTGGAGTATTTTTTTCTTTTACATACTTCTCCATTCTTGCAGTTTCATAACCTTTTTGTTTAGCCATTATGTTATATCCAAACTCTATATCATTAGTTCCTCTAACAATAACATATTGTGGATACATTTCAGAAGGATCAACCCATACATTACCGTTACCATAAGCCCATGTTTGTACTTCATACTGTATATTAGTATTAACTGTTTCTAAAAATTTCTTATCCATTCTTATAATACACTTACCGTCTTTTAATTTAGCTCTTCCAATATCACCAAAATAACATTCAGCCGTCTCAAAAGCATTCATTTTAACCATCCCATAATGTTCCGTGGTAACTATTCTATGCTTTTGCCCAGCACAACTTATATCACCGTTAGCATGAATATTCCTATCAGTCTTTATATTTTTATTACTCCATATATCAGAACTATTTTCATTAATCCATAAAATATTACTTATATTAAAACTATTACTTTTTATTAAAGCTATTGTTCCATTTTGACCTGTTAAATATAATCCTAATTTATTAGCTTCAAAAAAATTAATATCTCCATCAGTTACAAATAAGCTTCTATCTTTTAAAAGCTTTAAAATTAAATGTTGAGCTGTGCTTTCATATATTTCTGAATTAGCAAAACAAGCACTTAAAAAATGTACATTTCTAAGAAAATTGCTTTCTTCCTCAACAGTAATTGGGTATTTATTACCCAATACTCTGTATTTATCAAACGTTATATAAGGATTATGTTTATTATTTCCTACTGGATAAGTAAACATCATTGCACTATCAAAATCATTCCCTAATGCAACTACTGGTCTATCAGGATTATTATTATTTATAAGTGCCATTAAACCACCTATATAATCTTCATCCTTCATCCAGTTATATAAATTAATCATATTATTTGCTATTTCCATAGCAACTTTTCCATTATTCTTAAAAATAGCTCCGCCTGATCCATTTAAATCAATCTGAAAAGACTCATCCATATTTTGAATTAAAACGGTTCTTAATTTACCTACAAGCCATTCAGCAAAGAATCCTTGTCCAGTACCGAAAGTTTGCCACTCCCAATCTTTATCATCTGGTGTCCTTCTACTTGCAATTTGGAAACCCATAGACCCTAAACACATTGCTCCGTAAGTTGCACTCCCTTTTATTTTATCTTCAAATAACATAGCTCTAACATGTTGGGTTTGTGCTATATCTCTCTGTGCTCTAAACTTACATTTTAAAGCATCTATTATTCCTGTAAGATACTCACTTTTAAATTCTCCATTTGATGTTGTACCTTTAGAAATTATATTAGCTACATCAGTTGTATTTTGAAAAAAGTTTTTAACTTCATCACCAATATTTATTTCTTCGTATTTTTCAGTTAGTATATTCCATGTATAACCAATACAACGACTCTTTATATCAATATCTAACTCACTATGATAAGCTCTTATAGTATCTCCTAATCCTATATTAACTATATTTTTAAAACCTTTGTATTTATTTGAATTTTCTATAGGAGCAACTTTAACATTTCCTGTAAGAGTAGGTTTATCAATACCATTTTCAAATAGCTTTTTACATTCTTCTCTCATAGCTGCATAGAGTTCTTCTTCTGTTTCAAAAATAATGCTTGTATCGTCATCTTCAACGTCATTTTCTAAATCTGACCTTAATTTAAGATTTCCAAACTCTATAAATTTCTCATAAACAATCCTATATTTATTTATCATTGGACTATCAATAAACAACTCTGGTAACCTTCTACCATTAAAGGCAACTGGTTTAATTCTAGTAACTATATTTTGCCTATCCTCTAATAAACCTAAATCAAGCATATTTTTACCATAAGTTACTTCAACACCATAATCATTACCTATTCTCTTGTTTACGTATATTGTAAAGTTATCAGGGAATATTTCTCCTCCCCATCTTTTTAGAATAGTATTGTCTTTATTTCCGTTTATAGCTTCTATTCTATTCATCTTTACAAAATAGCAAGTATTTAAATCTACAATGTTACTTTCACCAGTAAATGGAGTACCTTTCAAAAGAATTTCCAATGCCTTTCTACAAGTACAATTAACTGCTCTTATATCTTCTGTTGTGCTATAGTATAAATCGAATATTATATGTCTAGCTTTTATTATTAGTCCTGTCTTTCTCATATTTTTCTTTATACTGTATATTCCGAATAATTGTCCATCAGAATACGGAGTGGGAGCTTTAATAACTCCTCCTCCATCAATAAGTTTCCATCTTCCCTCTGGATCATATGGTTGTTCTATTTCAATCTCACATATACCATTTAACTGTATTTTAAAAAGTGCTTTTGTAGCTGTTAAATTTACATTTCCATCTGCACTATAATTTATATTACCTGGTTTATAAAACTCTATTTTATTCATATTACAAACTCCTCCAATTAGGAATTAATTTTACATAATCAAGTCTACTCCCAGGATAAGGTTTAACTATTACAGTATTATCACCATGAAGTAACACCAAATCTTCCCAATTACCTGTTTTTCGATTATTTTCCATACTACTTTCTCTATAAATTAATTCTTTTTCTACATCTATAATTATTTCTTGTCCAACATCAACTTTAACTTTTTTCCCATTAAATCTAATAGAGACTAAACCTTCTCCTCCAATTATTATTTTTGGAAACGATGGTAAATCAGGATTAAATAAATAGTTTTCTTCTTGTAAAGTTAATTCTTCCTGACCTATAAGTGAATATTGAAATGGAGATAATGTTAATTCTATTGTCGTTGCTCCACTATCAATTAATTCCTTCTCAAATCCAGAAGGAACATTTACATCTTTCACTATATAAAAATAATCAGGATCATCACAAAAAATAAGATGGTCATCCGTTATTATAGATAACCATCTTTTTATCTCTCTAAATTTATTTTTAACTATTTTCTTATTCAAAATATCTAAATTTAATGTTATTTTAATATCTTCATATGCTTTTTCTAAATTATCTCCTTCTGGAATAACTATAGATTCGCCCCCTGGAATGTCTTGTATCGTAACTTTCTTTTTAGGGAATGGAATTACAACTTTATCTTTTACTTTAATTCTGAAATCATTAAAAGAATGTTTACCATTAAATATAAAAGCATATATTTTTTTCATTCTATTTGACACCCCCAACTGACACATTATAGCTTTCTTGTTCATCTGTTATATTTTCAACAACTAATGGTGTTGTGTGTTCTGCTATAACTTCACCATCTAAATAAGTTTTGTTTTCAACATTAAGAACTATTTTCTTATCTAAATTATTATTATCTGAATTAGAACCTCTTAAAATATCTCTGTTAGAGTTTGAAGAAAGTTTAGTTGCCGTATTGGATGTTTCATAGTCAACAGTCATTCGCATTCTTGAAGTTAACTCAGATATATTAGCGTCTATATCTCTTTGTAAAGTTGGCATTTCATCTTCTATACCTTCTGCTATTCCTGGTGGAATCCACTTACCAACTTCTTTTTTCATAACTCTTGAAGGGGAATGAATACCTAACCCCCTTTTGAATCCATCTACTATCCCACCTACGAAACCAGTTACACAATCCCACAACCAACTTCCCATGCTCTTGATACCATTCCAAATACCACGGACTATATCTTTCCCTATACTAAGCATTTTACTAGGTAAAGTTTTGACTGTATCTACTAAACCATTAACTAATTGTCTACCTGCATCACTTGCAGCATTCCATAAATCTCTTCCCCAGTTCTTGACTTTGTTCCAAGTTTCTTTTAACCAGTTCCATACATTGCTAGGTATTCTTTTAAACCAATCAATTATAGTCTTTAAGAATTCACTACATACCTCACTGCATTTTTGCCACATTTCTGTTCCCCATGTAGCAACCTTATTCCATGATTCTTTTAACCAAGTCCAAATTCTATCCGGTAATTCACTGAACCATTGAGTAACATTATCTAAGAATTGTAAGCATATTTCAGATGCTTTATTCCACATATCACTTCCCCAAGTAACAAGGTTATTCCATGACTCTAATAGCCATTCCCATATACGACCAGGTAGTTCACTAAACCATGTACCTATACTCTCAATAAGCAACGGAATATTCGTAGCTAAATAATCCCATGAATTTTTAAACCAACCAACTATAGTTGCAACTGCTAATTCTGTTGCATCATGAATTTTATTAGGTAAGTCCATGAACCAAGCTCCAATATTATTAATCCATGTTGGTATAGTTTCTGTAAAGAAACTTATTATTTCATTCCATTTATTTATGAAATATCCTTTTACATTTTCCCATATTCCTAAGAACCAATCTGGAATACCTGCAAACCAATTCTTTATATTTTCAATCCATCCAGGAATCGTTTCTGTAAAAAAGCTAATTATTTCGTTCCATTTTGTTATAAAATAATTCTTTATATTTTCCCAAATATTTGAGAACCACTCTGGTAATCCTTTAAACCAGTTTTTTAAATTCTCTATCCATCTAGGTATTGTTTCGGTGAAAAACTTACCTATAGCCTCGCAACAAACACTAATGCCATTCTTTATTGCTTCCCAAATCTTTATAACTGCATTTCGGAAATCTTCATTGGTATTCCACAAATAAATTATTCCTGCTACTAATGCAGTTATAGCAATTACAATTAATCCAATTGGACCACCTACAAAAGCCATCGCTCTTGATAATGCTTTGGTTGCTGCTGTCCATAAAGTGGTTGCAGCAGTTGCTAATGTCATATTACCAGTTAAAACCGCTACAATAACCTCTCTTGCTGACATAGTTGATGCTAATAACAACTCTGTATTTTTAGAAATTTGAATAGCAGCATTATAAGCTAAAGCAACATCTTTAGCTCTATTCCACACATCTACAACACCCTTTATAAAAGCTACTACTTTAAATGCTGCAAACGCTCCAGCTGCCGTTACAAAAGTCGTTGCTAGAGTATTCCCATTTTCAATAAGCCAATTAAGTCCATCTATAACTAAAGGTAAAACTTGGACTGCAAAATCTGCTAATTTGCTTATTAATTCTCCAAAACCTTCTGCTAATTTATCAACACTTTCACTTAAATCCCCACTTGATAATCTTTCCGATAACTGACCCACTGCTTCGATAGCAGTTTCTACACCTTTTTTTAAAGGTTTCTCCATTTTTTCATATACTTGAATTCCTAGTCCTTCTAAACTACTTCCAAGTATAGTTATCTTCCCTTTAAGATTATCATTCATAGTTTCAGCCATATTTTTAGCAGCATCTGTTGAATTTTCTATTGCACCACTTAATTCATCAAATCTACCACCGCACATAGCAAGTAATGATTCAACTGCTTTAAGATCTGTCTTATTGAATATTTTTGTTATGGCTTCTTTCTTCTCTTGGTCCGTTAGTTTATCTAAACTTTTATACAAATCTATAAAAGTATCATCTAAACTTCTAAAGTTTCCTTGAGAATCAAAAGCTGTTACTCCTAAACTTTTTAAAGCATCGGCTGCGGTATTAGTTGGAGCTGAAAGAGATAAAATTATATTTCTTAATGCTGTACCTCCCTCAGCACCTTTAATACCATTATCAGCAAGTATTCCTAATGCGGTATTTAATTCTACTGTTCCACCTTTAAGAATCTTAGCTGTACCACCTACAGTAAGTATAGCTTCACCAAGTTGTGCAACACTTGTATTAGATTTTTGAGAAGTTTTGGCTAATTGGTCAATAAAAGTTTCTAATTGGTCAGTTTCAAGTCCTAAAGCTGACATACTATCTGTTACGACATCAGATGCATATCCTAAATCTAACCCACCTGCCGCAGCTAAATTAAGAACTTTAGGTAACGCACTAACTGCACTTTCTGCATCATATCCCGCAAGAGCTAAATAATTAAGAGCTTCCGCCGATTGTGAAGCTGAATATTTTGTAGTGGCTCCAGCATCTTTAGCAGCTTTCTTTAACATTTCATAACTTTTACTACCACTATTTATCTCTTCAGTTGTCATTCCCATAGTTGCAGCAACTTGACTCATTGAACTCTCAAAATTAGAACCTACTTTTATGGAAGCTGCCGCCATACCACCTAGAGCAACTGTTGCTCCTGTAACTGCTGTTGCTGCAACCGCAGTAGCTTTCTTAGCAATATTACCTAAATCTGAGAAACTAGATGCACTACCCTTAAGCGTACTTTCTGTTTCTTTCAAAGATTTTTTTATACCACTATTGTCTAACTCAGTATCAATAACAACTCTTCCGTCTGACAAAAAAATCACCTACCTTTTATCTAAATAAAAAGTAGGCATTGGCTCACTACTCCGCGGTGTGGCTCTTATCTCTATCTTTTAACTTTATTACTTTCTTACATCTACAACATTTAATTTCACCAACAATCAAGTCTGCTTTTAAAAGCAGTTGATTGCAATTTGGACATCTTATTTCTTTTATAAAAATCACCACCTAAAGTATAAAAATATTATTTTTACACTAAATTACTTATATCTCCACCATTTAATAGAGCCTCCTCTATAGACAATCTATATTCTTCTGACTCTTTATCTACTCTTTCAGGTAGTTTATATAATTCTTTCATTTTCTTAATTTGCTTTCTTTGCTCTTTATCTGTAATTTCAGATAAATTAACGCTCCTATATCCCATCATCTTTACTATTAGATTATCTTCCTTTAAAGATTTAAACATAGCTCTAAATTTCCACCAATGTAAATAATCTATCTCTTGTAAATCTATATTGTATTGGGATAAGAAAGCTGCATAAATATATTCATCGTCATATTCAAAAGAATATTCTAATTCTCTTTTTGATCCCTCCGAATTTTCAGCTTTCCTTCCTTCTTCTCCATATTGAAATTCCTTACCACATTTATAAAACCATAATATTTTTTCTATTGCTTCTTCAGTATTTTCAGGAATAACAGGATAATATAATTCTAATGCTTTTATTAGCTTTTCTTTTTGTTCAAGTGAATTATCTTGATTTAACAACTCAAATAAAATAGAAGTACGAAAATCAGTATTGATTTTGTACTTCTTATTATCTATTTCAACATGAGTAGGAACTATATCTATTAATAAATTCATAATCATTTTCTCTTATTTTTTTTATTTTTATTAAATCTTCTTTGAACTCTATTAGGACTATATTTTGATGCCATTTGAGAAAATTCTTTCGCATCTTCTTCATCCTGTTTCTTCATTTCTAAGATTAACTGTTCAAATACTCTTAAACAATCTCTTAAATTAACTTTATCTCCGAAAATCTTTTTATGAGTTCCTTTTCCGAAAAGATTATCTATACAATTAAATACAGCATAGCATTGTATCTTAATGCTCTCAGAACGATTTTTACCTTTAGCTCTTTCAGCCTCAGCCACAACTTTTTCTGTCTCTTTATCAAATTTTTCCGAAATATCTAAATCCATTAAATCTAAATCAAGTTCAACACCATTTAACTTTATCATAATTAATTATCTCCTTTTCTTCCAACACTTTTCGCTTTTGCACTAAATCCTTCTGTAAATGTATTAGTTGTTGTATTAAAAGTCCCTACTATTGGATCACCTTGACCTAATAGATTTCCTGTAGCTGCTAGTTCTCCATCTTCATCGTCAAAGCTAGCTACTTCTATTGCAATATTAAATTTCCTTGCTCTAAATGTTTTTTCAGTTGTTCCTGGTTTATCTAAGTCAACTATTAAATACTCTGTTTCTGCATCTGCACCAGTTTTCTGAAGTTCTCCTATATCACATATAAAATCAATAGCTTCTTGCTCCCTTATCTGATCTGTATTAAAAGGAGTACTCCAATCATAACTAGAAACTCTTTTAGTAGTTGAACTTTCATTCACATATCTTTTTGAAGTTGTTTGAGCTGATGGACTTTCTGTAAGATCTTTAAATCCAACACCCATAAGTACAAATTTCTCTCCAACCTTTAAATAGTTAGCTGTAGTTTTTCTTTTTCTTATTTCATTAACCATAAACTTAATCCTCCTGTAAATAAGTTAATCTAAATTCTATTTGATACCTTGCTTTATCAACTTCCGTTGCAAAAGCATATCCATTTGTTATAACTTCTATTTTCTGTGATTCTTTATTACCATCTAATATAGGTAATTCGCCATTGTTATTCATTTCTTCTATCCATTCTGCAAACTCTTCGTAAAATCTACTATTATTTATATTATTAAATACATCTTCACCATAGCTATTTCTACTACAAAACACAAAAACTTTCTGTCTTAATGTACTTCCACCTACATACCTTTTAACTATTGGGTTAACAGGTACTTCCTCTATGCTATAAGTATCAAGCTTTTCATTTAAATAATTTATATTTACTGAAACAGCATCATCAAATGTCTTTATCTTTGGACATTTTTTTATAAAGTTTCTAACACTCTCTATAATTAACATTTCGGTCTACCTCCTACAAATTTAGCAACACTACCAACAATTTCTCTTCCCCTAGCATTCATCATTCTAGGTATCCATTGTTTACCACGTAAACCGCCTCTATTAATACCTTCTTTTCCAAAGCCAGCATTCTCATTGTATTGCTTTTTAGCATATGGTGCTTTATAGATGATTTTATCGTGTTGTATCTCAACTTGCTTATCTTTTAAACCACCATTTTTAAAAGGTACATAAGGATTAGCCATTCTTGCAACTTCATTAGTAAAAAATCTTTGTGCTAAACCATTTTTATTTAAATGTCTTTTCTTAAGAATATTTTCTGTTGAATTAATATTTACTTTTACTTTAAACATTTAAGTAGCACCTACTTCCCAATGTCTTAAATGTGAACTACCAAAGCTATAATTATTTACACTTATAATAGTTCCAGCTTCACACAGTAATTTTAAATCATTTAATTTATTTCCTTCCTCGTATGATGAGAGTTCAAAATCAACCTTTCCATTTGCTATAACATCACCTTTTTTTATGGTGAAAAATTTCTTTTTCTCTTCCATGCTTAATTTATTAAAATGTATAGGCTCTATATAAACTTTATCGTCATCAGCTTTACTTTGATGTGGAATAAAGCATGTTATTTTATCAGCACTTATTAATCCTTTAGAATCAGGCTTAGATAGTAATTCACTCTCGAAGTGACAATCACTTATATAAGTTCTTAGATAACTTTCTCTTTCAGTTTCCTTATCAAAAACTTTATTAAATAATGTAATATCCATCTAATCACACCCTCTATACAATAGATGACTAGGTATATAGACACTTATTTCTTTATATAAGTCTTTTTCAAAGTTAATCATTAAATTTTCTGAATATGAAACACTATGTTTTCCTACTGATTCACTAGTCTTAAATGTTCTTTCTTCATCAGCTTTTTTAATTTTATCAATAGCTATACACATAGCCATTCTTATATCATCATTTAAATTTTCTTCTGTGATTCTGTTAAAAGTAATTTTATCAATGAACTTTCTAGCTCTAAATTCATAAGAAAAGAAGTCTACAGAAGAAAGTTCTCCTCCATAGACTCCTGAATAAAAATTATATCCTACATATGAGTTCATAATATTATCCTCTAGTTATTACTCTGGCTATTGGTATTAATTTGTGATTTATATATTGTTTGCTACCTTCATTTTGGTTATTAACCAATTCCCAGTTAGCCCCTTTTTCTAATTCTGCATCAGTTGGTGATAATGATGCCATTGATTTTTTAGTAAATGAAATTCCCCAAGGAGCAAAAACTTTTCTTTGTCTTGAATATAAAGTTGTTTCTCCTCCATTAGTTTTAGGATCCCTAGCCATTTCACTTGGAACTTTAGTACCACAATTTGTATATTCAAATGCACCTTCTCCTAGTACATAAGTAGTGTACTTATCATACTTAGCTGTAGCATCAACATGTTCTACAGGCATTCCATCATCAATAAGTACTACTCTTCCATTTAAAGTCCCTAAAGTTAAATCTCTTTCTATTCCTTTATCATCTGTATATGTCATATATTTTAATAATTTTAGATTTTCTAAATTAGTTGCTACAGCAGAGTGCATTATAGCTAAACTAAATTTAGCTTTTCTATCCCCTAAAGCAGTTTGCATAGCAGTATTTAATGTAGTAGCATTAAACATATGTGAATCTTGTGTTTGTTCTGAATTTTCTCCTGTTATATCATAGGTATGTTCCTTAACAAACTCTAAATTTTCCTTTCCAGTCATACTAAATATTCCTTTTAATATTGATAATATTGTTGCTTGATCTGTTTCATCCCAATATTCTGCTATTTGTGCTGCTACATCTTCCATAAAATTCTTTCCACCAGTTAAATCAGAAGCAAAATCAGTTTCAACCCAAGCTGACTGTCTACCAACAACAACTCTACTATGTGTATAAGTTTCTAGCTTTTTAGCTTCTGCTGATGTTTTACCATCTAAATTTTGTGCTTTACCACCTATTCTTCCAACCATAGGAACAGTAGCATAGTTTCCTCCAACTTGTGCATCAAATAGATTTTTTATATCTTGTCTTGGCTTTAGAGCTTTACTCTTTATAAGCTCATTTCTATTTTTAGCTGGTAATGTATCTACATATTGTCCAAATACTTCACCATTAAAATTTTTACTATCAAAGTTTGCCATATTATTTACCTCTTTTCTATTTTATTTATTATTCAAAACTAATTTCCATATCTGGATTAGCATTTTTCTCAACCATTAATTGACTTAATGTTTTCTTAGTTGCTCCACCATCGCCATTACCATTGTTTAATGGTGCAGTAAATTTAGGATTATTAGATGGGTTATTGGTCTCTTCTGCTTTAAATAAGAAACTTTTTGCCTCTTTTAATCCTGTTATTTGTTCATCTAATCCGGTTATTTTTCCATCGTCTGATAAAAGAAGCTTACTTTTATCTATCAGTCCAGTAACTAAATCAACATCTTGTGCTGAGTCAGCTATAGCTAATTTAATAGCATTTGTTAACTTTAAATCTTTAAGCTCTGCTTGATAATCTTCATCCTTCTTTTTATTATCAGCTTGTAAAGATTCTATTTGCTGTCTTAAAGCTGCATTATCACCAGCGTACTTCTTTAAGTCTTCTAATTGAGTATCTCTATCTTTAATATCTGTCTCTAATTGTTTTTTAGCTTGTTTAACTTCATCAAATTTGGATTTTTCTACATACTTAGAGCTATCAACTAAGTCAATATTCTCGTATTGCTTTCTAACTTCTTCAGATAACGTATTATAGCTATCTCCTAATATTTCTTTTAAACTTGCCATCTTCAATCAATCCTTTCTAAGAAATATATTTACTACACAGTTTAAAGTCTTAAGCAGATTTTGGACAAATAAAAAAAGCCTTATTTCTAAGACTTAATTACTTTATAGTTTTCCCATTTCTTATATGCATCAACATACATTTCCTTCTTATCGCCATTATAAGTACACTCATAATACATTCCATCAGATAAAGTAGTACTTAATAGAGCCTTATTGTTTTGAAGTGTTTTACAGCACCATACCACAAATACATCCTCTGTTGTAATTTCCTTTTTATCTGTCTTATCTAAATGTTTATTGGTATATTCACATACTTCTTTTTTGCACCAATCTAAAAATTCTTTTTCATTCATTATTCAACTACCTCCCAATCTTCTCTAGCAACATTAGAGAATGTAAAATACACATCTTGAGTTTCTCTAATATCTAACACTTTTCCATCCTTACAATGCATGAATATAGATTCTTTTTCATTATCCCAAATCCAATATCCTTTCCACTCTGGAAGTTTTACTTTTTTACCTTCTTTCATAGCTTTTAGTGCTAATCCAAACTTCATATTTACTCCTCCTTATATTAATATAGTTTATAAATATCCATAATTATTTACGGACATTTCCTTTTATTTTTATTGTATTTTTCAAACACTTTTATGAGTAATTTTTAGCTATCCTTAAAGGTGCACTTTTCCGGAATATAAATAAAAAATCTATCGGAAAATATTCCCAATAGATTTTCTCCATTTTAATTAAACTTAAAAATTTCCCAATTTCCCATTAAGTTTATAAACATATTCAAAAACTTTAAAATACTCTTCTTTAAGCCTATACTGTTTCAATTCTCCTACTGGACGCATACCTAACTTTAATGTTTCTTCTAAATCATTAGTTATCCAATAAATACTTTTATCTGCACCAAGTATATCTCCTCTGTATTCTGACACATTTATAATATTAGTATTTTTTAGCAATCCATCTCCTCTGTAAGCTCCTTCAAAATTAATTAAAATTTTATTTTTATTTTTTATGAATGAAAGAAGTATTTCTTTATCATTTAATGATAATTTGTCGTAAAATTCATTTATATGCTGTATATTATCATATTCTTTTTTCTTTCTTTCATAATCTAAATTTTTAATATCTTTAAAGAAGTCTGTAACTAATTTTGATATTTTAATAATAAGTTGCACACAAAGAAAGCATATACAAAACACTAATATAAAAAATGTAAATTTCCCACCTTTAATAATAATCCAATTATTCTCTGGAGCTTTTAGAAAAGCTAATATAGCTACTATTATTGATATAATTGTATGAAATAAATACTTTTCAAGTAAATATTTTAGTAAATCTACTAATTTATCCATAAAATCACCTACTACATTTTTTTGTCATACTAAATTTAACATATATTCCATATAAAATACAACTTACTTATTAACTTTTTTATTAGCCCAAACAGCTTTTTGAGCTATACTTCTATTAAATCCATATAACTGTAACCTGTCTTTTTCCGTAGGTATATTAGCAACTTTACTAAATTCTTTGTAATACTTTTCTTGTTGCTTTAGTCGTATACTAGCATTTTGAAAATCCTTATCTAATCCAGCAGCATTATAGCCTATTAATTGTGTTTTTGTTTTTCTTATTTTTCTTTCAATGTATCTTTGGTGTTGAGTAGCCTCATAATAAGTATATTCTTTACCATTATATTTAAATGTTGGAGGATCTATATTAGCTAACATTTCATCTGTATATGCTCTTACACTAATACCTGGAACAAAAGGATAAAATGAATGTCTACAATTCCACCCTCCAAGACCTGCTCCTGTACCATATCCAGTACTTTCAATAAAAGGTGGATATTCTCTACTTTTTCCACTATAACAAAATACTCTTCCTTGCCAATCAGCATGACTAGGTCTTGCCCCTATATGAGCTGTAGTTTCAACAAAGTCGTTGCCTACTTCCTCCATACCTTTTATAGTCATTTTCTGAGTCATTTGATTTGAACCAGTTAATACAGCTCTCCTAACAGCAGTATCAATTCTATTGACTACTCCGCTTTCATAATCAACATATCTTATACCACTTTCGCATAACTTGTTGATCGCTTGTCTTATTGCTGTATTATAATCTGTTACACCACTTTCTATCTGCATAATAGCTAAGTCCATTGCATCATGATAATATTTTGCTATTGGTTTATAAACTATTTTTCCATTTACCTTTTGTGCAAATCCTAAAGATTGAGTTAAATTATATAATTCCCCTGATGTTTGTTTTATTGATGCATATATAATATTTTTTAATGCAGTATTTTCTAATACACTAACCTCACCTAGTCCGGCAGTACTATATAAAGCATTTTCTTTAGACATAGAATATAGCCCCGCATTTTCAAATATCTCTTCTAATTTTTCATCTGAAATTTTTAATATTTCTTCTAACTTCTTTTTTATTAAGTCCATAGAGATACCTATTTCATTTGCTCTAATAGCTTGTAATTTAGCACTATCAGTTAAACTTCCTACCTTAGCAATTCTTCTTGATATATCCCTTATAATAAAATCTTCTAGTTCTTGAAATAGCTTAACAAACCCTTCCGGAATACCTTTTAATTCTTCTGGAGTTAACGCCATATTGTTATTCCTCTAAGCTATCAAATGGAGAATTGCTTTTTAAACTATCTTTCACATCAGGCATCATTTTTAAGGCTTCTTCTTCTGATACACCATATTTCTTAGCTAAATAGATTTCTGGCTTTAGTATTCCTGCTGAAACATCATTTCGCATTGATTCAAGCTCTGCATCTCTATCAAGAACTATAGAGTCGTCCCAATCAAAACTAACATCAGTATCTACATCTAAATCATTCACCTTAATTCCATATAACTTAGATAAATCAATCATACTTAGTATTGTATCTTTAAGTGCTTTTTCTAAAGCCTTCTGAATATCCTTAACAGTTGAATAACTTCTCTGTTTAGATGTTTTTATTTCAGTTGCTGTTTTAGCTACATCATTTACATCTGATAGTGTTCCATAAGCAAGACCACAATTAAACTCAATCTTTCTTAATATGTTATTAAGTCCATTAAATAAGCTAGAGTCTCTAATATCTGGTGAAAATACTTCTAATAGATTCCCTCTATCTTTTCCTTCCCAGCTAAACAGTTTAAATAGCCTTTCTTGCCCTTTAGGTATTTCACATCCACCTTTCCCATCTGGTTTAAATAAGCTTTCTGATGCATGTATTGCTGTTTCTTTAGCTTCATATTCCCATAATATACGAGAATACTGCTTATCAGCTTCCATTATTAAATCAACTGCCTTTGAAAATGTTGATACCCCTAAAGGGTTACTAGAATCAATCTTATTTGCTTGTGGTATCTTAAAATAACTAAAAAAAGGTCTTGTAGCAGTTTCTATAAAAACTTCACTCTCAAGCCCTTCCCATTCAGGAATACAATTTAAAACTGTCTTTTGCCCTAAGCTTTTATCGGTACTTATCAAGTTATTTTTAACATATACATTGTTTTTAATTTTATAGATATTATCATTAAACTCATGATATTCTAACCTAGTATATTTCTTATCTTCAACAACCTTACTTTCTAAAAATACTGCCGCTGTAATTTCTCCTGTTGAATTATATGATACTGGTAAAAAGTTATCTTGCTGAACAATATCTATTTCTATATGATCATCAACTATATACGGTTTAAACACTAAGCCACCTTTAGCACATGCATATTCTGTATTTACTCTTAATACATCTAATAGATTCTGATAAGCACTATTTAAAACCTCATTATTATTTATTTCACTTTTAAATTCCACAGTAACTAATCTAGCTAACTCATTTGCAATAGCCCCAGGCAATCCCATTGTTTTAGTTTTATCATCTACCCAAGGAGGTGTATCTGCATACATATTACTCCACAAATTTATAGCATTAGCCATTTCATCATTCATAGCTATTTTAATATTTAATTCTTTTGCTATGTCCTGCCTATTAAATATCATATATACCACCCCCTTAATAATATTTTTAAATCTTGAAAACATAAAATTACCTCACATCTTAAAAACTCATACTAAAAATACAGTTTTTTTCTAAAAGTTTACTTGTGCTAAACTTTTCAAACTAAAAAAACGCCTATAAATGGCTTAACTTCGTTGAGTAAAACTCAATAACTTCGCTAAATAAAATTTAAACGAAGTTATTAAAACACATCTAATAATCGTCTAATATCTCTTTCTATACTATATTCAAATGCATCTAAACTATCTATATCGCTTGTACCATCATCTAACCTTTCACTTTTAGTTAGTTCTTTAGGATTCCATATTGCTGTACAGAATGCATCTTTAAGAGTTTCACAATCCTCAGTATATTTAAATCTATCCTGCGCCATTAATTTAACTGTAGCATTTATTCTATCATTTACAGTTATCTTCCACGCATCTGTCACTCTTATAGTTAGTCCTTCTTTTATAGCTGCATTCTTTAATCCTCTGATTAATACTTGCTCTGCATTGTCACAATAAGCAACTTCTGCAAATCCATACTTATTATTTATCTTTTTAACAAAGTCAGTAAATAGTTCTCCTAATCTTTCAGGGTCTATATCATCACCAAAGTGTCTCTCACTAGCTAAAGCAATAACATCTTTAAACCCAAATGTTATCCCTGTAGCTATAAATGTATGTCCTGAACCAGTACCACCAAAGTCAACACCTATAACTATCTTCATTAAATTAACTATATTTTCTCTTTCAATAACATATCTCTTAGTTTTGTTCTCAGTTTCTGTAGCAAATTGTCTGTAGATAAGCCCTTCTGCAACACATCTTTTTCCCAATATATCTCTTTGATACCAAATAGAAGTTTTATCATATTGACTCTTAATTTCTTCTTTTCTTTCATCAGAGATATTTATATTATCATCTATAGTGAAATGACAATAGTTGTATCCACCCAACAATTCACCATATTCATACTTCTTTTTATAATTATCTATATAATCCTTATAAATAAAAGCATTTGGATTATCAGGGTTAAGATCCCAAAATATTTTTCTTTTATGAGCTGCGATAGTTCTATTGAAAACTTCTATTATAGAATCTTTATGATGTAAGTTAATTTCAGTACCAATCCACATACCATATGAATTACCACGTATCTTTTTATAACTATCAGCTTTAGCAGCACCAGCAAATATAACTATTCTAAGTTTATTTTTAGTTGCTGGTCCTTTAATATAAAGACACTCATTTCCTTTGTACTTTCCCCAATGGCTCTGTCCCCTAAATATATATTCAAGACCAAAACCGTTAGCATCTCCAATATTCAATTTAGCATTAGCAGCAGTTGAACCAGTAGCAATATGAAACTTATCCTTTGTATCCTTTAATTCATGTGCGAATGCAAATACATTATCAACCGTTTTACCTGCTCTAACAGCTCCTTCGGCAATATTATACATATTAGAAGTACAAGCTCTAATATAATCTTTATGTTTATCTGAGAATTTAAAATTTATAGTCTTTTTCTTCTTAATCGCCATAAATTTCACCATCAATCTCACTAGTATCTTCTATTTCTAAGTTATCACCAGTCAACTTATTAATCTCAGCTTTAAGCTTTTCAATTTTTAACTTTTCTTCTTCTGTCGCATATCCTATATGTTCTGTTAGCCATTGAAGCGCTCTTATTTTATCATAAAGCTTAATCTTAACACCATCTTTTCCTTCTGATACTTCTTGCAATAGACTCGTATCTACATTAGAGCTATCTTTAAGTTCAACTGTATTATATTCAAAGAAATCTTGTTGTCCTGTATCTGGATTAATAATTGGAATATCTTCACCATCTTTATTCTTAGTCCACTTGTTTTTACGAACCTTTTTAAATGATAAATAATCTCCAATATCACTAAATGCAATATCCATATACTTCTGAAATATTCTTTTATATATCAACTTAGCTTCTAATTCTTGTTCCTCCAAACATTCATCAGTTAGTCTTTTAATTTCTTCTTTTATGTTAGCATTTGTTAGCATCCTAGAAGCGTTTACTCTTGCTGTATCATACTCACATTCATAAGCTTTTTGATACGCCCAAGTAGCATTAAATCTCTCTATATAATAAATACAAAAAAGCCTTTGTTTATCAGTAAGTTCAGTATTCTCTAACACCTCTTTTACTTCTTCTACAATAGGCTCTTTAATCTCTTTTTTTATATTAGTTTTATTCTGATTTTGATTAGTAACGTTACTTTTGCTTATTGGTAACGCCCCTTTTAATTTTTCATCCCAACTATCTTGTGACTTCCACTTTCTAATTAGAGAATCTTTTATATTTAACTCTCTGGCTATATCTATTAATTTAATATCACCATCATGATCTTTGTATATCTCAAATGCTTTATCTCTGTTTGGACTTCTTGCTCTAGCCATATCACCACCTCGCTTATTTATTTGTTAATAAATTAATATTTATTCACTCTATTTTACTAGAAAATGGACTTTCAAAAAAATCATCTCCAATATAATCATAGTCAATTTCCACATCATCACACATTCTTTTTATTAAAGATACAAGATTTTTAGCACTCTTTTCTTCTTTAAATTCTAATAATGCATCAATAACATCATTAGAAAGATTGAAGATGACGTATACTTGATTTAAATATATTAAAATTTCGTCATCATTTTTTGCCTCTCTTGTTAATTGATGTGAATATCCTAAAATATTTTTTATCAGATCTAACTTTAGATTCTTTTCTTGCTGCTTTTTATTAAAATAATTAGATATAATAACACCTATTAATCCAGAACATAATACAGAAAATAACATCCAAATTAAATTTTGATTTGATTCCATAAATCCCACCCCTTCTCTTTTCTAAAATTATATTATATACATTCTTATTTTTTTATTTTTTTAATATCTTTAATATAAATTTCAAAATTAAAAACAAAAAGAACCTAGTCTAAACTAGATTCTTAACACATCATCCTTTGTAATCCCTTCCAAAGGAATATTAATTTTTAGTGGTGCCGATGATTGGAATTGAACCAATTATATCTAGTCTTTTTACGACATGTCCCTAGTGCTTTACCATTAAGCTACATCGACATAAAGCAGGAACTTAATCCTGCAAATTAGGGTATATTTAAGTGAGATTATTAAAATTAGTAATTTGATTATATTACTTGGAAGGTAAAGGAGTTGCACCTTTATTAATACTCTTCCTTCCACGATGCAAGGCTTTTACACCTTGCTTTCCGTTTTGCCCAACATCACATATAACTTGAAAGGAGGCGTGCATCATGCACAATGAAAAATTCAACCTGTCCACACTATTAATTCTACTGTTAAATTTGATTAAAATTTATCATCCTTTTATCAAATATTTATCATTTTAATGAATTTAAATATTTTAATATATTTATTAACCTTTCACTATACTCTTTTTTTAATAAATCATCTTTATTATCACTCTTATATAAATCAATTTTATTATTATAAAATGCTTTCAATATTTCTTTTTCCTCATCGTTTATTGGTAGATAATTATGACATCTTCCATAAGTTCTATGTTTTAATAAATTTAAAGCTTGTGAATATTCGTTAGAAAAAGAAAATTCAAAAATATCAATAAAACTATTTATAAAAAAAATACTTCTCTCATCATCATTAAATTTATCTAACTTTTGTATGCAATTTTTATATATTTTGAAAAACTCAAAAATTTCTAATCCCTCTGAACTTTCTTCAATAGATATTAATTCATATAATGTTTCTTTAAAATCCAAACTTAACATATTTAAATTACCTTCTTGAAAGGTTGGTTTTTCTAAATCATTAAAATTATAATAGTTCCAGCTATATAAAAAAAGATAAAAAGTGTCAAAAAGAGAAGATAAAAAACTGTTAATTTCATACTCTAAAATAATGGCTATCTTTCTTTTCTTTAATTCATTATTTCTTTTTTCATTATTTATTGAAGTAATTGCTATCAAAATAGTTATAACTGTTCCTATAATTCCAGCAATTGATATTATACTATTTAATAATAATGTAACCCATTCAGAATATTTAAAATAGTCTCCAAAATAATGATGAATACCGATTAATAACAAGACTACAAAAATTATAATTATTGCTATAGATATTATAGCAATTTTATTTTTCTTAAAAAAATTCATATAACACCTCCTATAAAATATTATATATTATCAACTAATATTAAGTAATGTATTTTTAAAGTCTGCAACTAACTCAATAATTTCTTCTCTTTTCCTATATGCCGTTGCTTGAGCTATATTTAAACTTTGTGAAATAGACAGTATAGATTTTTCATCACCATATTTTAATTCAATGAATCTTCTATCTTCTTCATTTAATGTACTTAAATTTAAATCCATATTACTAACATAATCATTTAAATATCTAATATCTGCCCTTGTTCTAAAAAGTTTTTTTGTTATAGTTATATGCTCTCTTTCTAGCTTTCCTATTTCTCTACATATCTGTTCTTCTGCAAAGCTTGTACCTTTAGATGATGTTTGAACTCTTTCAGATATTCCCATCCCATTCTGATAATAGTCTATAGTAACATTAGCATTTTTTATATCTTCTTCTATTACATTTAATCTATTTTCTAAATATTTCTCTCTACCTTTTAATTTGTATATTTTTTTCTTATATTTAAAGTATTTATATAATACTTTTTCTGTTTCATCAAATAATGCCTTGTCCATAGTTCCTCCTTAAAATTTCTCAAAATAAAATTTAACTTTCTTATTTGTTTCTATAATCAATCCATATTTCTTACCTAATCTATATATAAATTGCTTTTCTAATCTATCTGATATTGTTTCTAACTGCTCTCTAAAGTCTTCTAAGCTCATTGTACTCTTGTAAAAATTACACGCCCTACAAGCTGGTTTATAATTACTTATTTCATTCTTTCCCTCATGTGCATACAAGCTTTCAATATGATCTACTTGCATATCTTTATATTTAAGTTCACATCCACAATAAGCACAATGACCATCATACATTTTATAAACTTCTTCTCTAACCTTCTTTGGTATAGGCTTTCTTTTCATAAACCTCACTCATTATAAAAACTTCTTAACATAATCAAAGTTCTTAGTTACTCTGCATTTATCTCTATCTTTCTTATCATAAAAATGTATTGTATATACTTCACCGTATTTAATAATTTCGTATTCTTTAGTCTTTTTAATCACTTTCTTTTGAAGCATATCGAATACACTAACTTGTCCTTCTAACACTTCCAATTACTTCACCTTCTTAATACCATAAAACTTCATCAATATTTATCCATTCTTCAGCATCACAAAAACTTATTGCTCCATCCTCCCAATATCCTTCGTCTTGGTCAAACTTATAAAAATACACTTCTCCATCTTCATTAATAAAAGGATTTGTTATAGTATCATAGGGAGGCGTTCCACTTGGATAATATGTCATTAAATCTTTACCTAACTCTTCGTTGTATATCCCTCCCCATTCAACCATGTTAGATTTCCATTTAAGCTCTATATCTGAATCTAATTCTTTTATAGCTAATAAAACATATCCTGATTTCAATCCTAAAGTAGGTATATCTTTTAAAATATAAGTAATCTTTTTAAGTATTTTTTTACCACTATAATGTGTTTCTTCATCCTCAATATCCAAATACTTTTTATCTGGATCATATTCTTTTAATAATAAAATATCCCCTATATCAAAATCTCTATCATCTTTTCTAATTTCAAAAGTTTTATTTCCTGAAACTACTTCTTCAAAATATATAGGTAATACTTTTAATTCATGTATATTCATCTCTAACACCTCTCAAATTCCTTCTTACCAGACTTCTTCATCATCTGCTATTTCTTTAAAGCTATCTACATCTATATTGCATAATAGTATTTCTATATCAGTGCCCTCACAACATATATCATCATGTTCCATTTGATTAGTTATGGACTCATTTATAGTTTCATATCCATATTCTTTTTCTTTCCATATTTCTGAATAATCTTTCCCTCTAAAATTTAAAGTTACTTTTATCTTTTCATCTTCTAAATTTTCTATTGTTAATTTCATTATTAACACCTCTCTGTATCTTCCTTATAAACTCCATAGAACGTTTTATCTATTAAGACAATATAACTATCCTCTTTCTCCATAAAAACCTCATGAAGGCTATTTTTAGTTAATAGATGATGGAGCCTTGTCCAATCCTCCAGTAACTTTATTTTTGGCTTATCAAAGAAACTTATTTGATTTTCTATATAAATTCATGATATAATGTTCTTTAAAATACCATTTAATTTTCTTTTATATAAAATTAAATTTGTATATAAGTTATAAAACTAACTTTATAAATTGAATATGGAGGTAAATACTGTGGATAAATATTTAATCCTGATGATACTTTTTGTATTATCTTTGTGTATTTTAAAATGTCTTTAATCAAAGATTTTTTGTGCACCGGATAAACTTTTACTTATCTAATAACGAATAGGTTTATACCTATTCCTAAAGATTAAATAAAATTAAAAATAAATCCACATATTCACCTTTTGAGATAGAGAGCTGTGTTTAAGCAGCTCTCTTTGTTATTTAATAGCCTTTTTTGAACATTTTCCTCTTAATCTTAGCAACCAAATTCTACCTCTATTATTTATAATAGTCTTACACCTTAGTAATAAAGCCATTACTAAAAAAATATTTTTATTAAGTAATTTTAAAAATAACATTTTACTTTTTATGATTTTTTCTTTTCTTAAGCTCTCTTTCTAAATCCTTAGTTGTAAGTTTTTCTAAAGAGTTTAACTTATCAATATATTCCTTAGGCTTTCTATCTTCTTTCAATCTTCTAATATTTATATCTTCTGTAGTTAAATCAAAGAACTCAAAATCAGCTACATTAGTTACTTTTGTATCATTTAAAATAACCCACCACATATTATTTATATTGTGATAAACTTTTCCTCTTTGTAATCTTCCTGTATAATAATTTCTAAAACATTTTATATCACCGTTATAAATTATTTTTTCGTCTCTATCTTTATTATTAGTGTTATAATCACATGTTGTACCATCTAACTCACTAAGATTAAAATTCATATCCTTTTGTGGTTTATGCCAACTTTCAACGTAATTATTCTTAATAAAATCCATAGCTGACTTCTTATCTCCTTTGGTGTTATTTTTAACTCCTGTAACTACAGATTCTATAAATTCAGCTATCTTTTTAGTTTCATTAATCCACATCAACTTTATTAAATAAGGTGCTTTTTCAAATTTATCAGAATCATATTCTCCACCATTTCTATTTTCAAAGTTAATATTTTGAAAAAACTTAATTGAAAATCCTCTTGGATATCTTTTAGCTTTAAATTCTAAATCTCCTTTTCTTCCATACCAGTTATCTTTAATTAGAGATTTATAATATTCTAATGTTTCTGGATCCCTCCCTACTTCAAATCCTCTACTCTCCATAAAGTTCAAAACTCTATATAAAATAGGATAATGTGACCATTTGTTTCTATCATCCCATCCATGTCTTTCAGCATCATTATCATTAACAAATGAAAAACTAAACAAACTTTTATTTATACTGTAGCTATATCTTTTCATTGCTGTTCCTCCTTATACCCTCTTTATTACATATTCTTTTCCGTTCTTGGCATCTAAAATTACAACTGCTAAAGTTCCTTTTTTTATTTCTTTTGCAATTAAAGTAATTTCAGCATCTTCACAAATGGTTTGAATCATATTTAATGCAAAATCTATTTCAACTTTTCTTTGTTCGTTCATTCACTACACCTCACTCAATTCAAATTCAACTCTCTCGAGTTCTTCTGTATATTCTTTTATAACTCTAAAATCTGCTATATAAGCATCATCCTTATAAGCAATACCATTCAAACTATCTAATATAATCTTTCCTATGTTGTCCGCATCTGGTTTCTTTGTTGGCTTTTCTAATCCGTTCCTTATGGCTTGTACACGCTTTTTAGTGTATGACTTAGGTATTTTATAGTAAGCAATTATTAAAGCTTTTATAGGACCTTCTAGGTATCTTCCATCTTGTTGTTTATAACAATCTCTTACTAACTTTTCATATTGAACTGTATCTTTAGGAGTAAAGGCATGACCTCTACATATTCTCGGTCTAGCCTTTCCTCTTATCTTTCCTGTAACTACTACCACCTATATCCTCCAACCTTTACGCTCCATCTTTTTCTAAGTCCAATATCTCTACACTTAAGATAAGCGTAAACTTCTTTATCTTTCTTTTCTCTCTTAGCTGCTATGTCTTTATAAGTCATAATTCCAAGTTCATGTGGTGTATACATATCAAGTAAATTAACTTTCACTTAAATCACCTCTATTTTTAATCCTCTACATCCTCCAAGTTAACCAATATCTTCGAATTATTACTTTTCTTTCTTTTAGCTAATTTTCTCTTATAAGCATCAGAACCGTAATATTTAACAGTACTAACTTGTACATTTAAATCTTGAGCTATCTGAAATATAGTTCCCATACTTAATAGCTCTTCACCTTTATATAAAGCGTACATACTTATTTCACCACCTTGCACCATTCTGGATGTACATCGTAATCTCCAACCTTCCCTTTTAGCGAATTAATAACATAAACTTCTCTTCCGTTACAATCTTTAAACCAACTTAGCCTGCTAGGACAACAAAGTCCTAATCTCTTTGCATCTTTCTTAAATCGCTTAGTAGTAAATACATACTTTAATCCTGGTCTAAATTCTCTTCTTTTCAATTAAATCACCTCTATTTTTTTCTGTGCTTGAACTTCCAATATTTCAATATACTTTTGAACAGCACCTTTAGAAAGTTCATTTTCAGGCTCAATTTTTATAACTCCATTCTCTTCTTTAATATCTGCATTTTCAAAAAATGTCTTATAACAAACTTCTGATAAACAACTAGCAAATAACTCATGAATAGGAGAAGGATAGAATCGAGGAGAGGTTGGTGGGGATTCCTCCTCTTCTCCTTCTTTTCTTTCTTTATCATTCTTATATCTTTCTTTATCATTCTTGTTTGTTTTCTTTTGAATTTCTTTTGAATTTCTTTTGTTTTTCCTCTGCGTTTCCTCACTGTTTCCTTGGTGTTTCTCCTGTGTTTCTTCTATGTTTCCTACTTCTTGGTAAACCTCATAGTTTTCAATGGTTACAAGTGTTTTCTTATTGTCACTTTTTACAGTTATCATGTTGTCTTTTTCAAGAAGTTCTAAAAACTTTTTTGTCTTTTTGGTGCTCCATCCCCATGCCTCACTAAGTTGCCTTAATGATGTAATTCTTGATCCTCTTTTTACCTCTATTAACTCACCATTAAATAATATTTTATTGTCTTTATGGTTTGCCATTAGTAGAAGGTCTATAAAGGCTTGTCCTCTACTAAATGGCTTATCTTCCCATAACCAATGATTCTGAATACTTCTATAAAGTTTTAACCAACCTTCTACTAAGTTCTTCAATTTTTACACTCCTCACATCTGTCTTAACTCATAAGCTTCATTTAATTTGTTTCTTAGTTCATTAAAAGAAGATTCATCTAGGATTAACTCAATATCTCCTTCAATGTTTAAAACTATATTATGAATATCTTTTACATTTACACTAAAGCTATTATCAATATGATTTCCTGTATCATAATGTCTTATCTTAACCTGTATTTTATTTGCTAATAACATTCTCTATCACCTCTTAAAGCTTCTTTTGACAATCCATACATAATACTTTTTTATATTTCTTATATGAGAAATTTGCGACATTATAAGGTACATCCTTACCACAACTAGCACAATTGTAAACTTTATTAGTGTTCTGATTCTGACTCTTGCTAGTTCTTCCGCTTGTATCTTTACTGTCTGGATCATCATTATCTGTTGGAGCTTGTAAACTCTTAAGTATAAAGTACCTTTCTGAATAAGTTAGTCCACTTCCATATGCCTTACTTATATCATCTTGTTGACCAAATATATCAAAGCTGCACTCTTCTCTTTCTGTTGGATCATCCGCATTAATCCAAGTGTATTTAACTTTACCAGCTATAACAAAATCTGTTTTATCTTCACCTTTGGAGTTTTTATAATCAAATGTTGTCCATAAAATATCATCTGTTTCTATTTTTAATAAAACTCCTAATTCATCCATCTTAG